>NZ_JACCBI010000001.1:3025499-3650999 GCF_013407835.1 Agromyces atrinae | reverse complement strand
GGTCGACGTCATCATCGTCGCGCGCGGCGGCGGCGACTTCCAGAACCTCCTCGGCTTCAGCGACGAGCGCGTGGTGCGTGCCGCCGCGGCCGCCACGACGCCCATCGTGAGCGCCATCGGCCACGAGGCCGACCGCCCCCTCCTCGACGAGGTCGCCGACCTCCGCGCGTCGACGCCGACGGATGCCGCGAAGCGCGTCGTCCCGGATGTCGCCGAAGAACTCTCGCGCGTGCAGCAGGCCCGCGCGCGCCTCGGCATGCGGTTGACCGGCCTCATCTCGACCGAGATCGACCGCGTCGGTCAGCTGCGTTCGCGGCCCGTGCTCGCGCAGCGCGACTGGATCGTCGACTCGCGCGCGGAGGAGATCACCCGCTGGGTCGCCCGCGGCACCGACCTCGTCGACCGCATCCTCGAGCGGGCTCACGCCGCGACGGGCGAATTGCGCACGCAGTTGCGCGCCCTGTCGCCCCAGGCGACGCTCGACCGCGGCTATGCGATCGCGCAGCTGCCCGACGGCCATGTGCTGCGCGACCCCGTCGACGCACCCGAGGCAACCGAGCTCGTGCTCACCGTCGCCGCCGGCACCCTCACCACCGTCTCCCGCGGCCCGGGAGCCTCGAAGTAGCCGTCCGCACGCGGAATAGAATGGACACCATGCCCTCCCACGACGACATCGCAGCGCTCAGCTACGAAGACGCGCGCGACGAACTCATCCGCGTGGTCGCCGAACTCGAGCAGGGCGCGTCGACGCTCGAACAATCGCTCGCCCTGTGGGAGCGCGGCGAGGCGCTCGCCGCCCGCTGCGAGGAATGGCTCATCGGAGCGAAGGCCCGTCTCGACGCCGCGCGCGCCGCTGCGGCAGACGCATGATGGCGAAGAACACCGCGCCCCGGGTCGTCGCCCACCTCGGCCGCCCCGAGACCCCCGAAGAGACCGCGGCCCGCAAGGCCGTCGACTCGCGCAACCACCGTCAGCGCCAGACGGTCTCGAACCTCATCTACGCACTCATCGCGACGCTCGGCCTGATGATCTTCATCGTGCTCATCGTTCCGCGCAGCGACACCCCGATCGAACCGATCGTCGACGTCGCCGCGGTCGCCCAGGGCGCGTCCGTCTCGACGGGTCGTGACCTCGTCGTACCGTCCGTGCCGCAGGGGTGGCGTTCGAACGCCGCCGAGCTCCGCACCACGGCCGACGACATCCAGGCCTGGTACGTCGGCTACCTCACCGCCGACGACGAGTACATCGGTCTCTACCAGGGCTTCGAGACGAACTCGACGTGGGTCGCCGAACGCCTCAACAAGACCCTCGCCGTCGGCACGGTCGACATCGCGGGCGTCGACTGGACGGTCTACGACAACCGGAAGTCCTCGGCGGATGTCGGCAACGCCCGTTACGGCCTGGTGACCGAGGTCGGCGACGAGACCTTCATCCTCCTCGGCAGCGCCGAACCGATCGAGTTCACCGAACTCGCGACGGCCATCGCCCCCTCGATCACTGAACGACAAGGAGCATCATCGTGAGCGCCAGGCCCTCCACCCCCTCCGAGACCTGGCGCGAGCTCCGCCGCGGCAACGAGCGCTTCATCGCCGGCACGCCCCAGCACCCGCGTCAGGACGTCGAGTTCCGCCGCGACACGGCCGGCTCGCAGCGTCCGCTCGTCGCGATCTTCGGCTGCAGCGACTCGCGCCTCTCGGCCGAGATCATCTTCGACGTCGGCCTCGGCGACGCCTTCGTCGTGCGAAACGCCGGTCAGGTCATCGCCGATGACGTCGTCGGCTCACTCGAGTACGGCGTCGGGGTCCTCGGCGTCCCCCTCATCCTCGTGCTGGGTCACGACAACTGCGGCGCCGTGCGTGCCGCGATCGACTCCCAGGCCGCCGACGCCGCTCCCCTGCCGCCCCACATCCAGGGCATCGTCGACCAGATCGTGCCCGCCGTGCGCCGCGTCTCGGGTGGCGAGCACGACGCCCCGATCGACCCCAGCGACGTCGACGCCGCGTACGTCGGCCGCGAGCACCTGCGCAACACCGTCGCCGAGCTTCTCGAGTCGTCCGAAGTGATCAGCGACGCGATCGCAGCGGGTACGCTGGCTATCGTCGGTGCGAACTACCGTCTGGTCGAAGGACGCGCCGAGACAGACATCGTCATCGGGCACATCTGATCGACGCGCGCGACGACCTCGCGCGGCCGATCGACGTGCCGAAGCACTGAAAGGGACACAGCGTGGTGGACACCGCCGACTACCGTATCGAGCACGACACGATGGGCGAGGTCCGGGTTCCGGCCACGGCCCTCTACCGCGCGCAGACCCAGCGCGCCGTCGAGAACTTCCCGATCTCGGGCTCGGCTCTCGAGCCCGCTCAGATCGCCGCTCTCGCGCGCATCAAGAAGGCAGCGGCCGAGGCCAACGCCGAGCTCGGTGTTCTCGACCCCGCCATCGCCCGCGCCATCGCCGATGCGGCCGATGAGGTCATCTCGGGCCGTCACGACGCGCACTTCCCCGTCGACGTGTACCAGACCGGTTCGGGCACGTCGTCGAACATGAACATGAACGAGGTCCTCGCGACGCTCGCGACCGAGAAGCTCGGCAGCGCCGTGCACCCGAACGACCACGTCAACGCCTCGCAGTCGTCGAACGACGTCTTCCCGACATCCGTTCACATCGCCGTCACGAGCGCGCTCATCGACGACCTCATCCCCGCTCTCGACCACCTCGCCGTCGCCCTCGAGGCGAAGGCCGAGGCCTGGGCGGGCGTCGTGAAGTCGGGCCGCACGCACCTCATGGACGCCACTCCGGTGACCCTCGGCCAGGAGTTCGGCGGCTACGCGCGCCAGGTGCGACTCGGCATCGAGCGCGTGCAGTCGGCGCTCCCCCGCGTCGCCGAGGTTCCGCTCGGCGGCACCGCCGTCGGCACGGGCATCAACACCCCCGCCGGCTTCCCGCAGCTCGTCATCGAGCTGCTGCAGCGCGACACCGAACTGCCCATCACCGAGGCCAAGGACCACTTCGAGGCTCAGGCCAACCGCGACGGTCTCGTCGAGGCGTCGGGCGCGCTCCGCACGATCGCGGTCAGCCTCACGAAGGTCTGCAACGACATCCGCTGGATGGGCTCGGGTCCGAACACCGGCCTCGGCGAGCTGCACATCCCCGACCTGCAGCCGGGATCGTCGATCATGCCCGGCAAGGTCAACCCCGTCATCCCCGAGGCCGTGCTCATGGTCGCCGCGCGGGTCATCGGCAACGACGCGACCATCGCGTGGGCCGGCGCGTCGGGTTCGTTCGAGCTCAACGTGCAGATCCCCGTCATGGGAACGGCGCTCCTCGAGTCGATCCGTCTGCTCTCGAACGCCTCGCGCGTGCTCGCCGACAAGACCGTCGACGGCCTCGAGGCGAACACCGAGCGCACGAGCGCACTCGCGGGCATGTCGCCCTCGATCGTGACCCCGCTCAACAAGGTCATCGGCTACGAGGCGGCGGCGAAGATCGCGAAGCACTCGGTCGCCCAGGGCATCACGGTGCGCGAGGCGGTCATCGACCTCGGCTACGTCGAACGCGGCGACCTCACCGAGGCTCAGCTCGACTCGGCTCTCGACCTGCTCGCGATGACGCGTCCGCCTCAGGCCTGAGGCGGGGGCCGGGCACGAGCGCCCGGACGATCGCGACGATCATGAATGCCGTTCCGGCGAACCAGTAGACCTCGGCCTGCCAGGAGCGTGTGCCGACCATCGGCGGAACGGTGTCGGAGATCGTGTTGCCGAGTGAGAACGTCGACCAGCCCTGGAAGAAGATCACGACGGAGGCCAGGGCGAGGCCGAGCACCACGAGGCGATTCGGCGTGAGCCAGCGGCCGACGCCGCCCGTCCAGGGAACGAGTGCGACGGCGAGCACGAGCAACGTGACGATGCTCCAGAACGCCGCCCAGACGACGATCATGATGATGCCGCCCGCGCGCTCGGCGGGATCGAGGAGCGCGTAGATGTCGGCGAGCGTGGAGTCGGGCGCCATGGCCTGCGGCGAGAGCACGAGGGCGTCGTAGAGGCCGAAGGCGATGACGACGGCGAGACCTGCGGTGACGGCGATACCCGCCCACCGGCGGGCACGTGGTGACGGCGGCGTGCCGACGTTCCGCGCGCGGGGCTCGGCCGGCGGCCTCAGCAGCCACCCGATGAGCGCCGTGATCGCGCCGCCCACGGAGACGAGGATGCCGATCGGGAGGGTGATGATGAGACCCACGAGGTCACGTGAGTCGACGAGGGCGAAGAGCACGACGCCACCGACGCTGGCGATGAGCGTCCCGGACACGACGACCATCATTCCGATGCGCGCGACACGGTTCGTCGTCCACGACGCACGCAGCAGTATGACGATGCCGGCGACGTAAGCGACGCCGATCGCGATCAGCACGATCGCGCCGATGACACCGCGCACGCCCGTTCCCGCGATCAGCCCTCCACCGAACCAGACGCCGCCGAGCGCGACGATCGAGGAGGCGACGAGCGCGACTCCCCAGCGGGCGCGGCGGCGGGCGAGCTCGTCGCGCTTGCTCTCGGTGACGGACACTCCGGTCATCCTCTCTCCCCTGTTCGCAATTCAGGTCTGCACACGCGTGTCGCCCCCGCGAGGCCACTCGCGAGGGCGACACACCGTGCGTCGACCTGAATTGCGAACGTTACGCGAGCTCGGTGCCGTCGAGCATCTCCGACACGAGAGCGGCGATCGCCGAACGCTCCGAGCGCGTCAGTGTGATGTGCGCGAAGAGCGGGTGACCCTTGAGCGTCTCGATGACCGAGGCGACGCCGTCGTGACGGCCGACGCGCAGATTGTCGCGCTGCGCGACGTCGTGGGTGAGCACGACGCGCGAGTTCTGGCCGATGCGCGAGAGCACCGTCAGCAGCACGTTGCGCTCGAGCGACTGGGCTTCGTCGACGATCACGAACGCGTCGTGCAGCGATCGACCGCGGATGTGAGTGAGCGGCAGCACCTCGAGGATGCCGCGTTCCACGACCTCGTCGAGCACGTTGTCGGAGACCACGGAGCCGAGCGTGTCGAACACCGCCTGACCCCACGGGTTCATCTTCTCGCCCTGATCACCCGGGAGGTAGCCGAGCTCCTGACCGCCGACCGCGTAGAGCGGCCGGAACACCATGATCTTCTTGTGCTGCTGCCGTTCGAGCACCGCCTCGAGGCCGGCGCACAGCGCGAGCGCCGACTTGCCGGTTCCCGCGCGGCCTCCGAGGGAGAGGATGCCGACCTCGGGGTCGAGGAGTAGATCGATCGCGAGTCGCTGCTCGGCCGAACGCCCGTGCAGGCCGAAGACGTCGCGGTCTCCGCGCACGAGTCGCACTTCTCGATCGCCGACGACGCGAGCGAGTGCCGAGCCGCGGTCGGAGTGCACGACGAGCCCGGTGTTCACCGGCATGTCGGCGGCGGCCGCGAGCGTCATCCGCTCGTTCTCGTAGAGGGCGGCCATGTCGTTCGCCCCGATCGTGGTCTCGGCCATGCCCGTCCAGCCCGAGTCGACCGCGAGCTCCGCGCGGTACTCCTGGGCGTCGAGGCCGATCGAGGCTGCCTTGACGCGCAGCGGCAGGTCCTTCGAGACGACCGTGACCGCGAGACCGTCGTTCGCGAGGTTCATCGCGCACGCGAGGATGCGGGAGTCGTTGTCGCCGAGCTGCAGACCGCTCGGGAGCACCGAGGGGTTCGAGTGGTTCAGCTCGACGCGCAGCGAGCCGCCCTCGCCGACCGGGATCGGGAAGTCGAGACGTTCGTGCTGCACGCGCAGCTCGTCGAGGATGCGGAGCGCTTGACGCGAGAAGTAGCCGATCTCGGGGTCGTTGCGCTTGGACTCCAACTCGGTGATGACGACGACCGGCAGGATGACGGCGTGTTCGGCGAACCGGAAGAGTGCCTTCGGGTCAGACAACAAAACCGAGGTATCCAATACATAGGATCTCTCGGTCTGGGGTGTTCCCGCTTCGGCCTCAGGGCTGTTCTGGCCCTTCAGGCGTGATGCGGATTTCGGCGATTCGAGTGAGGTCACGACCACTCCCACCCCGAGCAACTGCTCGGCTCTTCTCCGAGTGGCCACGAGGCTGGGATACGAGCCGGTGACCGTCTCGATCGGACGCCTTGTCCGATGCCTCGAACGCTACGACTCTTCCGGCGGAATCCGAGAACCGACACGCGGAGGAAAACGCGCCGTTAATCTTCGGGACACGGATGACGGGTGCAGGGGCTCCTGCTCAGTAGTTCGCCGCGCTGCCGAACGACACGAACGCCGCGCGCAGCATGTCGATCGTCTCGCTCGACGTGCCGGCGTGGATCGAGAGGCGCACGGTGCCGAGCCGCGTCGTCGCCGTGACGCCGTGGTTGTGGAGCGATGCCGTGAGGAGGGTGAGCTGCTCGGCGGGCGGGTCGAGCACGACGATGCCCGCTCGTTCGCGCTCGGCACGCGACGAAGCGATGGGGATGCCGAACTCGTCGGCGAGATCGATGACGCGGCTGACGGCGAGCGCCATCGCCGCGTTGATGTCGGCGACCCCGACCTCGGCGATCTCCTCGAGCGTCGCCGCGAGGCGTGCGGCGGCGATCGGGTCGGGATTGCTCGTGAGGTACGCGTGCGCGAGACCGCTCGGCGGCGGCACGTGGCCCCACGGCTCGACCTCGTCGGTGCCGCCGTAGCCCGAGAACACGGGTGTGAGCGACTCGAGGGCGCGGTCGGAGAGCGCGAGGAAGCCCGTGCCCCAGCCCGCGCGGCACCACTTCTGCCCGCCCGACACGACGACGTCGGCGAGGCCATAGGGCGCGTCGACGACGCCGAAGCCCTGGATGGCGTCGACGATGAGGAGACGGTCGCCGATCACCTGACGGATGCCCTCGAGATCGCACAGGTACCCCGTGCGCGCGTCGACGAGGCTCACGGCGACCGCCGCGGTGTTGGACTCGAGCTGCTCGCGCACGCGGCCGGGTGTGACGTGCCCGTGATCGGTGTCGAGCCAGACGGGTTGCACGGTGTGCAGCGCCTCGCGCGCCCGGGAGGCGGCGATGGGGAGGCTCGGGAACTCGTCGGGCGAGAGGAGCACCGACCCGGTGAGACCGAACATCGTGTGCAGGAGCCCGGCCGTCGTGTTGGGCTGGGCGACGATCGCGTCGGGACGGAAGCCGGTGAGCACCGACACCGCCGTGCGCAAGCGCTCGTCCTGCTCGGCGAAGACACCGAGACTGCCGTGACGCACGCGAGCGAGCGAGTCGTTGAACACCCGCGCCTCGATGGCCGCCGATTCGGCGAGCGGACCGAAGCGGCCGTAGTCGAGGTAACCGGGTTCTTCGGCGTACCCGGCGAGATAGCTGTCTGGGATCACCGGCCCATTGTGGCAGAGCCGGCCGTCACCGAGTACGACGAGTTTCAGCCGCCGAAGCGGCGGTTGCGCTTCGCATAATCGCGGAGGGCACGCAGGAAGTCGACCTCTCGGAGGTTCGGCCCGAGCGCCTCGACGAAGTAGAACTCGCTGTGCGCCGACTGCCACAGCATGAAGTCGCTGAGGCGCTGCTCTCCCGAGGTGCGCACGACGAGGTCGGGGTCGGGCTGGCCGCCCGTGTACAGGTGCTCGCCGATGAGGTCGGGCGTGAGCCGCTCAGCGAGGTCCTCGAGGCTCCGCCCCTCGGCGTGGTGGCTCGCGACGATCGAGCGCATCGCGTCGGTGATCTCCTTGCGCCCGCCGTAGCCGACGGCGAGGTTCACGTGCAGACCCCGGTGATCGTGGGTGCGCGCCTCGGCGGCGTCGAGAGCCGCGACGAGCGGCTCGGGCAGACCGGCGTCGGACCCGACGTGCTGAACGCGCCAGTCTCGGTAGTGCGAGAGCTCCTCGGCGAGTTCGGCGATGATCTCGATGAGGTCGGAGAGCTCCGAATCGGGTCGGTTCGTGAGGTTGTCGCTCGAGAGCAGGTAGAGGGTGACGACACGGATGCCGAGATCGTCGCACCACTCGAGGAACTCGCGCATCTTCGCGGCCCCGGCGCGGTGCCCGTGCGATGCGGTCTGATAGCCGAGCTGCTTCGCCCACCGGCGGTTGCCGTCGATGATCATCGCGACGTGACCGGGCAGGGTCGCGGGGTCGAGGCCCCGGCGGATCCTGCGCTGGTAGAGCCGGTAGAGCAGACCGCTGCCTGGGGACCCGTCTGCTGAACTCACGGCACTACGCTACTCCCAGTCGGCCCCCGTCTCGCGGTCGTAGGGTGTATCCATGAACGTGCCCCCCACACGAGAACCGGACGACGTCGGCGAATCGCTGCAGCGCCCGGTGTCCGAGCTGTCGCCCGCCGATGCCGCCGTCGCTCGTGACGACCGTGAGGGGCCCGATCTGCCGCACATACCCCTCCTCGATGCGTCGCCCGCGAACGCTGCCGAGGTGCGGCCGACGTGGCGCGGCTGGATCCACGCGGGCACGTTCCCCGTGGCCATCGCCCTCGGCATCGTGCTCATCAGCCTCGCCGACGGCGCCCCCGCGAAGTGGGCGTCGGCGGTCTTCATGCTCACGTCGCTGCTGCTCTTCGGCAACTCGGCGCTCTATCACCGCTTCGACTGGAAGCCGCGCACGAAGATCCTGCTGAAGCGCATCGACCACGCGAACATCTTCCTGCTCATCGCGGGCACCTACACCCCTCTCGCGATCCTCGCGCTCCCGCCCGAGAAGGGCATCCTGCTCCTTGTCCTCGTGTGGGCGGGTGCGCTCATCGGCATCGGCTTCCGGGTGTTCTGGATCTCGGCGCCACGCTGGCTCTACGTGCCGATCTACATCGCGCTCGGCTGGGCGGCCGTCATGTACCTCGGCGACCTGCTCGCCGTGAGCGTCGCGATGATGGTGCTCATCGTCGTCGGCGGTCTTCTCTACACGGGCGGCGCGATCGTGTACGGCATCAAGAAGCCGAACCCGATTCCCGGGGTGTTCGGATTCCACGAGATCTTCCACACCTGCACGGTGCTCGCCTTCCTCTGCCACTGGACGGCGTCGCTCCTCATCGCGATCGCCCCCGCCTACAACGTCGGCTAGGCGCGGCGCGGTCCGCTCAGGAGCGCGCGTCGCTCTCGGGCTTCTCGGCGGATGACGCGGGCGGGGCGGTCTCGACGCTCGACGCGTCATCCGTCGCCGCGGGCTCGATGACGAGCGGCTCGCTCGACGCCGGCGTCGACTCGACGGCCACGGCCGCAGCCGCCGCATCGCGCTCGGCGACCTCGGCCTGCAGTCGCTCGTCGATCTCGGCGCGGTAGTTCGTGCGACGAACGCGACGGACCATGTCGAGCACGAGCAGGAGCACGGCGACCATGAGCAGGAAGGTGATCACGAATCCCCAGATGCCGGGGGTGACATCGTCGGGGTTGAACTCTTCCTCTGCTGCACGGACGAGGACGGCCGCGAACGGACTGAAGAGCATGGCGGATCACTTTCGCACGGGCGGTTAAGCTGGAACTCCAGCCTAATCGATCCCCGGGAGGTGGCTTCGTGGCCGACGAGATACTCGCCAGCCGGTACGGACGTACCCCGCGGAACGCCAAGCGCGACCGGTGGACCTTGATCATCGTCGCGATCGGCTTCGTCGCCGTCTTCGCGGCGTGGGTCGTGTGGGCCGGGCTCGACGGTTCGCGGCCCACGCTCGAGGCCAAGGACACGGGCCACACCCTGCACAACGACGAGCGCTTCGTCGAGGTCGCGTTCAACCTCTCGGTGCCGATCGGCCGCACGTCCGCCTGCGCGGTGCAGGCGCTCAATGAGGGATTCGTCGTCGTCGGATGGAAGGTCGTCGAATACCCGGCGTCCGATCGATACACGCGCGCACTCGTCGAGAACGTCCGTGTCTCCCAAGAAGCGAACACAGGTTTGATTTACGAGTGCTGGCTCACCTAAACTAGGACATTCGCCCTGACGTTGTCAGGGCGTCACGTCTATCCCGGGGAGTGTTCACATGGCAGAGGAAACGCAGACCACCTGGCTCACGCAGGAAGCGTACGACCGACTGGCCGGCGAGCTCGAGCACCTCAGCACCGCGGGCCGCGAAGAGATCACGAAGCGCATCGAGGCTGCTCGTGAAGAAGGCGACCTGAAGGAGAACGGCGGCTACCACGCTGCGAAGGACGAGCAGGGCAAGCAGGAGGCCCGCATCCGTCAGCTCACCGAGCTCCTTCGCCACGTCGAGGTCGGTGAGGCGCCCCAGTCGAGTGGTGTCGTCGAGATCGGCACGGTCATCACCGCGATCATCGCGGGCGACGAGACCACCTTCCTCATCGGCAGCCGTGAGATCGCCGGCGACTCCGAGCTCGACGTCTACAGCGAGCAGAGCCCGCTCGGCGCCGCGATCCTCGGTCTCAAGGTCGGCGACTCGACGACCTACACCGCGCCGAACGGCCGCGAGATCTCCGCGAAGGTCACGGGCGTCGCCACGTGGGGCGGCCAGTAGCCCGACACGTCCTTCTCGTCATCCCGAACTCGACACCGGTTTCGGATCGACCGACACCTCTGCCGTCTCGTCCCGCTGACCCGCGGGGCGGGACGGCAGATTGCGTGAGAGCACGAGGGAGACGAGCGCGAGCAGCACGATCACGACGAACGACACGCGCAACGACGACACCTGCGAGTCGGCGTAGATCGTCGTGAGGGTTGCGGCATCATCCTCGGAGAGCCCGGCCTTCGTGACGATGGCGTCCACCCCCGCGACGGGAACGATCTCGACCCCGGCGCTCGTCGCCGACGACACGGCGCTCTTCGCGGCGGACGGAAGGTCGCTCGACTGCACGCCCGCGGCGAACGATCCCGCGAGCGACGCGATGAGGACCGAACCGATGAGGGCCGTGCCGAGCGACGAGCCGAGGTTCTGGAACACGCCCTGCAGGCCGCCGACCTCGCTCGTCTCGTTCTCGCCCACGCTCGACATGTTGACGTTGCCGAGCTGAGAGGCGAGCAGGCCGAGCGCCGCCCCGGTGCTGAACATCCCCACTGCGAAAAGCACGTTGCGGAGGTCGAGCGAGAGTGAGGCGAGCAGCACGGCACCGCTCACGACGAGCACGACCTGGGCGATGCGAGCGATGAGGCGGGGAGACCAGCGGTCGGAGAGCCTCGTTCCGACGATCGAGAAGAGGATGAGCGCGATCGAGAGCGGGAAGATCCTGAGACCCGTCTCGAGCGCGTCGAGGCCGAGGGTCATCTGCAGGTAGACAGGGACGACGAAGAAGATCGCCGCCGTGATCGCATACTGCGCCCCGAGCACCGAGAGCCCGGCACGCAGGGGCGTGATCGAGAAGAGCGCGGGATGGATGAGCGGAACCCGGCCTCGCGCGACGAGGTGCTTCTGCCGGGAGACGAACGCCCAGAGCAGTGCCGCTCCCCCGACGACGAAGTACGGCACGAGCGAGAGGCCGAGCGGTTCGATGCTCACGCCGTTGACGACAGGTGGGTGGAGCGGCAGGATCCAGCCCCACGTCTTGCTCTGCAACAGGCCGTAGACCACCGCGACGAGGCCGACCGCCGAGAGTGCGACGCTCACGAGGTCGATCCCGGTCTTCTGCGGCCGGCTCGGGTCGGCGACGAACCGCGCCGCGAAGAGCACGGCGACCATGATGACGACCTCGGCGAAGAACACGTAGCGCCAGTCGAAGTACGTCGTGACGAACCCGCCGATGAGCGGACCCGCGGCGACCGCGGCTCCGGACACGGCGCCGATGAGGGCGAACGCGGTGACCCGATCCCGCCCCGTGTAGTTCGTCGCGATGAGGGCCGCGATCGCGGGGATGACGAGTACGGCGCCGAGCCCCTCGATGACCGACCACCCGAGGAAGAGCGTTGTGATGTTCGGGCTGAGGCCGGTGATGAGCGAGCCGCACGCGTATACGATCGATCCGACGACGAATGCCCTCCGCCGGCCCCACACGTCGCCGAGCTTCGCTCCGAGCAGCATCGCGGCTGCCATGGTGAGCGTGTAGAACGTGATGGCGCTCTGCATCGCTGCGACGCTCGTGTCGAGGTCCTTCACGACCGTCGAGATCGACACGTTCATCACGGTGCTGTCGAGCACCATCACGAACTGCGCAGCGCCCAGCACGATGACCGCGATCCACTTCTTCATCACAGAGCTCCCGTCGAGCGGGCCCGGTCTGAAGACGTGGTGCCGGAGCCGTTCACCGCGAGTATGGCACTCGCGATGCACGCTCGGGAAGCAGACTCATCCTCAGCGGTGGATGCGCGGCTCGTATCCCGCGTCGCGCAGTACTTGCATGACGTGCTCACGGTGCTCGGGGCCACGCGTCTCGACGCTCAGTTGGATCTCGACCTCGCTGATCTTGAGGTCGGCCTGGTGCCGCGTGTGCAGCACCTCGATGACGTTGGCGTTCGCTCCCGCGAGCAGTTCGGCGATGAGCGCGAGCTGACCGGGGCGATCGGGCAGGCCGAGTCCGAACGTGAGGTAACGGTCGGAGGCCGCGAGACCGTGGGCGATGACGCGCTGCATGAGCAGGGGGTCGATGTTGCCGCCCGACAGCACGACGACGATGGGGCCGTCGGAGTCGATGAGCCCGGCAAGGAGGGCCGCGACCGAGACGGCGCCGGCGGGCTCGACGACGAGCTTCGCACGCTCGAGCAGCATGAGGAGGGCGCGCGCGATGTCGTCCTCGGAGACGGTGACGATCTCGTCGACGTACTCGCGGATGATCTCGAAGTTCAGCTGCCCCGGTCGGTAGACGGCGATGCCGTCGGCGATCGTCGGCACGACGGGCACGGCCTGCGGCTCGCCCGCTTCGATCGACACGGGGTACGGGGCCGCGTTGGCGGCCTGCACGCCCACGATGCGGATCGTGCGCCCTTCGCGCTCGGCCCGCTGCTTCGCGGCGCTCGCGACGCCCGATGCGAGGCCGCCTCCGCCGATGGGGACGACGATCGTCGCGACATCCGGAACCTGGTCGAGGATCTCGAGGCCGAGCGTTCCCTGCCCCTCGACGACGTCGATGTGATCGTACGGCGGGATGAGGACCGCGCCCGTCGCAGCGGCGAAGGCCGCGGCCGCTTCGAGGGTCTCACCGATCGCGTTGCCGCTCAGCACGACGTCGGCGCCGTATGCCCGCGTCGCCTCGAGCTTCGGCAGGGCGACGCCGACGGGCATGAAGATCGTGGCGGCGATGCCGAGCTCGCGTGCGGCGTAGGCGACGCCCTGGGCGTGGTTGCCGGCCGACGCCGCGACGACGCCGCGTGCCTTCTCCTCGTCGCTCAGCGCGGAGATGCGGTTGTACGCGCCGCGCAGCTTGTAGGAGCCCGTGCGCTGCAGGTTCTCGCACTTGAGGAACACGGGCGAACCGAATCTCTCGGCGAGGTAGCGCGAGCTCTCCATGGGCGTGCGGCGCGCGACGCGCTCGACGACGGCTCGCGCCGCCTCGAAGTCGGCGAGGAGTGGTCCGGTCATTCGTTTCCGTCCTGCGAGTAACCGGGCCGCTTCTGCGGGACGGTGTGCCAAAGGGCCGAGTTCGGTGGCTCGGTGAGGGGTGGAGCATCGGGTTTCCAGGCGCCGCTCGCGATGTAAGTGATGATCACGTTGAGGCATGCGGCGACGGGCACGGCGAAGAGGGCGCCGGGGATGCCGGCGAGGAACGACCCGGCGGCGACCGCGAGCACGACGGCGAGGGGATGCACCTTGACGGCCGTTCCCATGATGAGCGGTTGCAGCACATGGCCCTCGACCTGCTGCACGAGCAGCACGACGCCGAGCATGATGAGCGCGATGACCCAGCCGTTGTAGACGAGGGCGACGAAGACCGCGAGGGCGCCCGTGGCGACGGCGCCGACGATGGGGATGAACGATCCGAGGAACACGAGGATCGAGATCGGGATGGCGAGGGGAACGCCGAGGAAGAACGCGCCGAGACCGATGCCGATGGCGTCGATCGTCGCGACGAGGATCTGCACCTTGACGAAGTTCTGCAGGGTCGTGAACCCGGCGGTGCCCGCACCGTCGACCGCACGTCGGGCGCGACGCGGGAAGATGCGCACGACCCACTGCCAGATGCCGCGGCCGTCGATGAGGATGAAGAGCGTCGCGAAGAGCGCGAGCAGCATTCCGGCCAGGAAGTGGCCGAGGCTCGATCCGAGCGAGAGCGCCCCCGTCACGAAGACGCCGCTGTCCTGCTGCACCGTCTGCACGATCGACGCGAACGCCTGGCTCAGTTGCTCTTCGGTGATGTGGAGCGGCGATGCGAGCAGGGCCGCCTTGATATCGGTCCACGCGACGACGCTCTGGGCGGCGAGGTCGGAGGCGCCGCGCACGATCTGCCAGATGCCGAGGGTCAGGAGGCCGCCGACGAACGCGAGCGTGCCGACCATCGCGACGGTGACCGCGAGCCATTTGGGCCATCGATGCCGCTGCAGGAACGTCACGAACGGCACGAGAAGTGCACCGAGCAGGACCGCGACGAGGATCGGGATGACGATGAGCCGGAGCTGCACGACGAGGAAGATGACGACCGCGAGCACGGCTCCGACGAGCAGGAGGCGCCACGACCAGGCCGCGGCGAGACGCATGCCGAACGGAATGCTCGTCTCGATCGTCGGGGTCTCGGCGGCAGAAGCCTCGTCGTCGGTCTTCCGGCGCGCGCCGAGGAGTCGTACCCGCTTCGGCTTGCCGCTCTCCGTCACCGGTTCAGTCTACGACCGGGCATATGCCGAAGACCCCATGCGCCGGCAACTCTCTCCCGTCCGACGTCTCACGCCCTCGAGTACCCGTCTCGGCGTCACGAATGTGCTCTTCACGCGCATCGAAGAGCACATTCGTGACGCCGAGACCGTGGGGGGCACGCGATGTCGGTCGTCACTGTTAGCGTCGGCGATCATGCCGTCGTCGCTCTCGCTCCCCCAGGCCCGCCGTATCGCTCTCGCGGCTCAGGGGTTCGGCCGGCCGAAGCCGGCGTCGACCGGCATCCGTGCGCTCTCGGGCGTCGTCGATCGACTCGGCCTGCTGCAGATCGACTCGGTCAACGTCTTCGAGCGCAGCCACTACCTCCCCCTGCTCAGCCGACTCGGCCACTACGACCGCGGAGATCTCGATCGGCTCACGTACGGGCGCCGCGGGCGCATGATCGAGTCATGGGCGCACCAGGCCGCCTTCGTTCCGCGAGAGGACTGGCCGCTCTTCGCCTTCCGACGCGACGAGTTCCGGGCGCGGGAAGCCGCACCCGATTCGTGGAGCTCGGCGCAGCGCCCCCTCATCGAGTGGCTCCTCGCGGAGGTCGCCGCCCACGGGCCGCTGCGCGCGAGCACGATCGAACACGACGCGAACGAGCGCCGCGGCGCATGGTGGGGCTGGTCCGACGTGAAGATCGCGCTCGAGAAGCTCTGGCTGCAGGGCGACGTCGTCTGCGTCGAGCGCACCCGGTTCGAGCGCGTCTACGCCCTGCCCGAGCAAGTTCTCACTGCGGCGGAGGCCGCCGACGCCCCGGTCGATGAGTCGGTGCAGGCCCTCGTCGAGCACGCCGCTCGCGCATTCGGCGTCGCGACCGAGGCCGATCTCGCCGACTACTTCCGCATGAAGCGCGCGCCGGTGCGGCGAGCGATCGAGAGCCTCGTCGACGACGGTGTGCTCGAACCCGTCACCGTCGACGGGTGGATGACGGGCACGCGCCCCACACCCGCGTGGCTGCACCGTGACGCACGGCGACCACGTCGCATCGATGCGGCGGCACTTCTCTCACCGTTCGACCCCGTCGTGTGGTTCCGCCCGCGGAACGAGCGGCTCTTCGACTTCCACTACCGCATCGAGATCTACACGCCCGAGCCCCAGCGCATCTTCGGCTACTACTCGCTGCCCGTGCTCATCGACGACGACGTCGTCGGACGCATCGATCTGAAGAGTGACCGCAAGGCCGGAGTGCTCCGCGTGCAATCGGCGTGGACCGAGCCGAACGCTCCCGTCGACACGGCCGAACGCATCCTGCCCGCGCTCCGCGAGGCGGCGAGCTGGCAGGGGCTCGACTCGATCACCGTGTCGGAACGCGGAAACCTCACGCCGGCCCTGGCATCGGCGGTGCGCGCCGGGTAGCGACCGCGCCTGACCTAGAAGCTGCCGCCCATGGTGCGCAGGCGCTCGACGCGCTCCGCGATCGGGGGGTGCGTCGCGAAGAGCTTGTCGATCGCGCCCGGCTTCAGCGGGTCGGCGATCCACATGTGGGCCATCGACGAGCTCTGCTTCTGCACCGGGCGGCCGTACGCCTGCAGCTTCTCGAGCGCGCGGGCGAGGGCCTCGGGGTGTCGCGTCGTCATCGCGCCCGTCGCGTCGGCGAGGTACTCGCGCTGACGCGACACGGCGAGCTGCACCATCGTCGCGACGATGGGGGCGACGAGCATCGCGACGAGGCCGATGATCATGACGATCGGGTTGCCGTTGTTGTTACGGCCGAAGAACGCCATGCGCAGGAACATGTCCGAGATGAAGCCGACGGCGACGACGAGTCCGAAGACGATCATCGAGACGCGGATGTCGAGGTTCTTCACGTGACCCAGCTCGTGCGCCATGACGCCTTCGAGCTCCGCGTCATCCATGAGTTCGAGGAGCCCCGTCGTCGCCGCGACGACGGCGTGCTCGGGATCGCGCCCGGTCGCGAACGCATTGGGGGCGGGGTCGGAGATGATGTACACCTTCGGCATCGGCATGCCCGTGGTGATCGAGAGGTTCTCGACGGTGCGCCACAGCCGCGGGTGATCGCGCGAGCTCTCGACGCGGATCGCACCGCTCATCGCGATGGCCTGCTTGTCGGCCATGAAGTACTGGAACAACGCGTACGCCGAAGCGACGACGACCGTGATGACCACGATCGAGATGTTGTTGTAGATGACGCTCGCAAGCCACCCCAACCCACCGATGATGAGCATGAAGAACACGAGGATGAAAAACGTGTTGCGCTTGTTCTTGGCGATTGCGCGATACATGGATGGCCCGTCCGGAGTACGAGGGAGGGCCTCGCCGTCTCGACCGAGGCGAGGGCGAGGCCCGAGGGCGGATGTGAATGCTTAGAACTGCACGCGGGGCGGCTCGGCGATGGCCGCCGGCTCGGTGACCTCGAAGAAGTCGCGCTCGGAGAAGCCGAGGCCGCGCACGAAGAGGGTGTTCGGGAAGACCTTGATCTTGGTGTTCAGCTCGCGCACGCCGCCGTTGTAGAACCGGCGCGACGCCTGGATCTTGTCTTCGGTGTCGACGAGCTCGCCCTGGAGCTGGAGGAAGTTCTGGCTCGCCTGCAGCTGCGGGTAGGCCTCGGCGACCGCGAAGACCGACTTGAGCGCCTGCTGCATGTGGTTCTCAGCGACCGACGCATCGGCCGGGCCCTGGGCCGAGAGCGTCTCGGCGCGGGCACGGGTCACGTTCTCGAAGACCGACTTCTCGTGGGCCGCGTAGCCCTTCACCGCCTCGATGAGGTTCGGGATGAGGTCGGCTCGACGCTTGAGCTGCACCGTGATGTCGCTCCACGCCTCGTCGACGCGCACATTGAGCGTCACGAGCGAGTTGTAGGTCGCCCAGAGGTAGATGCCGACGATCAGGACGAGAACGACGACGATGATGAGCGGGATGAGCCATTCCATGGCGGAAACTCCTTGTGCTGTGTGGGCGCGGCGGTGCACCTCGATTGTATCGAGGGGCCTTCGGTCGCTCAGGCCGTTCCCGGGAGACTCAAAGGAACCCGGCGGGCGTATGCTCGCCTCGTGGGCGCACAGCTCGAGGTCGAGGCCGCCATCGCGATTCGTGATCTGAGGGTCACGCGCGGTCGTTCGCGCGTCATCGACGGGCTCGATCTGACCGTTCCCGCGGGCGCGATCCTCGGCATCCTCGGCCCGAGCGGAAGCGGCAAGACGACGCTCATGCGCTCGATCGTCGGCGCCCAGGTCATCGCTTCCGGCAGCGTCACCGTGCTCGGCCTTCCCGCCGGGTCGCGCGCCTTGCGCTCACGGGTCGCCTACCTCACGCAGCAGGCGAGCGTCTACGACGACCTTTCGGTGCGCCAGAACCTCCGGTACTTCGCGCGGGTCCTCGGAACCGATCGGGATGACGTCGAGCGCGTCATCCGCCGCACGCGCCTCTCTACGGTCGCCGATCGACGCGTCGGAACTCTCTCCGGCGGCCAGGAGCGACGGGTCTCTCTCGCCGCAACCCTCCTCGGCTCCCCCGAGATCCTCGTGCTCGACGAGCCGACGGTCGGACTCGATCCTGTCCTGCGCGTCGAGCTCTGGGAGCTCTTCCGCGAGCTGGCGGACGACGGTCGCACCCTTCTCGTCTCGAGCCACGTCATGGACGAGGCGACACGGTGCGACCGCCTCGTGCTCGTGCGCGACGGCGCGATCATCGCCGATACGACCCCGGCCGGCCTCCTCGCCGAGACGGGAGCCTCCGATGCCGAGGCGGCGTTCCTCACCCTCATCGAACGGCGCGAGTCGTGAACGCCGCGCGCACGCTCGCGACGACCGGGCGCGTCCTGACGCAGGTACGCCACGACCCCCGTACAGTCGCCCTCCTGCTGCTCGTGCCGAGCCTCCTCATCGGGTTGATCGCGTGGATCTTCACCGACACTTCGGTCTTCGCGACGATCGGTCCGGCGATGATCGCCCTGTTCCCCTTTATCGTGATGTTCCTCATCACGAGCATCTCGACGCTGCGCGAGCGCCGGAGCGGCACGCTCGAACGGCTGCTGTCGATGCCGCTCGGCAAGGGCGACTTCCTGCTCGGCTACGGCCTCGCGTTCGGTCTCATCGGTGTCGTACAGACCGCCATCGCGGTGAGCTTCGCCGTGTGGGTCTGCGGCCTCGAGATCAGCGGGCCGCTCGGGCTGCTCTTCGCCGTCGCGATCGCCGATGCTCTGCTCGGAACCGCCCTCGGGCTGCTCGCGAGCGCGTTCGCGCGGTCCGAGTTCCAGGTCGTGCAGTTCATGCCGGCCTTCGTGTTCCCGCAGATCCTCCTCGGCGGCATCTTCCTGCCGCGCGATCAGCTGCCCGCCGTGCTCGAGGCGATCAGCGACTGGCTGCCCCTGAGCTTCGCGATCGACGCCCTCAACGCGGTCGCAGCCGATTCCGAGGATCTGGGGTACGTGCTCACGAAGCTCGGCGTGATTCTCGCGTGGGTCGTCGGCGCGATCGCCGTCGGTTCGATCACCCTGCGGCGACGCACTCGATAAACCGTTTCAACACCGCCGCGAAACGCCCCGTTCGGGGGGTTTGCTGCCCCGAGAAACGCTATGGAACGATTCGGGTACCCCGAACCGCGACCCGGCGGACAACCCGAGAACACGCTTACCCGGAGCAGGAGATCCGGATGACCTGGCATCATGGCGAATTCCGTTCGATCGGAACGTCACTCACTCGCTCCTACCGCTGGCTCGCCGTCGGCCTTGCGGGCGCCGCAATCATGTTGCTCGTCGGAACGGCCGTGTCTTCGGGCATGGCTCAGGCCGCGACAGCCCGCTCACTCGAGGTGCGCGCTCTCGCCGTCGCCGAGAACTCGTCACGGGTCGGAATCGGCGCCACCGGCATCGACCTCGCCGATGCTCGCGGCACGTCCGCCGCCTCGGCAGCGCAGGCCGAGCTCGATCGTGCGTCCTCGCTCCTCGTCGTGAGCGAGGGCAAGGCGCAGGAAGCCTCGCGCACCGCTCTCGCAGCCGGCGTCGCCGACCTCGAGGCGTCCCTCGACGAGCGGAGCGGATCCCTTCACCGCGACGCCGTCCAGACTCTCCGCGAGCTGCAGAAGACCGTGGGTGCCGAGACCCTCGCGTGGGAGGCCGCCGAAGCCGCCCGCATCGCCGCTGAGGCTGCACAGGCCGCCGAGGCCGCGCGCGTCGAGGCCGAGCGCCAGGCCGCAGCCGCGAGCGAAGCCGCATCGAGCTCGTGGACCGAATCCTCCTCGAGCGAGGCGACTCCCGCGGCATCCGCTGCCGCCCCCGCGCCGAGCGCACCCACTCCCCCGGCGAACGACGACTGCGGCCCGTGCCCGGGCGCGACCCTCGTTCCGATCGAGTGGGAAGGCCAGACCTACTGGGGCTGCCCCTAGACGGAGCGAGCTCGCTCGAGCTCGTGCATCACCCCTCGGCCGGGAACGCGTGTGTGGCCCTACCATCCGCGCTCTCGGCCGAGGGGTTTCCGAGCACCCGCCGGAGGTAGGCGTTGGTGAAGAGTCCCGCCGGATCGAGAAGGTCGCGGATCGCCCGGAAGTCGTCGAATCGCGGGTAGATCGAGGCGAGTTCTTCGGCGCCGAGCGAGTGCATCTTGCCCCAGTGCGGCCGGCCGCCGCGACCGAAGAGGATCGCCTCGACCGCCGCGAAGTACTCGCGCTCGTCTTCGCGGTAGTAGCGGTGCACCGCGATGTAGCCCGACTCGCGGCCGTAGGCGGTCGAGAGCCAGTTGTCGTCGGCGGCAGCGGCACGGATCTCGAGCGGGAACGAGATGCGCCACCCGCGCTCGTCGATCAGGGCGCGGATCTCGGCGAGCGCCGCGGGCACCTCGGCGAGCGGGATCGCGTACTCCATCTCCTTGAAGCGCACCGTGCGGTTCGTCACGAACACGTTCGGCGAGAGGTCGGTGAACTCGCGGTTGCCGGTGACGCGATCGACGATCTTCGCGAAGCGGGGGACGATCGCGGGCACGGCGGTGCCGAGAGCGCACGTCGCGCGGTAGAGACCGTTCGCGAGCAGCTCGTCGTCGACCCAGCGGCCGACGCGGCCGAGGGGCTTCAGCGGAGCGTCGGCGGGAAGCCGCGTGTTCGTCTTCGTGAGGGCGCGGTCGGTGTGCGGGAACCAGTAGAACTCGAAGTGGTCGGCGGCGCGAACTCGCTCCTCCCACGCTCCGAGCACCTCGTCGAGCGACTCGGGGCGCTCGACCGCGTGCAGCACATAGGCGGGTACGAGCTGCAGCGTCACCTCGACGACGATGCCGAGCGCTCCGAGCCCGAGGCGGGCGGCGGGCAGCAGTTCGGCGTTCTCCGATTCCGAGACGCGCACGAACTCGCCCGTGCCGTCGACGAGCGTGACCGAGACGATCTGGGTGGCGAGGCCGCCGAAGCCGATCCCCGTGCCGTGCGTGCCGGTCGACGTCGCCCCCGCGATCGACTGGCGATCGATGTCGCCCATGTTCGCGAGCGCGAGCCCGTAGGGGGCGAGGAGAGCGGGAAGCTGATGCAGACGCGTGCCGGCGAGGAACGTCGCTCGCGCGGTGTCGCGGTCGACCGAGAGCAGTCCCGACAGGTCGGTGAGGTCGAGGAGCACGCCGGGGGCCACGGCGATGCCCGTGAAGCTGTGCCCCGCGCCGACCGCTTTGATACCGAGCCCCTGCGCCGCCGCCGCTCGAACCGCGCGTTGAACGGCGGATGGCGTCGCCGGGCGCTCCACGCGAGCCGGGCGAGCCGTCTCGGTGCGCGCCCAGTTGCGCCATGTGCTTCCCGTCGCGGTCACAGGAACGCCTTCCCTTCACCTCGATACGTCGGCAGCTCGCCGATCACGCGGTCACCGTCGACGACCGCGAACGACGCGAGGTGCTCGCTGAGCTCCCCCGACTTGGTGTGACGCAGCCACACGCGATCGCCCGGGCGCAGGAGCCGTGCTGCGTCTCCCGTGACGGGAGTCTGGACCTCTCCCGCACCCTCGCGGCCGACCATCGAGAGGCCCTCGGGCCAGACGATGCGCGGCACCCGATTCGGGCTCGGCGGCCCCGAGGCGATCCAGCCGCCGCCGAGGATCGTCGCGTGCTCGGGCGTGGGGTTCCGCACGACGTCGAGCGCGAAGGCGGCAGCGGGTGCGGGCGTGAAGTGCACGTAGCCGTCGAACAGGTGCCCTCCGAAGAGACCGCTTCCGGCCGCGATCTCCGTCACCGAGTCATCCGCCGCCGTGCTCTCGAGCGAGCCGGTGCCTCCGCCGTTGACGAACTCGAGGTCGGCGTGCTTCCGCACGGCGGCGACGGCGAGGCCGCGGCGCTCGTGCAGTTCGCGCTCCGACCGGCCCTGCATCCACCGGTTGACGGCGCCGTCGAACGGCTTGCCCTCGGGCTGGTTCGTGACACCCGCGATCTGGGCCTCGTACGCCATCACGCCGACGAGCTCGAAGCCGGGCCGCGCGACGATGTACGCCGCGAGGGCGCCGGCATCGTCGGGGTGGTGGATGGGCGAGCGACGCACACCGAGGTGGCCGAGCACGGGCGCGTTCCACGACGCGTCGAGTTCGAGGCACACGCGGATCGTCTCGCGCTCGCCGGGCGGCAGCACCGCGTCGATGAGGTCGAGTTGATCGGGCGAGTCGATCATGAGGGTCACACGCGAGGCGAACTCGGGCGACGTCGCGAGACGGTGGATCGAGCCGCGCTCGGCGGTCGGATAGCCCACGACGATGTCGTCGACGCTGTCGGCGAGCCAGAGCGCCTCGGCGAGCGTGTAGGCGAGCACCCCGCGATAACCCGGTACGGCGAGCAGCGCCTCGAGAGCACCGCGCACACGCAGCGACTTGCTCGCGACGCGGATCGGGCGACCACCGGCCCGCCGCAGCATGTCGTGGGCGTTGTGCCGCAGGGCATCGAGGCTGAGGGCGCCGACGGGCGCGTCGAGGTGCCGGGTGGCCGCGTCGAGCTCACCCCAGTACCGCGCCGGGTCGAGCCACGCGCGATCCGTCGCCGGGGGAAGGAGATCGAGGTTCGTCAACGGACACTCCGAACACGCCAGACGGCCGCGGCGCCGGCGAAGGCGCACAGTGCGGCGAGAACGAAGACGAGGGTGAACGACCCCGTCATGACTACGGCGAGCGCACCGAGGAGCGGGCCGATCGCCTGCGGCACGGCGCTCGCGATATTCATGATGCCGAGGTCCTTCCCGCGCGAGGCGGGATCGGGCAGCACCTGCGTCGCGAGGGCCTGGTCGACCGCGAGGAAGCATCCGTAGCCGAGCCCGAGGAAGCCCGCGGCGACCATCGCCATCGGCAGGCTCGGCACGAACGCGAGGAGGAGCGCGGCGACGCCCTGCAGCGCCGACGCGACGAAGACGAACGCGCGTCGGCGGCCGATGCGGTCGGAGAGCCGCCCGAGCACGAGCGCGGCGATGATCACGAAGACCATATAGACGAGCGTGAGCACGATGAGGTTCTCTTCGGCGTTCGGGTCGTCGAGCTCGAACATGAGGAAGTAGAGCAGGAGGCCCGTTCCGAGCGCGTTGCCGATGTTCACGAGGATGCGGCCGAGGAGCGTCCACCCGAAGTCCGGGTGCTTCCTCGGCGAGATCCAGAGCGAGCCGAGGATGCCGCGAGCGTCGAGTTTCGTCTTCGTGCGCGCATCGAGCGGGATGTCGGGGCGCGTGAGGAAGGGAAGCACGAAGGCGATGAGCAGGACGGCGATGACGGCGTACCCCGCCGCCGGACCGGTGAAGAACTCCGTCACGATGACGAGACCGAGGATCGTGCCGATCGCCTGCGGTGCCGATAGCCATCCCGAGACGAAGCCGCGTTGCCCGATCGGCACCTGGTCGGAGATCGTCGCCGTGAGGGCCGCGGTCATGATGCAGAAGCCCACCATCGCGAGGATCCACCAGAGCGCGATCTGCACGATGTCGGTCGCGAATCCGAGGGCGACGAGCGCACCCGCGAAGACGAGGGCGCCGACCAGGATCCACGGTCGGCGTCGGCCGAAGCGCGACGTCGTGCGGTCGGAGAGCGCGCCCGTCAGGGGGTAGGCGATGATGATCGCGACAGCGGCGAGTCCCGAGATCGCCCCGAAGGCGAAGACGCTCTCCGTCCAGTCATCCGGGTGCAGTTGCGCGTCGATCTGGGCGGGGAGAAGGAGCTGCACCGGGGTCAGCTGCGCCATCCAGATGCCGAGCCACGCGATCGCGAACGTCGAGATCCAGGCTCCCCCGACGCGACGCGTGGGTTCGCTCACCGCGGCGGGTGGCGACGCGGGCGCGGTGCCCGGCGTCGTCACGAGGCAGCCTCGGCGAGGGAGGCGATGGCGTCGGCCGACGCACCGACGATGAGGGCGGATGCCGCCTCGTCCTCGTGGACGAGCCAGTCGATCGTGAGGCCGTCGGTGAACGAGACGAGGAGGCGTGCGACGTCGTCGACGGGGATGCGCCAGCGGCAGTCGTGGAAGCCGGCCGCGGCCTCGAGCGCCGCTCGGGCGAACGCGCGATAGCTCTCGTACTGGCTGCCGGCGAGACCCGCGAGCTCAGGGGTGCGGAGGGAGTGCCACGTCAGTTCGAGCATCGTGAGCTCTTCGCCGGGTTCGCGGCGCACGTGCGAGAGATAGCGCTCGAGACCCGACGCGATCGTGTCGCGGAGCGTCGCGGCCGGCTCGACGTCGGGCAGCACAGCGTGCAACTCGTCATCGACGACGGTGCGGATCACCTCGGCGAGGAACGCATCCCGTGACTCGAAGACGTAGTGGAAGCTCGCGAGCGACATCCCCGCCTCGGCCACGATGGCGCGAGTCGTAGCATGGGAGATGCCGCGGCGCGCGGCTACGCGGAGTGCTGCTGCGACGAGGGCGATGCGGCGCTCGTCGGCGGAGATACGGCGACCCATGGCGCTCCTTCACACCCAACTGGGACGGTCGACCCAGTCGCACCAGTATGCACGATGACCGCTAGCGTTGCACCATGCGACTCGGAGTACTCGACGTGGGGTCGAACACCGTCCATCTGCTCATCGTCGACGCGCACCCCGGCGCCCGCCCGATCCCCGACTCGTCGCACAAATCCGTGCTGCGGCTCATGCGGTACCTGACCGACGACGGTGCGATCAGCGACGACGGCGTCACGGCGATCGTCGATGCCGTTCGCGCGGCCGTGCGGGCCGGCGAAGCCGCGGGCATCGAAGAACTCCTGCCCTTCGCGACGTCGGCGCTCCGCGAGGCGACGAACGGTGCCGCCGTGCTCGCCCTCATCGCCGCCGAGACGGGTGTCGAGCTGCAGGTGCTCTCGGGCATCGACGAGGCGCGCATCACGTTCCTCGCCGTGCGGCGCTGGTACGGCTGGTCGGCGGCCGACATGCTGCTCTTCGACATCGGCGGCGGCTCGCTCGAGATCGCCGCGGGAGGCGACGAGTACCCCGAGGTGGCGCTCTCACTCCCCCTCGGCGCCGGGCGATCGACGATCGGGTTCCTCCACGACGATCCCCCGACGCAGGCTCAGATGGATGCGCTGCGCGAGCACGCGGCATCCGTTCTCGACGATGCGCTGCCCGCGTTCGCGAACCTGCCGCGCGCCGCGCACATCTCGGGCTCGTCGAAGACGATCCGTTCGCTCGCGCGTCTCGCCGGTTCGGTCGTCGACGGCGTCGGGTCGCTCGATCGCACCCTGTTGCGCCGCGCGCAGCTCGACGACTGGATTCCGCGCCTCGCGCGCATCCCCGCCGATGCCCGGCCTGCGCTGCCGGGAATCACGGTCGACCGCACGTTCCAGATCGTCGCGGGCGGCATCGTGCTCACGGAGGCCATGCGCGCCTTCGGTGTGCGCGAGCTCGAGGTCTCGCCGTGGGCCCTCCGCGAGGGCATCCTGCTGCGCTACCTCGACCGCCTGGTCTAGCGTGCCCACGCCCGCAGAGAAGTCTCGGCGTCACGAATGTGCTGTTCGCCGTGCCTGAAGAGCACATTCGTGACGCCGAGACTGGTGCGCGCTTGCGCGCTTCAAGCGTTGTGAGGGTGCCCCCGCTGGGACTCGAACCCAGACTGAAGCGATTTTAAGTCGCCTGCCTCTGCCATTGGGCTACGGGGGCGGGGGCGTCAGGCCCCCACGGTCTCCTTGGCCGGCTTCTCTGCCGGGGCCTTCACTGCGGCCGGTGCCGGAGCGGCGTCGGCTGCGGGCTTCGGTCGCGACGCGAACTCCTCGAACGCGGCACGCGGGTGCTGCGTCGCGGAGAGCGAGACGATGTCGCGTCCGAGCCAGAAGTTGTTCCACCAGCCCCAGAACACGCGGAACTTGCGCTCGAAGCTCGGCATGGCCAGGCCGTGGTAGCCGCGGTGCGCGAACCACGCGACGACACCCTTGATCGCGATCTTGCCCGACTGGAAGACGCCCGAGCCGATGCCGAGACCGGCGACGGCGCCAAGGTTCTTGTGGAAGTACTGACGCGGCTCTTCGCCACGGATGACGGCCACGATGTTCTTCGCGAGCAGCTTGCCCTGACGCACGGCGTGCTGAGCGTTCGGCACGCAGAAGCCGCCGACGCCACCGCCCGAGAGGTCGGGGACGGCCGAGACGTCACCGGCGGCCCAGGCGTCGGCCACGAACTCTTCGTCGGTGCCGACGCGGAGGTCGGGACGCGTACGGATGCGGCCGCGCTCCTCGACGGGGAGGTCGCTGTTGCGGACGATCGTCGGGTTCGCCATGACACCGGCGGTCCAGACGATGAGGTCGGAGTCGAAGGACTCGCCCGTCGAGAGCTCGATGTGACCGTCGACGGCCGACTTGAGCTGCGTGTCGAGGTGCACCTCGGCGCCGCGCTGAGCGAGGTGCTTGAGCACCCAGTGGCTCGTCGGCAGCGAAACCTCGGGCATGATGCGACCCATGGCCTCGATGAGGTGGAAGTGCGTCTCCTCGAAGGAGAGCTGCGGGTAGTACGTGAGGAGCGAGCTCGCGAACGAACGCAGCTCGGCGAAGACCTCGATGCCGGCGAAGCCGCCACCGACGACGACGACGGTGAGCAGGCGCTCACGCTCGGGGCCGGCGGGCAGGCTCGCGGCCTTGTCGAAGTTCGTGAGCATGCGGTCGCGGATCGCGACGGCCTCTTCGATCGTCTTGAGGCCGATGGCGCTGTCGGCGACACCGGGGATCGGGAAGGTGCGCGACACGGCGCCGCCGGTCACGACGATGATGTCGTACGAGAACTCGTACGCCTCGCCGACGGGCGGCGTGATCGTCGCCGTCTTCGACGCGTGGTCGATGTTCGTGACCTTCGCCGTGATGACGTTGGTCTTCTTCAGGTGACGACGCTGCGAAACGACGGCGTGACGCGGTTCGATCGATCCGGCGGCGACCTCGGGGAGGAAGGGCTGGTACGTCATGTACGGCAGCGGGTCGACGACAGTAACCTCGGCCTCGCCGGCACGGAGGTGCTTCTCGAGCTTCCACGCCGTGTAGAAACCGGCGTAGCCGCCACCGACGATGAGAATCTTGGGCACGGTGAATGAACTCCTCGTAAATACTTTCTGTGCGAGACCACGCTATTCGCGTGCGGCTCGCTTGAGTTGCCGAGTGGCGCCGATGCCCAACAGCGCTGCTAGCGTACCAAATCCCGTGACCACGACGAGCGGAAGCGTGATATAGGTGAGCGTCCACGTCGTCGGGAACAGGGAAGCCTCGTTCGCGGCACGCGGAAGCGGCGGATCTTTGATGGGCACGATCTCTTGCGGCACGGGAGTCTCGCCCGACTGATCCGGCGGCACATCGGCCCGCCGGTGCACGCGAATCCACTCGGCGAGCTCGGCGGCAGGGTCCTTGTCGACGAGCGGCACATCGGCCGTCAACGCGCCCGGCGGGTTGATCAGTCCGTAGCCGTAGATCGGCCCGCCCGCCTCGTGACCGTTCAGGTCGGCGGTCGCGGTGATGCGGTTGATGACGTTGCCCGCGTCGAGGTCGGGGTACGCCGCACGCACGAGGGCGACGAGACCCGAGACGAGCGGCGCGGCACCGCTCGTGCCGTTCCACTTCACGTAGCTTCCGCCCGGGATGACGCCGACGAGGTCTTCGCTCGGGGCGGCGACGCCGATCGTGATGCCCTGCGATGACGCGTCGAAGCTCGCCACCTTGTCGCGGTTCACACCCGCGACGGTGAGCACGCCGGGGATCGTCGCCGGCGCTCCGACGGCCGTCGTTCCCGCACCGCGGTTGCCCGCGGCGGCGACGATGACGACGTCGTTCTCGAACGCGTACATGAACGCGTCGTCCCAGCTCTCGGGCCAGTCCGCGGTGTTCCGCGTGAGCGACATGTTGATGACGTCGGCGCCGTTGTCGACGGCCCAGCGCACGGCCTCGGCGATCTGGGTGTCGTTGTCGCTCGTCGCACCCGTGTTCGCGCCGAAGGCGACCGAGATCGTGAGGAGGTCGGCGTCGGGAGCCACACCGATGACGCCGTTGCCCGGCCCTGAGCCTCGGCCCGCGAGGAGCCCGGCGACCATCGTGCCGTGCGAGTCATCCGTTCCGACGGGCGTCTGGCCGTTCGGGGAGCCGATCCCGGAGACATCCGTGCCGCCGACGATCGCGCCCTGCATCTCGGCGACCGTTCCGTCGACGCCCGTGTCGATCACGGCGACCGTGACGCCGTCGCCGCGCGAGGTGTTCCACGCCGTCGTGAAGCCGTAGTCGCTGAGCCAGTACTGGTAGTCGCGAACGAGGTCGGCGTGCGCAGCGCTCGAGCCGACCGTCACGAACGCGAGGCTCAGGACGGCGACGGCGGCAACGCGGATGCCTCGGACGCGGGCGCGCTTCACGCCGAATCGATCCCGTAGTCGACGCACTCGCAGACCGCGGGGCTCCAGGTGGCCTGCGCGAGTGCGAGGTCTCCGATGGGGTTCGCCCCGGGGCCGGCCGAGAGCGCGTGGGCGGCGAGCGCGTGCAGGCACTTGACGCGGGTCGGCATGCCTCCGGCCGAGAAGCCCGCGATCTCGGGCACGACGAGGATGCCCTCGCGGTCGGCGAGGTAGTCGCGGTGAGCCTGCTCGTAGCCCGCACGCAGCTCGTCGTCATCGGCGAGGAGCGCCTGGTACTCGACCATGTGGTGCGCGGCCTCGAGGTACGAGAGCGACGCCGTCGCGGCGGGGTGCGACAAGTAGTAGAGGGTCGGGAACGGCGTGCCGTCGGCGAGGCGCGGAGCGGTCGCGACGACCGTCGGTGCACCGCACACGCACCGAGCAGGGATGCCGATGACGTTGCGTGCGGGGCGGCCGAGCTGCGCGGACACGATCGCGATGTCGCGCTCGCTCACCGCGTCGAAGGGCGGTCGGGTCATGGGGTGTCTCCCTCGGCGGGGGCGGTGTCTGCGGGGGCGGTGTCGGCAGGCGCAGTGTCGGCAGGCTGCTCGGCGTCGCCGGGCGCGGGCGCGAGACCCGCGGTGACGACGGAGGCGAGGAGCGTGCGCATCCAATCGGGCCGCGTCTCTTCGACCGTGTCGGAGATCGGCGCGGCCTCGCCGTCCGCACTCTCGGGCGGCAGGTCGTTGACGACGAGGTAGCTCACCTCGCCGGGCTTCACGAAGTAGAGGCGTTCACGCGCCTGGGTCTGGATGTAGGTCGTGTCGTTCCACCGCTCGCGTTCGGCGGTCAGATCGTCGACCTGCGCGTTCTTCGCGGCGACATCGGCCGCGAGCGCGACGATCTGCGCGCGCTGCTCGGCGTAGACCTTGAGGCTCGGCGCGAGCACGACCACGGCGAGCACGATGATGCCGAACATGATGATGGTGAAGCCCGAGAAACGGATGCCGCTGAGCCAGCCGGTCTGCACCGACTCGCTCTCACGGCGGACGTCGGGCGCGGAGCGCGAGGGACGTCGTGCCATGGCATCCACCCCTCTTTCCGTGGTCTGGAAACTTCAGTGCTCGAGATCTCCGTGCCCGGAAACGCAACAGAGGGAGGGCCGCGTCGGCCCTCCCTCTGCGTGACGACTAAGCCGTGAAGCGCGGGAACGCCGAGCGACCGGCGTAGACCGCCGCGTCGCCGAGCTCTTCTTCGATCCTCAGAAGCTGATTGTACTTCGCGACGCGCTCGGAGCGAGCGGGCGCGCCCGTCTTGATCTGACCGGCGTCGGTCGCGACCGCGAGGTCGGCGATCGTCGTATCTTCGGTCTCACCCGAACGGTGCGACAGGATCGCGGTGTAACCCGAGCGCTGAGCGAGGGTCACGGCGTCGAGAGTCTCGGTGAGGGTACCGATCTGGTTCACCTTGACGAGGATCGAGTTGCCGGCCTTCTGCGCGATGCCGTCGGCGAGGCGCTTCGGGTTGGTGACGAACAGGTCGTCGCCGACGAGCTGCACCTTCGAGCCGAGCTCGGCGGTGAGGGCGGTCCAGCCGGCCCAGTCGTCTTCGGCCAGCGGGTCCTCGATCGAGACGAGGGGGTAGTTGGCGACGAGCTCGGCGTAGTACGCCGAGAGATCGGCCGCCGAGAGGTCCTTGCCCTCGAAGCGGTAGACGCCGTTCTCGAAGAACTCGGTCGATGCGACGTCGAGGCCGAGAGCGATGTCGGAGCCGACGGTGAAGCCGGCCTTCTCGATCGCTTCGGAGATCAGGTCGAGAGCCGCGCGGTTGCTCGAGAGGTCGGGCGCGAAGCCACCCTCGTCGCCGAGGCCGGTTGCGAGGCCCTTCGACTTGAGGAGGCTCTTGAGGGAGTGGTACGTCTCGACGCCCCAGCGGAGGCCCTCCGAGAAGGTCGGCGCGCCGATCGGCAGCACCATGAACTCCTGGATGTCGACGCCGGTGTCGGCGTGCGCGCCACCGTTGATGATGTTGAGCATCGGAACGGGCAGCGTGTGCGCGTTCGGGCCACCGAGGTAGCGGAAGAGCGGGAGGTTCGAGCTCTGGGCAGCGGCCTTGGCCACGGCGAGGCTCACGCCGAGGATGGCGTTGGCGCCGAGCTTCGACTTGTTGTCGGTGCCGTCGGCCTCGATGAGGGCGGCGTCGACGAGACGCTGGTCGGTGGCGTCGAGGTCTTCGATCGCCGGGCCGAGCTCGTCGATGACTGCGTCGACAGCCTTCTGCACGCCCTTGCCGAGGTACCGGCTCGCGTCGCCGTCGCGGAGCTCGTAAGCCTCGAAGGCGCCGGTCGATGCGCCGGACGGAACCGCCGCACGCTCGAGAACGCCGTCGTCGAGGAGCACCTCCACCTCGACTGTCGGGTTGCCGCGCGAGTCAAGAATCTCGCGAGCGGTCACTGCCTCGATGAAAGCCACAACTGTCTCCTCTTGTGGGGTGGTGTTATTTGTCGGACGACGCCGTCGTGATCCGCGGGACAGTCTACTGAGACTGGCTTGATGCCGTGAACGCGCGCGTCACCGTCATCCGTTGTTCGCGAGCCGTCTGCGCTCGCGACGACCCGTCGGCGGGCCGACTCAGGCGAACGGGCGGAAGTCGAGGGATGCCGCGTCGGGGGTGTCCGCCGAGACGAAGGCGTACGCGTCGAAGCCGTCGGCGGCAATGCGTTCGAGGAGTGCGCGCTGGTTCTTCACGCGCTTCTCGAGCCGCACGCGGCGGCCCGCTGCGACGAGGTCGGACTTGAGCGCGAGGAGGGAGGGAAGCGCGACATCGCGGTCATAGACGAGCACGACCGAGTCGGCCGCGCCGTCCTCGTCGAGAGAGACGAGGTCGACGATGCGCTCGAAACCGATCGAGAACCCGCACGCGGGAACACTCTGCCCGAGGAATCGGCCGATCATGTTGTCGTAGCGTCCGCCGCCGCCGAGCGAGTAGCCGAAGCCGGGGTGCGCGATCTCGAAGATCGTGCCCGTGTAGTAACCCATGCCGCGCACGAGGGTCGGGTCGAAGACGAGTTCGGCGCCGGGGAGGGCGGCGCGCAGGGCGAGCAGGTCGGCGTAGGCGGCTTCGTCGAGCCAGGCGGGTGCGCCGGCGTCGAGAAGCTCCCACCCGGCGTTCGCGATGGCGTCGAGGGTCTCGGCGACTCCACCGGCGGTCACGCCCGAGGCGGCGAGCTCGTCGGCGACGCCCTGCGCACCGATCTTGTCGAGCTTGTCGATCGTGATGAGCGCGCGCTCACGGGCATCCTCCGGCACGCCCCAGTGAGCGAGGAGCGTCGAGAGGATGCGGCGGTCGTTGATGCGGATGACGCACTCGGTGAGCCCCAGGTCGGCCAGGGTCGCGAGTGTCGCCTCGAGAAGCTCGAGCTCGGCGAGCGGTCCTGCCTCGCCGATGATGTCGATGTCGCACTGCACGAACTGGCGGTAGCGGCCCTTCTGCGGGCGCTCGGCACGCCACACGGGTGCGATCTGCACCGAGCGAAACACGGGCGGCAGAGCGGCGCGGTGGGTCGCGTAGAAGCGTGCGAGGGGCACCGTGAGGTCGAATCGGAGGCCGAGGTCGGCGAGGGCGAGGGCATCGCCGGATGCCGCGGCGGCCGCGAGGTCGTCACTCGTGAGCGCGCGGCGCATGACCGCGAAGGCGAGCTTCTCGTTGTCTCCGCCGAGCCCCGCGTGCAGTCGCGCCGAGTCCTCGACGACGGGCGTCTCGATCTCGTCGAATCCGCGCGCGGCGTACGAGCGACGGATGACGGCGAGAGCGCGCTCACGACGAGCCTTCTCAGCGGGGAGGAAGTCGCGCATGCCGCGCGGCGGAGTGACGGTCTGGGCCATGCGCCCATTCTTCCAGGATCGCGCGGGTGGGGTTTGCTGGTGATGTCAGCGGCGGTCGGGGCTGGCGCGTGTGGGAAACTTCCGACGACCCAGGAAGGGGGTGACGCGTGGGGTTCTCAGTGCTCGGGCTCGTGGTGTCGCTCGCCGTCATCCTTCCCAACCTGCTCGTGCTCGTGTTTCCGCCCCGAGAGGGTTTCCCGAGCACTCGGATTCCGCCGATCCTCAGCGGTGTCGAGCGAGCCGGTCAGGCGTTGTGCGCCGTGGTGCCGGTGATCACCGAGCCCGGCGCCGTGCACGGGTGGTGGGCGATCCCGGTTCTGGTCGGACTCGTCGCGTACTACCTGCTCTGGGCTCGGTACCTGATCAGCGGGCGACCGGTCACGGCGTTGTACGGGCCGTTCTGGGGCGTTCCGGTGCCGATGGCGATCACGCCAGTGATCGTCTTCGCGGCCACGGGGCTCGGCCTGAGCAACGTGTGGGTCGTCGGCTCAGCCGTCGTCCTTGCGGCAGGGCACATCCCCGCCTCGCTCATGATCGCCCGATCGCTTGCGGTGGCGCGTCGGGGGTGAGCGCGGTCTCCGCGCAGGATGCTGGTGGATCCGGCTGTCGACCGCGTCCGACGGCTCATCGCGGGAGTGTCGGTGGTTGCCTGCAGAGTTGTCTCATGACAGCACGGCACACTCCCCCCGGCCCCGGCGCCCATGGTGTGTCTTCGCTGCCGGTCCTGCTCGAGGTCGACATCGATATGGCGTGCGACGAGGACGGGTTCGATCCGCCGCTCACCGCCGCCGAGCGGGCCGTTGCCGAGCGACTCATCGCTGAGTGGCGGGCCGACGACGACGTCGCCGATGACGCACACCCCATCACTTCTGCTTCGTCGGGTTTACCCCATGGTGCGGGATGGTCGCCGCGGGCGTCGCTCAAGTTCGATCTGCGTACCCTGCAGCAGCTCGAGGCGGAGGAGAACCGCATCGCGGCCGACCGCGCCCGGGTCCTGGCCCGCATGGCCGCCACGACCGATGCGATCGAGGCTGCCGAGCCGACGCGGGGAACGTCGCGCGATATCGAGATGGCGCGCCGATCCCTCATCGCGGAGATCGCGTGCGCACTGACCGTATCCGAACGGCTCATCCAGATGCGTCTCGACGACGCGGAACGTTTCCACACCGACACCCCCACCCTCCTCGACCATGTCGCTGCGGGGCGGCTCGGGTTCCGGCAAGCGCAGATCCTCCTCGACCACACCTCCTCTCTCCCCGGCGAACACCGTGCCGCGTTCATCGATGCCGTTCTTCCCATCGCGGAAAGCTCGACTCCCCCGCAACTGCAGCGTCGCGCCCGCACCCTGCGTGAACGCCTGCACCCCGACTCGATCACCACCCGCCACCAGAGCGCAGTCGCGAAACGACGCGTCGGGCTCACGCACACGCACGACGGCATGTCCTGGCTGAACGCCTACCTGCCCGCCGCGACCGCGATCACGATCGACACCCGCCTCTCCGACATCGCCGGACACCTCGCCACCGCGGACGACGAGACCCGCACCCTCACCCAACTCCGCACCGACGTCTTCATCGACCTCCTCACCGGGACACCGCAGACCAACGAGCCCACGAACCCCACCACCGCACCACGACGCCGCCGGGGGCCGCGGCCGACCGTGATGATCACCGTGCCCGCACTCACCCTCCTCGGACACACCGACGAACCCGCGACCCTCGACGGCTACGGACCCATCCCCATCGAGACCGCCCGGGAACTCGCCGGCGACGCGACAAGCTGCATCCGCATCCTCACCCACCCCGAAACCGGCACCACCCTCTCCGTCGGACGCGACCGCTACACCGTCCCACCCGACCTCCGCGCCGCACTCCAGCACCGCGACACCACCTGCCGCTTCCCCGGCTGCAACCAACCCGCCCTCACCGCCGACATCGACCACACCACCGACTGGCAACACGGCGGACCCACCACCCTCGACAACCTCGCGCACCTCTGCCGCAAACACCACACCCTCAAACACCACACCGGATGGACCGCCACCCACACCACCAGCGGCGACAGCACGAGCGACGGCACACTCACCTGGACCTCACCCCTCGGCCATACCTACACAACGTTCCCTACCAACGCCATGCCCCTGCGCCCGCGCCAGACCGGAGCGCCACCCGACGAATCACCACACGACGAATCACCATCACCGCGCTTGCGGCAAACACCGCCGCCGACTCCGCCCGACGGAACGCGCGGCGTCCTGCCCGAGAATCCGCCCTTCTGATCCGCCGCCCTTCTGATCCGCCGCCCTTCTGATCCCTCGCGTGGGGCTCGAACGGCCGCAGCAAGCTGCGGTTCTTCGCGCGAGCCGTTCACGAGTCGACCATCGAACGAACATGCATTGCCCACGCGGCGTACCTCCGTTCGGTCACTCACACCGGTTAGGGTCGACGGGAATCCGAACCGACGGGAATCCGAACCATCAGGATGCGAGCGAGGGGCGACGTGACAGCAGACATCGGCATCGACGTCAGCGCGGTGGCGCGAGCGTTCGGCGACGTGCACGCCGTGCGGTCGGCGAGCCTCGAGGTGCGACACGGAAGCGTGACGGGCCTCATCGGCCCGAACGGCTCGGGCAAGACGACCCTCATGCTCATGCTCGCGACTCTGCTCCGCCCCGATTCGGGATCGATCCGCATCAACGGCGCCGACCCGACGAGCGATCCGGCCGCGGTCCGCTCCCGCATCGGCTGGATGCCCGACGTGCTCGGCTCGTGGCCGAGCCTCTCGGTGCGCGACACCCTCGTCGCGACCGGCCGGATGTATCGGATGACGCGCTCCGAGTCATCCCGCCGCGCCGCCGAACTCATCGATGAGGTCGGACTCGACGAACTCGCCGACCGCCCGACCCGCGTCCTCTCGCGCGGGCAGAAGCAGCGACTGAGCCTCGCGCGCAGCCTCGTGCACTCCCCCGATGTGCTCCTCCTCGACGAACCGGCCTCCGGCCTCGACCCCGCCGCGCGTGTCGATCTGCGCGACCAGATCCGGCGACTCGCCGCGGGCGGAGCCGCCGTGCTCGTTTCGAGCCACGTTCTCGCCGAACTCGACGAGTTCGCCGACGAGGCCGTCTATCTCGATCGCGGTGAGACCGCGAGCCGCGAGGCGATCGCGGGCGCCCGCACGAGCGCTCGGGACTGGCGCATCCGCTCACTCGACCCCGCCCTCCTCGAGCGCGCACTCGCCGAGATCGGCGATGGCGCCGTCACCGATGCGCTCGGCACGACGGTCTCCGTCTCGGGCGACACGGCCGCGGCCGCCCTGCTGACGCGGCTCGTGACGGCGGGCGTGCCCGTCACCCACTTCGCTCCCGTCGTCGGCGATCTCGAGCACACGTTCCTCGACCTCTCCGGTCGCAACACCCCGGGAGGCATCCGTGGCTGAGTTCCTTCGCGGCATGTGGCTCATCGTCACGCTCGACCTCCGCCAGCGCGTCCGCGGTGTCGCGTGGTACGTGCTGCTCGGCGTGTTCTTCGTGATCGTCGGCATCGTGACCGCTGTGCTGTGGGTATCGACGAACGCTTGGGATGACGGCGGCGGCGGCATCTTCTCGACGATCGTGTTCTTCGTCCTCTTGCTCGTGACCCTCGTCTCTCCCGCGCTGAGCGGCAACGCCATCAACGGCGAACGCGACGCGGGAACCCTCGCGACGACGCAGGTCACGCTCATCACGACGGGGCAACTGCTCATCGGCAAGTTCCTCGCCGCGTGGATCACGGGGCTCGCCTTCCTCGCCGCGGCGATGCCCTTCCTGGTCGTTGCCGTCGCCCTCGGCCAGGTCTCTCTCGTGACGATCGCCGTATCGACGCTCGTGCTCACGATCGAGCTCGGCGTCATCGCTGCGATCGGCGTCGGGCTCTCCGGCATCCTGAACCGGCCGCTCTTCTCGGTCGTCGTGACGTACCTCGTCATCGCGGTCCTCAGCATCGGCACCCCGATCGCCTTCGTGCTCGGCGGAACCGCGACGCGCAGCACCGTGACCGTCACGAACGTGCCCATCGACTGGACCGCGACCGACAACGACGCCGGGCCGAACGACGAGGTCGTGTGCGGCGAGCCGACGACGTACACCTATGAGGTCCCGCGCTTCGACTACTACTGGGGAATCCTCGCGGCGAACCCCTACGTCGTCCTCGCCGACGCGGTACCGCCCCGGTGGAACGAGTACGGCAGCCCGACCGACGCGTTCGGCTGGCTGTCGACGACCGTGCGCTCGTCGCAGCAGGCGCCCGAACTCGAGTCGTTCTACGACGAGTGCGCCTCGTGGAATCCCGCGGAGGGCGACGACGAGTCGTATCCGACGCAGCGCGACATCTACGACAGCACGATCCCGTCGTGGTTCGTCGGGCTCGCGATCCACATTGTGCTCGGCGCCGGGCTCATGTTCTTCGCCTACCGGCGCACCGATACCCCTGCGGGCCGTCTGCCGAAGGGCGCACGCATCGCCTGAGCCCACCGCGTGTCACGCCTGGGCGGTTGCTGATCCCTCGGTCTCGCGAATGCGATCGCCGAGCCTGCGGAGCGCCCCCCGCAACGCGCGTTCGGAGTCGAGGCCGCGTTCGCGCGCATCCGCGACGATCGCCAGCAACTGGTCGCCGAGTTCCTCTTCGGTGGGGCCTGCATCGGGGTCGGCAGCATCGAGTTCGGCCACCGCGACGTCATCCGCCCGCTCGACCGCGACGGGCGCACCCACGCGCTCGGCGCGTCCGATCATCTTGTCGGCGAGGGCGAGCGCGGGCATCCCCATCGGGATGCCGTCGAGGACGCTCGTGCGGTGCGGCTTCTCGGTCGCCTTGACGTCGTCCCAGAACGCGACGACATCGGCGGCCGTGTCGGCCTCGCGATCTCCGAAGACATGCGGATGACGCGCGACCATCTTCGCCGTCATGTGATCGGCGACCGTGTCGATGTCGAAGTCCTCGCCGGGGGTGTGGGCGGCGATGTCCGAGTGGAAGAGCACCTGGTAGAGCACGTCGCCGAGCTCCTCGATCATCTCGCCGCGGTCGCCCGTCTCGATCGCCTCGATGAGCTCGTGGGTCTCTTCGACGAGGTATTGCACGAGCGACGCATGCGTCTGATCGGCATCCCAGGGGCATCCGCCCGGTCCGCGAAGTCGTGCCGTCATCTCGACGAGGCCGGCGAGACCCCGCCCCTCGAACTCGTGTGCCATGCGATCAGCCTAGGCGGCAGCCGATAGAGTGATCGAGGAGTGCCGGGAAGTCTGGTCGGCCGGCCGTCAGGCCGCATCGATCAACCGCACCCACGACAGGGGTCTCATGCACGTCCTCCGTTCCGAGAGGGTCTCCGCCCTTCTCCTCCTCATCGCGGCCGTCGTCGGCCTCGTCCTCGCGAACCTGCCGTTCGGCGTCGACCTCATCGCGGCCAAGAACGCCCACCTCCCGGCCTCGCTCGGCCTCGATCTCTCGGTCGGCCACTGGATCAGTGACGGCCTGCTCGCGATCTTCTTCTTCATCGTCGCGGTCGAACTGAAACGCGAACTCGCCATCGGCGATCTCAACAGCGTCTCGAAGGCGAGCCTGCCCGCGATGGCCGCGCTCGGCGGCGTCGTCGTGCCCGCGCTCGTCTTCCTCGCCTTCACCGCCGGCACACCGACGGCCGACGGCTGGCCGATCCCCACGGCGACCGACATCGCCTTCGCCCTCGGCGTGCTCGCCGTCTTCGGTCGCTGGATCCCGACGCGCGTGCGCGTGTTCCTCCTCGCCCTCGCCGTGCTCGACGACCTCGTCGCGATCCTCATCATCGCGTTCTTCTTCACGACCGACGCCGACCTCGCCTCGCTCGCTCTCGCCGTGATCGCCGTCGCGGCGTTCGGCGTGCTCAGCCGCCTCCTCGCTCCGCGCGCCGCCTACCGCCTCGCGCGGCTCCCCGTCTGGCCGATCGCCGCCGGACTCATCGTGCTCGGAGCACTCGCGTGGTACTTCGTCTACCAGTCGGGTGTTCACGCGACGATCGCCGGAGTCGCCCTCGGCCTCGTCATGGCGCGGCGCCCGGGAGGCCGAGCGGTCCACGCGCTCGAGCCGTGGTCGAACGCCGTCGTGCTGCCGCTGTTCGCCTTCTCGGCCGCGCTCGTCGCGATCCCTCAGGCGAGCCCGACCGAGCTCGATCCGGCGTTCTGGGGAATCGTGATCGCCCTGCCGTTCGGCAAGATCATCGGTATCACCCTCGCGGGCGTGCTCGGCGGGTTGCTGCTCCGCCGCGGCACGGGCACGTCGCTCACGTGGGTCGACCTCGCCACCATCGGCACGCTCGGCGGCATCGGCTTCACGGTGTCGCTGCTCATGAACGAGCTCGCGTTCGCCGGCCTGCCGGGCATCACCGACCAGGGCACGCTCGCCGTGCTACTCGGCTCGGGCATCGCAATGGTGCTCTCGGCGATCGTCGTGACGCTGCGATCGCGGCACTACCGGAGGCTCGGGGCAGCGGCCGGCGTCGGCGGCGCGCTCTCACGGTGAGGCACCGTCGCTAGATCGCGCCGCCTCGAGGGGTAGCCGCCGCTAGGGCGCGACCGCCGCCTTCTCGGGCAGCGGGAAGAGCGCCTCGAGCAGCTGCTGCACCCACGCGACGAGCTTCTCGTCGGTGAGCGGCACGCCGTCGACGACCGGGAACGGCACGAGCGCGACGTCGTTCTGCGCGAAGTACTTGCCGCCGGGGTACAGGCGCTGCAGGCGCACCTGCAGCGAATCGGGCAGGCGTGCCGGAGCAAGACGCAGGCGGGTGCCGGTCGCGATGAGCTCGGAGAGACCCGCGCGCTGCGCGTGACGGCGAAGGCGCGACACCGCGATGAGGTTTTCGACCGAGGCCGGTGGCGTGCCGTATCGGTCGGTGAGCTCTTCGAGCACCGCGTCGATCTGCCCCTCGGCCGCGGCCGGGCCACTCGCCGCCGAGAGCTTCTGGTAGGCCTCGAGGCGAAGGCGCTCACTGTCGACATAGGTCTCCGGGATGTGCGCTTCGATCGGCAACTCAAGCCGCAGCTCGGTCTGCCCCTCGGCGACATCGCCTCGGAAGGCCGAGACCGCCTCGCCGATCATGCGGAGGTACAGGTCGAAACCGACGCCCGCGATGTGACCGGCCTGTTCGCCGCCGAGCAGGTTACCCGCGCCGCGGATCTCGAGGTCTTTGAGAGCGACCTGCATGCCGCTGCCGAGGTCGTTGTTGGCGGCGATCGTCGAGAGGCGGTCGTGGGCCGTCTCGCTGAGCGGCTTCGTCTCGTCGTAGAGGAAGTACGCGTACGCACGCTCACGCCCGCGGCCGACGCGGCCGCGCAGCTGGTGCAGCTGGCTCAGGCCGTACTTGTCGGCCCGGTCGATGATGATCGTGTTCGCGTTCGCGATGTCGAGGCCGGTCTCGATGATGGTCGTCGAGACGAGCACGTCGAACTTCCGCTCCCAGAAGTCGTCGACGATCTGCTCGAGCTGGTGCTCGCCCAGCTGACCGTGCGCGACGGCGATGCGCGCCTCGGGCACGAGTTCGGCGAGCTGGGCGGCCACCCGGTTGATCGACGACACGCGGTTGTGGACGAAGAACACCTGGCCCTCGCGCAGCAGCTCGCGACGGATTGCGGCGCCGACCTGCTTCTCGGAATACGGCCCGACGAACGTGAGGATCGGATGACGGTCTTCGGGCGGCGTCGCGAGGGTCGACATCTCACGGATGCCGGTGACGGCCATCTCGAGCGTGCGCGGGATGGGCGTGGCGCTCATCGCGAGCAGGTCGACGTTCGTCTTGAGCTTCTTGAGAGCGTCCTTGTGCTCGACGCCGAAGCGCTGCTCCTCGTCGATGATGACGAGTCCGAGGTCTTTGAAGCTGATCGAATCGGTGAGGATGCGATGGGTTCCGATGACGAGGTCGATCGTGCCGTCGGCGAGGCCCGCGATTGTCTCGCGCGCCTCCTTGTCGGACTGGAAGCGCGAGAGCGCGCGCACGTGCACGGGGAAGCCCGCGAACCGCTCCGAGAACGTCTCGAGGTGCTGCTTGACGAGGAGTGTCGTCGGAACGAGCATGGCGACCTGCTTGCCGCCCTGGATCGCCTTGAAGGCCGCGCGCACGGCGACCTCGGTCTTGCCGAAGCCGACGTCGCCGGCGAGCAGTCGATCCATCGGGATGGGCCGCTCCATGTCGGCCTTGACCTCGTCGATCGTCTGCAGCTGGTCGTTCGTCTCGGCGTACGGGAACGCCTCTTCGAGCTCGCGCTGCCAGGGCGTGTCGGGCCCGAAGGCGTGGCCCTTGGCCGCCATGCGCGCCGAGTAGAGCTTCACGAGTTCGACGGCGATGTCGCGGACGGCCTTCCGGGCCTTGCCCTTCGCCTGCGCCCAGTCGCTGCCGCCCATCTTCGAGAGCGTCGGAGCCTCGCCGCCGACGTACCGCGAGAGCAGGTCGAGCTGGTCGGTCGGCACGAAGAGACGGTCGCCCGCCTGACCCCGCTTCGACGGCGCGTACTCGATGACGAGGTACTCGCGCACGATCGTCGGCTGACTCGCGATTCCCGCTGTGCGGCTGGGGCCCGTGGGGCGGGCGCCCGCGGCGACCTCGCGCTGCACCATCTCGACGAACCGACCGATGCCGTGCGTCGTGTGAACGACGTGATCGCCCGCGACGAGCTGCAGCGGATCGACGACGTTCCGTCGCCGCGCCGCGAGCTTCTTCGGACCGCGCGAGTCGTAGCTCGTCGACCGGCCGTAGAAGTCGGCCTCGCTCAGGAGCCCGAGTTTGATCTCGGGCACCTCGACGCCTCGAGCCGCCGGCGCCTGCAGGAGGTACGCGATACCGGGCTCGGGATCGGAGGGCATCGACTCGACGATACGCGCGGGCACCTCGCGCTCGGCGAGGACGTCGGCGGCACGGTCGACGAGCCCGTGGCCCGCCGAGGCGATGACGATCGACCAGCCGTCGGCGAGACGCGCGACGACGTGGTCGACCGCTCCCATGACGTTGCCCTGGAAGCTCGGCACGGCCTGGGCCGCGATCGCGTGGTGCGTCGAGTCGGTCTCCGAGTCGGCGTCGAAGACGCTCATCGTCCACCACACCGCGCCCGCGTCGCGAGTGCCCGGGGCGGTGAAGAGCACGCTCTCGCGAAGCTCGGCGAGGCTCAGGAAGTCTCCCGTGTCGAGTCCTGAGGAGGTCGGATCGATGGGGGCGGAGCCACCGGCGGTCGCGGCGCTCCACGCGGCGGCGAGGAACTCCCGGTTGGTGTCGGCGAGGCTCGCGGCCCGACTCGCGACCCGTTCGGGCTGCAGGATGGCGACGGCGGAGCCCGCGGGAAGGTAGGTCGTCACCGGAACGAGCCGATCGACGAGCACGGGCGTGAGGCTCTCCATGCCCTCGACGGGGATGCCCTCGGAGATCTTCTCGAGCATCTGGGCGAGGTTCGGGAACTCGTGCAGCATCTCGCGAGCGCGCTGGCGCACCGACTCGCCGAGCAGGAGTTCTCGGCTCGGCGCGAGTTCGACGGTCGCGATCGGCTCGGGCATCGATCGCTGGTCGGCGACCTGGAACGCTCGGATCTGCTCGACCTCGTCGCCGAAGAACTCGATGCGATACGGGTGATCGGCCGTCGGCGGGAAGACGTCGAGGATGCCGCCGCGCACGGCGAACTCGCCGCGCCGGGCGACCATGTCGACACGACCGTAGGCGAGGTCGACGAGGCGCGCCGCGATCTGCGAGAGGTCGTGGCCGCGGCTGCCCTCGCCGAGGGCGATCGGAGCGAGTTCGGCGAGATTGTCGGCGACCGGTTGCAGGGCGGCACGCACCGAGGCGACGACGACGAGCGGATGACGCGGGCCGAGGTCATTCGAGTACTCGTGCAGACGGCGAAGCGTCTGGAGCCGGCGACCGACCGTCTCGGCACTGGGGCTCAGTCGCTCGTGCGGAAGGGTCTCCCACGCGGGGAACTCGAGGATCTCGGCGTCGCCGAGGTAGGCCTCGAGGCTCGACGCGAGGCTCTGGGCCTCGCGGCTCGTCGCGGTGACCGCGAAGAGCACGGGCGGGAGGCCGGCGGCGGCACGACGCTCGAGCAGGCCGGCGAGCAGCGGAGGAGTGAGGCCGTCGGGTCCGGCGAAGTCAGCGCTCGAGAGCGCGTTGCCGAGGGCGTCGTCGATGGTGGAGGCGCGCGAAAGCGCCGTGAGAAAGCCCTGGAGGATCACCCGAGAAGTCTACGCGCGACATCCGACACGGACGCCGGGCGGAGCCTCGGCTGCGCTCAGCGCGGGGCGTGCACCTTCTGCTGCGCGGCGACGAGACCCGAGTCGATGAGGAGCTCGACGGCGTCGGCGGCATCCGAGACGAGGATGGGGAGCGCCTGGCGCTCGTCGCCGGCGAAGTCGCGGAGCACGAAGTCGGCCGGGTCCTGACGGCCGGGCGGGCGGCCGATGCCGACGCGCACGCGCAGGTAGTCGGGCGAGCCGGCGGCCTTGCCGATATCGCGGAGGCCGTTGTGACCGCCGTGGCCGCCGCCGCTCTTCAACCGCACCGTGTCGAAGGGAACGTCGAGTTCGTCGTGCACGACGATGAGACGTTCGAGCGGCACGGAGTAGAACCGGAGCAGAGCCGCAACGGGACCGCCCGACGTGTTCATGTAGCCGGTCGACACGGCGAGGACGAGCTTCGGGCCACCGGGGCGGAGGAAGCCCTCGGCGACGAGTGCGCCGGTCTTGTGGCGCTTGAGGCCCGTGTGCAGCCGGTCGGCGAGCTCGCGCACGACCATCTGACCGACGTTGTGGCGATTGCCCGCGTACTGCGGTCCCGGGTTTCCGAGCCCGACGACGAGCCACGTCTCAACGCTCACCGCGTCACGTCCTTTCGCTGCCTCTCGGCCGCCGAAGAGTCGATCGAAGATTCCCACGGTGCTCCCTGTTCATGAAGAGACGGTGCTCCCCGTTCATGAAGAAAGGGCCCGAACCCTGCCCTCCGAGCGTACTCGGTGGCGGGGTTCAGGCCCTCGCGACGACGTCGACTGACTACTCAGCCGCCTCGGCGGCGGACTCGGCGGACGCCGCAGCGGCGACGGCCTCGTCAGCGGCCTCGTCCTCGGCGTTGCCGGTCGGCACGTAGACCGTGAGGATGAGCGCCTCGGCGTCATCGATGAGCGCGGCGCCCTTCGGGAGCACGACGTCCTTCGCGTAGACGTGCGAACCCTCGGTGAGACCCTCGACGTTGACCTCGACGTTCTCGGGGATGTGCGTCGCCTCGACCTCGAGCTTGAGGACGTGGAGGTCCTGGTCGACCGTGGTGCCGGAGAAGGTCTCGCCGACGAGGTGCACGGGAACCTCGACCTGGACCTTCTCGCCCTTCTTGATGACGATGAGGTCGATGTGCTCGATGATCTGGCGGACCGGGTCCTTCTGGACGTCCTTGACGAGCGCGAGCTCGGTCTTGCCGGCGATGTCGAGCTCGAGGACCTGGTTCGACTTGCGCAGGATGAGCGCCGTCTCGTGGCCCGGCAGCGTGACGTGCTGCGGCTCGGTGCCGTGACCATAGATGACGGCGGGGATCTTGCCGATGGCGCGGATCTTGCGAGCCGCACCCTTGCCGAAGGTCTCGCGCGCTTCGGCGACGAGGTGGTTGTTGCTGTTGTCAGCCATGTCTATATCTCCTTGAAGGGCTCGCGGCCCAGATCTGAGGTCTGTTGTTCAACTCGAACGCATGCGCGTGAGGAATCGCCGTGAAGCTCGCTCCCACCGCGTCGATCACGGAGTCGGGGCGTGCACCGCCGACATCCCTCGCCGAAGTTCAGTCGCTCAGCCTACCAGGGATAGTCTCGATCCATGAGCTCCCGCCTGCACAGTCTCGTCATCGAGAACCTGGGCACGCGAATCGTCTCGGGCGAGCTCGCGCCGGGCACCTCGCTGCACACCGACAGCATCGAGGAGGCTCTCGGCGTCTCGCGGTCGGTCGTCCGCGAAGCCGTCCGTGTGCTGCAGTCGCTCGGCCTCGTGAAGCCGGTTCCCCGGCTCGGGCTCCGCATCCGCCCGCGCGCCGACTGGAACGTCTTCGATCCCGAGATCATCCGCTGGCGCATCGCGAGCGAGCAGAAGGGTGCGCAGCTGCGCTCGCTCACCGAGCTGCGCGCTGCCGTCGAACCGGCCGCCGCCGAGCTCGCCGCCCGGCACTCCCCCGACGACATCGCCGCCGAGCTCATGGCCGTCGCGGCACGCATGCGCGCGGTCGGCCGGTCGGGCGACCTCCAGACGTTCCTCGAACTCGACATCCAGTTCCACTCGCTCGTGCTCGCGGCGTCGGGCAACGAGATGTTCTCGCACCTCAGGAACGTCATCGGCGAGGTGCTGCGCGGTCGCACCGACTACGGGCTCATGCCCGACCACCCGCACGAGGAGGCGTTGCAGCTGCACGTCGACGTCGCCAACGCCATCCAGTCGCGCGACCCCGACGCCGCACGCACCGCGATGGACCGCATCATGCGCCGCACGATCGCCGAGGTCGAGCAGGTCTGGCTCGACACACCGCGCGAGCACTGAGCGTGCGCAGAACGCCCGGGCCGAGGGGCCCGGGCGTTCTGCGCGTTCAGGTGATGCGATCAGGCGAAGCTCAGCAGCACCTTGCCGCTCGTCGCCGAGTCGCGCGCCGTCTCGAACGCGGCGAGCGCGTCGGCGACGGGGTACTCGTGCGTGACGACGGCGTCGACCTGCAGAGAGCCGTCGGCGAGCGCCAGGATGACGTCGTCGATCTCATCCGTGAAGCGGAACGATCCGACGAGTTCGAGCTCCCGCGTGATCGCGAGCGAGATGAGGGCGGGCTGTTCGCCCGAGGGCAGGAGACCGACCATCACGACTCGACCACCGCGCGTCGCGCCGCGGAACGCCGAGGCGAGGCCGCGGTGGTTGCCGGAGGACTCGAAGACCACGTCGGCGTCGACCGCGGCGATGGCCTCCGCGTCGGTCGCACGGATGACGCGCGTGGCGCCGACCGCCGTCGCGATCTCGAGCGGGGTGTCGTGCATGTCGACGGCGACGATCTCGGCTGCGCCGGCCCGGTGGGCGACGGCGACGATGAGAGCTCCGATCGGACCGCTCCCGACGACGAGGACACGCTTGCCCGCGACATCCCCCGCCCTCGACGCCGCGTGCCACGCGACGCTCGCCGGTTCGACGAGGGCCGCATCGCGGAGCGAGAGCCCCTCGGGCAGCGGTCGCAGCATGTGCTTCGGGAGCACTGCGTAACGCACGAAGGCGCCCTCGGTGTGCGGGAAGCGCGCGGCGCTGCCGAGGTAGGTGCACCCGGGCGACAAATTCGCGCGATCGGCGGGGTAGCGCGAGCCGTCACCGGTGCCGGGCGTCGCGGGGTGCACGGCGACACGCGTGCCCGCCGCCGGGCCGCCCGACTCGGCGGCGCGGACGACCGTGCCGACGACCTCGTGCCCGAGGAGCATGGGCGCCTGGAGGATCGACTCCCCCGCCGCTCCGTGCTGCCAGTAGTGCAGGTCGGAACCGCAGACGCCGCCGTAGGCGATCTCGACGATCGCGTCGTCGGCGCCGGCTGCGGGGATCGTCACGGGCTCGACGCGCATGTCGCCGGCCGCGTGGGCGACGACGCCGAGCGCCGTCGTGGGGATCTCAGTCATGATCTCTGCTCTTTCCTGCGGTCGTCAGACGACGACCGTCATGCCGCCGTCGATGAAGACGACCTGGCCGTTGACGAAGTCGGACGCGTCGGAGGCGAGCCAGACGGCGGGCCCTGCGAGGTCGTCGACGGTGCCCCAGCGGTGCGCCGGGGTGCGGCCGAGTATCCACGAGTTGAACTGCTCGTCGTCGACGAGGTTCTGCGTCATCTCGGTGTGGATGTACCCCGGAGCGATCGCGTTCGCCTGGATGCCGTGGCCGGCCCACTCGGCCGTCATCGCGCGCGTCAGGTTGCGGATGCCGCCCTTCGACACCGTGTACGGGGCGATCGTCGGCCGCGCGAGGTCGGTCTGCACCGACGCGACGTTGATGATCTTGCCCTGACCGCGCGGGATCATGTGGCGGGCCGCCTCACGCCCGACGAGGAAGGCGCTCGTGAGGTTGACCGTGAGCACCCGCTCCCAGTCGGCGACGTCGAGGTCGAGCATCGGCACGCGGTGCTGCACGCCCGCGTTGTTCACGAGGATGCGGAGCGGCCCGACCTCGCGTTCGATCCACGCGATTCCCTCGGCCGCGGCGTCGGCGTCCGTGACGTCGAACGCGCGGGCGACGACGCGGTCGTCACCGTACTCCGCGGCGAACTCGGCGCGCGTCGCCTCGAGACGCTCGGCGTCGAGACCGTTGAGCACGATCGTCGCGCCCGCGCGGGCGAGGCCGTGTGCGATCGAGCGGCCGATGCCGCGGCTGGAGCCCGTGACGAGAGCGATGCGCCCGGTGAGGTCGAAGAGGTTCGTCATAGCTGAGCCGTCCTAGAAGGTGCTGACGACGGCGAAGATCGCCAGCGCGAACGCGAAACCGATGACGGAGATGAGCGCCTGGCCCACCGTCCACGTCTTGAGCGTCGTCTTCGTGTCCATGCCGAAGAAGCGACTGACGAGCCAGAAGCCCGAGTCGTTGACGTGTCCGGCGAACACCGAGCCTGCGGCGAGACTCAGCACGATTGCCGCAACCTGCGCCGGGTTGTAGTCGGGGTTGCCGAGCACGACGGGCTGCACGAGAGCCGCGGCGGTCGTGAGGGCGACGGTCGCCGATCCCTGGGCGAGACGCACGACGGCGGCGATGACGAAGCCCGCGACGATGACGGGGAGGCCGATCGCGTCGAGTGAGTCGGCGATGGCGTTGCCGATTCCACTCGCACGGAGCACGCCACCGAACATTCCACCGGCTCCCGTGATGAGGATGATCGAGCACACCGGGCCGAGCGCGCTGTCGACGACGGTCTCGACGAGGCTCGGCTTCTTCTTCTGGCGCCATCCGAGCAGCCACATGGCGAAGAGCACGGTGATGAGGAGGGCGATGGGTGTCTCGCCGAGGAGGCGGAGGATCTGCACCCACGTGTCGTCGAGCGAGACGAGGCCCGCGGTCGCGGCCGTGTTGAGGCCGGTGTTGAGGAAGATGAGCACGAGCGGCAAGAGCAGCAGGAAGACGATCGTGCCGAGCTTCGGTGCGGAGCGGAACTCGGTCTCTGCCGATCCCTCCTTCGCGTCGAGGATCGTCGGGACGGGAAGGTCGAAGCGTCGACCGAGGAAGCGGCCGAAGAGGTAGCCGGCGAGGTACCAGGTCGGGATGGCGATGACGAGTCCGAAGACGAGCACGAGACCGATGTCGGCACCGAGCAGGCCGGATGCCGCGACGGGGCCGGGGTGCGGCGGCACGAAGATGTGCATGACCGAGAAGGCCGCGGCCGCGGGGAACGCGTACAGCAAGAGCGAGCCACCGAGGCGGCGTGCGACCGTGAAGATGATCGGCAGCATCACGACGAGTCCGGCGTCGAAGAAGATCGGGAAGCCGAACGCGAGCGAGGCGATGGAGAGCGCGAGGGGCGCCCGCTTCTCACCGAACTTCGAGATGAGGGCGTCGGTCATCACCTGCGCGCCGCCACTCACCTCGAGCATGCGACCGAGCATCGCTCCGAGGCCGACGAGCAGAGCGACGCTCGCGAGGGTGCTTCCGAAGCCTCCGAGAAGGACTCCGACGAGTCCGCCCGCGGGGATTCCCGTCGCCACCGCCGTCAGCACGCTCACGATGATGAGCGCGAGGAACGCGTGGATGCGGAACTTCATGATCATGAGGAGCAGCGCACCGATGGCGGCGACGGCTATGCCGAGGAGACCCGGCGTACCGAGCGTCCAGTTGAGATCGAGGTCGGTCATCATTGTCCTTTGCGAATCGGGGCCGGATCAGCCCGCGTGGGGGGTGCCGAGCTCGTCGCGCACAGCGGCGACGATCTGCTCGGGGGTCAGGGTCACGTCGACGACGAAGCCGTTCTCGGCATCGTCGAGAGGCTCGAGTGTCGCGAACTGCGAATCGAGGAGGCTCGTCGGCATGTATTCGTGTGTGCGGTGCGACTGGCGTTCGGCGATGACGTCGCGCTCGCCGATGAGGTGAACGAAGACCGTCTCGGGCGCGTACGAGACGAGCTGGTCGCGGTAGCGACGTTTGAGGGCCGAGCACGCGACGACGATCGGCTGCCCCTCGGCGAGTTCGGAGCCGATGCGCTGGGCGATAATTTCGAGCCACGGCGCGCGGTCCTCGTCGTTGAGCGCGTGGCCGGCGGCCATCTTCTGCTTGTTGGCGGTGGGGTGAAGGTCGTCGCCGTCGATGAACTCGCGGCCGAAGGCGTCGGCGAGGGACTGGCCGATCGTCGACTTGCCGGAGCCGGAGACTCCCATGACGATCAGTGGCACGCGCGGCACAGTATTCATCTCACTCCTCAGACGCTCCGTTACATCTGACTATTGAGTGTTGACTCCGCAATAAATCAGATTTATTGCGTTACCGTAACACGACGTCGAACGGCACTCAACCCCTCGCGACCCGTCGGGTCGAGGATCTCTCACCCCGGATACCCGACATGTGAGAACTCGGCAACACGCGATTTGCTAGCGTGTACTCGGGTCCCCGACCCCCGTATCTCGAGTCGTCGGCAGAGAAACCCGATCGCATTCCCCGTGCACTCGCACGGACATCACGAGGAGAAATTTCATGGCGGATTCCCCGCAGCCTGCTGCAAACATCGGCGTCGTCGGCCTCGCGGTCATGGGCTCGAATCTGGCCCGTAACCTCGCGAGCCGCGAGGGCAACACGGTCGCGGTCTACAACCGTTCGTACGCCAAGACCGAGACGCTCATCACCGAGCACCCCGAGGCCGGCTTCGTCGCAGCCTCCACGATCGACGAGTTCGCCGCGAGCCTCCAGAAGCCGCGCACCGCGATCATCATGGTGCAGGCCGGCCGGGGAACCGACGCCGTCATCGACCAGCTCGTCGAGGCCTTCGAGCCCGGCGACATCATCGTCGATGGCGGCAACGCGCTCTTCACCGACACCATCCGCCGCGAGAAGGCCGTCCGCGAGACGGGCATCAACTTCGTCGGCGCCGGCATCTCCGGCGGCGAAGAGGGCGCGCTCAACGGCCCGTCGATCATGCCCGGCGGCTCGGCGGAAGCGTGGGAGACCCTCGGCCCGATCCTGAAGTCGATCGCCGCCGTCGCCGAGGGCGAGCCCTGCGTGACGCACGTCGGCACCGACGGCGCGGGTCACTTCGTCAAGATGATCCACAACGGCATCGAATACGCCGACATGCAGCTCATCGCCGAGGCATACGATCTCATCCGCCGCGGCACGGGCAAGTCGCCCGCCGAGATCGCCGAGATCTTCGCCGAGTGGAACCGCGGCGAGCTCGAGTCGTACCTCATCGAGATCACCGCCGAGGTGCTCCGCCAGGTCGACGCCGAGACCGGGGCTCCCCTCGTCGACGTCATCCTCGACCAGGCCGGTGCCAAGGGCACCGGCGCCTGGACCGTGCAGTCCGCCCTCGACCTCGGCGTTCCCGTCTCGGGCATCGCCGAAGCCGTCTTCGCGCGCTCGCTGTCGTCGAAGCCCGCCCAGCGCGCCGCCGCCTCCGACCTCCCCGGCCCCTCGGCCTCGTGGACCGTCGACGACGCCGACGCATTCGTCGAAGACGTGCGGAAGGCCCTCTACGCGTCCAAGATCGTCGCCTACTCGCAGGGCTTCGACGAGATCGTCGCCGGCGCCGAGCAGTACGGCTGGGACATCAAGAAGGGCGAGATCGCGAAGATCTGGCGCGGCGGCTGCATCATCCGCGCGCAGTTCCTCAACCGCATCACCGAGGCGTACGACGAGAACCCGGGCCTCGTGGCCCTACTCACGGCCCCGTACTTCCGCGACGCGCTCACCGAGACCCAGGAGGCCTGGCGCCGCATCGTCGTCGCCTCGGCCCAGTCGGGCATCCCGGCTCCCGCGTTCAGCTCGTCGCTGTCGTACTACGACGGCCTCCGCGCCGACCGCCTGCCCGCTGCCCTCGTTCAGGGCCAGCGCGACTTCTTCGGTGCGCACACCTACAAGCGCATCGACAAGGACGGCACCTTCCACACGCTGTGGTCGGGCGACCGCACCGAGATCTCCGCGGTCGACGCACACTGAACACACGCATGAACCGCACGGCGGGACGGGGCTGCGGCCCTGTCCCGCCGTCGTCGTCTCTGCTCGACGATGGCGCGGATGACGGCGCGAGCGTATGAGCGAGAATCCCGAGCTCGACGGATACGAACCGACGGAGCGCCCGATCCGCAGCCGCGGAATGATCATCGCCATGCGCGTGACCGTCTCGCTCGCCCTCGGAGCCCTCCTCCTGCCCGCCGTCATCGTCGGCGTCGGCTACACCGCACGCACGGCCGATTCGGCGTGCCGCGTGACGGCGAGCGTCTATGCCCCCGGCGCGGCCTCCGTCTCGACACGCTTCGAGTTCGGCCCGAGCGGGCTCGGTTGGCAGTGCTTCGCCGTCACGACGAGCCACGGGGAGCGTCGCATCGCCGAACTCGGGCTCATCCCCTCGGCTCCGACATTCCGCGGCGACGAGATCGGCGCCTGAGCGACGACGACGAGCGGCAGCGCTCAACGCCCGACGGCGTACCCCTGCGCACCGCGCGGGTTCGCGGCAGCCCGCAGCACGCCGTCGGTGCCGCGCGTGACGACGGAGAGCCGCCCGAGCGCCCACGATCCCGCTCTCTCGACGCGATGCACGCGGCGTTCGAGCGCCTCGATGATCGCGTCACCGAACCGATCCTCGATGACGAGGCCGCCCGGTGTGAACTCCCGAGGCCAGAACGACCCCACGATCGACGTCGTGTGGAAGGCCGGCGCATCGATCGCCTCCTGCAGGTCCCACCCGCCGACGAGGTGGCGCAGCAAGAAGAGAAGCTGCCACTGGTCCTGCTGGTCACCGCCCGGTGAGCCGAGCGCCGCATACGGCTCGCCGCCGCGCAGGACGACGGTCGGCGTGAGTGTCGTGCGCGGGCGGCGGCCCGGGGTGAGTGTCGTGGGGAGCCCCGGCTCGAGGCGCGTCATCTGCAGGCGCGTGCCGAGCGCGAAGCCGAGCGTCGGCAGGTACGGCGACGACTGCAGCCACCCGCCCGACGGTGTGATCGACACGAGGTTGCCGAACCGGTCGACGACGTCGACGTGGCACGTGTCTCCGCGCGTCACCCCCGTCGGCGCGACCGTGGGCTCCCCCGTCGTCGGGTCGGCCGCGAAGGACGCCGTGCGCGTCGCGCTCGAGTCGAGGCGGAGTTCGACGCCGTCGACGTGACCGGGCCGCAGCTCGAGCGACGCCGTCTCGCCGATGAGTGCCCGGCGCTCACGCGCGTAGTCGGCGCTCAGCAGCCGGTCGAGCGGCACTCCGTCGACGTCTCCGTAGTACGCCTCCCGGTCGGCGAGGGCGAGCGCGAGCGCCTCGGAGACGAGATGCACACCGGCTTCCGTCGACGGGTCGAGAGCGTCATCCGTCTCTCCGTCGAGGATCGCGAGGGTCTGCAGCAGAGCCGGGCCCTGCGACCACGCACCGGGCTTCAGGATCGTGTGGCCGCGGAAGTCGGCCGCGACCGGCTCCTCCCAGCTCGCGCGGAAGCCCGCGAGATCGCTCGCGCGGAGCACTCCGGCGTGCCGCTCCCCCGACGAGTCAAGCACGGGCTCGGCCACGGACGTCTCGATCTCGGCGGCGACCGAGGCCGCCCATTCGTCGCGGATCGCGTCGATGCGCGCCTCACGCGTCGAGCCCCGACGCCCCGCGGCAAGCAGCCGATCGATCGTGTCGGCCCATGCCGTGTTGACGACGAGCTCACCGGCGAGCGGCGCGCGCCCTGCAGGAAGCCACTGCGCGGCGGAAGCCGTCCACTCGGTCTCGAAGAGATCGGCGACGCGAGCGATCGTCGCGGCGGCACCGGCGACGAGGGGATGACCGTCGCGCGCGTACCCGCGGGCGAACTCCCACACGTCGCTCGCCTCCCACGTGCCGTGGTCGCGGAGGAGCAGCAGCCACGCGTCGACCGCGCCGGGGACCGCCGCGGCGAGGAAGCCCGAGCCGGGCACGTCGGTGAGGCCGAGCGAACGGTAGGCCTCCGCCGACGATCCCGCGGGAGCCGGCCCCTGCCCCATGAGCACCGCGGGGCGCCCTCCGCTCGGCGCGACTATCCCGACGAGGTCACCGCCGGGGCCGTTGAGGTGCGGCTCGACGACCTGCAGCACGAAGCCCGCGGCGACGGCGGCGTCGAAGGCGTTGCCCCCGCGCTCGAGCACCGCCTGGGCCGTGCCGCTCGCGAGCCAGTGCGTCGAGGCGGCCATTCCGAAAGTGCCCGTGAGCGTGGGGCGCGTGATGAACGGGTCGGGGCTCGAGAAGGTCATGACGTCTCGCTCTCTGGGGGGTCGTCGAGGAAGACGCGCTTGTACGAACGGCCGTCGGGCAGCTCGACCGTCTCGGCTCTGAGCTGTCCGCGCGTCACGCGCAGGTAGATCGCCTGCGGCGTCACGCCGAGCTTCGCCGCCGCTTCGGCGACGCTCAGCCCCGGAAGGTCGGTCGGCTTCGAGCTCGGGCGCTGGCCGCGCTTCCGGCTCGCCTCCTGGCGTGCGGCGATCTCGGCGTCATTGCCCGCCCAGCGCTGCTTCGCCGCCGCGGGCGTGAGCCCGGCGGCGTCGGCCACCTCGTCCCACGACGCACCCGCCGCGAGCCCCGCCCGCACCGCGGCGAGAGCCGCAGGGTCGGCGTCGAGTGCGGCGAGGAGCGAACGGATGCCGCGGAGCCGGGCGATTCCATCGGCCTCGTCCTCCGCGTGCTCGAGCGCGTGCAGCGCATCGAGCGCCGCGCGGGTCTCCGGCGCGAGGAAGGTCACGCCTGCTCGTTCTCGAGGAGGGCGTCGCGAACGAGCCGCCGCTGCACCTTCCCGATGAGCGAACGGGGCAGTTCGTCGACGGCGACGACGCGCTTCGGCACCTTGTACGCCGTGAGGGCGTCGCGCGCGAAGGCGCGGATGGCGGCCTCGTCGAGCGTCGCTCCCTCGGCGAGCACGACGGCCGCGACGACCTGTTCGCCCGAGTGGGTATCGGGCAGACCGACGACGGCGACGTCGACGATGTCGGCGTGCCCCCGCAGGGCGTCTTCCACTTCGCTCGGAGAGACGTTGAAGCCGCCCGTGATGATGAGTTCCTTGATGCGGTCGACGATGCGGACGAACCCGTCCTCGTCGACCGAGACGATGTCGCCCGTGCGGAACCAGGGGCCGCCGTCATCCGTCGCCGGCACGAAGACCGCCGCCGTCTCGTCGGGCTTCTTCCAGTACCCCGAGAACACCTGCGGACCGCGCACGATGAGCTCGCCCTCGTCGCCCGGCGTGCGATCGACGGTCGGCTCGTCGGGGTCGACGACGCGCACCTCGGTGCTCGGCAGCGGAAGGCCCACGGTGCCGGCCCGGCGATTCGGCGCGACCGGGTTGGCCATGAGAACGGGGGATGTCTCGGAGAGCCCGTAGCCCTCGACGAGGTATCCCCCGGTCTCGGCCTCCCACGGCTCGACGACCTCGGCCGAGAGCGGCATGGCCCCCGAGATCGCGATGTCGATGCCCGCGAGCGAGACGCCCCGCTCGGCGGCCGCACGCGTGAGCCGCTCGTAGATCGGCGGAACGGCGGGCAGGAAGGTCGCCGGGCGCTTCTTGACCACGGCGAGGACGAGATCGGGCTCGAACTTGGGGAAGAGCACGAGGCGCGCGCCCATGCTCATCGCGAACGTCAGACACAGGGTGAGGCCGTACGCGTGGAACATCGGCAGCACCGCGTAGACGACGGCCGTGCCGCGCTCGACCTGCGGCACCCAGGCACGCGACTGCGCGGCGTTCGCGAGCAGGTTGCCGTGGCTGAGGGTCGCGCCCTTCGGCGAGCCCGTCGTGCCGCTCGTGTACTGGATGAGGGCGACGTCGTCGACCGTCGGGCTGATGATGCGTTCCTCGATCGGGTCGGCCTCGAGGAGCTTCGGCCACGGCACCGTGCCGCGCACGCTCGTCGTGAGCGCGGCGCGCGACTCGCGTGCCTTCCGGATCGGCAGACGGAGCGCCGCACGCGTCGCGAAGGGCATCGCCCGCGTCACGTCGACCGAGACGATCGTGGCGATCTCGATGTCGTCCGGGAAGTCCTGGATCGTCTCGACGACCTTGTTCCAGGCGATGACGACGCGCGCGCCGTGATCCTCGAACTGGTGCCGGAGCTCGCGCGGCGTGTAGAGCGGATTGTGCTCGACGACGATCGCGCCGAGCCGGAGCACCGCGTAGAACGCGACGATGTGCTGCGGGCAGTTGGGCAGCACGAGGGCAACGGGGTCGCCCTTCTGCACGCCGAGCAGACGCAGCCCCTCGGCGGCGCGATCGATCTCGGCCCCGAGCTCGGCGTACGTCGTCGTACGCCCGAAGAACTCGAGCGCGACGTGCGAACCGTAGGTCGCCACCGAGGCCGCGACGAGGTCGTAGAGCGAGCCCTCGGCGGGCTCGATCTCATCGGGCACCCCCTCGGCATAGCTCGCAAGCCACGGACGCGGGGTGCCGATACCCATCGGCTACGCCGCTCCGTCGAACATGCTCGTCACCGAGCCGTCATCGAAGACCTCGTGGATGGCACGCGCGAGCAGCGGCGCGATCGGCAGGATCGTGAGACGGTCCCAGCGCTTGTCCTCGGGGATCGGCAGCGTGTCGGTGACGACGACCGAGTCGATGAAGTCGCTCTGCAGGATCTCGACGGCGGGCGGGCTGAAGACCGCGTGGGTCGCGGCGACGACGACGCCGATGGCGCCCGCCTTCTTGAGCGCCTCGGCGGCCTTGACGATCGTGCGGCCGGTGTCGATGAGGTCGTCGACGAGGAGGCACACGCGGCCCTCGACCTCACCGACGATCTCGTGCACCGAGACCTGGTTCGGAACGAGCGGGTCGCGACGCTTGTGGATGATCGCGAGAGGCACACCGAGTTTGTCGCTCCAGATGTCGGCGACGCGCACACGGCCCATGTCGGGCGAGACGACGGTCAGCTTGTCGGTGGCGATGTTGGCCTTGAAGTGCTCGAGCAGCACGGGCATCGCGAAGAGGTGGTCGACGGGGCCGTCGAAGAAGCCCTGGATCTGCGCGGCGTGCAGGTCGACGCTCATGATGCGGTCGGCGCCAGCTGCCTTGTAGAGGTCGGCGACGAGGCGGGCCGAGATCGGCTCGCGGCCGCGACCCTTCTTGTCCTGACGCGCGTAGGGGTAGAACGGCGAGACGACGGTGATGCGCTTGGCCGACGCACGCTTCAGGGCGTCGACCATGATGAGCTGCTCCATGAGCCACTCGTTGATGGGCGCCGTGTGCGACTGGATGACGAATGCGTCGCAGCCGCGCACCGACTCGTCGAAACGGGCGTAGAGCTCACCGTTCGCGAACGTGCGGGCATCGGTCGGCACGAGCTCCGAGCCGAGCTCGTCGGCGATGTCGACCGCGAGCTGCGGGTGAGCGCGCCCCGACACGAGTACGAGGCGCTTCTCGCCCTTGACCTTGATTCCCGACATGTGAGTCCTCTCGTCCGGTAGGAGACCGGTTGTCAGTGTTCGTCGGTCTCGATCGCGGACTCAGCCGCGTGAGCGGCTGCCGACCCCGGGCGATTCTTCTGCACCCAACCTTCGATGTTGCGTTGCGGAGCGACGTTCACGGCGAGCGAGCCGGCCGGCACGTCCTTGCGGACGACCGTTCCTGCTCCCGTGTACGCTCCGTCGCCAATCCTAATCGGCGCGACGAACACACCGTGCGATCCGGTGCGCACATGCGACCCGATCTCGGAGCGATGCTTCGCGACGCCGTCGTAGTTCGCGAAGATCGAGCCCGCTCCGATGTTGGAGCCCTCACCGATCTCGGCGTCACCGACGTACGAGAGGTGCGGCACCTTCGAGCCGTCGCCGATGCGCGCGTTCTTCGTCTCGACGAAGGTTCCGATCTTGCCGTCGGCTCCGAGGATCGAGCCGGGACGGAGGTACGAGAACGGGCCGACGGTGGCATTGCGTCCGATGACGGCGAGCGTGGCATCCGTGCGCTTGACGGTCGCCCCCTCGCCGATCTCGCAGTCGACGAGCGTCGTGTCGGGGCCGATCGTCGCGCCGGTCGCGACGACCGTCGCGCCGAGGATCTGGGTGCCGGGCAGGATCGTGACGTCGGGCTCGAGTTTCGCCGTGAGGTCGATCCACGTCGTCGCCGGGTCCTGGATGGTCACGCCCGCGAGCTGCCAGCCGCGCACGATGAGCGCGTTGAGACGAAGACCCGCCTCGGCGAGCTGCGCACGGTCGTTGACGCCCGCGACGAGCCACGGCTCAGCCACGGCGACGGCTTCGACCTCGGAGCCCGCGCGACGGAGGAGCCCGATGACGTCGGTGAGGTACTTCTCGCCCTGCGCGTTCTCGGTCGTGAGGTTCGCGAGCTGGTCGCGGAGCGCGCCGACGCCGAACGCGTAGACGCCCGCGTTGATCTCGGAGATGGCGAGCTCGGCCGCCGTGGCGTCCTTCTGCTCGACGATGCGGTCGAACGCGCCGTTCTCGCCGCGCACGACACGGCCGTAGCCCGTCGCGTCGTCGTAGATCGCCGAGAGCACCGAAGCGGCCGAACCGCGATCGCGGTGCGCCGCGAGGAACGCGCCGAGCGTGTCGGCGTCGAGGAGCGGCACGTCCCCGTTCAGCACGAGCACGTCGCCGTCGAAGTCATCGGGCAGTGCCGCGACGGCCTGCTCGACCGCTCGGCCCGTTCCGGGGACCTCGTCCTGGTCGATGATCGCGGAATCGGGCATCGCGGCCTCGATCACCGCGGCGACGCGATCGCGCTCGAAGCGCACGACCGAGAGCACGTGCGCCGCGTCGAGGGCGCGCGCCGTCGAGAGCACGTGCACGACGATCGGCGCACCCGCGATCGCGTGGAGGAGCTTGGGGGTCTGCGACTTCATGCGCGTACCCTGACCTGCGGCGAGGACGATGATGGCGAGCTTCTGATCCGTCATGCTCCGCCGCCAGGACTCGAACCTAGACCTCACAGCTCCAAAGGCTGTCGTGCTGCCATTACACCACGGCGGACCGCGCGCCACCGGGCGCGCGTCCTCCAGTCTGCCAGACGCCGCCTGCGCGACCCGCACGTGTCGCGGGGCGTGGCAGCGAGATAATGGACGGATGGCCGCACATGACGAAGTCGATCGCATCGTCGACGACTGGGAGCGCGAGCGACCCGACCTCGACTTCTCTCCGCTGCAGGTGCTCTCGCGCGTGGCGCGGCTCACGAAGCATCTCGATCGGGCCCGGCGCACGGCGTTCGCGCGCTCCGAACTCGAGTCATGGGAGTTCGACGTGCTCTCTGCGCTCCGCCGAGCGGGCTCGCCCTACCGGCTCTCGCCGAAGGCGCTCCTGCAGCAGACGCTCGTCTCGAGCGGCACCATGACGAACCGCATCGACCGACTCGTCGAGCGCGGGCTCGTCACCCGTCAGACCGACCCGAACGACGGCCGGGGCATCCTCGTCGTCATGTCGCAGCCGGGGCTCACCCGGGTGGATGCCGCGATCACGCGTCTCGTGGACGCCGAGGCCGAGCTCCTGTCGACCCTGCCGCTGGCTGATCGCACGCGCCTCGCCGCGCTGCTGCGGAAGCTCAGCCTCGACTTCGACTGAGCATCCCGCCGGCAGAGCACGCGCGCTAGCGGCGCAGCACCTTCTTCGCGAGCGAATTGCCGAGCCACTGCAGCAGCTGCACGATGATGATGATGACCGCGACGGCCGTCCACGTGACCCACGGGTTGTAGAGGCGATAGCCGTACTGGATCGCGAAGTTGCCGAGTCCACCCGCACCGATGAGGCCCGCGACCGCCGACATGTCGACGAGCGCGACGACCGCGAACGTGTAGCCGAGGATGAGCGGGCCGAGCGCCTCGGGCACGACGACCGTCACGAGGATGCGGAACGGGCCCGCACCCATCGACCGGGCCGCCTCGATGACGCCCGGCGGCACCGTGACGAGGTTCTGCTCGACGAGGCGCGAGATGCCGAAGACCGCGGCGAAGGCGATCGAGAACGTCACCGCGTTCAGTCCGATGCCGCTGCCCGTCACGGCCCGTGCGAGCGGCTGCAGAGCCGCGACGAGGATGATGAACGGGATCGGCCGGAAGATGTTGACGATGAGGTTCAGGATGCCGTAGACGACGCGATTCGGGAGCACACCGCTCGAGCGGGTCGCGTAGAGCGCGAGGCCGACGATCAGTCCGCCGAACCCGCCGAAGAGCAGGGCCAGCGTGACCATGTAGAGCGTCTCGCCGATGATGCCCGGGAGCTTCGGCAGCTGCTCGATGAGATCGTTCATCGTGCGGCCTCCGTCACGGTCGAACGCCGGGCGATGCCGGCGAGGGTCTGATCGATCGCGGCGTCGTCGCCGCGCAGGGCGAAGGTCAGGTGCCCGAAGGCGCGGCCGCCGATGTCGTTGATGCCGCCGTAGACGAGTTCGAACTCGATGCCCGCGCGCGCGAACTCGAGGAACACCGTGGCCTGGGAGGCATCCGTCTCGCTGAAGGAGACCGTGACGATGCGGCCGACGTGCCGCTCGCGGAGGGCCGCGAGCTCGGCGGGCGAGGGCACGCCCTTCACGACCGTGGCCACGAAGCGCTGCGAGGCCGGATTCTGCGGGGCGGAGAACACGTCGAAGACGGGCCCCGCCTCGACGACGCGGCCGTTCTCCATGACGGCGACCTTCGTCGCGAGCGACTGGATGACGTCCATCTCGTGCGTGATGACGATCATGGTCACGCCGAGTTCGCGGTTCGCGCGCCCGAGCACCTCGAGCACCTCGCCCGTCGTCTCGGGGTCGAGGGCGCTCGTCGCCTCGTCGGCGAGCAGGATGCTCGGCGTCGTCGCGAGCGCACGGGCGATGCCGACGCGCTGCTTCTGACCGCCCGAGAGCTGCTCGGGGTAGGAGCCGGCCTTGTCGGCGAGACCGACGAAGTCGAGAGCCTCACGCGCGCGGGTCAGGGCCTCGCTCTTCGCGACACCCTGCAGACGCAGCGGGTAGGCGACGTTCTTCAGGGCCGTGCGTGACTGGAAGAGGTTGAACTGCTGGAAGATCATGCCGATTCCGGCACGCACGCGGCGCAGCTCCTTCTCGGGCAGCGCCGTGATCTCTTCGCCCGCGACGGTGATGGTGCCGCCGGTCGCCGGTTCGAGGGCGTTGACGAGTCGCACGAGGGTCGACTTGCCCGCGCCCGAGTAGCCGATGACGCCGTAGACCTCACCGGCCTCGATGTCGAGACTGACGCGGTCGACGGCGACGACCGTCGGGGCGCCCTTCGAGGAGCCGGGATAGCTCTTGCTCACGTCCTTCAGACTGACGAGCGGCATGTGACCTCCGTGAAACGGGGCGAGCCCGGCCGGAGAGATCCGGCCGGGCGCACCCTGGTGTTCGGTAAAACTACTTCTGAGCCTTGGTGTCGGCTTCGACCTTCTTGAGCGACTCGACGAGGTCGGCGACCGGGGTCTGCAGGAGCACCGCGGTGCCGCCCGAGACCTCGAGCACGCCATCCTGAACGGACTGCGTGTTCTGGAAGATCTCGACGAGCTTCAGGTAGGTGGGGTTGTCGACCTGGTCGGCCTTCGCGGCGAAGATGTTGACGTACGGGAGCGCGTTGGGGTCGCTCGGGTCGTCCTGCGCGATGGCGTCGCTGGCCGAGAGGCCCGCACGCTCGACGAAGTCGTTGTTGATGATCGCCGCGGCGACGTCGGGGAGCGAGTTCGCCGTGATGTCGGCGGCGAGCTCGGTGACGGTGACCTTCGACTTCTCGGTGTCGACGTCGTCGAGGTTCGAGAAGATCGATCCACCGCTCTTCAGCTCGATGAGGCCGGCCGACTGCAGCACGAGGAGGCCGCGGGCGCGGTTCGACTCGTCGTTCGGCACGGCGACGGTCTCGCCGGCGGGGATGTCCTCGACCGAGTCGTACTTCGTCGAGTAGAGGCCGAGGGGGTAGATCGCGGTCGAACCGATCGGCTGGAGGTCTTCGCCCGAGGCGACGTTGTAGCCGGCGAGGTACACGATGTGCTGGAACTGGTTGAGGTCGAGTTCGCCCTCGGTCAGCGCCGGGTTCGGCTGCGAGTAGTCGGTGAAGTCGACGAGCTCGACCTCGATGCCCTCGGCCGCTGCGGCCTCGACGTAGTCGGCCCAGTACGGGTCGCTCGCGCCGACGACGCCGATCGTGACGGGGCCCTCGGTCTCGGCGTTGTCGCCCGAACCGGCGTCGCCGGTCGAAGCGCACGCGGCGAGGAGCGCGGCGAGGGGCAGGGCTGCGAGTGCGGTGAGGATGCTCTTCCGAGCGGTGCGGCGTGACATGCAAGTTCCTTTCTCAGGTCTCGCGAGCGTGCTGGTGGCAAGGGGGTGCTGACAGCGTGCAAGGACTGCCAACACAGAAAATGGCACGACCCGAGTGCGCCGGTAGGCGAGGGATCGTGCCGCTGCTGTGCGAGACGACCTCAGGCTATGCCACACCGCCGACGAGTGTTGAAACGATTGTCATACAGGGTCACGAGAGCCAAGCTCAGTCGAGCAGCTCCGAGAGCTCGAGCCAGCGCATCTCGAGGTCGGCGACGGATGACTCGTGCGCGCGCAACTCGTCGGTCACCGCCGCGAGGCCGACGTAGTCGCCCTGATCGTGCTGGGCGAGCTTCTCGTGGAGACGCGCGATCTCGGCCTGCAGTTTGACGAGCTTCCTGTCGATCGCGGCGACCTCCTTCTCGGCCGAGCGACGCTCGGCACCCGAGAGTGTCGCGATCGGCGTGGGCGCGCCCGCGTCATCCGCTTGGTCGGGGCGGTCGGTCGTCGCGACCGCGCCCTCGAGACCGACCCGGCGGAGCTCCAGGTACTGGTCGACGCCGCCGGGGAGGTGGCGGAAGTGCCCGTCCATGACGGCGTACTGCTGATCGGTGACGCGCTCGACGAGGTACCGGTCGTGGCTCACGACGAGGAGGGTGCCCGGCCACGTGTCGAGGAGGTCCTCGATCGCGGCGAGCATGTCGGTGTCGAGGTCGTTCGTGGGCTCGTCGAGGATGAGCACGTTCGGCTCGTCGAGGAGGATGAGGAGCAGCTGGAGCCGACGTTTCTGTCCACCCGAGAGGTCCTTCACGGGAGTCTGCAGCTGGGCGCTCGTGAATCCGAGGCGCTCGAGCAGCTGGCCGGGGGTGAGTTCCTTGTCGCCGACGGCGTAGCTCGTGCGCTGGCGGCCGATGATCGTCGCGACGCGTTCGTCACCGAGGTCGGCGAGTTCGGCGAGCTCCTGGGTGAGACTCGCGATCTTGACCGTCTTACCGCGCTTGACCCGACCGCTCGTCGGCTCGACGGCGCCCGTGACGAGGCCGAGGAGCGTCGACTTGCCCGCACCGTTGACGCCGAGGATGCCCGTGCGCTCGCCCGGCGCGATGCGCCACTCGACACCGCGGAGAACCGTGCGGTCGCCGTAGACGACACCCGCGTCGAGGAGGTCGACGACGTCCTTGCCGAGACGGGCCGTCGCCATCTGCTTCAGCTCGACGGTCGATCGCACGGGCGGTTCGTTCTCGATGAGCTCGTTGGCGGCGTCGATGCGGAACTTCGGCTTCGACGTGCGGGCGGGGGCTCCGCGTCGCAGCCAGGCGAGCTCCTTGCGCATGAGGTTCTGGCGCTTGGCCTCGCTCGCCGCCGCCATCCGGTCGCGCTCGACGCGCTGCAGGACGTAGGCGGCGTACCCGCCCTCGAAGGGCTCGAGGATGCGGTCGTGCACCTCCCACGTCGCCGTGCAGACCTCGTCGAGGAACCACCGGTCGTGGGTCACGACGACGAGCGCGCCCGAGTGGGCCGGCCAGCGGCGCTTGACGTGCTCGGCGAGCCAGGCGATGCCCTCGACGTCGAGGTGGTTGGTGGGCTCGTCGAGGAACACGACGTCCCAATCGCCGACGAGGAGCGCCGCGAGACCGACGCGGCGACGCTGCCCTCCCGAGAGGTCGCCGACACGGGCCTGCCACGGGATGTCGCCGAGGAGGCCTCCGATGACGTCGCGCGCCCGGGCGTCGCCCGCCCACACGTGCTCGTCGACTCCGCCGACGACGGCCTCGGCGACGGTGAGCTCGGGGTCGACGGTGTCGGACTGGTCGAGCATGCCGATGCGCACGTCGCGGCGACGCGTCACCCGACCGCCGTCCGGTTCGAGGCGGCCGGCGAGGAGCTTGAGGAGTGTCGACTTTCCGTCGCCGTTCTTGCCGACGATGCCGACGCGATCACCCTCGTCGAGCCCGATCGTCACCTCGTCGAAGACGACGCGGGTGGGGAACTCGAGGTGCAGGCGCTCGGCGCCGAGGAGATGTGCCATGTCCCGTCGAGCCTACCCGCGCGCCGACGGGCGGATGACGGGCGTCAGTGGATGACGCGGGCACCGTGCACGGGCCCGTGAACGCGCAGCGCGGTGAGGCGAGCGGCCGAGAGCGCGACCTGCAGTTCGAGCGCGGCATCGGCGTCGGCCGCGAGGAAGGCGAGGGTCGGGCCCGAGCCCGAGACGATGCCGGCAAGGGCGCCGTGCTTCTCGCCGAGTTCGAGGATCGCGCCGAGGCCCGGTGCGAGGTGCAGCGTCGCCGCCTGGAGGTCGTTGTGGAGCGAGTCGGCGAGCAGTCGCGCGTCACCGGCGCGCAGAGCCTGCAGCACGGCGGTGTCGACCGACGGGGACGACGTGGGCACGGCGAGCTCGTTCGCGTGCAGCTCCCGGTGGCGGTCGAGTTCGCCGTAGACGAGCGGCGTCGACATGCCGAACTCGGCGATCGCGAGCACCCAGTGGAAGTCGCCCGTCGCGAGCGCGGGGCTCAACCGGTCGCCGCGACCGGTTCCGATGGCCGTGCCTCCCATGAGCGAGAACGGCACGTCGGCACCGAGCTTCGCCGCGAGTGCGAGCAGCTCATCCTTCGCGAACTCGGTTCCCCAGAGAGCGTCGCACGCGACGAGAGTGGCCGCGGCATCAGCCGACCCGCCGCCCATGCCACCGGCGATCGGCACGTTCTTCTGGATCTCGAGACGCACACCCGTCGGAATGCCCGCCTTCCGCGCGAGCATCTTCGCGGCGCGGATGGCGAGGTTCGTGCGATCGGCCGGCAGCGCCGACGTGTCGATCGAGCCGCTGAACTCCACCGAGAACGTCTCCGACGGGTAGGCCGTGACCTCTTCGTAGAGCGACACCGCCTGATAGGCCGTCGCGACGTCGTGGTACCCGTCGTCGTGCAGAGCACCGACCTTCATGAAGAGGTTGATCTTGCCCGGCGCCCGCACGCGCACACTCGGTACGGTCTGGGCGAACGTCATGCGACAACGCTATACCAGGGGTCGCGCCGCCCATTTCGGCTTCTCCCAGTTCGCAATTCAGGTGCGGAGCGGCGTGTCGGCGAATCGCACGGGCCAGAACAGGCCGCGACACGCGCGCGGGCCTGAATTGCGAACACTGAGATGTCGCGGGGTGGGGGAACTCAGTGCGGCGAGCGGGCGATCGCGAGGAAGTCGTGCACCGAGAGCTGCTCGCCGCGCGCCTGCGGGTCGAGGCCCGCCGCTTCGATGGCCGCGCTCGCCGCGCCCGAGCTTCCGAAGACGCCCGAGAGCGACTGCCGCAGCATCTTCCTGCGCTGCTGGAAGGCGGCGTCGACGAGGGCGAACACGCGCACGCGCTCCTCCTCGGAACCGAGCATGTCGGTCCGGCGGTCGAACCCGATGAGCACCGAGTCGACGTTCGGCACCGGCCAGAACACGAAACGCGAGACCTGACCGACGGTCCTCCACGATCCGTACCACGCGGCCTTGACGCTCGGGCTGCCGTACACCTTCGATCCGGGGCCTGCCGCGAGACGGTAGCCGACCTCGGCCTGCACCATGACGACGCCCGCGACGATCGACGGGAAGTGCTCGAGCAGGTGCAGCAGCACGGGCACCGAGACGTTGTACGGCAGGTTCGCGACGAGGCGCGACGGCGAGCCGGGGAGTTCGGCGATGCGCAGGGCATCGGCATGGATGACGGTGATCGACGTTCCCGGCTGCATGATCGCGACGGTGTGTCGGAGCTGCTCCGCGAGTCGGCCGTCGATCTCGACGGCGACGACGTCGGCTCCGGCCTCGAGCAGGCCGAGTGTCAGCGAGCCGAGCCCGGGGCCGACCTCGAGCACGGTCTCACCGGCGGTGACACCGGCGGTCTGCACGATGCGGCGCACGGTGTTGGCGTCGTGCACGAAGTTCTGACCGAGCTTCTTCGTCGGCGTGACGTCGAGCAGCTCGGCGAGGTCGCGGATCTCCGCCGGCCCGAGAAGGCGCGGCTGTGCGACCTCGAGCGATTCGTTCTCGTGCTTGTGGGCGTTCACCGGCACCTCCCGCGCTGCGAGGCTACCGTCACGAGGGGTCACCGGAGAGGCTCGGCGCGCCGTCGCCCGCCGAAACGACGGGCTCCGCGTTCCAGGCGCCGTACGCGCGTTCCGTGTTGCGCACGAGCTGACCGCAGAACTCGTCGAGGTCGGTGCCGAGGAACTCGGCCATGAAGCGCACGGTGTGCGGCACGAGGTACGGAGCGTTGGGCCGGCCGCGGTACGGCGCTGGCGTGAGGTACGGGGCGTCCGTCTCGACGAGGATCGACTCGATCGGTGTGAGGGCGAGAGCCTCGCGCAGGTTGCCCGCGTTCTTGAAGGTGATGTTGCCCGCGAACGAGAGGTACCAGCCCTCGTCGATGCAGACTTTCGCGAAGGCGGCGTCTCCCGAGAAGCAGTGCAGCACGACGCGGTCAGGGGCACCGACCCGGTGGAGGGTGCTCGCGACGTCGTCGTGCGCGTCACGGTCGTGGATCTGCAGGGCGAGGCCGTGCTTCTTCGCGATCGCGATGTGCGCCTCGAAGCTCTCGAACTGCGCGGGTCGCCCCGCGTCATCCGTGCGGTAGAAGTCGAGCCCGGTCTCACCGACGGCGACGACGCGCGGGCGCGAGGCGAGCTCGTCGATCACGGCGAGCGCGTCGCCGAGCTGACCCGCCGCGGCGAGTACGGGGGCCTCGTTCGGGTGCAGGGCGACGGCCGCGAGCACACGCGGGTCGCGCGCGGCGAGCTCGGCCGACCAGATCGACGTCGGGACGTCGGTGCCCACCTGCACGACACCGCGCACGCCGGCCGCCGCCGCGCGCGCGAGGTGCTCGTCGGCATTGATCGGCATCGCGCCGTCGGCGATCTCGAGGTGCGTGTGGTTGTCGATCACGGCGACGCCGAGGTGGTCGGGGACGGGCGGGTACTCGACGACACGGCCCTCCTGCGCGCGAGCGCGGATGTGCGTGTCGCTCGAACTCACTCGGACTTCTCCTCGACGCGCGGGAACAGGGCCTCGAGCGCACTCACGCGCTCGCCGCCGGTCCACTCCCAGGCGCGGTCGATGCGCTGGTCGGCCACGGAGCCCTCGCCTCCGATGGCGGTCCAGAGCTTCGCCGTCGCGACGGGCAGCACGGGCGACAGGAGCACGCCGAGCGTGCCGAGGCCACGGAAGGCCGTGTGCAGCACGGTCTCGAGACGCTCACGCTTGTCGGGATCCTTCGCGAGCGACCACGGCTCTTCCGAGGTGATGTAGCCGTTCAGGGCGTCGACGAGCTCCCACACGGCGGCGATCGCGTCGTGCGGCGCGAGGCGTTCGATCGCGGCGAGCGACGCTTCGGTCGCGCGGATCTCGATGGCACGGATCTCGTCGTCGGCCTCGGTCGTCGCACCCGCCGCGGGCACCACGCCGTCGCAGTAGCGCGTGATCATCGCGACGACACGTGACGCGAGGTTGCCGAATCCGTTGGCGAGCTCGGCCTGGTAGCGGGCGGCGAGGTCCTCCCACGAGAACGAGCCGTCCTGGCCGAACGCGATGGCGCGCAGGAAGTAGTAGCGGAACGCATCCGAGCCGAACGTCTCGGTGATCTGCACGGGGGCGATGCCCGTGAGCTTCGACTTCGACATCTTCTCGCCGCCGACGAGCAGCCAGCCGTGGCCGAACACGCCGCGCGGCACGTCGAGGCCCGCAGCGAGCAGCATGGCGGGCCAGATGACGGCGTGGAATCGCAGGATGTCCTTGCCGACGATGTGCTGCGCCGGCCAGCGACGAGCGAACTCCTCGTCATCCTGTCCGTAGCCGACGGCGGTGATGTAGTTGAGCAGCGCATCGAACCACACGTAGACGACGTGCGACTCGTCCCACGGGACCTTGACGCCCCAGTCGAACGTCGAGCGCGAGATCGACAGGTCGTCGAGGCCGCTCCGCACGAACGAGAGCACCTCGTTGCGCGCGCTCTCGGGCTGCACGAAGTCGGGGCGCTCCTCGTAGAGCGCGAGGAGCTGCTCGGCGAAGGCCGACATGCGGAAGAAGTAGTTCTTCTCGTTGAGGAGCTCGACGGGCTTCGAGTGGATCGCGCAGACCTTCTGGCCCTCGTACTCCCCGGTTCCGTCGACGAGGTCGGACGGCTGCTTGTACTCCTCGCAGCCGACGCAGTAGTAGCCCTCGTACTCGCCCGTGTAGATGTGGCCGGCGTCGTAGAGGCGCTGCAGGAAGAGCTGCACGTTCTTCTCGTGACGCTCGTCGGTCGTGCGGATGAAGTCGTCGTTGGCGACGTCGACGGTGTCGAGCAGCGGCTTCCACGCCTCGGCGACGAGCTTGTCGGCCCACTCCTGCGGCGTGACACCGTTGGCCGTCGCGGTGCGCAGGATCTTCTGCCCGTGCTCGTCGGTTCCCGTGAGCATCCACGTGTCGTCGCCCGCCTGGCGGTGCCAGCGCGCGAGCACGTCGGCAGCCACCTCCGTGTACGCGTGCCCGATGTGGGGCACATCGTTGACGTAGAAGATGGGCGTGGTGATATAGAACGAGGAGCCGTCGGCCATGGCTCCAATCCTAGGTCGGCAACGGATGCCGGCTGCGCGTGTTACCCGCCGACCGGGCGATACCGCTTGTCGCCGATGACCGGCGGCAGGTTCTCGTGCACGTCGATGCGCTCGTGATCGGTCGGGACGCCGAGTGTGGCGTCCTGCTGCTTCAGGTCGTCGGGGTGGGCCTTCTCGCCCGAGTACGACACGAGCCGCGTGCCGAGCACGATCTTGCCGGGCGCCTCGCGGCGGTCGAGGGCGCGGTAGGCCTCGGCGACCCGCTCGAGCGGGAAGATGTCGGCGATCGGGAAGACGATCTGCCGATCGGTGACGAGTTTCGCGACGTTCGAGAGCGCCTCGAGATCGCCGGCCCCCGCGAGCACGACGCCGTACTCGTCGGCGGCCTCGCGGTCGAGCACCGTGACGATGCGCTTCGGCTCGATGCCGAGCGCGATGGCCGTCTCGACACCGCCGCCGCCGAGGAAGTCGAGGAACGCCGAGGCTCCGCCGGGCGCGATCTCACGAACCCGGGCTTCGAGGTCGTCGTCGTAGGCGAGGGGGGTGATGCCGAACTGGCGCAGGAAGTCCGCGCGGAGCGGGGCTGCGGTGCCGATGACGGTCGCACCGGCGCGCACCGCGAGTTGGGCGGCGAGGCATCCGAGGCCGCCGGCCGCGGCCGTGATGACGACGACGTCGCCGGGCTGCAGGTTGAGCGAGCGCACGACGGTCCACGCCGTCGTGCCGGCGACGTAGAGGCTTCCGGCGTTCTCCCACCCGAGGCGCGGCGGCTTCTTCAGCAGCTGGGTCACGGGAACGGCGACGCGCAGAGCCTGCGCCCCGGAACGGACGAATCCGAAGACCTCGTCGCCGACGCGGAACTCGGTGACGCCGTCGCCGACCGCGCTGACGATCCCGGCGATGTCACGGCCTTGGCCGGAGGCGAAGTCGTCGTGGCCGCCGAACCGACCCTCGCGCACGGTGCTCTCGATGGGGTTGAGGCCCGTCGCGATGACGTCGATGACGACCTCCCCCATGCCCGCGACGGGGTCGGGGATCTCGACGAGCTCGAGCACATCGGGCCCGCCGTGTCGGGTGAATCTCACTGCTTGCGTCATCACGCACCTCCACGCTGGGGTCGATGAGCTCCTCGGCCCATTGTCCCCCGATCGAGGCGCGTCAGACCGGGGGTTGACTGTGAGTTGACCGCGCCTGTAGCGCCGCTTCGTAGAGGTCTCGGCGGCTCAGCCCGGTCGCGAGGGCGACGTCGCCCGCCGCCTCCTTGAGGCGCACGCCTCCCGCTACGAGGGCGAGCACTCGCGCGAGGGCGTCGCCCGCATCGGCGATGCGCTCGGGCGCCCCGTCGACGACGACGCAGATCTCACCGCGGACGCCGGCCTCGGCCCACGCGGCGAGCTCTCCGAGCGGCCCGCGCTTGACCTCTTCGTGCAGTTTCGTGAGCTCACGGCAGACGGCCGCCCGGCGGTCGGCGCCGAACACCTCTGCGGCATCGGCGAGGCTCGCCGCGATGCGCGACGGTGCTTCGAAGAACACCATCGTGCGGCGTTCGTCGACGAGGCTCGTGAAGGTGCGCACGCGGTCGCCGTGCTTCCGCGGCAGGAAACCCTCGAAGCTGAAGCGGTCGGTCGGCAGCCCCGAGACGGCGAGTGCGGTGAGCACGGCGCTCGGCCCGGGGATGACGGTCACATCGACACCCGCGGCGACCGCCGCTTCGACGAGCGGGAATCCGGGGTCGGAGACGGCGGGCATGCCGGCGTCGCTCAGCACGAGCACGTCCGCCTCGCGGGCGAGCTCGACGATCTCGCTTGCCCTGACGCGTTCGTTGTGCTCGTGGAGCGCGATGAGTCGCGGCCGGTTCGCGATGCCGAGGGCGGCGAGCAGACGCTGGGTCACCCGCGTGTCCTCCGCGGCGACGACGGTCGCCGCCGCGAGAGCCTCACGCAGTCGGGGCGACGCATCGCCCAGATTGCCGATTGGTGTCGCCGCGAGGATGATCATCGCTCCAGTCTCCCCCATCGCTTCCCCTACGATGAGCGCATGCATGCGGAGGGGGCGACGGGGTCGCGCGAGGCGACGACGACGGATGACGAGGCCCCCGAGTCGGCTCCCGCAGCCCCGGCTCCCCGCGGCACGCGGCTCGACGCCTGGTGGGCTCGTGTGCTCGGCACGCCGGCACGGCGCCGGTTCTGGTACTGGGCCGGGCCGATCGCGGTCACGCTGCTCGCCGGCATCCTGAGGTTCTGGAATCTCGGCCATCCGCACACGCTCGTCTTCGACGAGACCTACTACGTCAAGGACGCCTGGACCCTCATCGGCAACGGCTACGAGTCGCGCTGGCCGGAGGACGCCGACGCCGGTTTCGCCGCGGGCGACACCGACACGTACCTCGACGAGCCGTCGTACGTCGTGCACCCGCCGCTCGGCAAGTGGATGATCGGCCTCGGCATGGCCGCCTTCGGCGCGGGCGATCCGTTCTGGTGGCGCGCGACGACCGCGCTCGCGGGAACGATCGCCGTCCTCCTCGTCTCGCTCATCGCGCGGCGCCTCTTCGGATCGACGATCGTCGCCGTCATCGCCGGCTTGCTGTTCGCCATCGACGGCAACGCGATCGTCATGTCGCGCGTCGCGCTGCTCGACACGTGGGTCATGTTCTTCGCGCTCCTCGGCTTCGGGTGCGTGCTCCTCGATCGCGAGTGGCACGCGACGCGTCTCGCCGCGCGTCTCGCCGAACGACGGGCGCGCGGCGTCGACCCGGCCTGGGGCCCCGTGCTGTGGTGGCGCCCGTGGCTCCTCGCCGCCGGCATCGCCTTCGGCGCGACGACCGCCGTGAAGTGGTCGGGGCTGTACTTCCTCGCCGCGTTCGGCATCTACCTCGTCGTCGTCGATGCGCTCGCACGGCGCCGCGCCGGCCTGCCGTTCTGGATCACGAGCGCGATCCTCCGCCAGGGGCCGGCGACGTTCCTCCTCGTCGTACCGATCGCCGCCGTCGTCTACCTCGCGAGCTGGACGGGCTGGCTCGTGACCGACGGCGGCTACTACCGCGACTGGGCGACGACGACGAGCGCCGACCAGCTCGCCGGCATCGAGTGGCTGCCCGCCCCGCTGCAGAGCCTCTGGCACTACCACCAGGAGGCGTACAAGTACCACGTGGGCCTCAGCACTCCGCATCCCTGGCAGTCGCACCCCCTCGGCTGGCTCGTCATGGAGCGGCCGACGAACATGTACTACGTCTCGCTCGAGAACGGCGACGGCGGATGCACCGTCGATGCGTGCGTGCAGACGATCAACGGCATCGGCAACCCGCTCATCTGGTGGGGCGCGGCCGCCGCCGTTCTCTACCTGCTCTACCGGCTCGTGCGCTGGCGCGAGTGGCAGGTCGGCCTCGTGCTCGTCGGCCTCGCGGCCGGATACCTGCCGTGGCTCCTCTACCCCGACCGCACGATGTTCACGTTCTACACGATCGCGTTCCAGCCCTACACGATGCTCGCGCTCGCCGGGGTACTCGGCATCATCCTCGGTCGACGCGACGACCTCGAGTGGCGGCGAGCGCGCGGTATCGGGGTCGTCGGCGTGTACCTCGCCTTCGCCGTGCTGCTGTCGGCGTTCTTCTACCCGCTGTGGACGGGCACGACGATCCCCTTCACGTTCTGGCAGCTCCACATCTGGCTGCCGGGCTGGCGCTGACGGGCGCCCTGTTCGCCCTGTTCGACCTGTTCGACCTGTTCGCGCTGTTCGCTCAGGGCGATGGCAACAGAACGTCATCCTGCCGACCCGCCTGTCGGGGCGGGAGAGAATGAATCAGTGACATCCCCCCACAACTCGCTCCCCCTCGGCGACGCCCGAGCCGCCTCGAAGCGCTGGCATGACGAACGACACGACTTCGTGACGTCGCCCCTCGGCAACCTGGCGCTCGTCCTCACCCACTGGTCCCCCGCGGGCGACGAACCCGTGAGCGACGAGCAGGCGCGAGCCGGCCACCCCGTCGATGCCGTGCTCACGCGGCTGACGCGCGCCGACATCGACACGGGCGAGACCCAGCACGGCTATCGCATCTGGCAGACCGACTCGCCCGCGAACCTCGCCTTCGAAGGCATCGAATCGTACGACTACGACCCCGACTGGGTCATCGACGCCGAGTTCGAACTCGTCGCCGACGACCGCGTCATCCCCTTCGAGCACCTGCGCGACGCGGGTGCGACGCGCGGGCTCCCCGTGCCCGGCGACCTCGTCTTCGAGCGCGCGGGAATACCGTACCGACTCGCCGCGTTCGCCAACGGAGACGTCCTCCAGCTCGTCTTCGGCGATGCGACGAACGGGGTCGAGAGCTATGGCGCCGGTCGGTTCCTGGCCGTGCCGCGGCCCGAGATCCCCGACGGCGCATCGACGGGAGACCGCGTGCCGGTCACGCTCGACTTCAATCGCGCGTATGTACCGCCGTGCGGATTCTCCTCACAGATGAACTGCCCGTTGCCTCCGCCCCAGAACCGTTTCGCGGTTCCGGTGCGCGCCGGCGAGCGAGTCGCGGTCTTCGCCGAGGGATTCACGCTCTAGAACCTGCATCACCGCTCCACACGCACCACCTCACAGCCCCCCACGAAACGGATTCACCATGCCCCGCCGTTCCCTCACCGCCGTCGCCGGCGGAATCGCCGTCGCTGCAGCGCTCGTCCTCGCCGGGTGCTCGTCGCCCTCGGCCGCTCCCGCTGCCGGAGGTGCCGCCGACCCCGACGCGATCATCACCGTCGGGTCGCAGAACGAGCCGACGAGCCTCGACCAGATCGGCGGTGGAAGCTCGGGCGTGACCGAGGTCTTCACCGGGAACGTCTACGAGGGCCTCTTCCGCATCACCGACGACGCCGAGGTCGAGCCGCTCCTCGCCGCCGAGACCTCGGTCTCCGACGACGGCCTCACTTACACGTTCACGCTCGCCGACGCGACGTTCCACTCGGGCGACCCGGTCACGGCCGACGACGTCAAGTACAGCCTCGAACGCTTCATCAGCGAAGAGTCGATCGCGGCCCGCAAGCGCCAGCTGAGCGTCATCGACACCGTGACCGTCGTCGACGACAAGACCGTCGACGTGACGCTCGTCTCGAAGTCGGTGAGCTTCACCTACAACCTCGGTTACGTGTGGATCGTCAACGACACCGCAACCGACCGCGCGACGACAGAAGACGGTTCGGGCCCCTACACGCTCGCCGACTACCGCAAGGGCGACTCGATCACGCTCGACCGCTACGCCGACTACTGGGGTGACGAGCCCGCCAACGGCGGCGTCGTCTACCAGTACTACGCCGACCCGACCGCGCTCAACAACGCCCTTCTCACGGGCGCCGTCGACCTCGTCACGAGCCAGTCGAACCCCGATGGTCTCGCCCAGTTCGACAACGACGACTTCACGATCATCGAGGGCACCTCGACGACCAAGGAGATCCTCGGCCTCAACGACCGGATCGCCCCGTTCGACTCGGTCGACGTGCGCAAGGCCATCTACTCGGCGATCGACCGCGAGCGCCTCCTCGACTCGATCTGGGACGGCCGCGGCCAGCTCATCGGCTCGATGGTGCCCCCGTCGGAGCCGTGGTACATCGACCTCGCCGACAACAACCCGTACGACGTCGAACTCGCCGAAGACCTCCTCGCTCAGGCGGGCTACGCCGACGGCTTCGAGTTCACGATCGACACCCCCGACAGCGGTGTGCACTCGACCGTCGCCGAGTTCATCAAGTCGGAGCTCGCGAAGGTCGGCGTCACGGTGAACATCAACATCATCACCGACGACGAGTGGTACGAGAAGATCTACACGAACCACGACTTCCAGGCGACGCTCCAGGGCCACGTCAACGACCGCGACATCAACTTCTACGGCAACCCCGACTTCTACTGGGGCTACAACGACGCCGACGTGCAGACGTGGCTCGCCGAGTCGGAGGCCGCTGACAGCGTCGAGGCCCAGACCGATCTCGTCAAGCTCGCCAACCAGAAGATCTCGGATGACGCGGCGAGCGTGTGGCTCTACCTCAACCCGCAGCTGCGCATCGCCGCATCGACGGTGACGGGTGTTCCCGAGAACGGGCTCAACTCGCTCTTCTACGTCGCCGGTATCGCGAAGGCGGCCTCATAGCCGCGTATCTGCTCCGTCGCACCGGCCTGCTCCTCCTGAGCCTCGCGCTCGCGGCGGCGCTGCTCTTCCTCGTGCTCCGGGTTCTCGGCAACCCGGTGTACGCCCTGATCTCGGTCGGGGCCACCGAAGAAGACATCGCCGCCGCAGCCGCGAGGCTCGGTGTGGACAGGCCGATCGGCGAGCAATTCGTCGAGTACATACAGCAGCTCGTCACCCTCGATCTCGGTACGTCGTTCACCAACCAGCTCTCGGTCGGCGACGAGATCGCCCGGCGGTTGAACGTCACACTCCCGCTCACCCTCATCTCCTTCGCGCTCTCCGTGCTCATCGCGATCCCGGTCGGCTTCATCGCCGCGTGGCGCTCACGCACCTGGTACGGCACGGCGTTCTCGGCCGCGACGCAGCTCGGCGGCGCGATCCCCGTGTTCTGGGTCGGCATCCTCCTCATCACGGTGTTCGCCCTGCAGAATCGCTTCCTCCCCGCCGGCGGATTCCCGCGCAGCGACTGGGCCGACCCGGCCGACGCCCTGCGATCTCTCACCCTCCCCGTGCTCACGATCGCGATCGTCGCGGGCAGCGATCTCGCGCGGTACGTCCGCAGCGCGACGCTCGACGTGCTCGGGCAGGTCTACCTCCGCACGGCGCGCGCGACGGGTCAGAGCTTCGGCGGCGCGATCTGGCGCCACGGCGTGCGCAACGGCATCGTCCCGGTCATCTCGATCCTCGCTATCCAGCTGTCGACGACGTTCGTCGGCGCCGTGATCGTCGAGAACGTCTTCGGCCTCCCCGGCCTCGGCGACATGCTCCTCACGGCGATCCGCGAGCGCGACTTCCCGAGCGTGCAGGGCGTCGTGCTCTTCTCCACCGTGCTCGTGCTCGGCCTCGGCTTCGCGGCCGACGTCACCCAGCGCATCATCGACCCGCGCCTGCGCACGACCCTGTCGGGCAATCGCCGCGCGGGCAGCCGCCGAGCGGCGGTGAGCGCATGACCGATACGGCCCTCCGACCGGATGACGCGGTGACGCGACCCTCGTCGGCCGCACGTCGCCGTCGTCGGGCGTCGCTCAACCTCATCGCGGGCGCCGTGCTCTTCGGCATCGTCCTCATCACGGCGATCGTCTCGGTCATCGCGACGCCGTACTCCCCCGACGACACCACGGGCGGTCGCCTGAGCGCCCCGTCGCTCGAGCACTGGGCCGGAACTGACCGGCTCGGGCGCGACGTCTTCACCCAGCTCATGATCGGCGCACGCCTCGCGATGCTCGTCGGATTCGGCTCGGTCGTCATCGCCGCCGTCGTCGGAATCGCGATCGGCCTCCTCGCGGCGTTCTCGACGCGGTGGATCGACGACGCGATCTCGACGCTCATCGACATCGCGATCGCGTTCCCGACGCTCCTCCTCGCGATGCTCATCGTCGCGTGGCGGGGTGCGTCGCTCGAGTCCGCGATCCTCGCGATCGGCCTCGCGGGCGCGACGGTCATCGCCCGTCTGACGCGGCTCGTCACGGTCCGGGTACTGCGCGAGGACTACATCACGGCGTCCCGGGTCTCGGGCACGTCGTCGTTCCGCATCCTCGGTCTCCACGTCCTGCCGAACGTCTGGCCGACGCTCGCCGTGCCGCTCGCGCTGCAGTTCGGCGGCGCCGTCGTCGCCGAGGCGTCGCTCTCCTACCTGGGCCTCGGGTCGCCTCCGCCGAACGCCTCGTGGGGGCGACTGCTCCAGGAGGCGCAAGCGACCGTGCTCGTCGCGCCGATCGGAGCCATCGCCCCGGGCATCCTGCTCGTCGCGACCATCATCGGCGTGAACCTCCTCGTCGACGGCCTCCGCGACGTCATCGACCCGACGCAGAGGGGCGGCCGATGAGCATCCTCCTCGACATCCGCGGACTCCGCGTCACGGGCGATGACGGCGCCCTCGTCGATGGCGTCGACGCGACGATCGCCTCCGGCGAGCGCCTCGGAGTCATCGGCGAGTCGGGCTCGGGCAAGAGCCTGACGGCGCTCTCCGTGCTCGGCCTCCTGCCGCACCCGCTGCGCGCGGAGGGCTCGATCCTGCTCGGCGACGTCGATGTCGTCACCGCGCGGCAGCGCCGCCTCGACGCGGTGCGCGGGGCCGTCGTGAGCGCCGTCTTCCAGGAGCCGCTCACGGCCCTCGACCCGCTCATGCGCGTCGGCAAGCAGCTCGCGTGGCCTCTCAGGAAGCACCGGGGGCTTCGCGGCGACGCGCTGCGCCGGGCCGTGCTCGACGCGCTCTCGGCCGTTCAGCTCGACGACCCCGAGCGCATCGCACGCTCGTACATCCACGAGATCTCCGGCGGTCAGCGCCAGCGCGTCGCGCTCGCGATCGCCCTCGCGTGCGAGCCGCGCCTCCTCATCGCCGACGAACCGACGACGGCCCTCGATGTGACCGTGCAGGCCGGCATCCTCGATCTCCTCGACGAGGAGGTCCGCGAGCGGGGCATGTCGCTGCTCTTCATCAGTCACGACCTGCCCGTCGTCTCGCGCATCGTCGATCGCGTCATGGTCATGAGGGCGGGAGCCGCCGTCGAGACGGGCACGGTCGATCAGGTGCTGCGCGCGCCCGCACATCCGTACACGGCGACGCTCGTCGCCTCCGCACGCGGACTGGAGGCGCACCTGCCGTGACCGATTCGCCGATCCCGCCGCTCCTCGCGGCCGAGAACCTGACCTTCCGCTACCCGGGAGCCGAGCGCGACGTCCTGCGCGGCGTCGACCTCTCCGTCGGGCCCGGCGCGAGCCTCGGACTCGTCGGCGAATCGGGTGCGGGCAAGTCCACGATCCTGTCGCTCCTCCTCGGGCTGCAGCGGCCGACGGGCGGGCGCATCCTCGTCGACGGTGCACCGCTCGACCTGTCGCGCCCCGCGTCGCGTCTCGCCTATCGCCGCACGGTGCAGACGGTCTTCCAGGACCCCTACTCGTCGCTCGACCCTCGGATGCGCGTCGGCCGCTCGATCGCCGAGCCGCTCCGCTCGCTCGGAATCGAGCCCGACGCCCGCGCGCGCGAGGCACGCGTGGCCGAGCTCCTCGCCGACGTCGGGCTGCCGGCCGATGCCGCAACGCGCTACCCGAACGCCTTCTCGGGCGGTCAGCGACAGCGCATCGCGATCGCTCGGGCCCTCGCCGCCGAGCCCCGTGTGCTCCTCGCCGACGAGCCGGTGAGCGCCCTCGACACGTCGGTGCGCCTGCAGATCATCGAGCTCCTGCAGCGACTCGCGCGCGAGCGTTCGCTCTCGCTCCTCCTCGTCTCGCACGACCTCACGATCGTCGCGGCCCTCTGCGAACGGATGTCGGTCATCGAGTCCGGTCGGATCGTCGAGTCAGGGCAGACGACCGACATCCTCACGGCACCGAGCGATCCCTACACGCAGCGACTGATCGCCGCCGTGCCGCGCCTCCCCTCCGCCTGACGCTGCGCCGGTAGCGTGTGATGGTGCGGAGCCTCGGATCGGGAGTCGCCGTCGCGATCGCGGCGGCGCTCGTCGCGTGGGCGCTGCACTCCGTCTGGCCCGCGGCGCCGCTCCTCACGATCGCCGTCGTGCTCGGCATCGCCGTCGGTCAGTTCCCCGCCTTCCGGCGAGCGCGCGCGAACCGCCTCGGCGCGGGTCTGCGGTGGAGCGCCCGCACGCCGCTTCGCGCCGGCATCGTGCTGCTCGGCCTGCAGCTGAGCCTCGTCGACATCGTCGCTCTCGGCCCCGTCACGATCGCGACGACCGTCGCCATCGTTGTGGTGACGTTCTTCGCGACGTGGTGGCTCGGCCGCCTGCTCGGGCTGAGCGGTCAGCAGCCCCTCCTCGTCGCGAGCGGCTTCTCGATCTGCGGCGCCTCGGCGATCGGCGCGATGGCGCACGCGGTTCGCGCCCGAGACGAGGACCAGTCGATCCCCGTCGCGCTCGTCACGCTGTGCGGAACACTCGCGATCGCGATCCTGCCGCTCCTCCGTCATCCGCTCGGCCTTACCGATGCGGGCTTCGGCCACTGGGTCGGCGCGAGCGTGCACGACGTGGGTCAGGTCGTCGCGACGGCGCAGATCGCCGGAACGACCGCTCTCGCCGTCGCCGTCGTCGTGAAGCTCACGCGCGTCGTGCTGCTCGCCCCGATGGTGGCCGTCGCGAGCGGCATCGAGCGCCGGCGCTCGGTCGAACCGGGCGCGCGTCCGCCGATCGTGCCGCTCTTCATCGTCGGCTTCCTCGCTGCCGTCGCGCTCAACACCCTCGTGCCGCTCCCCGGCGCGCTGCTCGAGACGGCCGGGTTCATGCAGACGGCGCTCCTCACCACGGCGCTCTTCGCGCTCGGCACCTCGGTCGACGTGACGAAGCTCGCGGCGACGGGGTGGCGTGCACTTGTCGTGGGCCTCACCTCGTGGGCCCTCATCGCGACGCTCGCGTACGGCGCCGTCCTCGTCGGCTGAGCACTGCTCGCGAGGCCGTCCAGCCGCTCAGCCGCCGGGGCTCATCGTCGTGTCGATGACGCAGAACCGGTTGCCCTCGGTGTCTTCGAGGATCACGTAGTCGGCGTCCGGCGGGTAGCGATCCCAGTCGATGTGGCGCGCGCCGAGCGCGAGGAGCCGCTCGATCTCGGCAGCCTGGTCGTCGGCGTAGAGGTCGAGGTGCATGCGCGGCGGGAGCGACACCTGTGCACGACCGAGTTGAAGCGCGAGACTCGCGCCCGTGCCCGACACCGGATCGAGGATCACCCAGTCGTCGTCGGGCTCGCGACGCGGTCGATAGTCGAGCGCCGCAGACCAGAAGGCGAGGGCGCGCGGCAGGTCGTCGACGCCGAGGACGGTCGTTCCGAGAGTGAGCATGCTCCAGCCTGACGCCGCCCGCCCGCAACGGCAAGAGCCGGGATGCGGGGCCTCAGTGACCGGTGTCGACGAGCTTGAGTCCGACGATGCAGCCGACGAGACCGACGAGAAGCAGGATCTTGACCCACGAGACATCCGTGTCGCCCGTGATCATCGCCCACGCGACGGTGAGCGACGCACCGATGCCGACCCAGACGGCGTACGCCGTTCCCGTCGAGATGTCGCGCATCGCCCAGGCGAGACCGCCCATGCTCACGACGAGGGCGACACCGAAGATGATCGACGGCCAGAGCTTCGTGAAGCCCTCCGACTTGCCGAGCGCTGTCGCCCAGACGGCCTCGAGAACGCCCGAGGCGATGAGGATGATCCATGACATGACTGACCTCCGTGGCCAGTCTTGTCGCGTTCCGGGTACTGATCCGTCGTCCGGGGCCGGTCATCTCGGCCTGACCCGAGCGTAGCAAAGCTCCCTGCGCAGGCACCGTGCACGAGGATAGCTGTATGAACCTCGACGACAACGCCGCCCTCATCGTCATCGACGTGCAGCAGGGATTCGGCGACGCGGTGTGGGGCGCGAGGAACAACCCGCGCGCCGAGGAGAACATCGAACGGCTCCTGACCGCGTGGACGGCGGCGGCGCGGCCGATCGTCCTCGTGCGACACGACTCCGTCTCGCCCGGTTCGCCGCTCGGCGCCGGAACCGCCGGCAACGCGCTGCAGCCGTTCGTCGCCGCGGTCCCGCACGAGCTCCTCGTCACGAAAGACGTCAACTCCGCCTTCTACGGCGACCCCGATCTCGCGGCGTGGCTCGGTGAGCGCGGCATCCGCCAGATCGTCGTCGTCGGCATCCAGACCAACATGTGCGTCGAGACGACGGCGCGCATGGGCGGCAACCTCGGATTCGACGTCATCGTGCCGATCGACGCGACCCACACCTTCGATCTCGAGGGGCCGGCGGGGATCGTCCTGCGCGCCGACGACCTCGCCCGGGCGACCGCGGTGAACCTCCACGGCGGCGGGTTCGCACGGGTCGTCGAGACCGACGAACTCGTCGGCTGATCGCGAGCGGCGAGCGTTGCTCCGCGTTACGGCCGGCAGCCGGAGCGGGTGCGCCGACGCAGTAGCGTTGAACCCATGGCAGATCGCGAATACGGCTTCAAGACCCGCTCGATCCACGCGGGCAACATTCCCGATGCGGTGACGGGTTCACGCGCCCTTCCGATCTACCAGTCGAGTGCGTTCGTCTTCGACGACACCGCCGACGCCGCGGCACGATTCGCGCTGCAGAAGTACGGCAACATCTACTCGCGTCTCGCGAACCCCACGGTCGCGAGCTTCGAAGAGCGCGTCGCGAGCCTCGAGGGCGGCCTCGGTGCCGTCGCCACGGCGAGCGGCCTGTCGGCGCAGTACATCACCTTCGCGAGCCTCGCGGGCGCCGGCGACCACATCGTGGCGAGCGCCAACCTCTACGGCGGCTCGATCACCCAGCTCGACGTCACGCTCCGCCGCTTCGGCATCGAGACGACGTTCGTGCAGAGCTCCGACCCGGCCGACTACGCCGCGGCCATCACCGAGAAGACCAAGGCGCTCTTCGTCGAGACGATCGCCAACCCGTCGGGCGCCGTCGCCGATCTCGAGGGCCTCGCCGATGTGGCGCACGCCCACGGCATCCCCTTCATCGTCGACTCGACCATCGCGACGCCCTACCTCAACCGCCCGATCGAGTGGGGTGCCGACATCGTGACGCACTCCGCCACCAAGTTCCTCGGCGGTCACGGCACGACGCTCGGCGGCGTCGTCGTCGAGTCGGGTCGGTTCGACTGGCACTCCGACAAGTTCCCGCTCTTCGGGCAGCCGGTTCCGAGCTACGGCGGGCTGCAGTGGTCGGGCAACTTCGGCGAGTACGCGTTCCTCACGCGCCTCCGCGCCGAGCAGCTCCGCGACATCGGCCCGGCGCTCGCTCCGCACTCGGCCTTCCTCCTCGCGCAGGGCGTCGAGACGCTCCCGTACCGCATCCAGGCGCACGTCGACAACGCACGCGCCGTCGCCGAGTGGCTCGAGGCCGACGACCGCATCGAGCGCGTCTGGTGGGCGGGCCTCGCCAACCACCCGCACTTCGACCGGGCGCAGAAGTACCTGCCGAAGGGGCCGGGCTCGGTCTTCAGCTTCGAGGTCAAGGGCGGCCGCGCCGTCGGCCAGAAGCTCATCGAGTCGGTCAACCTCGCGAGCCACCTCGCCAACATCGGCGACGCGAAGACGCTCATCATCCACCCGGCATCCACGACCCACGCGCAGCTGACCGATCAGCAGCTCGTCGACGCGGGCGTCCTGCCGGGCGTCGTGCGCCTCTCCGTCGGCATCGAAGACGTCGACGACATCATCTACGATCTCGACCAGGCTCTCTCGGCCGCCACGAAGGGCGAATGATGACCACCGACACCTCGACCGCGATCCTCGACGACGCCGCCACGACCGGCGACGACATCGAGACCGTCCGACTCGTCAACGGCCTCTCGTGCTCGCTCCCCGCGAACTCGCCGCTCGCCAAGCTGCTGAAGTCGCAGCGCACATGGGCCGGCCCCGACGCCAAGCAGCGACTCGGCATCCTGCGGGCTGCGAAGTCTGTCGCGATCGTCGGCGCCTCACCGAACCCCGCGCGTTCGAGCTACTTCGTCGGCACGTACCTGCAGCAGTCGAGCGACTACCGTCTGTACTTCGTGAACCCGAACGCCGACGTCATCCTCGGTCAGCCCGCATACGCGAGCCTCACCGACCTGCCCGAGGTTCCCGATATCGTCGTGGTGTTCCGCCGCGGCAGCGACATCCCGCAGGTCGTCGACGAGGTCGTCGCCGCGGGAGCGAAGACGATCTGGGTCCAGCTCGGCATTTGGAACGAAGAGGCGGCCTACTACGGCGAAGAGCAGGGGCTCACCGTCGTCATGGACCGCTGCATCAAGGTCGAGCACGCCCGCTTCCACGGCGGACTGCACCTGCTCGGCTTCGACACCGGCCAGATCTCGGCGCGCAAGACCATCCGCTAGGCGGCCGCCGCGCGAGGGGCTATAGCGTCAGCGCGTCTCGACGCGGTTGTCGATGCCGGTGTCGTTCACCGATCCCGGCGCACCATCCGACTCGACCGTGTTCTTGGTGCCGACGAGCACGAGGCTGCCGATTCGCCCCGCGTCGAGGTCGTTGCTGTCTCCGGTGATCTCGGCCGAGTCGAGCGCTTCGGCGTCGATCTCGTTCGCATTTCCGCGCACGACGAGCGACGCCGCATCGCTCTGCAGGTCGAGATCGATCTGCTGACCCTCGACGAGCACGCTCCCGGCCGAGGCGATCTCGACGTCGAGAGCATTGCCGCGCACCGTCACCGATGCGCACGAACCGGTGACGTCGATGTCGATCGCGTCGCCACCGACCTCGATGTCCTCGCCGTCGGCGCACGCGAAGGCCTGATCGCCCGAGCCGTCGTTCGGTCGCGCGTCGCTCGACGCCGCCGGTCGATCGTCGCGATCGGAGGAGTCGTCGCGATCGACCATCCACACGGGCACGCACCCGGCGAGCATGACGAGCAGGGTCGCCGCTCCGGCGACGGCGGTGAGGGTTCGAGCGGTTCGAGCGGTTCGCATGCGTCCAGCCTAGAGGCCGCGCTCGTGGAAGATTCGTGCACGAGATTCCCCACTCTCCGCAGGAATCCTGCGGCGGCATCAGGATTGCTGCGCACCCTGCGGCGTAGCCTGGGAAGGTGACAGCGTTCGTCTCAGCTCTCGATCTCTTCTCGATCGGGATCGGCCCCTCGAGCTCCCACACGGTGGGACCGATGCGGGCCGCGCGAGCCTTCGCGACCGAGCTCGCCGAGAAGGCCGTGCTCACCCGCACCGCCCGCATCGTCTGCACCCTCTACGGGTCGCTCGGCGCGACCGGGGTCGGCCACGGCACCCCCGGCGCCGTCATCGCCGGCCTCGGCGGGGCCGAGCCCGAGACGTGCGACCCCGATGCCGTGCGTACCCTGTGGGAGTCGTGCCCTGTCCGCCTCGCGCTCTCGGGCGGCCACACCATCGACTTGAGCGCGAGCGACATCGAGTTCGAGCCACGCACGCGCCTGCCCGGCCACTCGAACGGCCTCCGCTTCGCCGCGCTCGACGACGAGGGCGACGTCCTCCACGCCGCGACCTTCTACTCGGTGGGCGGCGGGTTCATCACGCGCGCTCAGGATGACGGTCGAGCCGCCGCGGTCGGCCGCTCCGCGTCATCCGCCCCGCCCCTCCCCTACTCGAGCGCCGCCGAGCTCCTCGCCCTGTGCGACAGCGAGGCGGTGTCGATGTGCGATGTCGCCTACCGCAACGAGGTCGCCTTCCACGGTGCGCCGCGCATCGAGGAGGGTCTCGATGCGATCTGGGCGGCCATGTCGGAGTGCGTCGATCGGGGTCTCGACCGCTCGGGCACCCTGCCGGGCGGGCTCGGCGTGCGGCGACGCGCCGCCTCGGTGCGCGAGCGTCTCGACGACTACGACCTCACCGCTCACGAGCGTGACACGTCGACCGAATGGCTGCACGCGTTCGCTCTCGCCGTCAATGAGGAGAATGCCTCGGGCGGCCGTGTCGTCACGGCTCCGACGAACGGCGCGGCGGGCATCATCCCCGCGGTCGGCCGGTACTACCTCCGATTCGTGCCCGGAGCCGACGCCGGCGGCATCCGTCGTTATCTCCTGACGGCGACGGCGATCGGCTCCCTCTTCAAGGCGAACGCCTCGATCTCCGGGGCGGAGGGCGGATGTCAGGCCGAGGTGGGTTCCGCGTGCGCGATGGCGGCCGGCGGCCTGTGCGCCGTGCTCGGCGGAACGCCCCACCAGATCGAGAACGCGGCCGAGATCGCGATGGAGCACCACCTGGGGCTCACGTGCGATCCGGTCGGCGGCCTCGTGCAGGTGCCGTGCATCGAGCGCAACGCGATCGCCGCGTCGACCGCGGTCTCCGCCGCCCGTCTCGCCCTCCACGGCGACGGCTCGCACATCGTGTCGCTCGATGCCGTCATCGAGACGATGCGTCAGACCGGGCTCGACATGAAGACGAAGTACAAGGAGACGAGTCGCGGCGGCCTCGCCGTCAACGTCATCGAGTGCTGATGCTCAGCAGCCGCAACTCGGCGCCGGTTCTCCCGCCGCGGTGATCCCGCCGCTCGTGGGCCCCGTCAGAGCATCGACGGGAAACTGGACGACACCCTCGTCGGTCTCGAAGGTGTAGCCCTCGCGCGCCCAGTACTCGAAGCCGCCGATCATCTCCTTGACCGGGTAGCCGAGCAGGCTGAGGGCGAGCGCCGCCTTCGTGCCGCCGTTGCACCCGGGGCTCCAGCAGTAGACGACGACGGGCGTGCCGGCGGGGATGAGTGCGGGCGCCTCGTCGGCGATACGGCGCGTCGGGAGGTGCACGGCTCCGGGAACCCGGCCCTGCGCCCACGCCGCGTCGCTCCGCGAATCGACGACGACGAAGCCGGGTGCGCCGGCACCGAGCTCGGCCGCGACATCGCTCGCGTCCGTCTCGAACGCGAGGCGACGGCGGAAGTGCTCAGTCGACTCGGCGGGCGTCGGCAGCACGGTGAAGACGCCGACGGCGGCTCCGGTGACGGTGGTTTCGCTCATGCCCCCAGCCTCTCCGATCGGGAACGTCGCGTCCGCGCGCGAGCCGGTCGATGTTCCTCGATATCCTGCCAGGATGGGATTCGGCGAGACCTTCCTCCTCCTCTTCGGCGCACTCGCCGTCACCGCGTTCGCACGCTGGCGCGGCTGGTCGGCGCCGCTGCTCGTGACGGCCGTGGCTCTCGTGGTGTCGTACATCCCCGGCATCCCGACGTTCGAGATCGACGGCGAGCTCATCCTCACCCTCGTGCTGCCGCCGCTCCTCTACTCGGCGGCCCTCGACGTCTCGTTCCTCAACTTCCGCAACTCCCTGCCGCAGATCCGCAACCTCGGCATCTGGCTCGTCGTCGCGACGACCGTCGTCGTCGGCGGCATCGCGTACCTCATCATGCCGTCGCTCACCCTCGCCGGCGCGCTCCTGCTCGGTGCGATCGTCTCCCCGCCCGATGCCGTCTCGGCCGCATCGATCGGCCGACGCCTCGGGCTGCCGCGCCGCGTGATGACGGTCATGTCGGGCGAGAGCCTCATCAACGACGCGAGCTCGCTCACGCTCTTCCGGGTCTTCCTCGCGATCGTCGCGGGCTCGACGGTCACGTGGGGCGACGGCATCACCGACTTCCTCCTCGCCGTCGGAGTCGGCGTCGGCCTCGGTCTCGTGATCGGTCGCATCGTCACGGCCATCCGCCGGCGTCTCGACGACCCGGTCGTGCTCGGCACCTTGGGGCTCCTCGTGCCCTTCGCCGCCTACGCGATCGCCGAGCGCTTCGAGGGCTCGGGCGTGCTCGCCGTCGTGACGACGGGGCTCATCGTCGGTTTCAACGCCCCGCGCACGAGCTACGCGACGCGCCAGCAGGAACGGCCGGTCTGGCTCTCGATCGATCTCCTCCTCGAGGGCTTCGTCTTCGCGCTCATCGGCCTGCAGCTCCACGACGTCGTCTCCGACGTGTGGTCGAGTCCCCTCGGCCCGTGGCGGAGCCTCGGCCTCGCGGTCGCGGTGTTCGCGGCCGTCGTGCTCGTCCGCCCGATCTGGATCTTCGGCAACCACGGCATCCTTCGCCTCCTCGCGCCGCTCAGCGCCCGGCGGCGTGCCCGCCGCGAGCTCCGCCTCGACGAGTTCGAACGGAGGAAGGATGCCGAGTTCGATGCGCGCGGAGTGCCGGCCGATCATCCTCGACGGCGCCGTCGTCCCCGGCCGCCGTCGGATCAGTCGCTCCTCTCCATCCCCGAACTGACCGTGCTGTCGTGGGCCGGCATGCGCGGCGTCGTCACGCTCGCGACGGCGACGGCGATCCCCGTCGGAGCGGGGCTCGGACTGCCCGAAGCCGAGCGGCAGACCATCTTCCTCGTCGCCTTCGCCGTGACGGTCGGCACGCTCCTCGTGCAGGGGCTCACGATGCCGGCGCTCATCAAGCGGTTGGGGCTCAACTCCGAGGCCGAAGAGCAGCAGGATGCCGCCGAGCTCGCCGCGGTCCGCTCCCGCGCCGCCGCGGTCGGCCTCGCCTACCTCGAAGAGCGCCGCGACGAGTGGCGGCAGAAGTACGGTGCCGAGGCGACGGATGCCGTCTTCGACCGCTTCACCGCGACGCTCGAACGCATCGACGCGGGAGCGGAGGCGGCCGAGGAGCTCGCCGACGACGAGAGCGCCGATCGACGCCGCGATCAGCTCATCGAACTCAGCCGTGGCTGGCTCGCGGTGCGTCGCTCCGTGGTGCTCGACGAGCGCGACGCCGGCAACCTCAACGAGGAGGTCATGCGACGCCTCGTCGTGAGCCTCGACGCCGAGGAGCTCGCGCTCGACACCCTCGCCTCACAGCGCGACGACCGCTGAGGAACACCCCCGGCCCCGTCATCCGCCCCGCTCATCCCGGCCCGCTCGCTCCACCCACCCGCACCACCGCGTGCGCGGATGCTGCGGTCGGCGGCGATCACCGCGTGTCGGATGACGGTGGGCGGCGTGCCTCTCGATTCCGCAGCATCCGTGACCGGGCACGCCCCGGCGCAGGGTCAGCTGCGGGGCGTGAAGAAGGCGCTCGCGACGCGTGCGAGGGCGGCGAGGTCGTCGACGTGGGCGAGTTCGCGAGCGGAGTGCATCGAGAGCAGCGGAACGCCGACGTCGACCGTGCGGATGCCGATGCGCGTCGCCGTGAGCGGACCGATCGTCGAGCCGCACGGGATCTGGTTGTTCGAGACGAACTCCTGGAACTCGACGCCCGCCTGCCAGCACGTGCGCGCCCAGAGCGCGGCTCCGTGGGCGTCGGTCGCGTAGCGCTGGTTGGCGTTGATCTTGAGGAGGGGGCCACCGCCCGCGACGGGACGGTTCACGGGGTCATGACGCTCGGGATAGTTCGGGTGCACCGCGTGCCCGGCGTCGGCCGAGAGGCACCAGGAGCCCGCGATCGCCTGCCGCTGCTCGGCCTCGGTCGCGCCGAGCGCATCGCCGAGCCGGACGAGCACATCGGCGAGGAACGGGCCCGACGCGCCTGATCGCGACTCGGAGCCGAGCTCCTCGTGGTCGAAGGCCGCGAGCACCGAGATGTGGGTGTCGGCGGGTGTCGTCGTCGCCCGGGCGTGGAGCAGCGCGGTGAGCCCCGCGAACACCGATGAGAGGTTGTCCATGCGCGATGCGGCGAGGAGGGAGCGGCCCTGACCGAACCGCTCGGCGCGCTGGGTGGGGGCGGTGAGCAGGTCGAACCCGGCGATGTTCTTCGAGCGCACCCCGGCGATACCGGCGATGTGCGCGAGGAGGTCGGCGCGACTCGCATCGCCCACACCCCAGATCGGCTGGATGTGCCGCTGCTTGTCGAGGGTCAGCCCGTTGTTCACCTCACGGTCGAGGTGGATCGCGAGCTGCGGGATGCGGAGCAGCGGCCCTGTGCGCACGAGCGTCTCCGTGCCGTCGATCGAGACGATCCGGCCGGCGAGCTCGAGCTCGCGGTCAAGCCACGAGTTGAGGAGCGGGCCGCCGTAGATCTCGACGCCGGCCTGCAGCCAGCCGGCACTCCCCGTCGTCGGCTTCGGCTTGAGCTTGAACGCGGGCGAATCGGTGTGCGCGCCGAGGATGCGGTACGGCGTCGTCGGGGTGGCATCCGCGGGCACGATCCAGGCGATGACCGCACCGTCGCGCACGACGTAGTTGTACGACGGCCCCGCCGCTCGCGTCTCGGCCCAGTCGACGGTCTCGTCGAGTCGGCTGAACCCGGCGGCATCGAGCCGCGTCGCCACCGCAGCGGCCGCGTGATACGACGACGGCGAATCGGCGATGAACGCGGAGAAGTCGTCGATGTACGCGTCGGTGGCAGCAGAACTCATACCTCTATCCAACACCGTGCGCCTGAACGTTGTGGCCGACATATGACGGCTGTGTGACAGCTGTTCACGAGACGCTGACAACGAGAATCGGTCGGGTACCAGCACTCACGGCACGACGTGCACGGCGCACGTCGGGCATGCAGATGGCGTCGATGATGGCGATGCTCTCCGCCATGATGACGCAGGCCGAAGCGTGCGCCGCGGAGTGCATGAAGTACGCCGACATGCACGAGGACTGCCGGATGTGCGCCGAGGTCTGCCGTCAGTGCGCCATGGCGTGCAGCGAGATGATGGCCTCGATGTCGGACTCGATGGCCTGAGTCGGTCCGCGCCGATCAGGCGACGGCGATGCTGCGGCGGTCCGAGCCGACCGCGATGACGCCGTAGACGAGGTGCACGGCGACGGGTTCGTCGACCGATGCGCCGATGCCCGCGTGCGACCAGACGTCGACGGTGCCCCCGTCGAGCAGGGAGAGTGTGCTCCAGCCCGAGGCATCCGTTGCGACGACGATCGCGTCGCGCCACTGACCCGTGGTCGTCTCCGCGACGCGCGCTTGCATGGCGCCGAGGAGATGACCGGGACGCTGCATCGTGCAGCGCTCACCGGCGTGCGCCGTGCACGTCGTGCCGTGAGTGCTGGTACCCGAGCATTGCGTCATCTCGACCTCCGTGCGAGCGAGCCTAGGCCGACTCGATCGACCGTGCACGGGCCGGCGTCACACGACGCAATGGCCGGTCAGGCGAACCGCACGCTCTGCTGGAGGCGCGTGCGGACCTCCATGAGATCCGTGCCACCGATGCGCGCCGCACCCGGCAGACCATCGCGCAGCACCTGCGCGAGACGACTGCGCTGCACGAGTGCCGTCACCGCCCCGCGGGACGAGCCGACGATCTCGACGCCCTCGGCGCTCGCGTCGTCGGGGACGACGATGAGGAGGGCCGTGACCTTCACCTTGGCGGCCTTGGCGACCGACTTCGCGCGGAGTGCCAGGGCGTGCATCGGCCGTTCGCCCGCGAGCGCCTCTCCGATGAGTTCGCCGCGACGCACCCGCACCTCTCCACCCCAGTCTTCGGATGCGATGGCGTAGAGACCGCTCGGGCCGAGCACGAGATGGTCGAGCTTCGGCAGGAGCGCGGAGAGTCGCGAGACGTTCGAGCCGGCATCCGTCGCGACGTCGTGCCAGATGGTGAACGCGATTCCGAGGGTCGAGAGCGTTCGCGCGGTCGCCTCTTCGGCGAGCGCGTTGGCGAGGGCGTGGCGGATCTCCGTCGGGGCGCTCCGCACGAGACTCGGTTCGTAGGGGTCGCCGAGGTCGGCGCCGCGACCCGACCACTCGCGCATGAGATCGAGGAAGCGCTCGCGCGAGAGACCGCCGGGGTGACCGTACGACCTCGCCGAGGGCCGGGTGTCGCGGCGCGGCGCGGCCGTGCGTGCGGTGGCCCAGACCGCTGAGTCGTCGTCGGTCTGCCCGCTCGTGCCACGGTCGTACGCCGATCGACTCGACGACGTGCCGATCTTCTCCCACGCGACCTGGACGGCGTGGAAGCGCGCAGCATCGCCACCGGCGTCGGGGTGCGTCTCGCGGAGCATCCGTCGATAGGCGCGCTTCAGTTCGTCGTCGGTCGCCGAGCTGGAAACCCCGAGCACCTCGTAGGGCGTGGCCGACGTGGGACTCTCGTGCATCGCATCGACATTACTCTGCCTGGCTCGGGGTCCGCCGAGAATGCCCGGTCAGCTCGTTCGCGCGTCGACCCGGCGGACGGCGCCCGCCGGGAGGAGGAAGCCTCCGAGCACGAGCTCGCGCGCATCGACGACGAGCTCCGCCGCGACCGCGGCACCGTCGACGCCGAGCAGATCTCCGAGCGCCGCAGCGATCGCGCCGAGGCTCAGGTCACCGTCGCTCGCGCCGACGAACGCGGTGAGCGCGGTGCCCGCGACGACCTGTCGGCCGAAGCCGCCGCCCTGCCGGAGGATCATCGCCGTCGGGTCTTCATCGCCGGGCCAGTAGTGGCGCTCGACGGTGACATCCGGCGCGACGGTGAACGCGACCGCCTCCAGTTCGGCGTCCGGCAGACCGGCAATACGGTCGTGGGCGTCGAGGCAGTCGGCGAGGTGGAGCCCGAGAGGGGTCGTGCCGAGGGGCGTGACGACGCGTTCCGCACGTCGGAGGAGCGGCTGCCCGATGGGCTTCCTCACGAGCACGTAGCCGAAGCCGACCGCGTCGACCCCGCGATGCTCGAAGTCCTCGAGCCAGGCATCGGCGAGTCGGTCGAACTCCTCCGTGCCGGGCCGCGTGCCGCCGTCACGAATCCAGGTCTCCGCGTACTCGGCGGCGTCCTGACGCTCACGTTCGACGATCCAGTACTCGAGCCCCGACCCCTCGAGCCACGCCTCGATGCGTTCGAGCCCGTCGACGCCGTCGCGGTACTCCCAGTTGGCGAGGAACTGCGCGATCCCGCCGGGTTCGAGGATGTCGGCGGTGCCGCGCACGACGGATTCGACGAGCGCGTCGCCGACGAGTCCGCCGTCGCGGTACTCGTAGGAGGGAACACCCTCGATGCGCGGGGTGATGACGAACGGCGGATTCGACACGAGGCGGTCGAACGTCTCACCCTGCACCGGGGCGAAGAGGTCGCCGAGACGCAGCTCGACGCCCTCGATGCCGTTGAGGTCGAGGTTCAGACGTGCGAGGCGGATCGCGCGCTCCGAGATGTCGGTGGCGACGACGGCGTCGGCGAATCGCGAGGCGTGCATCGCCTGGATTCCGCAGCCCGTGCCGAGGTCGAGCACGCGCCGCGCTCGCTCGGGGATCATGAGCGAGCTGAGACTCATCGACGCGCCGCCGACGCCGAGCACGTGGTCCTCGGGCAGTGCGCCGCCGCGTGCGAGTTCCCCGAGATCGGAGAGGAGCCACCAGTGGCCCGCGCCGACACCGTCGTCGAACGAATAGGGGCGGAGGTCGAGCGCCGCGTGCACGAGGCCGTCCTCGATGTCGAGGAGGCCGAGTTCGCGGGCCGCGGCGAGCCCGAGCGTCGGGAACGCGGTCGTGGTTTCCTCTGTCGTGAGCGGTTCGTTCAGCAGGAAGAGGCGCACGAGAAGTGACAGGGGCGATGGCTCGCGGTGCAGGATCCCGCGCCGAGCCGGAACTCGATTGCCGCGCTCGAGGGCCGCGGTAGCCTCCTCGCCGAGGAGCTCGTCGACCCGCTCGACGCGGTAGTCGGCCGCCTCGAGATCGTGCCGGAGAGCGAGGAGTGCGTCGTTCGTCGAGGGAGCCACTCCCCCATTCAACCGTGTGTGACGATGAGAAATGCGACCGACACAATCCGCGCTTAGCCTAGAGAGGTCCACGAGGGGGGAGGCGAGAGATGGCTGAGACGGAACGCACGCTCGAACGAATGCGTCAGGACGCGCGCGACGAGCTCGCCGCTCTCATCGATCTGCGCTGCCGTCTCGGCGAGGATCCGTGGGAGTTCCTGCCCGACCTTCCGTCGGTCGACGAGCAGGTCGTTGCGACGATCCGCGAAGAACTCATCCACTCCGAGGACTGGCGCGGTCTCCGAGCCCGCGCGTACCATCCGACGGCGCGCGACGGGGATGTCGAGAAGTTCGAGTTCCAGCTCCTGCGTCAGATCTCGCTCGAGCACCCCGATCTGAGCGGTGCCGTGTGGAGCATGCTGGGTCGCGTTCCGACCTCGTGGTGAACCGACGGCGAGTTCAGACTCCGCCGTCGAGCGCGTCGGCGTCCGTCACCGGAAGCCGGCACACGAAGTCCCGGCACACATAGGCCGTCGCCCGCGAACCGCGCACGCCCCGACCGGCGAAGAGCTCGAAGCCGGACTCGGCGAGCTCGGCTGCGGCGCGCTCGGTCACGACAGCGGTGACGGATGACGGCAGCGACCTCGCTCGTCCGATGAGCGCCGCGGCTCTCGTGTCGGCGGTGTCGGCGTCATCCGGAACGACCACCACGATCTGCACGAGCGCACCGTCGAGCCGCTCGAGGGCGGTGAGTGCCGAACCGAAGGAGAGCGGCTGCGCGAGAGCGAGAGCGGACACACGGGAGAGTGCGCCTTCGGCGGCCTGTCGATACGCGTCGACGCCGGTGAGCGCGAAGAGATCGAGCGCCGCGTCGGAGCACGCGGAGATCTCTGACGGGTAGGCGCCCTCCGACGGATCCGCTTCCCGCGCGTGCCCGTGCTCGACGAGCACCGCGTCCCCTCCTCCCGGCGGGCGGAAGCCGTCGGCGGTGAGCACTTCGTCGATCAGCCGTCGCCCCTCGACGAGGTAGCGCGGATCGCCCGCGGCGAGACCGAGTGCGAGCAGCGCTCCCGCGAGCATCCCGTAGTCCTCGAGCGTCGCCGCGGCCTCGGAACGGTCGGCTCCCCGCGAGACCCGGGCGAGAGCGCGGTCGGCGTCGCGCGCGAGCAGCACGTCAGCCGCCTCCCGCGCGGCGTCGAGGTAGTCGGCATCGCCCAGCACCGTGCTCGCTCGGGCGAGTGCGCCGATGGCGAGTCCGTTCCACCCCGTGAGGGTCTTGTCGTCGAGGGCGGGCGCGTCGACGAGCGACCTCGCCTCGAGATCGAGCGCGTAGTACCCGCCCTCGGTGCGTCGGCCGTCGATGACGCTCTCCGAGTCCTGACCGCTCGCGAACGTGCCGTCGGGAAGCCGGAGGACGTCGATCAGGAAGCGCGCGATGCCACGCGCGACCGTCGCCGACCACGTCGACCCGGTGCGCGCGTGGATGCGCGTGTACAGGTCGAGGAGGAGCGCATTGTCGTAGAGCATCCGCTCGAAGTGCGGATGGGTCCAGTCGGGCTCGGTCGCGTAGCGGAAGAAACCGCCTTCAACCGGGTCTCGGAGCGCCGAGCTGCCCATCTTCCTGGCGATGCGCTCGGCGACGACAGCGCTCTCCCCACCGTGCTGCTCGAGGAAGATCAGAGCGGGTGCGACGGGGAACTTCGGAGCGGTGCCGAAACCGCCGAACCGCGGGTCCTCCGCGCCGGCGAGGCGGCGGGCGGCATTGTCGATCAGGTCGGCGCCGACTCGAGTGCCACCTGTATCGGGGCGCACGGCGTCGACGGCATCCGAGACGGCCGTCGCCGCCTGCTCGACCTCATCGCGTCGTTCGGTCCACGCGTCATCGACCGCGTCGAGCACCTGCCGGAACGACGGCGTGCCCCCGCGCGGCTCGGGCGGAAAGTACGTGCCCGCGAAGAACGCACGCCCGTCGGGGGTCGCGAACACCGTGAGCGGCCAACCGAGGTTCGACGTGAACGCACTCGCCGACGCGAGATACCGCGAATCGACGTCGGGGTGCTCTTCACGGTCGACCTTGATCGTGACGAGCTTCTCGTTCATCACGGCGGCGATCGCGGGGTCGGAGAAGCTCTCGCGCGCCATGACGTGGCACCAGTGACAGGTCGCGTAGCCGATCGAGATGAGCACGGGGACGTCGCGGCGACGAGCCTCGGCGAATGCCTCGCGACCCCACGGATACCAGTCGACGGGATTCGCGGCGTGCGAGCGCACATACGGACTGATGGCGCCGTCCAAGCGAGTCATAGCCGCAGTCTACGAGGCGCCGACGACCTCGTCGAAGCCCGCGAAGCGCTGCGCCGCGGTGCGGACGAGCGGAACACGGTGGGTGTTCTCCGGCCGACCGAGCCCGAGGTGCTCGCGGAGGGTGCGCCCTTCGTACCCGCTCCGGAACCGACCGCGACGCACGAGTTCGGGAACGACGAGTTCGGTGAACGCCGCGAACGGCGCGGGGAGGAACGGCGACTGCACGACGAATCCGTCGACGGCGCCGAGGTCGACCCACTCTTCGAAATGATCGGCGACGGATGACGCGTCGCCCACGATCACGGGAGCTGGCACGGCGTGAGTTGCGAGCACGTGCCGGTAGGTGATCGCACGATCGCCGGTCTCGAGCGATCGACCCGTGCGCGCGGCGACGAGGGCGAGCAGCTGCTGCCCGTACTCGTTGAAGCGAGCCGCCGCTCGGCGGGTGACCGGTTCGTCGAGCTCGACGTTCGTGAGCGGTGTATCGATCACCTGGGCGAGCGAGCGGAGCGATCGCGCCGACGGCAGCGCGCCTCCCGCATTGTCGTCGCCGACGGGCAGCAGCCGAACGAGCTCGTCGAAGATGGCCCACGATTCCGGGACCGTGTCCGCGACGATCGGCATGATCGGCGCGACGAGAAGCACGTCCTCCGCTGCACGGCCCGCGGCGAGGGCGTGCTCGGCGATCTCGCGCCGGATGGCCACACCCTCGGACGGCGCACCGATCGCGACGAGCGCCACATCGGCGTTGCGACCCGCGAAGCGAAGGGATGCCGCGGAGCTGCCGGCGTGGATGATGGGTGGGTGACCTTGCGGGGGTCGCGGCGCGTTCAGGGGCCCCGCGACGTGGACGAAGTCTCCGTCGAAGTCCGTCGCATGCAGGCCCTCGGCGTCGATGAGTCGGCCCGTCGACCGATCGGCGACGAAGGCGTCGTCGTCCCAGCTGTCCCAGAGCGAACGAAGCGCGTCGACGAACTCCTCCGCGTGCTCGAACCGGCGATCGGCGGGTACGGGTGCCACACCGAAGTTCGCGTCGGCGCCGGTGTCGGAGGAGACGGCCAGACCGATCGCCACTCGCCCCGAGCTCAGCACGTCGGAGGAAGCGGTGGCACGCGCTGTCGCGTACGGACCGGAGTAGCTTGCATTGATGGTGCCCACGAGACCGATCCGCCGCGTGATGCCGGCGGCGAAGGTCACCGCCGAGAGCGGGTCGACGCGTGCGAGGAGGTAGGGGTCGCGGTGCTCGAGGTCGAGACCCGTCGAGAGCCACTCCCCGAAGTAGAGGAAGTCGAGCCCTGCGGCCTCGGCGAGCTTGGCCGTACGGCGGAGGACGGTCGCGTCGGCCCGTGGGTCACGATGCGCTCCGGCGTGCCGCCACCCCGATGGGTAGGCACCGAGCGCCCGAAACATCGCACCGAGTACGATCGGGCGCGTCACCGCGTGCTCCGTCACCAGGTACCGACGTACGTCGAAACCTCTTCGTCGACGCGGGCGGTGGTGCGAACGATGGGCAGTCCTCGGGTGACCGCTTGCGCGATGCGCTCCCGCAGGGCGTCGCTCGAGATCTCGTACGACTCGAAGTCGCTGTCCTTCGCGTACACGCCGAGCGGCAGCGTGAAGGACTGGAAGAACGAGAAGAGCGGCCGGAACTGGTGCTCGAGGATGAGCGCGTGTCGGTCGCTGCCACCCGTGGCCGCGAGCAGCACGGGCTTGTCGATGAGGGCGTACTGGCCGACGAAGTCGAAGACGTGCTTGAAGAGCCCGGTGAAGGATGCCCGGTACACGGGACTCGCGACGATGAGCAGGTCGGCAGCCTCGATGCGCTGCAGCTCCTCCTCAGCGCGAGGCGACAGATCGTCGCGGCGCAGCGCGCCCGAGAACGCCGGGCCCACCTCGCTCAGCTCGATGACGTGGCTCTGCACGTCGACACGATCGCCGATCTGGAGGATCACCTCGTCGAGCAGCGCCCGCACGAGAACTGACGTCTTCGACGGGGCATGGAGGCTGCCGGAGACAGCGACGATCGAGAGGCTCTTGGACATACCTTGACGCTATTCCTGGTGCGCCCGCCCTCCAACCCGGATCGACGCACGAGGTAAGAGTGTTACCGCGTGTGTCTCAGCGCCCCAGGAAACAAAAAAGCCGCCCGGAAGGGCGGCTGAATCGATCTGACTGCTCGAAGCGAGGGACGTACGCGCTGTACCTACGTCTACTGCCGTGTGCGTGGTGTTAAAGCATGATGGCCACCCCGGTGTGGGGTGGCCATCATGTAATGGTTGTCCGGCGGTGTCCTACTCTCCCACAGGGTCCCCCCTGCAGTACCATCGGCGCTGCGAGTCTTAGCTTCCGGGTTCGGAATGTGTCCGGGCGTTTCCCTCGCGCTATGGCCGCCGAAACTCTCTCGACCAACACCCCGGTGAGGGGTGTGGGTAGGGCGTTTCACGAAACATATGTTGTGTTGTGTGTTGCCCGACCGTATGTCGGGAACCACAGAGTGGACGCGAGCAGATCTTCTGCCACCTCATACGGCCTTTACATGAATGTGTTCAAACGTATGGGTGTAGTGATTGTCAAGTTATCGGCTTATTAGTACCGGTCAGCTTCACGAGTCTTTCGTCCTCGCTTCCACATCCGGCCTATCAACCCAGTCGTCTGGCTGGGAGCCTCTCCCCCGAAGGGATGGAAATCTCATCTTGAGGCCGGCTTCCCGCTTAGATGCTTTCAGCGGTTATCCATCCCGAACGTAGCTAACCAGCGGTGCTCCTGGCGGAACAACTGGCACACCAGAGGTTCGTCCAACCCGGTCCTCTCGTACTAGGGTCAGATCCTCTCAAATTTCCTGCGCGCGCAGCGGATAGGGACCGAACTGTCTCACGACGTTCTAAACCCAGCTCGCGTACCGCTTTAATGGGCGAACAGCCCAACCCTTGGGACCTACTCCAGCCCCAGGATGCGACGAGCCGACATCGAGGTGCCAAACCATGCCGTCGATATGGACTCTTGGGCAAGATCAGCCTGTTATCCCCGAGGTACCTTTTATCCGTTGAGCGACAGCGCTTCCACAAGCCACTGCCGGATCACTAGTCCCGACTTTCGTCCCTGCTCGACCTGTCAGTCTCACAGTCAAGCTCCCTTGTGCACTTACACTCGCCACCTGATTGCCAACCAGGTTGAGGGAACCTTTGGGCGCCTCCGTTACTTTTTGGGAGGCAACCGCCCCAGTTAAACTACCCACCAGGCACTGTCCCTGAACCGGATCACGGTTCGAAGTTAGATATCCAGAGTGACCAGAGTGGTATTTCAACAATGACTCCACGAACACTAGCGTGCCCGCTTCACAGTCTCCCACCTATCCTACACAAGCCACACCGAACACCAATACCAAGCTGTAGTAAAGGTCACGGGGTCTTTCCGTCCTGCTGCGCGTAACGAGCATCTTTACTCGTAGTGCAATTTCGCCGAGTTCGCGGTTGAGACAGCTGGGAAGTCGTTACGCCATTCGTGCAGGTCGGAACTTACCCGACAAGGAATTTCGCTACCTTAGGATGGTTATAGTTACCACCGCCGTTTACTGGGGCTTAAATTCTCAGCTTCGCCTTGCGGCTAACCGGTCCTCTTAACCTTCCAGCACCGGGCAGGCGTCAGTCCGTATACATCGTCTTGCGACTTAGCACGGACCTGTGTTTTTAGTAAACAGTCGCTTCCCACTGGTCTCTGCGGCCATCGAACGCTTTCGGAGCAAGTCCTAATACGCCTCAGGCCCCCCTTCTCCCGAAGTTACGGGGGCATTTTGCCGAGTTCCTTAACCACGATTCTCTCGATCTCCTTAGTATTCTCTACCTGACCACCTGAGTCGGTTTGGGGTACGGGCGGCTAGAACCTCGCGTCGATGCTTTTCTTGGCAGCTGAGGATCACCGACTTCGACTTGCGTCTCCCCATCACGTCTCAGCCTTATATGAGAGACGGATTTGCCTATCTCTCGGCCTACACGCTTGGACCGGGTCTACCATCGCCCGGCTTCGGCTACCTTCCTGCGTCACACCTGTTAATACGCTAACCGCACCAGAACGGGGTCCCACGCTCCACCCCCGATGCACTCCCGAAGGAGCACGGTGGGGGTTTCGGATGGTTAGCACTACTGGATTAGCTTGGGCGGTTCTTCGCCGGTACGGGAATATCAACCCGTTGTCCATCGACTACGCCTGTCGGCCTCGCCTTAGGTCCCGACTTACCCAGGGAAGATTAGCTTGACCCTGGAACCCTTGGTCTTCCGGAGGACGGGTTTCTCACCCGTCTTTCGCTACTCATGCCTGCATTCTCACTCGTGTAGCCTCCACGGCTGGTTTACACCGCCGCTTCGCTGGCCACACGACGCTCTCCTACCCATCAACACGACTGAACCAACACCACAAGGGTGCGGCTGATCTATAGCGTCAATGCCACGACTTCGGTGGCGTGCTTGAGCCCCGTTACATTGTCGGCGCGGAATCACTTGACCAGTGAGCTATTACGCACTCTTTCAAGGGTGGCTGCTTCTAAGCCAACCTCCTGGTTGTCTGTGCAACTCCACATCCTTTCCCACTTAGCACGCGCTTAGGGACCTTAGTCGGTGGTCTGGGTTGTTTCCCTCTCGACGATGAAGCTTATCCCCCACCGTCTCACTGCTGCGCTCTCACTTACCGGCATTCGGAGTTTGGCTAACGTCAGTAACCTTTTGGGGCCCATCGGCTATCCAGTAGCTCTACCTCCGGCAAGAAACACGCAACGCTGCACCTAAATGCATTTCGGAGAGAACCAGCTATCACGAAGTTTGATTGGCCTTTCACCCCTATCCACAGCTCATCCCCTCCATTTTCAACTGAAGTGGGTTCGGTCCTCCACGACGTCTTACCGTCGCTTCAACCTGGCCATGGATAGATCACTTCGCTTCGGGTCTAGGACATGCGACTGAATCGCCCTATTCAGACTCGCTTTCGCTACGGCTGCCCCTCACGGGTTAACCTCGCCACATATCACTAACTCGCAGGCTCATTCTTCAAAAGGCACGCTGTCACCCCAACAAGGAGGCTCCAACGGTTTGTAAGCAGACGGTTTCAGGTACTATTTCACTCCCCTCCCGGGGTACTTTTCACCTTTCCCTCACGGTACTTGTCCGCTATCGGTCATCTGGGAGTATTTAGGCTTATCAGGTGGTCCTGACAGATTCACACGGGATTTCTCGGGCCCCGTGCTACTTGGGATACTTCCCCAGCCGGCCACGCATTTCGACTACCGGACTCACACCGTCTCTGGTCAGGCTTTCAATCCTGTTCGTCTATACGCAACACGTCACTGTCGATGTGCGGCAGCACATCACGGAAAGTCCCACAACCCCGAACCTGCAACCCCTGCCGGGTATCACACAGGCACGGTTTAGCCTGATCCGCGTTCGCTCGCCACTACTAACGGAATCACTATTGTTTTCTCTTCCTGTGGGTACTGAGATGTTTCACTTCCCCACGTTCCCTCTACCCGCCCTATATATTCAGGCGGGAGTCACCAGGTCACCCAAAGGGCCTGGCGGGGTTTCCCCATTCGGAAATCCTCGGATCACAGCTCGTTTATCAACTCCCCGAGGCTTATCGCAGATTACGACGTCCTTCTTCGGCTCCAGATGCCAAGGCATCCACCGTCTGCTCTTAGAAACTTGAAATCACATGAGTTCGATCGAATTCGTTGCAACACCCAAAGGGTGCTGCGAAATTGACCAATGATTAGTCGAACACCACCCAGAAGGTGATGTCCTAAAAATCTTTGTGACCCAACACACGAATGTGTTGAATCTAAGATGCTCGCGTCCACTATGTAGTTCTCAAAATACGGTCGGAACCCCCACCCCCAGCAGCCACAGCCACCTTCAGCAGAGATCCGAGAGATCCCGCCACACCCCCACCACACCAGTAGCCCCCCTTACGGGAAACCACCACCGTGACGGTGATGTTGTCCGGTCCCTCAGGACCCAACAGCGTGCATGTACCCCCACTCACCACCCCCACCTTTCCAACCAACCCAAGGGCCGGCGTACTCAACAGAAGCAATTCACGAAAGCACCTATGTCAATGTTCCACCCATGAGCAACCAGCACGACTCAGAGCAAACCCAACGGTCTGATGATCGTGATCTGGCGCACTGCGAAACCCCCCGAAGAGGATTCCGAGTTGCTCCTTAGAAAGGAGGTGATCCAGCCGCACCTTCCGGTACGGCTACCTTGTTACGACTTAGTCCTAATCACCGATCCCACCTTCGACAGCTCCCTCCTTACGGTTAGGCCACTGGCTTCGGGTGTTACCGACTTTCATGACTTGACGGGCGGTGTGTACAAGGCCCGGGAACGTATTCACCGCAGCGTTGCTGATCTGCGATTACTAGCGACTCCGACTTCATGAGGTCGAGTTGCAGACCTCAATCCGAACTGAGACCGGCTTTTTGGGATTCGCTCCGCCTTACGACATCGCAGCCCTTTGTACCGGCCATTGTAGCATGCGTGAAGCCCAAGACATAAGGGGCATGATGATTTGACGTCATCCCCACCTTCCTCCGAGTTGACCCCGGCAGTCTCATATGAGTTCCCACCATTACGTGCTGGCAACATACGACGAGGGTTGCGCTCGTTGCGGGACTTAACCCAACATCTCACGACACGAGCTGACGACAACCATGCACCACCTGCATACGAGTGTCCAAAGAGTTCCTCATTTCTGAGGCGTTCTCGTACATGTCAAGCCTTGGTAAGGTTCTTCGCGTTGCATCGAATTAATCCGCATGCTCCGCCGCTTGTGCGGGCCCCCGTCAATTCCTTTGAGTTTTAGCCTTGCGGCCGTACTCCCCAGGCGGGGCGCTTAATGCGTTAGCTACGACACGGAAACCGTGGAAAGGTCCCCACATCTAGCGCCCAACGTTTACGGCGTGGACTACCAGGGTATCTAATCCTGTTCGCTCCCCACGCTTTCGCTCCTCAGCGTCAGTTACGGCCCAGAGAACTGCCTTCGCCATCGGTGTTCCTCCTGATATCTGCGCATTCCACCGCTACACCAGGAATTCCATTCTCCCCTACCGCACTCCAGTCTGCCCGTACCCACTGCACGCCCGAGGTTGAGCCTCGGGATTTCACAGCAGACGCGACAAACCGCCTACGAGCTCTTTACGCCCAATAATTCCGGACAACGCTTGCACCCTACGTATTACCGCGGCTGCTGGCACGTAGTTAGCCGGTGCTTTTTCTGCAAGTACCGTCACCCGAAGGCTTCTTCCTTACTAAAAGAGGTTTACAACCCGAAGGCCGTCATCCCCCACGCGGCGTTGCTGCATCAGGCTTGCGCCCATTGTGCAATATTCCCCACTGCTGCCTCCCGTAGGAGTCTGGGCCGTGTCTCAGTCCCAGTGTGGCCGGTCACCCTCTCAGGCCGGCTACCCGTCGACGCCTTGGTGAGCCATTACCTCACCAACAAGCTGATAGGCCGCGAGTCCATCCCAGACCGAAAAACTTTCCACCAAGAATCATGCGATCCAAGGTCATATCCGGTATTAGCTACAGTTTCCCGCAGTTATCCCAGAGTCCAGGGCAGGTTACTCACGTGTTACTCACCCGTTCGCCACTAATCCAAAGAGCAAGCTCTCCTTCATCGTTCGACTTGCATGTGTTAAGCACGCCGCCAGCGTTCGTCCTGAGCCAGGATCAAACTCTCCAAAAAAAATTGTTTGATACTAGCTGAACAAACAACCAACATTGCTGGCTGTCCGTATCAATCTCAAAGAAACCACCACATCACCCCAAACGAGGCAATGCCGAGGTATAAATTTGGCATTGAACATAGTGCACGCTGTTGAGTTCTCAAGGAACGGACGCACCGGAGTTTCAGCCGAGTTTCTCCTCGGCCTGCCCTCAGGGCAACCTGTCTATCGTACCACCTCTGCGGCTCAAGTCAAATCGACTCGCGCAGCTCCTCGTGATCCAATACTGGCTTTGAGGAGTGCGATTCTCGCAAAGAGTGGATTGTCATCCTAACCGTTCTGAATCTCGCCTACAAGGCTGGTGATCAGATCGGAGATGGTCCCGCTTGAGGCCGAGAAGCTCTTCCGCTTCCCGCACCTTTGGGGTGACGAGTGATTACATTACGGCGCGGGTGAACGCGCAGCAAATTACGCTTGCATCCCGGGCGTGTCGCGGCCAACTCCCCCGGAATTCCGCGGATGTTGCGTCTCTGAGGAGCCCTCACGTCTCGACGGCCTCCTGAGCGCCAACGACGAACGGCGCCCGGAACTTTCGTTCCGCGGCGCCGTTCGTGCTGAGTCCGGTCAGTTGACCTCGTCGGGGTGACCTCCGACACGGCCCTCACGTTCGAGAGCAGAGAGCGCAGCGACCTCCGAATCGGAGAGCTCGAAGTCGAAGACGTCGAAGTTCTCGGCCATGCGCTCACGCGAGCTCGACTTCGGGAAGACGATCGTTCCGTTCTGGAGGTGCCAGCGGATGACGACCTGCGCGGGTGACTTGCCGTGCGCCGCAGCGGGACCCGTCACCTCGGGAAGCTCGAAGAGCGGGTACTTGCCCTGCCCGAGCGGACCCCACGCCTCGATCGCGATTCCGTTCGCGCGGGCGAGCGCCGTCGTCTCCGGCTGCTGATGAGCGGGGTGCAGTTCGATCTGATCGACCGCCGGAACGACATCGGTCTCGGCGAGGAGCTTCTCGAGGTGCGGGACCAGGAAGTTCGAGACGCCGATCGATCGGGTGCGACCCGACGAGGGGATCTCCTCGAGCGACTTCCACGCCTGCACGTACGTTCCGCGCTCGGGCGCCGGCCAGTGCACGAGGTACAGGTCGACGTGGTCGAGACCGAGCCGCTCGAGACTCGCATCGAACGCATCCTGGGCCTTGCCCTGGTCGTCGTTCCACAGCTTCGTCGTGATGTAGAGCTCGTCACGCGGGATGCCGGACGCGGCGATCGCTCGGCCGACCCCCTCTTCGTTGCCGTAGATGCGGGCCGTGTCGATGTGGCGATAGCCCACCTCGAGCGCCTCGGACACGATGCGCTCCGTCTCGGCCGGATCGACCTTGAAGACTCCGAAGCCGAGTTGCGGGATGGAGTTGCCGTCGTTGAGCTGAATACGGGGTACGTCAGTCATGAATCCATCCCATCACCGTCGGAGCGCGAGCGCAGCGCAGTTCGCTGTCAGCGGTATCGCCGACCCTCGTCCCGGCGGAAGAGCACGAGCGCGAGCACGAAGGTCACCGCGGTCCAGACGATGAGCCCCACCCAGACCCACCACTCGAGCGAACCGCCCTGGACGGCCCAGATGACGAACTCCCGAGCCTGGCGCGACGGCGTGAACGCCGAGATCGCGTTCAGCCAGTCGGCGAAGAGCTGCGGCGGCAGGAAGAGTCCCCCGATGAAGGCGAAGGAGAACATGACGACCTGAACGACCGCGATCGCCGCCTTCGAGGGCATCGAGTAGCCGATGCAGATGCCGATGAACATGAACGGGAGGCCGGCGACGGCGAGCGCGATCATGCCGAGCACGACGTTGATGAGGGGCGCGGTCGCCGCGGTGAAGAGCGCACCGATCACGATGACCGGGATGATCGCCGCGAGTCCGAGCGTTCCCGTGGCGAGCACGTGGGCGAGGACCCGCGCGACACCCGGCGCCGGGAGCGTGCGGAGATACGGATCCCACGGCTTCTCGCGGTTCTCCGCGATCGTCAGACCGAAGCTGAAGAGCGCGTTCGTCATCACGGCGAAGACCGAGAGCGAGATCACGGCCTGAGTCGCGAACATCGGCTCGTCGGCGACCGAACGGTTCGGCACCACGAAGAACAGCAGCGCGAGCGCGGGGAACACGAGGGACCCGATGAGAGCGATCGGGATGCGCGCCGTCTCGATGATCGAGTACCGCGCGTGCAGGACAGTCAGGCTGAGCGTGCTCATCGTCGGAGCTCCTTCGCGTCATCGGTGAGGGCGAGGAAGGCCTCCTCGAGGCTGGCTCCGCGAACGGTGAGGTCGGCGAAGCGGATGTCGGACCGGACGAGTTCGCGGATGAGGGCGTCGGAGTCCTGCGCGTAGAAGGTCGCGCTCGGCGAATCGGACGAGCCGGCGTCATCCGTCGCCTCGAAGCGGGCCACCCCGGGAAGCGCCGCGATGCGGTCGATGTCGGGCGACGACAGCGAGACCTGACGGATGCCGACGCGCTGGAGTACGGCGCCGAGGGCGTCATCCGCGATCACCCGCCCCCCGCCCATGACGACGACGCGTTCGGCGAGCGCCTCGATCTCTTCGAGGTAGTGACTCGTGACGACGACCGTCGATCCCGCGTCGTGCTGACGCCGAACGGCATCCCAGAGGGTTCGACGGGCGTCGACGTCGAGGCCCGTCGTCGGCTCGTCGAGGAGCACGAGTCGGGGGCGCCCGACGAATGCGAGCGCGACGCTCAAGCGACGCTTCTGACCTCCCGACAGGGCGCCCGTCTGCCGCCGGAGCAGATCACGGAGACCGAACTCGTCGGCCAGTTCGTCGCGGGGGACGCGATTCTCGAAGTGGGCACCGACGAAGTCGATGACCTCGCCCACGCGGAGTGTCGGCGGGAGCGCCGTCTCCTGTGGGGTCGACCCGAGCCCCTGTCGGTTGCGGTAGTCGCGGGGCGAGCCGTCGAAGATCGACACGGTTCCCGACGACGGGGTGCGCTGACCGGTCAGGAGCGAAAGGAGCGTGCTCTTGCCTGCGCCGTTCGGGCCGAGCAGACCGAGGATCGCTCCCGGGTGGATCTCGAGTGACACGTCGTCGAGGGCGGTCACGCTGCCGAAGCGTCGTGAGACGTGGTCGAGGCGGGCGAGTGCGGTCATGAGGTTTCTCCCAGTACGGATCGGAGGGTGTCCATGTAGTCCTCGAAGGCGCGTCGACCCGCGCGGCTGAGGGCGAGATAGGTGACGGGCGTTCGGCCCTGGTGCGACTTGTCGACGGTCACGTAGCCCGCGTCCTCGAGCTTGCGGAGGTGGGTCGAGAGGTTTCCGGCCGTCATGTCGAGGAGCTCCTGGAGTCGCGGGAACGTGATCGACTCCTCGGGATCGAGCGTCGAGAGGGCCGCCGTGATGCGGAGGCGGGCCTGGGCGTGGATGACCGGGTCGAGCTCCATCAGCGGATTCCCTGCGCGCGGCGGCGGAGGCGCCCGAGGTAGGCGAACGACACGACGCCGAGGGCGATGAAGCCACCGCCGCCCGCGATCGCGAGGAACAGGTAGTGGTTCGGGTAGCCGAGGAAGGGCGCGATGACGGCGATCACGACCGTGTAGGCGCCGAGGACGACGCACGGCACCGCCTGCCAGATCGCTCCCGCGATGAGGTACATGATGCCCGCGAAGAGCACGAAGGCCGTCGGGTAGAAGATGTTGACCGCGGCTCCCGTCATGCCGTTGAACTGCAGGCCCATCGCGAAGACGAAGATCGCGACGCTGCCGACCGACCAGGTGACGCCGTAGACGGTGCCGGTGAAGGCCGCAGCCCGCGTGGTGCGGATGCCGCGGTTCGACCGGATGCCGAGATAGGCCGACATGCCGATCGCGCCGGCGATGAGCACCGCGAAGATCGTCGCGGCGAGCGGCAGGGGCAGACCGAAAGCGGGCTGCAGACCGTCGATGAGCCAGAGCGCGGAGAAGCCGACGAACCAGACGACTCCCCACATCGTGACGAGGTAGGGCACGAACGCGGCGATCTGGCCTTCCATGCTCTTCCGCTGGTCGGTGAGCAGGGCGAGCATCGCCTCGGGTGAGAGTGCGGCCTCATCGGTGTCGTCTGCGGTCATGTGCCGGCCCTTCGTCGATGCGGCCGCCCGTTCGCTGCCGCACCTACTTTGTAACACAAAGTACTTTTCGAGTGCAATAGCTTTGTGGGGTCGGCAGGGCCGTGAGTGGGCAGTAGTTCGGCGAATGGTGGCTGCTTTGCCCGAACTACTGCCCTCTCAGGGATGAGGTAGGTAGATGGGCAGGGCGGATGGGGGTGGGCGGGGGCGGTCGTAGACTGGAACGCTATGTCTCTGCAGATCACGTACCCCCCGGAGCTGCCCGTCAGCGCGATGCGGGACGAGATCGCCCGGGTCATCAGCGAGAACCAGGTCGTCATCGTCGCGGGAGCCACCGGCTCGGGCAAGACGACGCAGCTGCCGAAGATCTGCCTCGACCTGGGCCGAGAGTCGATCGGTCACACGCAGCCGCGGCGACTCGCGGCGCGCACGATCGCCGAGCGCATCGCCGAGGAGCTCGGTTCGGAGCTCGGCGACCTCGTCGGTTACCAGGTGCGCTTCACCGATCAGGTGAGTGCGGCGACGCGCGTGAAGCTCATGACCGACGGCATCCTGCTCAACGAGATCCACCGTGACCGTGAGCTGCGGAAGTACGACACGATCATCATCGACGAGGCGCACGAACGCAGCCTCAACATCGACTTCCTGCTCGGATACCTCCGCGAGCTCCTGCCGAAGCGCCCCGACCTCAAGGTCATCGTCACGAGCGCGACGATCGACCCCGAGAGCTTCGCCCGACACTTCGCGGACGCAGCGGGCGAACCCGCCCCCATCGTCGAGGTCTCGGGCCGCACCTATCCCGTCGAGATCCGCTACCGCCCGCTCGTCGACGAGGACCACGGATCGGATGACGACGAGGGCGACGACGCCGACGAGAAGGACTACCTGCAGGGCATCCTCGACGCCCTCGACGAACTCGATCGCGAAGAGACCGGCGACGTGCTCGTCTTCCTCTCGGGCGAGAACGAGATCCGCGACGCGGAAGACGCCGTGCGCGGTCACTACTCGGGTCGTCACGCCGGCTACGGCACGACCGAGGTGCTCCCCCTCTACGGACGGCTCTCGTCCGCCGACCAGCACCGCGTGTTCGAGCGATCGAACACGGCCGGCCTCCGGCGCCGCGTCGTGCTCGCGACGAACGTCGCCGAGACGAGTCTCACCGTGCCCGGCATCCGTTACGTCATCGACGCGGGTACGGCGCGCATCAGCCGCTACAGCACGCGCTCGAAGGTGCAGCGTCTGCCGATCGAGGCGATCTCGCAGGCATCCGCCAATCAGCGCTCGGGACGCTCGGGCCGCACGAGCGACGGCATCGCGATCCGCCTGTATTCCGAGGACGACTTCGATCGTCGCCCCGAGTTCACCGACCCCGAGGTGCTCCGCACGAACCTCGCCGCCGTCATCCTGCAGATGGCGTCGCTCGATCTCGGTGCGATCGCGGAGTTCCCCTTCCTCACCCCGCCCGACTCGCGCGGCATCCGCGACGGCATCGACCTGCTCACCGAACTCGGCGCCCTCGTCGAGGGAGCGCGCGATGGGTCGGGCCTCCGGCTCACCCGCATCGGACGTCAGATCTCGCGCCTCCCGATCGAGCCGCGCTTCGCGCGCATGGTCATCGAGTCGAAGGCGCAAGGGGTCAGTCGCGAAGTGCTCGCGATCGTCGCGGGCCTCACGATCCAGGACCCGCGCGAGCGCCCGCTCGAGAAGCGCGAGCAGGCCGACGGCTTCCACGCGCGCTTCGCCGACCCGACGAGCGACTTCCTCTCACTGCTGAACCTCTGGAACCACCTCGAGCAGAAGCAGCGTGAGCTCGGCTCGAGCGCATTCCGACGGATGTGCCGCAGCGAGTTCCTCAACTACCTGCGCATCCGCGAGTGGCAAGACCTCTACCGGCAGCTCGCGCGCCTCGCGAAACCGCTCGGCCTGCACATCGGCGAGCCCTCGGCGAACGGCGACGGCGTGCACCGCGCGCTGCTGTCGGGCCTCCTGTCGCACATCGGACTGCGCGACGAACCCGCGCGCTCGAGTGCGACCGGCGGCCGCGGCGACCGCCGCGCCCGCGCCGAGTACCTCGGTGCGCGCGGCACGAAGTTCGCGCTCTTCCCGGGAAGCGTGCTCTCGAAGAAGCCGCCGGGTGCCGTCATGAGCGCCGAACTCGTCGAGACCGCTCTCCTCTTCGCCCGCACGAACGCCGCGATCGACCCCGCGTGGGCGGAGCCGCTCGCCGGTTCGCTCGCCAAGCGCAGCTTCAGTGCGCCGCGGTGGGAGAAGAACCAGGGTGCGGCCGTCGCCGACGAGAAGGTCATGCTCTACGGCATCCCGATCGTCCCGAAGCGGCGCGTGCAGCTCTCGCGCATCGATGCGGGGCTCGCGCGCGAACTGTTCATCCGCCACGCGCTCGTGCAGGGGGAATGGGACACGCGCTCGCTCGATCGCCGCGTCTTCGCCTTCCTCCAGGCGAACGCGGCCCTGCGCCGCGAACTCGAGGAGATCGAGGAGCGCACCCGTCGCCGCGACGTGCTCTGGGACGACGAGTCGGTCTTCGACTTCTACGATCGACGTCTCCCCGCCGACATGGCGAGCACGCGGGCGTTCGAGAAGTGGTGGCGCGGCACTCACCGCGAGACCCCCGACCTGCTCACGATGACGACGGCGACGCTCGCACCCGAATCGGATGCCTCGGTTGACGCCGACCTCTACCCCACGACGTGGCGTCAGGGCGATCAGTCGCTCGCGCTCAGCTACCGCTTCGAACCGGGCGCCGTCGACGACGGCGTCACGGTGTCGGTTCCGCTCGCCCTCCTCCCCCGCCTCACGCCCGCCGGTTTCGACTGGCAGGTTCCGGGGCTCCGTGCCGAAGCGGTCACGGCCTTGCTGAGGGCGCTCCCGAAGGTCATCCGTCGCCAGGTGGTTCCCGCGGCCGAGTGGGCCGATCGCATCCTCGGCGAACTGCCCGAGACCGCGCCGACGGATGCCGACGCCGAGCCGTTCACAGCCACCGTCGCGCACGCGATCAGGAAGCTCACGTACACGGCCGTCGACCCGGGCGACTTCGACCTCGACCGTGTGCCCGCCCACTTGCGCGTGACGTTCCGCGCGGTCGACGATCGCGGGCGCACCGTGGGCAGCGACAAGGATCTGCGCGCACTCCAGTCGCGCTACGCCGACGAGAGCGCCGCCGCGGTCGCACGAGCCGTCGGGGCCCCGCGAGCGGAGGAGCGCCCGAGTCGTCGGCGCGGCCCCGCCCCGCGCCCGACATCGGCACCCGCGGCGAGCGCGGCACCGCCCGAACGCACGGGCATCACGACGTGGGACTTCGACGAGATCCCCCGTTTCGTCGACGTCGCGCAGGGCGGCAACGCCATCCGTGCGTATCCGAGCCTCGTGGATGACGGGTCGAGTGTGACGCTCCGACCCCTCGCGACGCCCGAGGACCAGCGGCGGGCCACGATCGCCGGCATCCGTCGCCTCGTCATCCTCGCGACGCCGAGCCCCGCCGCCTACGTGCAGGAGCACCTCTCGAACACCGAGAAGCTCACCCTCGCCGGCAGCCCCTACTCCTCGACGAAGGCGCTCCTCGACGACTGCCTCGCCGCGGTCGTCGACGCGGAGATCCGCCGTCGCCACCCCGACGGGCTGCTCTTCACCCGGGCCGAGTTCGAGGCGGCGCGCGACGCCGTCGGGCAGAGCGTCATGCAGTCGATGTTCGACACGGTCGCCCAGGTGGTGCGCATCCTCGGCGCGACGCGTGACGCCGACAAGGCGATCTCGGGAGCATCGAGCCTCGCCTACATGCACGCGCTCGGCGACATGAAGACCCAGCTCGCCGCACTCGTCCGCACCGGGTTCGTGTCGCACACGGGCCTCGAACGCCTGCACCACCTGCCGCGCTACCTCGGCGGCATCACGATGCGCGTCGCGAAGATGGTCGAGAGCCCGGGTCGCGACCGTCAGCGCATGAACGAGATCGAGCCGGTGCTCGAGCGCTACGCGGAAGCCGGGGGCACGATCCCCCTCGCGGCGTTCGCGCCCGAGCAGATCGTGCGCGCCCGCTGGCTCATCGAGGAGCTCCGCATCAGCCTCTTCGCGCAGGAGCTGCGGGCCGCCGAACCCGTGTCGCCGCAGCGCATCGCGAAGGTTCTCGCCTGAGTCATCCGCTCGCCCTCTCCCCCACTCGTTCGCGACCGGGGGGAGGGGTGTGGGGCGTGCCCGCGAAGAGTACGATTATCGATTTGTGAGCCGCTATTCCGACCTGTTGAAGACACCCGGAGTCGCGCGGATCATCTCGGCCCAGCTGACGGCGCGATTCCCCTTCGGGATGCTCTCTCTCGCGTTCCTGCTGCACATCGAACGCCAGACCGGATCGTACGGCGCCGCGGGCCTCGTGCTCGCCGCGATGTCGATCGGGCAGGCGATCGCGGGCCCGCTCACGAGCCGCCTCATGGGTCGCTGGGGCATGCGCCCCGTGCTGACCGTGACCCTGCTCATCTGCTCGGCCGCGATCACGACGATCGGCATCGTCACGCTGAGCGTTCCCGCAGCGATGGCCGTCGCCTTCGTCGCGGGCATCAGCATGCCGCCCATCCAGCCCGCGGTGCGCACGATCTACCCGAAGATGGTCAACTCGAAGCAGCTGACGCCGCTCTTCTCGCTCGATGCGACCGCGCAGGAGATCATCTGGGTCATCGGCCCCGTCGCGACGACGTTCATCTCGACGCAGATCAGCACCGTATGGGGCATCCTCGTCGCCGTCGCGTTCCTCCTCGGCGGAGGAGCGTGGTTCATCTCCTCCCCCGAGCTCGGGCGCGTGCGCATCCCCCGCTCGCGGCGGAAGCTCGGCGTCGTCCTCACCCGCCCGCCCGTGCTCCTCGCAACCGTCGTGGGCTTCCTGCTCGTCGGCGCGTGCGCGGCCATCGAGGCGGGCGTCGTCGCCGTGTTCGGCCACGACGGCGCGGATGCCGGAATCGTGCTCGCCATCTTCTCGATCGGATCGATCGTCGGCGGCCTGAGCCTCGGCCACGTGCCGATCGGACCGTGGTCGACCGCCCGCCGCATGTTCATCGTCTTCGCGGGAACCGCCGCGGCGATGGCGATGATGGACTTCTGGTGGCTCGCCGCAACGCTCTTCATCGCGGGCATCGGCATCGCGCCGGCCCTCGCCGTGCTCTTCGCGATCGTCTCGGCGAGCGTCAAGTTCAGCGACACCGCCGAGGCGTACGGCTGGGTCGGCACGGGCCAGCTCATCGGCGCCGCGCTCGGCTCGGCCGTCGCGGGCTTCCTCATCGACGGCAACGGTGCGGTCGGCGCCTTCTGGGCCGCCGGTGCCTTCGCGTTCGTAGGCTTCCTCATCCCCGCGGTCTTCCGTCGCTGGCACCCCGACCTGCGCGGTCGCGACGCGAGCCCGCTGCCCGATACCGAACCGGTGACGACGATCAGTCCGAGCTGACGCGGCCCGGTTTGCGACCTGTTCGTGCTGTTCTGGTGAGGCGAGAGTGACATCCAAGAGTCACAAACGGGGCGGGGAGGGCGCGGCTGCGGACGGGCAGGTTTAGGCTGGCCCGCGTGACGGCCGAATCGCTCCTCTCTGCTGACCTCCTCGCTCGCATCCATTCGCGTGCCGCCGGGCACGATCGCGAGAACACTTTCTTCGACGACGACCTCGCCGAGCTCGCCGCGGCCGGGTACCTGAGACTCTTCGTTCCGGTCGCGCTCGGCGGCTCGGGCGCGACCCTCGAGACGGCCGTCGCCCTGCAGCGTCGGCTCGCGGCCGCGGCTCCCGCGACCGCGCTCGCGGTCAACATGCACCTCGTCTGGACCGCCGTCGCGGCTCGGCTGTCGGCCCACGGCGACGACTCCCTCGACTTCGTGCTGCGTGAGGCGGCCGACGGCGAGGTCTTCGGCTTCGGCATCAGTGAGGCCGGCAACGACCTCATGCTCTTCGGGTCGACGACGGCCGCCGTACCCGAATCCGACGGCGGCTACCGCTTCACGGGGAGGAAGATCTTCACCTCGATGTCGCCCGCGTGGACCCGCCTCGGCACGATGGGCCTCGACTCGACCTCGGCCGACGCTCCGAAGATCGTGTACGCCTTCCTCGATCGGGGCGACCCCGGAGTGAGCGCCCTCGACGACTGGGACACGCTCGGCATGCGCGCCAGCCAGAGTCGGACGACCGTGTTCGACGGCGCCCGTGCCTCGGCCGACCGCGTGGTGCGGAGGTTCGCCCCCGGACCCCACGCCGATCCGCTCGTCTTCGGTATCTTCGCGGCGTTCGAGATCCTGTTGTCGTCCGTCTACACGGGCATCGCCGACCGTGCCCTCGAACTCGCCGTCGAGGCTGCGCACCGCCGCACGTCGGCGAAGCTCGGCCGCCCCCTCGCCCACGATCCCGACGTCCGCCGCCGCATCGCCGCGGCCGCCATCGCCCTCGACGCCCTCGGCCCGCAGCTCACGGGGCTCGCGCGCGACGTCGACTCCGACGTCGATCACGGAGCATTCTGGTTCGCCCGGCTCTCGGCGCTCAAGGTGCGCGCGACCGAGACGGCGAAAGACGTCGTCGAGGCGTCGGTGCGCGTCGCGGGCGGATCGAGCTACTTCGCGGGCGACGAGCTCGGCCGTCTCTATCGCGACGTGCTCGCGGGTCTCTTCCAGCCGTCGAGCGACGACTCGGCCCACGGCACGATGGCGACCGCATGGCTCGGCCCGGTGCCCGACGGGGCGCCTGGCTAGACTGGAGCGATTGCCCGCCCGGTACCAGGAGGTCCCCCGTGAACGTCGTCGCGTTCCTTTTCTCGTTCGTTCTCTTCAGCTTCGGCATCTGGGTCATGTCGGTCGCCTTCCAGGTCGTCGGCTTCGAGGCTCCGGTCTTCTTCAGCGGCATCGTCGCCGTCTCGCTCTCCTTCGCGATCCCGTTCCACGTGCTCGGCAAGGCCGACGGCGCCTGACATGACGCTGCCGCGCACCGATACGCGCGTCACGTACGCGACCGGCGCGCTCGAGGAGCGGTCGACGGTCCTCCACGTCGAACCCGTCGGCGACCGCATCGCCGTGCTCACCGAGTCGACGAGCGTGCACCCGGTCGATGCCTCGTGGCCCGATCAGGGCGCGGATGTCGCGGAGATCGTCATCGGCGGACGCACCGCGACGATCGTCGACTGCGTCGTCGGCGCGACCGACGGGCGTTCCCTGTTCCTCGGCTCCGACATCCCTGCACGACCGGGCGACGACGGCTGGACCTTCGTCGTCGCGCACCTCGTCGATGCGGATTCGGGGCTGAACCCGGCCGAGGGCGACGAGGCCCTCCTCCGCGCCGACGCCGATACCCGGGGCACGCTCTCGATCGGGCACACCGCGTGCCACCTCGCTTCTCTCGCGCTCAACCGCGCCGTCGCCGACCGGTGGACGAAGGAGACCCGCCTCGATGCCCTCGGTTCGCCCGACTTCGACGCCGCGGCGATCTCCTCCTCGACGATCGAGCCGTTCGGCTCCGTCGACGTCTTCCGTCTCAACAAATCGCTCCGTCGCAAGGGGTTCACGACCGAGGGGCTCACGGGTGACCTGCCCGACCTCGCACGCGCGATCGATGCGCAGCTCTCGGAGTGGATCGACACCGCGGCGAGCGTCACGGTCGAGCGCGACGGCGAGCTGCTCACCGACCTCCGTCACTGGGTCTGCGACCTGCCCGGTGGTGCCGCTCGCATCGCGTGCGGAGGCACCCACGTCACGAGCCTCGCTGAGCTCGGACGCGTCACCGTCGACCTCGCGTCGACGACCGTCGACGGCACCGACATTCTCACGATGACGACGCGCGCCGTGCGCTAGCGTTGCCCCGTGGGCGCACGCATCGAGAAGGTCGATCTGCCGGGCATCGGAGTCCGGCACGACATCGTGACCGAGGGCGGTCGACGTGTCGGCGTGGTCTCGCACCGCGACGGTGAACGCGACCTCACGATCTTCGACGTCGACGATCCCGACGCGTCATCCGATTCGATCTCGATGAGCGATGACGAGGCCGCAGCCCTCGCCGACGTGCTCGGCGGTTCGGTCATGCTCTCGAGTCTCGCGAGCCTCGCGGAGGACATCGCGGGCATCTACGTCGAGAAGATCGAACTGCCGATCGACTCGCCGTTCGCGGGCCGCCCTCTGGGCGACTCGAAGACGCGCACCCGCACGCACGTCTCGATCGTCGCACTCTCTCGCGACGGAACCGTCATCCCCTCGCCGACGCCGTCCGACGTTCTCTACGCGGGCGACATCATCGTCGCGGTGGGCACGCGCGCGGGGCTCGACGCCGTGAGTCGCCTCTTCGCCACCGGACCGGACTGAGCCGAGGAGAGAGCCGTGCACGAGACGACGCTCATCCTCATCGAGATCGGCGCGCTCCTGTTCGGCATGAGCCTGCTCGGTCGTCTCGCGATCCGCATCGGCATCTCCCCCATCCCCCTCTACCTCGTCGCGGGCCTCGCCTTCGGCAACGGCGGCATCGTGCCGCTCGGCGCGAGCGAGGAGTTCTTCGAGATCGGCTCGGAGATCGGCGTCATCCTGCTGCTCGCCCTGCTCGGACTCGAGTACACGGCCGGCGAGCTGCTGACGAACCTCCGCCAGTCGAAGATCGCCGGGCTCATCGACGCGAGCCTCAACGCGGTTCCCGGTGCGCTCTTCGCGCTCGTGATGGGCTGGGGGCCTGCGGCGGCCGTCGCTCTCGCGGGCATCACCTGGGTGTCGTCGTCGGGCGTCGTCGCCAAGGTGATGCGCGATCTCGGTCGGCTCGGCAACCGTGAGACGCCAACTGTGCTCGCCGTGCTCGTCATCGAAGACCTCGCGATGGCGTTCTACCTGCCGATCCTCTCGGCCGTCGTCATCGGCGTGAGCCTCGTCCAGGGCGCCGTCGCCGTGGCCGTCGCGGTCGGCGTCGTCTCCGTCATCCTGTGGGTGGCTCTTCGCCACGGTCCCGTCATCTCGCGCGTCTTCACCCCCGACCACCCCGAGCCGCTGCTGCTCGGCGTACTCGGGCTGACGATGCTCGTCGCAGGGCTCGCCGCGCAGGTCAACGTCTCGGCCGCGGTCGGCGCGTTCCTCGTCGGTATCGCACTCTCGGGACGGGTAGCCGAGCACGCCGGGCGACTGCTCACCCCGCTCCGCGATCTCTTCGCCGCGGTCTTCTTCGTGTTCTTCGGGCTCACGACCGATCCGGCGGACCTGCTTCCCGTACTTCCCGCCGCGATCGTGCTCGCCGTCGTCACGATCGCGACCAAGGTCGGCACGGGATATCTCGCCGCACGCCGCGCGGGCATCGGCGTGCCCGGCCGCTGGCGCGCCGGGTTCGCCCTGACACCGCGCGGCGAGTTCTCGATCGTCATCGCCGGGCTCGCCGTGGGGGCGGGCGTCGCGCCGCAGCTCGCACCGCTCGCGACCGCCTACGTGCTCATCACCGTCATCGCGGGGCCCTTCCTCGCGCGCGTTCCCGACACGGCGTGGTTCCGCGGCTGGAGCCGCCAGCAGCGCTCGGCGGCGATGCGCTCAGCCCGCGGATGACACCGGGTCGGCCTCGGCGAGGGCCGCGAGCCGCTCTCGGACGAGAGGCGCGACGACGGTGCCGTACAGCTCGATCGTGCGCATCGACGCCTCGTGGGGCAGCGTTCCGCTCGAGTACTTGAGATCGAAGCGGCTCGCACCGATCTGCACGATCGAGTCGACGATCTTCGCTGCGACGGTCTCGGGCGATCCCGCGTAGAGTGCGCCGTCGGGGCCGGCCTCGTGCTCGAATTGCTCGCGCGACGTCGGGCCCCAGCCGCGCTCGCGTCCGATGCGGTTGTGCATGCCCTCGTAGTGCGGCCAGAGTTCTTCGAGCGCCTGCGCGTCGGTCTCGGCGATGAACCCGGGCGAGTGGATCGCGATGGGCTGGAGCGGCGTGCCGAACTGTGCGAGGGCCCGGCGGTACAGGTCGGCGAGTGGTGCGAAGCGACGGGCCGAGCCGCCGATGATCGCGAGCACGAGCGGCAGCCCGTACTTCGCGGCGCGCACGACCGATTCGGGGCTTCCGCCCACGCCGATCCAGGTCGTCAGATCGCCCGCGACCTCGGGGTACACGCGCTGGCCGTCGAGCGACGGGCGAAGCGTTCCGTTCCACGTCACCGGCTCTTGCTTGAGGAGCTCGGCGAAGAGGTCGAGCTTCTCGTCGAACAGCTGCTGGTACTGAGCGAGGTCGTAGCCGAAGAGCGGGAAGGACTCGATGAACGAGCCTCGCCCGAGGATGACCTCGGCGCGGCCGTTCGAGAGGGCGTCGAGTGTCGAGAAGCGCTGGAAGACGCGCACGGGGTCGTCGCTCGAGAGCACGGTGACGGCGCTGCCCAGGTGGATGCGCTCGGTGCGTGCCGCGATCGCCGCGAGCACGACCTCGGGTGCTGAGACGGCGAAGTCCTCGCGGTGGTGCTCGCCGACGCCGAAGAAGTCGAGACCGACGCGGTCGGCCAGTTCGCCCTCGGCGACGACGTTCCGAAGGACCTCGGCGTGCGAGAGAGTCGTGCCATCGGGTGCGACGGTCACGTCGCCGAAGGTGTCCAGTCCGAGTTCGATCGCTCCGGTCATCCGTTCGGCTCCCTTTTCATACGTTTGCATATTTGCACCAACCCGCCCTGGGTCGACCCTATTCCCCGCCCGCGCGGAATGATCGGCGACGCCCGAGCGTTGAGCACAGCGTGGAGTCAGAGAACGAACGGCCGCGAATCGGCATCTACGGCGCAGGCAAGGTGGGCACGGCACTCGCGCGACTCTTCGTCGCCGCCGGCCACCCCGTGCTGATCGCCGGCTCGCCCCGGCAGAGCGCCCTCGACCTGCTCGTCGGGGTCGTCGCGCCCGGCGCCCGCGTCGCCGACGCCCTCACCCTCGCGCGCGAGTCGGACATCATCATCGTCGCCGTGCCGTTCGGCAAGGCCGACAGTCTGCCGTGGGACGAGTTCGACGGTCGCATCGTCGTCGACGCGATGAACTACTGGCCGCCGATCGACGGCACGATCGACGAGGTCGAAGCCGACGGTCGCTCGACGAGCGAGATCATCGGCACCCGGAACACCGCGGCGCGGCTCGTGAAGTCGTTCAACCATCTCGGCTATCACGAGATGGAGGACGACGCCCTGCCGGCCGGTGCGCCGCTCCGCCGAGCACTCGCGGTGGCCGGAGACGACGACGAGGCGAAGGCCGCCGTCGCCCGCATCATCGAGGCGATCGGATTCGACGCCGTCGACATCGGTGCGCTGCGCGAGGGCGCCCACCTGCAGCCCGGCGGTCCGATCTTCGGCCGAGAGCTCGATCGCACCGAACTCGAGCGGCTCGCGCACGAGCGCGTCACCGCCTAGAGCTCCGGCCGCGGCGCGCGCCCCCGCACCCACGCACCGATCGAGGACACGAGGACGACGGCCGCCGTCACCGCGATCAACCAGCGGTAGTCGATGAGGCCGAGGAGCGCCGCACCGCCCAGGGTCGCGACGGTCTGGGGAAGGTTGAAGGCGAGATTCGACGCCGCACCGACCCTCCCCTGCAGACCGGGCGGCGTCAGCCGCTGACGTAGGGTCACGTACGCGACGATGAGCACCGGCACGCTCGCGCCGATGAACAGCATCGCCGCGATCACGAGTGGGATCGACGAGGTCAGGAGTGCCGCCGTGCCGAGGGCGAGCACGACGAGACCGAGCCCTACCGCGGCACGCTCCCCCACCCGCGAGATGACCACGGCCGAGATCGCACCGCCGACGACGGCACCACCGCCCTGGACGGCGACGAAGACGCCGAGCATCGCGGGAGCGACACCGAGCCCCTGCTCCATGATCGGGAACACCGCGACGTTCAGGAGACCGGTCGCGGCGAAGGCGATCGCGATCGTGACCGTCAGCCGACCGAGCGGGCTCGTCCGCGACAGGTGCGCGACGCCCGCGACGATCTCGCGTCGGTAGCCGCCCGATCGCGGAGCAGGGTCACTCTCGACGATGTCGAGTCGAGAGAGGAGCACGGCGGCGGCGAGGAAGGCGACCGCGGTGACGAGGATGACCGCGACGGGCCCCACGAGCACGTAGAGCGCGGTTCCGACGAGCGGCGCCCCGAGCCGGAAGGCCTGATCGATCGTCGAGAGGAGCCCGTTCCCCGCCGCGAGCTCGTCGTCGGGCAGGAGATCACGGATGACTCCGGACTGGGCAGCGGCCGTCAGATATCCCGCGCAGCCGTAGAGGAACAACACGGCGTAGACGAGCCACAGCAAGTCGACGGAATCGACCGCGAGGAGCGCGAGGACGACGGGGACCATCGCCGCGTTCGCGATGACCAGGAGCCGCTTCCGCGACACACGATCGGCCAGCTGGCCGAGGAACGGCGCGCTCACGGCGGCGAGACCGAAGGCGGCGAAGACGAGTGCTGCCGCGACATCCGAATCGCTCAGCTCCTTCACCCACACGGCGACCATGAGGAAGAGCACACTGTCGGCGAGGTTCGTGAACATCCACGCCCCGGTGAGCTGGCGATACCCGCGTCGACGCCAGGCTGCCAGAGTGCGACGACGCGCGCCGGTCGTCGCGGTCATGAGCGCGGGGCGTCGTCCGCCACCGGTCGTTCGCCCTCGGCGGGCACCGAGCCGAGTTCGGCGGGGAGCACCGACCCGAGCAGATGGGCCCGGCGCGCACCCGGCGGGCGCAGCTCGGGGTTCTCGGCCCGACCCGCGAAGCGCGCCGCGAGCGACTGGATCTCGCGGCTCAGTTCGGCGAGCTCGTCGACCGTCGCCCAGAACTCGGCGCGCGTGAGCGTCGTCGCCTGGACCCACTCGTCGGTCTCGAGATCGGCGTGCGCGTAGAACGAGCGCAGGCGTTCGGACTCGCGATCGACGTTCAGGATGGCGAGCTCCTGCACGGCGCGGAACGAGCCGGGCAGTTCGGGGTCGGGCCGGAGGTCGACCTCGCCGACGACGGCGCGCCACGGCTTCTCGCGGCCGCGCCGCTCGGCCCGCTCGATGTAGCCGTACTTCTCGAGGGTGCGCAGATGGAACGAGCAGTTCGCGACCGATTCACCCACGTGCGCCGCGCACTCGGTCGCCGTCGCCTCGCGTCCGCCGCCGAGGAAGTCGAGGAGTTCGAGACGGATCGGGTGCGCGAGGGCACGGATTCGTTCGGGGTCAGTGATGCGCTCGCGGGAGGCCATGCCTCGACACTAGATTATTAACGGTCGTTGCGCAACACTCGTTAAGAATGAACGGCGTCCGCGTCACGCCACCGTGTGACCGTCGGACGCGAGACGCCCGCGAGTTCGGAGACGCGCGCGATCGACTCTCCGAAGGCGAGCATCCCGGAGACGTGGCGGCGCACCTCCTCGCGACTGCGGTCGAGGCGATCGGCCTGGTCGGCGTACTGGCGACGAGCCTGGGCGAGACGCGAGTTGCGCGTGATGAGGATGCCGTAGCCCGACTGCACCGCGTCGATCGTGGGGTCGAACAGCTGCGTCTCCGTGAGCGCATCGACGACGCGCTGAGCGACGATCCGAGCGTCGGGCTCCGAGTAACCACCGAGGTACTCGCCGCGCTCGCCGTCGTGCTCGCGGATCGAGACGCGCCAGAGTGAGACGTTGTGCGCGTTGACGCGCGTCACGCCATCGACGAGCAGGGAGTGAAGGCTCGCCGGAAGGTAGTCGGTCATGGTTTTCCCGTCGGATGAGCTGCATCGGGCGCGCCCATTCTGCCAAAGTCGTTGCGGCGCGCAAGTAAAACGGCATGGTCCTGCGCCGACCAGGGCACGCGACTGCGGCAGATGCGACCCATGGGCTGCTACGCCGTGACGCGCCGTCGTCGCACGGGCGCGCACCTCAGGCGGGCGCGCACGCACGACGACGGCGAGGGATCACACGGCGGTACGGACGACCATCTTCCCCGTGTTCTCGCCGCGCATGAGGCCGAGGAAGGCGTCGACGGAGTTGTCGATCCCGTCGACGACGGTCTCGTCGAACACGATCGAACCGGCCGCGAACCACTCGGCCATGTCGTGCTGGAAGGCCGGGAAGTGCTCGAGATAGTTGCCGACCGTGAATCCCCTGAGAGTGAGCCCGCGCGTCACGATGTTGGACATGTTGTCGGGACCGGCCGGCGTCTCGTCGGAGTTGTAGTTCGCGATCGCACCGCAGAGCGCCGCGCGCCCGCCGTCGGAGAACGCGTCGAGCGCAGCTTCGAGGTGATCGCCGCCGACGTTGTCGAAGTAGACGTCGATGCCGTCGGGCGCAGCCGCGGCGAGGAGCTCGCGCACGGGGCCCGATCGGTAGTTGAACGCCGCGTCGTAGCCGTACTTCTCGGTGAGCAGGGCGACCTTCTCATCGGTGCCCGCCGATCCGATCACACGGCTCGCCCCGCGCAGTCGCGCGATCTGACCCGCGGCCGTGCCGACGGCGCCCGCTGCGCCCGAGATGAAGACGGTGTCGCCCTCGGCGAGGTGCGCGATCTCGAGGAGGCCGACGTAGGCCGTGAGCCCGGTCATGCCGAGGATTCCGAGGTACGCCGAGAGGGGCACGCCCGGCAGTTCGGGAACGACGCGGAAGCCGGAGGCGTCGCCCTGAGCGACATCCCGCCAGCCGAGCTGGTGCGAGACGACGGCGCCGACGGGCACGTCGGTCGACTCCGACTCGGTCACGCGGCCGATCGCCCCGCCCGTCATCGTCGCGTCGAGGGCGTAGGGAGGCGTGTAGCTGCGCACGTCGTTCATGCGCCCCCTCATGTACGGATCGACCGAGATGAACTCGTTGACGACACGCACCTCGCCGGGCGCGAGCGGCTCGAGCTCGACGACGACGCGACGGAAGTCGTCATGCGTGGGCCAGCCGACGGGGCGGGAAGCGAGTTGGATCTGCGTGCTGAGCGTCGTCACGAGAGGACCTTTCTTTGTGTACCGATTGATCCAATATATAGTGGATCGAGCGATACACAAATGGAGGTAGACGATGGGCCGCACCGCTACGTTCGAGACGGGCGCCGTCGTGCGCGCGGCGCGCGACCTCTTCTGGGAGAACGGCTTCGACGCGGCATCCCTCCCCGACCTCGAACGCGCGACGGGGCTCGCCCGGTCGAGCATCTACCACGCCTTCGGCAGCAAGCGCGGCCTCTTCGACGCCGCCGTGCAGGACTACCTCGACGACGTCGTGCGGCCGAGCATCGCGGGCCTCGTCGCCGAGGGAGCGCCCGCCGACGCCATCGTCGACTACCTCGCCCACCTCGATCGGGTGCTCGCGCGGCTCACTCCGACGGCGAAGAGAAGCGGATGTCTGCTGCTCGCGTCGACGACGGGTTCGATCGCCCGCGATGAGACCGTTCGCGCCGTCGTCGATGCGTATCGCGCCGAGCTCCGAGGAGCGCTTCGCGCGGGACTCGCCGCGCGCTACCCCGACCTCGACGCCGATCTGCTCGACCGCCGGGCGGTGACGCTCGTCTCCCTCGTCATCGCCGCGCACACGCTGGCGCGCGTCAACCCGACGGAGGCTCGGGCGACCGTCGCTGCCGCGACCGACACGCTCGACGCGTGGGACGGGGTCTAGCCAGCGCGCATCGCGTGGGTGAGGATCGAATGATGAAGATTCACTCGATCGTCATCGCCCTCATCGCCGTCGGCACCCTCGCCGCGTGCACCGACGCCTCCGACCCGACGCCGGAACCGACGGCCACCCCGTCACCCTCGGCGACCGCGGCACCCTACGCCGTGCCCGAGATCGGTGCCGGTGAGATCGCCCGCGTGACGTTCGACGAGGCCGCTGCGCCCGAATCCGGCGAGATCATCATCTCCGGGGCCATCGCCGACGACGGCGCCGTGCGCGTCGACGGCGATTGCGACGGCAGCGAGGTCGGGTTCCGGGTCATCACCGCGGCCGTCGACGGGGCGGGCGAGACACTCCTCGAAGGCAGCATCCCGTGCGGCGTCGCCGAACCCGATCCGTTCTCGTACACGGTCGACTACAGCGGCCCCGCTCAGATCATGCTCACCGACACCGATGGCTCGACCAAGGGGTGGGTGCGACTCTCCGCCGAAGCGAACTGACACGTTTCATTAACCTCTGCTTCACCCCACGGTCCCTCTCGATCGACCGCGCTGACTACGTTCTTCGTCGGCCCCCGCGCCCCCGCGCCCGGCCCCACGAAAGGACATGTCTCTCGGATGAGATCGACCCCACGCAGAACCCTGCGCACCCTGACCGCCCTGACCGGAGCCGTCGTGCTCGCCCTCTCGCTCTCGCCCGCGACGACCCCCGCGACGGCGGTGACGGAGTCGACCGTCGTCGGATCTCCCGAGCAGTTCCTCATCGAGAACGTGCACGCCGCCCGCAAGGTGCTCGAGATCGGCAACGAGAACGCGCAGAAGACGGGCCCGGGCGGCGCATGGACCGCTGCCGCCGCCATCTTCACGCGCGCGGCCCAGCCCGCCGACATCCGTGCGCAGGCCGTCACCGCCTACCCCGTGCTCGGCCGCGACCGCACGTTCGTCTTCACGAACGATGAGGGCGAGGTGCTCGCGCGCAACGCCAACGACAGCGAGCACTACCGCTACCTGACGCTCGCCGACGTGTCGATCGACGACGCGGCGGTCGACCCCTACGCGCAATGGACCGTCGTGGATGCCGGCGGCGGGGCGGTCTACCTGCAGAACGTGCAGCGCGACCGCAACGGCCGCACGGCGGCCCTCGACATGTACAACTGGGCCACCGCCGACGGCGCCGAGATCCAGACGTACGACGCGGGCACCGCCGCCGTGCAGAAGTGGTACCTGCGCTCGCTCACCCCCGAGGTCGCCGCCTTCTCCGGTCGCACCGACCGCGGTGTCGCGCCCGAGCTGCCCGCCTCGCGCACGGCTCGGTACAGCTGGGGCCCGAGCGTCGAGCTGAAGCCCCTCACGTGGGACGCCCCCGACGCCTCGGTGTGGGACGTCGACGGCACGGTCACGATCACCGGAACCGGCACGGGCTTCTTCGGCGAAGACGTCACGGTCACGGCGGAGTACCTCGTCGGGTCGGTCGGCGATGCCGTCGACGCGGCCATGACCACGAACGTCGGCACGACGGTCAAGCAGCTCCGCATGCACGCGCCGACACGCGTCGAGCGCACCGTCTCGGGCTCCGAGACGACCGTCACCGCGCCCGTCTCGTGGGACTGGTCGGGCATCACCGACGAATCCCTGCAGCAGGAGGGAACCCTCACGATCGACGCGGCGGCCGGCACCGGCTTCGCCGCACGCCTCGTCGTCACGGTCGTCGCGACCGAGACGACGAACATCGTGCGCGGCGCGGGTGTGCACTTCGGTAAGAAGTTCGGCGAGGGCTCGGGGCTCAGCGACGGCAACCGCGACGCCGTCGGGTTCTCCGACTGGAGGAGCGGCGGCGCGACCAACCGGGTGAACCCGAACACCGTCATGTTCTACTTCGACGAGCCGCGCCAGGTGACGGGAGCCTCGCTCTTCGACCGCGGCGGCGACTCGAAGCGGAACATCGGCCAGGTGACGATCCAGTACCGGGACCTCCGCGGCGGATGGGTCGACCTGCCGGTCGCCGACCTGACATGGCCGTACACGAACCCCACGGCAGAACTCGCCCTCGAGGTGCAGAGCTCCCCCGTGCTCGCGACGGGCATGCGCGCCGTCGTCTCGAACAAGTCGAACGACACGTGGATGTCGCTCTCCGAGTTCGAGGTCTACGGACCCGCCTCCGCGAACGCCCGCTGACGATGTCGGCCGCACACAGTCATCCGCCCCTCGCCCCAGCCCAAGGAAGAACCATGCCCCACACCACCTCCCGGCGACTGACGCGCGCGATCGCCGCGTCGATCAGCGTCGCCGTCGCCCTCGGGCTCGCCGTCACCGGCACCGCCGCGGCGAGCGCCGAGCCCGCCGATGCGCCGAGCGACGAGTCGCGCTCGAGCTTCATCCTGCCCGTCCTGCCGGACACGCAGTTCTACTCGCGCTACAGCGCCTCGCAGTTCTACCCGAAGTACGGCACGAACCCCTACGAAGTGCAGACGAAGTGGATCGTCGACAACAAGGACGAGCTCAAGGTTCCGTTCGTCGTGCACGTCGGCGACGTCGTCGACCAGCAGTGGGTCATCAGCGAGTGGGACGCCGCCGAGAAGGCGATGAAGAACCTCACCGACGGCGGGGTGACCTACTCGATCGTTCCCGGCAACCACGACGTCGCGAACCAGGGCGCTCGCTCGTTCGCCGACAACGCGGGCAACTACCGCTCGCGCTTCGGCGCCGCGGCCCTCACGAAGCAGGCCGAGTCGACGGGCGGCACGCTGCTCGGCACCTTCCAGGACGGACTCTCGTCGGCCTACCTGTTCGAGGCCGAGGGCCACGAGTGGATGTCGCTCGCCCTCGCCTGGAACGCATCGGACGACACGTTCGCGTGGGCGCAGGGCATCCTCGACGCCCACCCGGACACCCCCGTCGTGCTCTCGTCGCACGCCATCATCAACATCGCGGAGGACCAGGCGTCGCCGGCTCCGTGGTGGTGGGGCGACCTCCTGTGGGACCAGCTCATCCGCGGCAACGACCAGATCATCCTGACGCTCAACGGTCACTTCCACGGCGCGACGCAGCAGACGCGCCTGAACGACTTCGGCAACCCGGTGCACCAGATCCTCACCGACTACCAGATGGCCGCGGACGGCGGCAACGGCATCATGACGCTCTTCGAGTTCGACCTGACCGATCAGAAGATCGACGTCGAGACGGTCTCGCCGTGGGTCGGAGTCAAGGCCGAGGACGCACGCTCGTCGTCGGACGCGCCGTACTACACGGGAGCGAACCAATCGTTCTCGATCGCCTTCGACTTCGCGGGACGCTTCGGCTGGGACCTCGACCCGTCGAACGGCTCCAACGGCGACCTCTCCGAGCGCGCCAAGGAGATCGTCTCCGAGGGCTGGGACGGCGGTGCGGGCGGCGGAGAACTCGTCGCGGCCGGCGCATCGAACGACTACGTGCAGGTCGACGGCACGATCGCGCACTGGCGCTTCGGCTCGGTCGAGCCCGGCGTCGTCGATGAGAACACCGTCATCCCCGACATCGCCGGCGAGAGCCCGATGTACCGCAACGCGATCGAGAACACCGACTCCCCCGAAGAGCTCGAGGACGTCACGGTGACGCGCGAGAACGCCGCGGGCTACTCGGCCGACCAGGCATCCATCTGCTTCACCGACGTGTCGCGACTGCCCGACGGCCCCGACCGCCTCTCGTACATCACGACGGAGTACGGCGCCCCGGCGACGTTCGCCGACCTCAACTCGACCGACGGCTACACGATCGAGACCTTCCTCCAGCTCGACGAGAACTGGACCGAGAGCGCCAACCGCTGGGGTGCGGCCCTCACGCGCGGCGGCTCGCGCGCGTGGACCGGCATCAACGACAGCTCGGATGCCGGTGCGGGCGTCGCCTGGCTCGGAATCTCGAACCTGCGCGAGTACCAGTACTCGGCGGCCGACTCCGACACGGCGAACTCGTACACGCTGTGGTCGGGCGAGATCATGCAGGGTGCATGGCACCACGTCGCGATCGTCAACGACCCGCGTGCGGACACGGCGATCATGTACGTCGACGGCGTGCCCGTGCTGCGGAACGCCTCGGGCGTCGGCGGCATGATGGCGGCCGACTTCATGCCGTGGATCATCGGAACGTCGACGTGGGACACCGAGGCCGAGCACGGCTGGCACGGCTGCGTCGGCGAGACGCGCGTCGTCGACCACGCCCTGTCGACGGACCAGTTCCTCTACAACCGCGTCGACATCGATGCGCAGGGACCGAACTTCGGCCTCTCGACCGATCTCACGGTCGTGCACGCCCTCGACGCCGAGGTCTCGTCCTTCGCGGGCACCGGCTACCCGGGCGCCGCGGTGCGCATCGAGCACGACGGCGAGGTGCGCGGTTCTGCCGAGGTCGCCGCCGACGGTTCGTGGACGATCGAGACGGCCGAGCCCTTCGCGGGTTCGGGTTCGTACGCGGTGTCGTTCGTGCAGTCGATCGGTGAGCGCGATGGACGCGCGTTCGCCGCGAGCGTCGTCATCGGCGAGTCGTCGGAGTGGGCACCCCACCCCGACGACCTCACTCCGGAACTCGAGAACGTGATCGAGGTGACGCCGAACCCCTTCACGGCGGGCGACTCGATCACGATCTCGCTGCCGGCGGGGCGTGACGGCGAGACGACGTACGCCTTCGCCTTCTCGACACCTCTCGCACTCGGTACCGCGACGGTCTCGGCGGAGAACACCGCGACCTTCTCGACGCCGAAGGACATGGCTCTCGGTGAGCACCGCGTGGCGCTCTACACGGCCGACGGCACGGTGATCGGTTGGGACGCCGTCACCGTCGAGCAGGCACCGACGGAGCCCGGGCAGCCCGGTGAGCCGGGTCAGCCCGGTCAACCTGGGGAGCCGGGCCAGCCGGGCCAGCCGGGCCAGCCCGGTGAACCCGGCACGGGCGAGCCGGGAACCGACGGCCCCACGGCCGGCAGCCCGGGCGGACTCGCCCTCACGGGTATCTCCATCGTCGGCGCGCTCCTGCTCGCCGCAGGCGCACTCGTCGCCGGGTTCTTCTTCGTGAGGACCCGACGCGCGCGCTGACGTTCGCGCACCCCGACGGGGCGTGCGGCACCGGCCACGAGCCGGGCCGCACGCCCCGTCGTCGTTCACGGTGGTGAGATCGGGCCGACCGTCGACGTCGCGAAGGTCAGGCTCGCGACATCGCCCGGGATGACGGGCGCGAGCCCGATCCGGAGGGCCGATACGGTGAAGCCGGGCGTCGCATCGCCCACGGCCGGGGTACTGCTCTGCACATTGGCGAGCAGGCTGAGAACCTCGGGCAACGCCCCGACCACGAGCGAGAGCGCCGACACGATCGGTGCCGTCGCCGCCGCGAGCGTCGAGCCGAGCGACGTGACCGCTGCTATCGCCGTCGTCGTCACTATGTTCGCGACGGGAACGACGAGACCCGTGGCGAGACCGCCGAGCGTCGACAGGAGTGTGTTGACGTTGATACCGAGCGGCGCGAGCAATCCGTTCAGCACACTCACGAGGCCGAGCACCTCCGTGCCGATCGTGAACGTCGCCGTCTGATCGAGGAGGCCCGAGAGCGGCGCCACGAGATCGATGTCGAGACGAACGAGCTGCACCGCCCCCGTGAGGAGGCTCACGGTCGTGCGCAGGTCGACGGTGACGACGGCGGTGCGTATCTCCTCGGTCAGTGCCGAGATGATGTTCGTCGTCCACGTGTCGAGGAGCGCACCGATGCGAGCCACGAGCGCATTGACGACGGCGTCGTTGAGCACGAGCTCGGTGTTGGGAGGCAGCGTATTGAGCGATGTCGACGTGTAACCGAGCAGCGCGTCGAGGTCGACGGCGATGCGCCCCCCGGAGAGGTCGATGCTCACGACGCCGTCAGTGAGCGGCGTCGCGAGGAGGGTCGACACCGAACCGGCGAGGTCGAGCCCCGAGAGACTGACGGTTCCCGTCATCGACCCCACACCGAGACCGGAGACGAGGCTCGCGAGCACCGACGAGCGGATGGTGCTCGAGATGAGACCGTTCGTGCCGAGCAGCGAATTGACCGCGGTCTGAATCGTCGGCAAGCCCGAGTTCACGCTCGTCACGAGTCCACCGAGCAGGGGGCTGTCGATCTCGAGCCCGAGCCCGGCGATGCCGTAGCTGCGCACGACCCCCGACACCGACCCGTCGCCCCACAGGGCCGAGCGGAGCGCCGCGCAGCCGTCGAGCGTCGCGCTCGAGGCCACCGCGCCCACGCGGAGGCGCGCGTCGGTGATTCCCGCTGCGCTCGGCAGGAAGGTGCTGAGTGCGACCGTCGCCGGCTGCGGCAGCTGCGTCTGCGGTGTCGTCGGCGTCACACCGATTCCGCCCGAGTTCGAGACGAGTCCCGATGCGGCCGCTGCGGTGCCGGTCGTCGCGACCTGCGTGTACTGGTTGACGGCACCGGCCGATCCGAGCGGCAGGCCGACGGTGAGCCCCGTGAGGTCGAGACCGACGATGCCACTGAGCGCCGACACCGTGAGCGGGTTCGTGAAAGTCGCCGCGGGAGGCGCCGAACCCTGGTTGATCGACGTCGGCGGATCGACGGCCACGGCTCCCGCGGGCGAGACCGCGAGGTCGACCCCGCGGAGCGCTAGGAGCGAGTCGAGGTCTTGCCCGAGGAGCTCTCCCGAGAGGAATCGCCCCGTCGAACTCGATGCGTACCCCTCGTCGACACCGCAGCGGAACGACGACGTCTCGACCGCGCCGTGAGCCCATTCCTCGTCGGGCCACGAGGCCGTCGTCGTCGCGACCGTGCCCGGTACGAGCACGAGGGCGGCGACGGCCGCCGAGAGGATGCCGGTGAGCGAGCGGGTTCGCGACATGTCACGTACCTTCTGAGTCGTGCGACACCGCGGTGTCGCGCTCGAGCGATCGCCTCCGCCGGGTGAGCGCGAGAGCGAGGCCGAGGATTCCGGCGGTCAGGGCGACAAGCGCGAGCAGACCGGTGAACGCGGCATCCGTGCCCGTGCCGGGAAGCGTCGGTCGCGGCGGGATCGGGGTGATGGGCGCGCCGTCGACCGCGGTCGCCGTCAGCCCGATGCCGAGGGTGCCGCGGAGGCCCATGAGGGTGTCGTCCGCGCGGGCCGCCGCGGAGTCCTCGACGGCGAGGGTGACGAGCAGATGCTCGGGCGAGCCCGCGACGAGGGGGCGTAACTCGAACGACGGGCTCGACGACGAGATGTCGTCCGCCGGCGTGAAGACCGCGATGCGGGCGAGGCCGTTCGAGCACTGCGGTGCCGCAGCATCGCCCGTCGACCACGGCTCCGAGCATCGGTCGATCGTCATCGTGACACCGCGCGGATGACGGGCGACGGGTCCGCCCTGCCGCGCTTCGAGGGTGAGCGTCGCACTCTCGGCGTCGTCGAGTCGAGCGTCGATGCGCCAGAACGCCGGGTCACCCGGGCTGAGGTCGGTGAAGACCGCGGGGTACGGGTCGGAGCTCAGCACGAGCGTGCCCGGAAGCCCCGTCTCCGGCACGTCGATGAATGCAGCCTGCGCCGACTCGGAGAGGAAGAGCGCTCCGAGGGTGAGCGAGGCGAATGAGGCGACCGCGATGAGCGCGGTGACGGTGCGCGACGGCGGTGTCGCGCGGGGCGAGTGACGCATGATCCTCCCTGGAATGCGGTCGGGGGATGTCGCGGTCGCTGTTCGGTCAGTGGCGCCGGCGCGACTCGCGGCGGGGCCAGAGACCCCACGCGACGACGAGAGCGGCACCGAGGGTGATCGCGGTCATGGCGAGCGGGCTGCGGAGCGCGAGAGCGATCGCCCCGGCGCCGGGCAGGGTCGCGACGACGCGGCCCGTCTCGGAGACGACGTAGCGGTCGCGATCAGGATTGACGTTGTCGTCACCGCGCAGCGTGAGTGCGCGTTCGTCGCTCGACGCCGCCGGGTCAATGGCGACGATCCGGTGCGTGACCTGCGTTCCGGTGTCGGGTCGGGTGACGGTCACGACGTCGCCCACGGCGAGCTCGCTCGCCGCGACGGTCTGCACGATCGCCGCGGTGCCGGTCGGCATCGTCGGCGCCATCGACCCCGTGACGAACACGACGATCGACAGCGACAACGCGGCCGAGACCGCGAACCACACCACTGCGATGATGCCGAGAGAGCCGACGATCGTGACGATCACATCGCGCACGTCGACGCGTCCGCGTCGGGGCGATTCGGTCACGGGCACGACCTCGTGCTCGATCGTCGGCGCGCTCACGGTCATCCTCGCAGTGGGGGCGGAACCCGGTCGGTTACGCGGTCTCGCCGTCGAAGACCCACGCGGGCGCGAAGGTGCGGCCCATGTAGTCGTCGAGCGTCGAGCCCGGTGCCGGTGTGAAGCCGGCGGGCAGCGTCACCTCGAAGCAGTAGTACTGGGTGCTCCCCGCGAGGGCGAGGAGGCTCTGCTCGGCCGCGCCGCCCGTCGTCGCGAGCGGTCCGTCGGCGATGACGCCCGGGGCTCCCGGAGCACCGGAGAACGCGGTGAGGTCGCAATCGAAGAGCGCGTCGTCGGTCGCGACCCGCACCTCGAGTGCGTCGTAGAGCAGGTCGCCCGGGTCGTCCTGCGCGATACCGGCGGCCGGAACGGCGGACTGCAGGAGCACGTCGCCGGCGAGCGACGAGTCGGAGGTCTGCAGGGCGACGGCGGCGTAGACCGAGACGCCCGGCGACAGCGCGAGCGCGTCGACGCCGAAGGTGATCTCGCCACCGGGGTTCGCGTCCTCGTTGACCCAGTCGGCCGGGTCGTCGAAGGGCGCGACCGTGTTCTGCAGGATCTCGAACGTCGACGTTCCGATGCCGGGACCGCCGGTACCGTCGCCGCCGAACACCCACTCGGTGTCGGTCCAGGCGGCGAGCGTCGCCGTCACGCCGAGGCCGAGAACCGCTCCTCCGGCGGCGATGGCGAAGACCCGTCGTCGGGTCGTGGAGTCTCGACGCGGCCCCGTCGAACGATGTGATGTCATGTCGGCTTCCCCTTATTTCTCGTGTCCGCCACTCGCCGTGCTGCGAGGCCGGCGATCCTCGACCGGGATCTGAGAAGCACGCTAGGGCGGTGAGTGGACGGGCACACGGGTGCAGGCGGCACTTCGGTGTTAGCCCCGTACTACCGAGACGGGCGGGTAGACGCCTCGGTAGTGCGCGAGACGGATCTCGGTAGTCGACCCCCGCTCGGGGGTCGCGAGACAGGGTGGCCCCCTCGGTAACCTGGGCGGGCGACGACGCATCAGTGAACCCGAACCTCGACGCAGCGACGCATGCAGAGCACTGACCGGGGGGTTCACGATGCCTGACGTACGACCATGGTTCACGACCGACGACGAAGCCGCGCTGGCTTCGGTCACGGCGACGCTCGGCGAGTCCGTCGATCTCGTCAGCCGAACGTCGCTCGTCGCCCGAGCAGCGGGATCGCCGCGACTCCTCGAGCGACTGAGCGCGGAGGCTGCGTCGAACATCCGCGCGCACCGCGACCCGCTGGACGCGCTGCACGGCGGCGCCGCGGGCTCGACCGTCCAGGAGGCGGCACGGGAACTCGTCGAGGACTACTCCGACGACGAACGGCGCGCACTCGCGCTGCTCGGCCGACTCGACGGAGCTGCGCATGCGACGGCACTGCGGGCGCTCGACGCACGCACGGTCGACGAGCTCATCCGTCGTGCCGCCGTACACGACGGCGTGCCGCCGTCACGGGTCCTCCACGCGAACCGGCTGCTGTCGATCGAGGCGGAGAACACGGATGGCACGGAGCACGTCGACTCGGCGCTCGACGACCTCATCCGCCGCGAACTCTCCGCCTTCGGCGATCGCTCGAACCCCGCGATCCTCCGTACTCTCGCGACGGAGTGGTACGCGGATCGGCCGACCGGGCCCACCGCCGACGAGGTCGACGACCGCACGCGCAGCCGAGCGCTCGCCCTCGCCGCGGCCCGGGCGAACGCCGTCGGTGACGCCGACCTCGCTCTCGCGTTCGTGCGGAGCGACCCGTCTCACTCCTCGTGCCTCGACCTCGCCGTCGAGGAGTCGCGCGCACACGCCCGGGCCGGTCGGTTCGACGAGGCCCACGCCGTCGTCGAGGCACGCGACCCCCGCGAGGGCACGACCCGGTCGCGCCTGCGCCTCGTGCAGTGGTGGGGTGCGCTCGTCGTCTGGCACCCTCAGCGTCATCCGCTCGACGCCCTCGAACGCTGGATCGCCCGGGTCGGCAGCGGCCAGGCCACCCTGCGCGCCGAACTCGATGCGCACCGCGCCGATGCCGCGTGTCTCGACCTCGACTGGGCGGGCGCGACCCGCGCGGCCCATCGCACGTTCGACGAGCCGGAAGCGTCGCCTGCTTCGCGAATCCGTGCGAGTCTCTCCGCCGCAGCCGCGGCCGCGGCCGAGGGCCGTTCGTCGGAAGCCGACCGGCTCCTCAGCTACGCCGAACAGGCGACGCGCGATCCCGTCAGCGGCCGGCCGCTGTCGGTCTCGATGGAGCTCAGCATCATCGGGCACCGAGCGTTCATCGGTCATCTCGCCGGTCGGCCGCCGTCGTCGCGTCTCGAACAGCGACTGCAGGTCGCGGTGCGACGTACCGCCGAACGCGACGAACCGAACGTGCGTGCCCTCGCCGGCATCGTCTGCGGGATCGTGCTCGGCATCGCACGCGGCGATGACGCCGTGAGCGAGCGCGAGCTCTCGGCGGCGATCGACCGGGTGTCGCGCATCGAACTGGCCGTCATGCGACCTCTCGTCTCGAGTCTGCGTGCGGGTGCGCTCTCGCGCCTCGGCTCGCCGCACGCCGCACGCGCCGTGCTCGACGAGTCGCACATCGAACCGCTCGGGAAGCACCGGCTGTACCGCTTCGCGCGACACGTCGCCGATTACGACGTCGCCGTCGCCCAGAACGACGTCGTGTCCGCGGGGTCGAGCCTCTCGGCCGCGGCGCGCGAGCACGAGGATCGCAACCGACCGCGCGACGGTGGAGGCACGGCCCGCGCGCGGGCGCTGGATCGCTGGGCGGGGCGCGTGGCGGCCGACGCCGCGGGGCGGCACGCGACCTCGTCGCCCTTTCCGAAGGATGACGTCGCCGACCTCACCGATCGCGAGCGCGAGATCGCTGTGCTCGTCGGCCGTCGTCTCAGCAACAAGGAGATCGCGGCGCGCCTGTACATCTCGGTGCGCACGGTCGAGTCGCACGTCTACACGGCCCGCGGCAAGCTCGGTGCGGAGTCCCGCCGCGAGCTCGGCTCGATCGTCGGCCTCTGACGCCGGGGAGCACCGGGCGTTCACCCGCCGCTTGCCTCTCGTTCGCCGTGCGCTCGTAGCGTGACGCGCGGTCGTCGCCGACACGCGAGGACCGCTCTGTGTCGTCACGTGCGCCGACGCCCACGCACGGAAATCGATACGAGTGGGGACACGCGAAGCATGACGAACACCAGCACGAGACCACGCCGTCGCACGGTCGGAACGATCGGGGCGGTGATGGCGACCGCCCTCATCTGCGGATCGGGCATGAGTGCCGCGGCGGCCGAGGGCGATCAGCTCCTCGACGACACGGCGATCGCACCCGTGGCGGCCGACTACGGCTACTTCGTCGACGGCTACCGCAACAACACGACGGCGAACACGACGCCCGCGACGAACCCGGCCATCGGTGTTCTCGAGGGCATGCTCGACCTCTGGCAGCCCGGCACCACGTGGGACTCGGGCACCGCACTGAACCCCGCGATCCTCGACGAGAACATCGCGAAGAACCTCCGCATCGCCGCCGAGCGCACCCCGGCCGACGAGGATGCCGCGTACGTGATGGACCGCCGTCACCAGAGCTACAGCGCGATCGACGGTCTCGGCGCCGCCGCGGACGAGTTCCGCGAGCGCTCGAACGCGGGCACGACCATCCCCGACGAGGTGCCGGCCGACGCGACGACGACCGTCTACAACGACGGCCGGAACGCGAACGGCGCCTGGGCCGACACCGACTCCGAGCTCGGCGGCATCGTCTCGCTCGTCGATGCGCTGCGCGGCACCTACGCGACGAGCAACAACGCGAAGTCGTACTACAGCTACGCCCGCCCCTTCCGCTGGGCGAACGACGACGTCATCATCGAGTCGCTCCGCCCCGTGCGGAAGCCCGACACCGAAGCTCAGTCGGACGGAGGGTTCCCGAGCGGTCACACGAACGCCGGCTACCTCGCCTCGATCGCCCTCGCCTACGCCGTGCCCGGCCAGTACGACGGGCTCATGACGCACGCCTCCGAGCTCGGACACAGCCGCGCGGTCGCCGGAATGCACTCGCCGCTCGACGTCATCGGCGGCCGGGTCCTCGGCACGGCCCTCGCCGCGGCCGCCCTCGACGACCCCGCGAACGAGGCCGTGCTGGAGCGCGCCATCGCCGAGGGCGCAACGCTCGCCGACTACCCCACCGTCGACACGGCCGACTACGCCGAACGCGCGGCCGAGTACCGCGAGCGCATGACCTACGGCTTCCCGCAGATCGCCGAAGCCGGTCTCCCGGCCGTCGTGCCGGCCGGCGCGGAGGTGCTGCTCGAGACGCGTCTGCCCTACCTGAGCGCCGACCAGCGTCGCTGGGTGCTGCAGTCGACGGCGATCGACTCGGGATACCCCGTGCTCGACGATGCCGAGGGCTGGGGCCGCCTCAACCTCTTCGAGGCGTCGCACGGCTTCGGCGCGTTCGACACCGACCTGACGGTCACCCTCGATGCTGAGCTCGGCGGGTTCTCCGCCGCCGACGCGTGGCTCAACGACATCGAGGGCGCGGGTTCGCTCACGAAGGCGGGATCCGGATCGCTCGCCCTCGCGGGCGCGAACTCCTTCACGGGCGGCACCGTCGTCACCGGCGGCGAGCTCGTGGCCCGATCGGCCAGCGCCCTCGGCACGGGCGACGTCGCGCTCGACGGAGGCTCGCTCACCGACGAGGTCGACGGTACGGCGGTCGTCGCGGGCGACTTCAGCCAGAGCGCCGAGTCGACGCTGCGCGTCGGCCTCGAATCGCCGGCACCCGCCCTCACCGTCTCCGGCTCCGCATCGCTCGGCGGTGTGCTCGAGGTGGATGTCGCGGGCGACGTCACCGACGAGTTCACGGTGCTCGAGTTCGGGTCGCTCGCCTCGGGTTCGCGCTTCGCGGAAGTGCGCTTCTCGGGTCTGCCGGACGGATTCGAGCCGGCTCTCGAGTACCGTGCCGATGCGCTCGTCGTGGTCGATGCCGCGGCCGAGCCGACCGAGCCCACCCCCGGTCCGACGCCTGAGCCGTCGCCCGAGCCCACCCCCGGCGTCACGCCCGAGCCCACCCCGGGCGCGGGAGGCGACTCCGCCGGCTCCGGCACGGCGGGCCTCGCCTCGACGGGCATCGAGACGACGGGAGCCGTGATCGCGGCCGCGCTCGCGCTGCTCCTCGGCGCCGGTGCCTACCTGACCGCTCGCCGTCGGGCCCGCGCCACGCGCTGACCCACGGTTCGACGACGAGAGTCGCCGTTCGCGCCGAGTCGACCCGCTACAGCGGCGATTCTGGACGCTAACGGCGACTCTCGATGCGTTTCGTGAGCGCGGGGTGCGCGGGTGGGGTCAGTCGGACTCGGCCGCGTCATCCGTCTCGGGTTCGAGCGCCTCGGCGCGGGAGAGTCCGGGGCTCTTCGGGGTCGGGACGGGAAGGCGCACGATCAGCGCCCCCGGGTCGACACCGAAGCGGCCGCTCGTCGTCTCGCCGACGGGGTCGCCGTCGAGCTCGGCGAGCACGGGGCCGTCGAGCGAGAACTCGAACTCGCGCCCCGACCACTGCTTGAGCGATGCCAGTCCGTTGCGGTTGCCGGTGGCGACGTCGATCGCGACGCCCACCCAGCCCGCGACGACGTTCGGCCGCAGCATGACGAGTTCGAGGTCGCCGTCGTCGAGCACCGCGCCGGTGGCCAGCTCGATGTTCGCGACGACCGAGCTGCAGTTGCACGCGAGCACCATGAGGCACTTCTGCGGGTCTTCGGGCTCGCCGTCGATCGAGAGAGTCGCCTCGAAGCCGCCCTTGAGGAGTGCGGGCGCGCTCGCGGCGACGTACGCACCCCAGCCGACCTTCTTCTTCAGGTCGTCGTCGGTCTTGTCCATGATCTCGGCGTCGAGTCCGACGCCGCCCATGACGACGAAGACACGCTCTTCGCCGTCGTCGAACGTCGCCGTTCCGACATCGATCGCGTGATCCTGTCCGAGGAGCGCCACCTCGACGGCATCCTCGAGGGAGTTGATGGGGAGGCCGAGGTTGCGGGCGAGGAGGTTGCCCGTTCCGCTCGGCAGGAGGCCGTACGGAACCGATGTTCCGCGCAGCACGGCCGCGACGGCGCGGACGGTGCCGTCACCGCCCATCGCGCAGACGAGATCGGCGTCGGCGTCGAGCGCGGAGTGCGCGGCGGCCGTGCCGGCATCCTCGATGCTCGTCTCGAACCACAGCGGTTCGTCCCAGCCCGCGCGGCGCGCACCGTCGGCGACCGTCGCCTTCGCGGCATCGACATCGTCGAACTTGCTCGGGTTGATGACCACGGCGAGCGTGCGTCGGTCCTGTTCAGTCGTCATGGGCGGACTGTACCAATTCTGTGAGGAGGGCGGGGAAATGGGCGTTCGGGGCCCGGCTGAGCCGAGCCCCGAACTGAGGGTGATCGGGGTGCCGCGGCGGCTGGCGCGGCGGCACCCCTTCGGGTTGACGAGTGGTCAGGCCTTGCGACGGCCCACGATGAGGCCGTAGATCAGCAGAACGATGATCGAGCCACCGATGGCGAGCAGCCAGGTCTGGATCGAGAAGAACTCTTCGAGCGGGGCGTTGAAGAGGAGACTGCCGAGGAACCCGCCGAGGAGGGCGCCGACGACACCGAGGAGCAGCGTGATGAACCATCCGCCGCTCTGCTTGCCGGGAAGGATCAGCTTGGCGATGGCGCCGGCGATGAGGCCGAGGAGGAGGAATCCGAAGAAGCCCATGAGTGCTCTCTTTTCTGTGTGATGCGAGGTGGATCGTGGTGGTGAGGGCGCCGGTCCGCCCGGACCGCGGTCACCGTGAACGGTGATGCGGTCCGGGCTTCACCGGAACGTCGTCGACGTCAGTGCTTGAACGCGTCCTTGACGTTCTCGCCGGCCTTCTTCGCGTCGGCCTTGGCCTGCTCGGCCTTGCCCTCGGCGACGAGCTTGTCGTTGTCGGTCAGGTTGCCGACGGCTTCCTTCGCCTTGCCGGCGAGGTCTTCTGCGGCGTTCTTGATCTTGTCTCCAGCGCTCATGTCGAGCTCCTTTCATCTGTTCTTCGGGAAGGGCGTTCGCGGGGTGCAGACGCCGTGGGTCAGTGAACAGTCATTGCAGACGGGTCGTCGTGGTCACGCGGGCCCGGGAGCCGCCGCTGATCTGGATGAGGGTCGGGATCGAGCGGCCGAGCAGGGTGTCGAGGGCACGCAGAGCGTCTTCGACGATGTTCGCCGCGTCCTTCGGCGAGACGCCGCGTCGGCAGGTCACCGAGACCTTCAGCACGGGAGTGCGACGCACCCGGTAGGTCGAGACGTGCGAGGCGACGAACTCCGGGCGGCCGTCGATGGCCTCCTGCAGGGCGTGCTCGGCGACGGATGCCTCGATGACGGTCGTTCCGTGCTCGCTCGTCGGTTCGGTGACGGCGACGCGCGTGTGGCCGCGGCCCTGACGAACGATGAAGACGACGAGCAGGATGACGGCGAGGACGAGAACGGCGAGCCCGGCGACCGTGATCCAGCTGATGCCGGCGGTGCCGATCTGAGTCTGTTCGACCCAGGTCGCGATCTGGTCGTCCACCGCACCCGCCTGGTCCTTCCACGCATCGCGGACGACGGGGACGAGTACCGCTGCGGCTCCCGCCGCACCGACGACGAGCAGGACGAGGCCCGTGACGAGGATGAGGAATCGGTTGGCGAATCGGTTCGTGCTGTTCATGCGCCGATCCTTCCGTTCTCCGCGATCCGCACGCGTGCGCTGACGCGGGGCCGTAGTCCGTACGATTCGAGCTGCTCGTCGACGACCTCGGTCACGACCGAGCGGTCGACCGGCACGCCGGATGTCGGCGAGAGGTCGATGACGGCGCGGGTGTGCGAGACCGACACGGTGACGTTGTCGGGGTCGACGTTGCCGGCGTATGCGGTGTGGCGGGCGAGCGCCGAGGCGATCACCTCGTTGTCGACGACGACAGCGGCACGATCGGCGTTCAGCACGTGGCGGGCCCGACGCCCGGGGGCGAGGGCGGCGATCACGAGCAGGAGGCCGACGAGGGCGATCCCGATGCCCGCCGCGGCGACGATCGCGGCCGGAGCCTCCGCGAGGGAGACCGCCGAGGCGAGGGCGTCGTCGGGGTTCACGAGCAGAGCGGGTGCGCCGAGCTCGGCGATCACGATCTCGGTGCCGATCCAGAGGAAGACGAGGATGAGCAGGGCGGCGAGCGTGATCGCGAGGAGCGATCGCGGCGAGTGCGTCTCCCGTCGCACGATGCGGCGGTAGACGGTATCGAACGAGGGCGCCTCAGCCGGGCGGTCGACGATCGCCGTCGACTCGCTCGGAGCTGTGAGTGTCGTACTCATCGCACTCTCTCCTCTTCCTGGATGTCGGCTGCCGAGAGCTTCACGGTGACGCGGGCGATCTGCGATCCGGTCAGCGCGCTCACGCGCTCACGGATCGTCTCCTGTGCTCGCGCCGCTCGGTCGACGATGGTTCCGCCGGAGCGTTCGACGACGCCGGGGGCGGCGTGCACCCGGGTGAGCGACGCCACTCGGATCGGCGTCGTGACGGTGAGGACCAGGAGCCCTTTGTCGTCGGAGAGGCCGACACCGACACGCGATGCCTTCACTCCGAGTGCATCGGCGGTCACAGCGGCGACGACCCGGGTCAGCGCCTTGGCGGTGACCCTGTTCCGGCCCCGGTCCGTCAGGTCGACGGCCTCGGATGCTCTCTCGGGCGTCGCGACGGCGGTCATGACGACGAGCGCTTTCCGCGGAACGCGTTGACGAGTCCCGTGAGATCGAGCTTGCCGTCGATGATCCGGCCGATCAGCGCGCCCACCGCGATGGCGAATGCCACGAAGAAGAACGCCCAGAAGCCGAGGACGATCCAGGTCAGGGCGAGGACCGCCCCGACCAGGATGCCCGTGCGGGTGGCTGAGGGGGTCACTGGACTCGAGCCTCAGCCTGGTCAGCGTCGTCGGACGGCAGGTGCACGTCGTTGACGGTGACGTTGACTTCGGTGACCTCGAGCCCGACGATCGACTCGATCGCGCGGATGACGTTCGAGCGAACGCCGTCCGAGACCTCCTGCAGCGCGAGCGGGTACTCGGCGACGATCGTGACGTCGACGGCGACCTGGGTCTCGCCGACCTCGACCGAGATGCCCTGGGCCTGGTCGGTTCCCGCGACGGCCTCACGGATGGCGCCGAAGGCACGAGCGGCTCCGCCACCGAGGGCGTAGACGCCGCGCGCCTCGCGGGCTGCGATGCCGGCGACCTTAGCGACGACGCCGTCGTTGATGACGGTCTTGCCGCGCGTGGTCTGCACGTTCGTGGGGGTGTTGACGGTGGCGGGCGTCGGGGTGGTGTTCGTGGCCATGGTGCTCTCCTTGACGTGTCTGTCCCGGAAGCCCCGGGATCGGTGTGTTCAGAAGTGAGACGCAGCCCGGCCGCGATTCGTCACGGTCGATCTCGAAAAACTCGAAAAAGTTGTGCCACTCAACTAGATGGTCTAGTGATTAGACAATCTAGCCATTTCGGAGGCGCACAGAACGGGGTTGACAAAAGGGATCGAAGCGCGGCGAATCGCGCGTGATCAGCGCGGCGAACGGGCGCGCGCGAGCGCCGAACCGACCGCTGCGCGCGAGGTGAGCCCGAGCTTCGTGCGCACACGCGACACGTGCTCCTCGACAGTGCGCACACTGATGCTGAGGAGCGCGGCGATCTCTTTGTTCGACGATCCCTCGGCGACGAAACGGGCGACCTCGCGCTCGCGCTCGGTCAGCACCGAGAGCTCGTCGGAGCGGTGCCGCTCGTCGATGAGCGCGGCGCGCAGTTCGGCGGCGTGCTGCAGCCCGTGGAACTGCACGCGCTCGAACGAATCGCGCGCCGCCTCGATGCGCCGCGCCGCCTCATCGAGCTCGCCCGACACGAACAGCAGCTCGCTCTCGAGGTAGTCGACGCACGCCGCGTGGTACGGAACGTCGGACGCAGATGTGGCCGCGCGAGCGGCTGCGAGCATACGTGCGGCATCGCGCGGCTTGCCCTCGGCCGCTCGCGCGTAGGCGCCCGCTGCGAAGTGCAGACCGTTCCAGACACTTCGGTGCCAGGCTCCGGGGTCGCTCGGTGCCGGCCGCCTCTCGTGCACGGCCGTGACGAGGAGGATGGGGTGCGTGAGGCGCCGCACCCACGCGCTGCGCGCGACGTGCTCGGGCAGCCACGTGTCGGTGTTCGGTTCCCCCGTGACGAGACGGTGCAGTCGGCGTGCAGCCGCAGTCAGCTGCCGGGCGTCGGGGTCGCGCGACAGGCGCGCGTAGCGCCGGGCGTCGGTGATCTCGGCGCGAGCCGTCGAGTGCTCGCCCCGCGCGACGGCGGCGATGGCACGGAACGCCGAGAGCTGCGCGAGCACGGCCGTGTCGCCTGCCGCTCGCGCGAGCCGCCCGCCCACCGAGATGGCGATCGACGACTCGTGGGGCAGGTCCAGCTGCACCGTCGCCCCCGCGATCCAGACGAGCGCGAGCAACGCGGCCTCGACGTCGCGCTCCCCGACGGCGGCGATGCGATCGGCCGACGGGAGTGCGGCACGCGCGGCGTCGACATCGCCCGCTTCGACGGCACGCAGCATCCGGAAGGCGTCGAGCACGAACTCGACCTCGAGGTCCTCGGCCGCGGCCTCGACGAGCAGGGCCTCGGCTCCGCGCCAGTCATCCTTCGCGACGAGCCCCTGCGCGTGCAGCACGGTCGTCTCGCGCGAACGGCGACGTCGATCCGACGCCGCATCGGCGAGGTCGTCGATTCGCCCGAGGGCGTAGAGCGCACGTGCCCGCTCGGCCGTGACGACGACCGATTCGTCGTGTCTCGGCTCGCCGAGTCCGCGGAGCGCCCCCGCGGGTTCGCCCGACGCGAGGAGCGCACGCGCCCGCAGCACGTCGCGCCGCTCGCTCGACAGGTGCAGCGTCGCCGCCGTCCAGCGGACGACATCGTCGGGGTCGGTGGCGATCCTCGTCGCCGCGGTCGCGCAGATCTCGTCGAGCTCGGTCGCCGTGAGCTCGTCGCCGAGCAGGGCGAGATTCTCGGCGCGCTGCACGGCCGAGAGACCGTCGAGTTCGTCGAGGAGCAGGCGGTGCTGCGTGCGTCGATGGTCGAGGGGGATGCTCCGGTAGGCCGCTGCGCGGATCAGGGGGTGCGCGATCACCGTCTCACCGTCGGCGCGCACGACGAGGAGTTCGCGCGCCCTCAGGATCGCGAGCGATTGCGTGACGTCGTCGGCCGTCATCCCCGACAGCCGGCAGATCGTGGCGAGGCGGAACGTGCCGCTGAAGGCCATCGCCCGGAGCACCTCGCGTTCACCCGGAGCGAGTCGATCGAGGTCGGTGCGGAGGGCGCCGTGCGCGGACGGGAGATCGCCGAGGCGCACGCCCTTGAGCGTCGATGCGAACCGATCGGCGTCGGGGATCGCCCTCCACACCTGGGTCAGGAGGGTCACGAAGAGCGGATTTCCGTCGGCGTGCTCGACGATTGCCGGAACACCCTCGGCCGCGAGGATGTCGTCGTCGATGGCATCCGTGATGAGGGCCTCGACCGCCGCCGAGTCGAGCGGGCCGACCTGGATGCGGTCGAGCCGCGCCCCCGACCGACGAGCGGCGGCGAGGAGGCGGAGGGGAACCCCAATGGGTCGATGGATGACGATGAGCGAGAGCGGTGCCCCGAAGCCGGCGATCCACGACTCGAGCTGGTCGAGGAGAGGGTCGTCGGCCCACTGCACGTCGTCGACGACGATGACGGTGGGTCGACCGTCGTGACTCACGATGTCGATCGGGCGCGTCGCGGCGCGGTCGTCGGGGTGCGCGCTAATCCACTCGATGCGCGGGGCGAGTGCCGCGGCGTCATCCGAGTGGAGCGCGGAGAGCGCCGTGCGGACGAGCGCCGTCTTGCCGATGCCCATCGCCCCGTCGACGAAGGTCACCGAGAGATCGGAACCGAATCGCGCCGCGCGGCGAACCGCGACGACGTGCCGTTCACGACCGACGAACTCCATGACACTCCCGTGAATCGGCTATGAACGGTGAACCTCGACGCTATCTCACGCCGTGCGAGTCAGCACGGGACGAGGATGATGTACCCGGTCCAGTTGACCTCGGGGCACCAGTCGCCGCCACCACCGCCACCACCGCCGCCGCCGCCGGAATCTCCCCCGCCGCTGTTCTCGCGCGCGGCTTCCTCCTGGCGGGCGATCTCGGCCTGGCGTTCGGCCTCGATCTCGGCCACGCGCTGATCATGCGTCGCCTGCGCTGCCGGCACCGTCGCCGCGTACGCCTCGAGCCTCTCGACGAGGGGCACCCACTCGGTCGCCGCGGTGCTGCCCGCGGCGCTCGCGGCGAGCTCTCGGAGGGCGGCGGAATGCTCCGTCAGCTGAGCGCGGTAGTCGCCCGCATGTTCGAGCCGGTCGTGCGTGGCCGCCGCTCGATCGCCCGTGTCGGTGGCGATGAGCTCGAGACTCGCGACGACCTGGTCGACGAGGGCTGTTACCTCTACCGTGTGCGCATCAGCGCTCGCTCCGGCGGCCGCAAGTCGCTGCACCTCGGCGTCGGCGTCGGCCTCGACGGCGTCAGCGTCGCCCCACTGCACCGTGTCGGTGAGCTCGTCGGCGCTTCGCGCGAAATCGGCGCGGACCTCGACCGAGCCGGGCGCCGACGCGGTCTCGATGTCGGAGTCCGAGTTTCCGTCTCCCGTCACGACGGCGCTCACCTCGCGGAGAGCGGTGACGATCTCGGGCGAGAGCAGATCGGGCGAGGCGTCGGCGAGGGCGAGCACGCGGGTCACGGCCGAGTCGTTCAGGGCCACGAGCGTCGCGCTCACCTCGGCGGCGCGGGTCGTGGCGCGCTGCGCCTCCGCCTCGGCGTCGATGACCCGCGTGACGAGTGCATCAGCCCGTGCGTGAGCGTCGCTACGAGCCACACTCCACCACGTGATCGTGCCGGCGGCCAGCACGATCGCGAGCCCGAGGGCTGCGATCGTGATCACCCGGCGTCGTGGTCGGCCCGTCGTCGCGGTGTCGACATCATTCGTCACTTCTGCAGGATCGCCGGATCGCGTCGTGTCGGTACTCACCGATTCAGCGTGCTCGATCGCCGCCGCGGGCAGTACCCGTGAAACTACGGGTACGCGGTGCCGTACAACGAAAAACTGCCCCGTCGCGAGACGGGGCAGTTGATCGGTTCTGCGGGCATCCTGGGTGCTTACTCGATTACGAAAGTGGCAACTAGTCAAGTTCGTGCTCTTGTAGCTAAGGCTCGTTCGGAGACGGTGGTTCGTGAAGCTCGAGAAGTTCCGCCGCGTCGTCCAAAGAGTCTGGATGCTGACATTCAAGGTGCGATCGTCGACAGATATCTTGCTGGAAGAACCATGAAGGCTCTTGCCGCCGAAATGAAGGTGCATCGCACGACCATCCGGACAGTCTTGGATCGTCACGGCATTGCGCCTAGAGATACTCAGATTTCGGATACCGATGTTGCTCGTGCTGCCGCTCTCTACGAGAGTGGACAGTCGTTGGCCACGATCGGTGCTCAGTTGGGATTCAATCCTCAAACGATTTCAAACCGGCTTCGCCAAATTGGTGTCGCGCTACGCGATCCGCATGGACGAACTCGGTGACGACAGATCCCGCACAGAGCGGGGTCTGTCCTCGGTCTATCAGAAGAAAACACAGCAAATGTCGAACAAATAGCTCATGCGGCGCGTTTCTCGTCTTGTTCCTTTAAGGCCTATTCCAGCGCTGCCGCAACCAGAATGCGTGCAAACGCCGCTGGATCCAGATAAGGTTTCACTTCGCTAAATGCCCAGTTGAACCTCTTCGCGTTCTCTTGAAACGCGGCCGTGCCCCCGCCCATTCGAGGTAGCCAGGTAACACAGCACACCTAAGCGGCCACCGTCGCCGTTTCCCCGGCGCCGTGCCATCGACTCGCGAAGGGCCTGAGAACCGGAAGGGCCACACCGAGCATTGCCCTTCCAATCTAGCGTTCCGAGCAGCTACTCTTGAGGAGCCGGCGGATCACGGCGGAGCGGAGTGAGAATGGTGGCCCATCGACAGCAAGCAGGCGATCTCATGGTGTCGTCCAACTTCATACGGGCCATACGCGAGGCCGGCTACATCAGCGTCCCAACAGCGGTTGCTGAACTGATAGATAACGCCCTCGAGGCCAACGCCAGCGAGATCTCCGTGGGCATCACCCGCTCATCATCCAGCGGTCTGCCACAGATTGAGGTCGAAGACAACGGGATTGGAATGAGCAGCAGCGAACTCAGCGCCTGTCTTCGATTTGGCGGATCTTCACGATTCGGTGGCAAGGGCTCGTTCGGTCGCTTCGGCATGGGTCTTCCATCGGCATCACTCAGCCAGACCCGCAATGTGGAGGTGACCGCCTGGCAGAATGGCTCCCCCGCGCTGACTGTTTCGCTCGACGCTGATCGGATTGCCGCAGGCCACCCGGCCGAGTTGACCCCTCGCCCAGGACAAGCGGCCGGGACGGCGTCGGGTTGCCGGGTTGTTTGGCGGGATTGTGATCGAATCGAGTACCAACGCCTAGCCTGGCTCGAGCGCGCTTTGCACCGCGATCTCGGTCGAATGTACAGACGTTTCATCACGGCCGACCTGCGCCTCACGATCAATGGTGTGGTTGTCGAAGCCACTGATCCAACCCATCTCACGACCGTGTTGGATGGGAGCACGGCACTCCCTGCTTTCGAGCCACTCAAGTACGAAATCGCTGCCGAACCCGATGGGACCGCATTCGTCACCGTACGGTTCTCAATGCTGCCCGTAAGTAGTTGGCACGCGCTCGATAACGCCACAAAGCGCCACATGGGGATCGTTGGTAAGGGCGGGGTCTCGATCCTTCGTGCTGGGAGAGAAATCGCGAACGGCTGGTACCTCATGGGATCTAAGCGAAAGGAGAATTACGACGATTGGTGGCGCTGTGAGATTGAGTTCGACCCACTTCTCGACGAGCAGTTCGGAATAACAATCAATAAGCAGGGCATCAGGCCTTCACGCGCGCTCCGGGAAGCATTGGAGCCAGAACTTGAGTCCATTGCGCGCATATTGAACAACCGCGTTCGCCAGGCCTTCGAGGACGTCAAGTTTCGCGCAGCAGCAGAAGAGTCATGTCGGATCGCCGAAACGGCTGATGCAGACCTTCCAGTACTCAAGGGTCGCGGCGGTCCGGCCCGCCCCCTTCGCTACGAGATCCGGTCGGCGCCGTTGCCGATCGACACTATGTTTCGCACCGAACTGACTTCACAGACGCTCACACTGGTCCTCAACGTAGATCATCCGGCGTTTAGCGCCCTGTACGTGCCGCTCCAAGATCTGCAGGAACTCCGTTCATCTGAAATGCGGACGGCTCTTGAACTATTGATAATCTCGTATGCACGGGCCTCCCTTCAGGTCGGCAGCGACAGCGACGATGTTCTTCGAGCATGGAGCTCAACATACGGACGGATGCTCCAGCGGTCATGACGAAGGAACGAAAGTACATCCCGCTCAGCATGCCTGCGGCAGCCAAGCGCTCTGAGCGCCTGGGATTTGCTCGCCTCGCCTCGTACCTTGCAACCCTCGACCCAACAACGGTCGGGTCCGGCCTCGACCACGACGAGTGCGCCAAACAGGCGAATCTCGGTGTCTTGTTCGAACACCCCGCGTTGGCCGCCGCCGCGCACACCCTGATCGATCTAGTCGATCAGGGATGGATCATCACGGTCGACCGGTTGGGTCCAATGCTGAGTCCGCCCGAAGTGAGCAGTGAGAAGGACGTCGAACGAACGCGCGTCCGACGGCAAGAGCATGTGAGGCGCAACGAACAACTCCGCAAACCAAGTGTTCGCCGATTCCTCCTAGGCATGGAACGAGCCCACCAGCACGGGGACCGTGCTATCTCGGTGTTCAACCTCATGCGTGACGGGCGAGAACTGGCAGACTCGCTGGCTTCAGCTATCGACTCGAGTTCCGTAATCAAGCCATACGTGCAGATTGTCGATGGCTCAGTATGTGAACTCACCGGATTTCGCCTCCACGACATCTGGCGGTACTTCCGTCACACCTGGTCAAATGCTTACTCGACGGTGCCCGGCCGATCGATGCCGATCCTCATCCGTGACGCAGCCACGCCACATCACGCCGTCATTGGTCTCGCTGCGATTTCAAGCCCGGTAGTGCAGATCGCCGAACGAGATGCATGGATTGGCTGGGACACGGACATGTTCCTGTCCGACTTAGAAGCGAACCCGACCGAGAAGGCTGGGCGGTGGCTGGAGCACCGGATCGAGTCACAGATCGATGAGATCTACACCGACGACTTGGTGCAAGCGGGGGTTATAGAACCTGGCGGGAGGCGCAGCTACACTGCCGACACGGTCGCCCGTCTGCGCGCGGACGCGGAACGATACCGTCAAAAGCACCACCGTGGTAGCACGATTCGAGCGGTACGAAACATCGAGAAGGACGCGTGGGTCGAGCGTGCCGAGTCGCATCTCTTCAGGAGCAAGCGGTCAGCCGTCCTCGCGGATCTGTTCGAGATTGCTGAGCGCGTTGGCGGTCACTTTGCCGACGAACCAGACGCCCTTCAGGCACTAAAGCAAGCGCTCCAGGACCCGAAAGCAAGGGCCCAAGTTCGGAAGGTGATCCGTCGGGCCCGCGGAGAACGTGTAGGAACAGTTGTGGCGGACCTGACCGTGTGCGGGGCTGTCGCGCCTTATAACGCACTCGCGGCAGGCAAACTAGTCGGCGCTCTGGCTGTATCACCAAAGGTGCTGTCGGCCTACCGAGCGAAGTACACCCGCCCTAGCGAAATTGCCTCAGCGATGGCGGGTCGTGCAGTTGAGCGGGAGGCTCGGCTCTCTTTCATAGGGACCACCTCGCTATACGGCAGCGGCTCGAGCCAATACAACCGGCTCTTCTGGCCCTCGACGGTCATGGGCGGCTCGGGCACAACCAAAATGGGCTACTTTGAACTAGGCCGTTCCCGGTCGTTCGGCACATCTCACTTTTCCGAGGAGACCGTAAGCGCACTTGTTCGGCTGTCCCAAGTCAGCGGCTCATCAGTGCGGGTAAACAGTATCTTCGGCGAAGGCGTGAGCCCGCGACTGCGAAAGGTGCGGCTGGGACTGGCTGCCTTAGGCTGGCCGGCGAACGACCTACTTCAGCATGGTCGCGAGCGCATCCTCTACGGTGTCCCACTCGTGGATAACCTTCGAGACTTCTCCCTTGGGCTCGATACCGAGCCCAAGTACCTGCTCGACCCAGATCTGGAGAACGCAGACGAAGCAGTTGCCGGATGGTGGCTCGAACGGTGGGCGCTGAATCGGGCGTCACAGCAATCTGTCCAGGATTCAATGCGAGCGAACAGTCTCGTGCGACCGGTGCATCACGGAGCTCGCGTGCAAATGCCTGTTGATGTGGAGACAGAAGAGGAAGGTTTCACACAAGCGGCGGAGGCAGGCCAGTAGAATGAGTGCCCTTTAAAAGGAAGTCAGGGCGACCGACCCGGGCCACGAACTGGGCCAGCCGAAGCAGCACGGGGTTGCCTCATTCAACGAGTTCCTGCAATCTCGCCGGACAGAATGAATGACTCGGACGTCGTTGTCAGGGTCGCGACAATCCCGTCGACTCCTGGATCATGATCCCGTCGAATACCGAGCAACCGCAGTCGTTGCCCCTGAGCAAGCTCGGCTCCCGACGCGATTCTCAATAGCAAGACACGCCGGGAGCCGAACCGATCCAGTAGCCACCAGCTCTTCGCCCCGTTTTGATCGCCAACGATTCCTTCGAAGTCGAACCACGAGTTTGGCGCAACGCTTGTTGGATCGTGATTCATCGAATCCCAGTAAGCGGGGCAGATGCTTCGCACCGGACATTGCACGCAGTGCGGGCCGGTCGTCGCAACGGGCGGGTCCGCTTCAATCTGCTCGTCCGCCGCGCGCACGCGACTTTTGATCGATTGGGTGATGCGGTCCAGCTCGGAAGCATCGGGAGATTGGATCGTGATATCTGTGGCTGGATAGGCGACGGTCAACTCGCCCATTGGCATCCGTGAAGGATTCGCTGCCAGATCGTTCTCCCAAAGCACCCCATAGAAGCGCAACTGGTCGAGATGGTCAGGGTCCTCTCGGCCGGTCTTGTGATCAACGATGTCGACGTGGGAGGCGGAGATGGTCAGAAGGTCAAGACGCCCTTTGATCCGAAGCTCGTTCGCCCGGAGAGAGACCTCTGCGTACGAGCCGGGGCCCAGCGCTGTTCGCGTATGACCGCCGGAATGCAACGCTAAGCCAAGAGCAGCGGGGCGGCCTCGACGCGGCACCAGAGTCAACCTGCTAAGACGGGTCTGGACGTCCACACGAGCCTCAGGCACTCGGTCTGCAAGTAGTCGTTGGATCTGTTCTCGTCGAGTTGCGCTCACCCTCGGGTTGCCATCGAGCATCGCCATTCGCTGCTCCAGTGCCTCGGTTGCCACGACCGAATACCCGCCGAGCGCCCGAAGGACGGCCACCGCCTCGGGCGTACTTGCGGCGCTACACCCGGCTGCGACGAGAGCCCGGACGATTCGCTCGAGTGAGTCGTGCACAATGTCGCCAAAGAGGGCCGACGGATGCACAAACCTCGGATACCCATAGCCATCCCAGAGGTCCGGATAACTCGCTGAGCTCAACGCATACCGGAGAGCGCACGTCTCGACCTCCCTCAAAGACGAGTACGTCCAAAGTTCAGGTGCGTCAGGAAGCAGTGCTCTTGAACGCTCAACCCCGGAGTCGAAAGCGCGTTGCCCACCGCTCATGACAGCGTCTTGATGACCGAGTTAGTCGCGAATGGCAGGTTGCGTGCGATGACCATGTCATCGATCAGGGGAACTTGGACTCCCCCGTACTCTTTGGCATCGTGCAACTCTTGGGTCGGTGGAACATCCAGCGTCAAGGGACCATGGATACCGATGATCCATTGTTGTCCCACTCGCGTGGCAAGAATCGGTGCAGTGATTGGTCCCAGCCCAGGAACTTCGACGACTTCATTCCGCTTGAAAACAGTGTCGGGGAGGTCTCGGCTCTCTAGGTCGGCGAAGAGCTTGTCCGCCGAAAGATCTAACCTCGTTTGATCCAATGTCGGCGGCTCCCCGAAGAGTAGATAGCGCAGCAGGCTCGCGCCCACCTTCCGATCGAGCAAGCCGTGCTCGAATCGGTTCCGGAAACTTCGCAGGCACTGGTAGCAGGACTCATCGCATCCGGCGGGGCACTGCTCGAGACGCTCAAGCGCGTCCGTGAAGATGGACAACCCGAACTCTTGGACGCGGCGAGTGAAGCCGGCTCCGCCTGCAAGGGTGTCGTACAGGTAGATCTCTGCCTCTTCACCTTTGTGCCCGAGCGGTGTGAGCGCCGGCCTGTACTCAGCCTGGATCTCTGATGCCTCGATGCCCAGCTTCTGAGTTGCGGCAATGGTGAGTGCTTCTGCCAGGGTGCGCAGCGCGACATGGGTCGACAACCACTCAGGACGAAGGCGGACCGGGGAATTTACCCGCAGGCGAACGAGAAGCACATCTGACTTGAAATCGGTGCCGAGTACCAGTCCGCGTGACGACTTTGACCCTGGGCAATCCTGGTTCTTGTCATCTGGGTAGGGCTTCTTGTGCGAGCCGAAGACTTCGCCGCTGGCGTTCTTCACAGGCTCAATGAGTCCACAAATAGTGCAGTAGTTGTATCCCTCGTTGTTCGGCCCAGTATTAGTAACAAGCAGCGTCGAGCGCTGATATGCCTGCGTCACCCTGTCGCTCACCGCGGCCCACTTGCCCTCCTCGTCAGGTCCCTCAGCGACCAGTTTCGCCCGCGTTGCATAGCTCACCGCTGGTGCATCATCGGGGCTCGTCCCTGGATCCTTCGTCGCTCGATGCGCAAAGCCAGGCGGCCGCATCCAGTTCATTGCCTTGCCGAACGATTCCGGAGTTCCGCAGGCTGGGCACTCACGTTCTTCGCCGCGTTCGGCCTCGGTGGACCTAACGTGCATCGCATAGTGACAGACCGAGCACTCAAAGTAGAGCCAACGCTCTTGCCATGCTTTGAAACGGTCGGCTTGCATCGGCGAATAGATCGCGCCGGAGGTCCATTCCTTGTTGTCGATCCAGACGACCTTTCCGGGTGCGTACTGGCTCAGCGCGACATTCAGGCCCTGGCTCGGCGTGTATTGGTAGGCGGTGTTGAACTGCTCCGACTTGTTGACGTCGAATACGTGGAACGAGACGACGTCGGTTGGGAAGGCATAGCGCGGGAGCACCCCTTCATAAAGCAAGCGATCGAGTAGATTCGTCTGGCTTCGTTCTTCGTCCGGTAGTTCCGCCCCATCTTCGGCAGGACTATCTCCCTCGATCTCGTTCTGCTGTGGTGCGAGGCCTCCTTCTGCTATCTCAGGCACGCTTCCATCTGCACTGATCTTGAGAGCCCGGTCAATCTCCCTAAGCGTCGCCGAAACGAAGTTGTCGAGAATCTCGGAGCGGACGGTCGCAAGTTCGGAGGGCAGCCAATCATCGATCTCCGCTCGAAGCACCGTCTTGTTCTGGCCCAACCAGTCTTCGAAGTCAGTGCGGTTGAGCGACGAACTCGTCCCTACGAACCCAGGAACGGTGCCCAGCACCTCGAAGAGTTGCTTTTGCTCGTCCGGATCAATGGTCGGAAGCCGGTCCTGGTGATACCGCTGCAGCAGATACGCCGTGACGTGCCGGCGAGCAATTTCATCATTGTCCATCGTGAGCCGAGGGTCTTCGACCTTGCCTCGGATCATCGCCGCTGGATTGCGGAAGTACTGATCATCGTGTGTGTCCGCGCTACCGAATGCTACGACAGTGGCAACAGCATTGCCGCGGCGGCCAGCGCGACCAGCGCGCTGCTGATAGTTCGCTCGAGACGGGGGCATATTCCGAAGGGCAACGCCGCTCAGGCTACCGATGTCGATGCCGACCTCCATGGTTGTCGTGCACGACAACACGTCAACAGCCGGTTGCTGCTCGCCGTCTTGGCCGGGAAGAGAAACATCGATGTCTTGGAAGAGCAATTCATACTGCTCGGCCCGGGAGAACACTTCGTCCGACTGTGCGGCGTTGAGCTGCGCCGTGTGTTCGCGCGCGATGATGCCCATCGGCGTTTCAGGGAACTCCTGCAAGGCGCGAGCCGCGCTGGCACGGTAGTAGCCCTTTCGCGCCTGGAACACCGCATCGGTATTGGGATCGAGGATACGGACTGCATTCGCACGACAGTTGACGCACTTGGTAGATCCAGGGAAAGGACGCTGGGTGTACCTGCAGTGCTCGCAGTATCCCCATGCGTCGGAGACGTCGAGCGCGACGTCCCCTGCGCGCAGGCGATACTTGCCGCCGATCGGCTCACAGAAGGTAGCTAGAAGGGTCGGCAGCCACTCGTCGTTGAACTGCTTCTTGAGCGGCTTGGTGTCGAGCCACCTGGCGAAGCCATCGAACTTTCCAGAGTGGGGGTGGACGCCTCCCTTCACCTTCCACCACTCGCCTTCCTGCATCGACTGGAACCAGATTCCTTTGCTCGCCCAGAAACCGAGCCAGATCCGAACCAGCGCCAGCTTCTCCTCATCCGTGGTGGCGAGGTCATCCAAAGCGGGGAGCTTGGCGAGCACGTCCTTGCGCTTCGCCCCCTTCTCCCGGAACGAAGCCAGACCCAGTGATGTAAGGCCGTAGTACTTATCTGTGAGCGTTGCGTACATCGCGCGCAATAGCGCCACCGGAGGGGTCGGCTGAAGGATCATCAGCCCCAACAGTTCGGACGTCTCTCCAGTAAGCGCTCCTGCTGCCACCTTCGCCGCAACATCGTCCAAGATCTTCATCGACTCGGCAGGCTTTAGCTCAGGCCGCAGGCGAGCCTTAAGTGCGCTTGCGCCAACCATCGTTGCCAGGAACATCTGCTGCAAACTGAGCTCATTGCGAATAAGTACCTGCGCATCGAGATCGGTCCAGCCACGAAGCACAAGGGGGCGGATGACGTCGCGCATCGAGTAGTTCTGAAGATTCGGTGCAAGGCGTGCCGCTACTTGGCGGGAGTCAGAGAAGGCGAGGACTTTCCGCCCACGAAGCGGCGTGAATTCGCTGTGCTCCCTGCTCGGAGGTTGGACCTCGATCTGCCGCGTGATGAGTGCCTGAAACGGCTGATCGCCTTTCGTCTGATGGTCTTGTACCGAGGAGCGACCGTAACCGGCCGAGCGTGCGCAAACCCCGCAGGGTTTGAACTCACCGTTCGCATTGCTCTGTTCATGCTCATCATCGTCGCCCTCGGTCGTGATCAGTTCGCCGCCCCGAAGTTCGGGCAAGTAGACGCGTCGCACTCTAGAGCCAAGCCTCTTCGAATCGAGCGCTCCGGTGACAAGATCTAGATCGGCCAGCTTGACGTTGGTAGTTGGGTCTTCGAGCAACAGATCGAGCGCGAACAGTTCCGGGATCGAGCCTGCGGCAGCCTGGAAGGCACCGCCTTGCTCGTGCCACAAATACGAAGGTTCGATGAGGTCGTCGGTGTACGCACGCGCGTACGATGAACCACAGTGCCGACAAGTGAAGTACTCGAATACTCGAGCACCGCAGGCACAAGCCGAACGCGGCTGGTGATAGAGCTTTCCGATTGGACCAGTCCCGCGCAGATGCTCGTCAAGCGCCTCGCATCCAGGATCGAGGCAAGCCCATAGGCCTGCTAGCCCTCGAAAGAACCCGTGCACGCGGCAGGGCAAGAGGCCGGGCTCGTCTGGACTTTGTCGCGCCGCGCTTCCCAGAGCCAACAACGTTGAAACGGCCCGATCAGCGATCGTCCGATCGACACCAGGAAAGATCACCGTCCCGAGTTCACTCACTGGCTGAGCCTTTTGCATGGTCTCATTGACGAGCAACGCGAGGGGCTCGAAGTCGTGCAACGCGTCAAAAAGGGACTCACCCACCGGTCGGTCTTGCAGATCCTGCCCGCGATACTCAAGCAGATCGCTGACCGCGAGGGTCTTGTCTTCACCAGAGTCACCGTTATAATAATCCCCCATCGGCAGGGAGGCGAGCAGCGCTGCATCGACTGCAGATCCTACGGTTGCAGGCTCCCGCAGTTTGAGCTCGCCCTCGACGGTGCGGAAATCCGCTATGTCCTTGCCGCTGAGTTGAGCCGCGAACTCTCTCGCGTACTCGGCGCTCGCAAAGCTCGCGCTTGTCGTGATGACCTGGAGACGATCGGGCGTAATACCAAGGCGGGCACGCAGCCGTCTGAGCAGCAGCGCGACTTCAGCACCCGCTGCTCCGCGATACAAGTGGGCTTCATCGACAATGAGCATGAATCGCTCGTTCGGATTGTCGGCAAGCCACTGGCGAGTCTCGTCGAAGACCGGACGCTCGAGCGGTCTCATGAGCATGTACTCCAGCATCGAGTAGTTGGTGATGATCACATCTGGGGGCGAAGCGAGCACCTCGTGCCGGGTGAGCAACTCAGGGTCGTCGGGCTGCATGACCGCCCGAATGAAGTTGCCATCCTTGTCCTGCCAGCGACTCCCTGTATCGCCGTACCACTTCTTGATGTCCGGCTTGGCCGGCCACTTGCCTCGTACCTGAAGTTTTTCGATCAGTTCGACTGCTTCAGCATGCCATTTCGCTTTCGGGTTCTCAGCTCGATCATGAAGCAGCACGTAGAAGTCCTCGATGGATCCGAGCCGTCGCTGATCACGTTCGCGCGTTCGCACTCCGGGATATAGCGTCCGGCTCGTGTAGCGCGCAAATCGCGCCGGCCGACCTGCCCAAGCCGTGAACTGCGTGGTAACTCGAGGGTCGCCGAGGAGGCGACGGAGGCGGCCCAGCTGATCGTTGACGAGCGCGTTCATCGGATACAGGATCATCGCTCGAACAGCCGGGGCGGCGAAGGAGGCAGGGCTGTGAGCGGCCTCCGTCGCCAGCTTGGCCAGCATCGGAAGCAAGAACGATTCTGTCTTTCCCGATCCCGTCCCGGTGGTGACCGCCAGGCTCGAACCATCGCGGCAAGCCCACTCGAGGGCATTTGCTTGATGCGTGTACGGCGGGTCAAAGAGGAGGGGGTCGAGGTCGCCTAGACGGTGGGTCAGCGCTGAAAAGAGTTGCTGAACGGCAACGTCGACTTTAAGGTCTGCGAACTTCCGTTCGGTTCGGTAGCGCGGTGTGCTCTCGATGAAGGGCTCTCGAAAGATCACCCCCTCCTCATTGAGAAGCTGACGGCGCTGATCGATCACCATCGGATGCCCGACGTGGTAGGTCGCCTCGATGTATTCGCGAAGGGCCGCTTGGATGTCGTCGATGGTCTCGGCAATCGTTGGGGCTTCGCTCGTCAAGGTGTTCCTTCCACGGAGATTGTCGTCATCCACAGCATGTCGTTAAACAACTGCATCAACGAGGGCATTGCGCCGATTGGCACCCGGTAGGCAAAGAGCGCTCCCGACGTTTCTAACGAAAGTCCGATCAGCTGAAGATAACGCTCCGCGAAACCCGGAATCGGAGAGAAGAACTTCACGATTACTGCATCACCAGAAGAGAAAGGCTCCAATGCAAACTGCTGGGGCGCGCCACGAGTCGCATCGATCGCCATCTGGAGCCGCCACGCTTCATCCCTGCCCGGAATCACCGGGTTGTCGATCGGAAACTCGGCCAACTTCGTGGCCGTTCCGTTTACCAGACGGACTGCACACCAGAGATCTGCTCCGTAGGCTTGTGGACGGCGGGCCATAAAGTCGCCTGTATCTCCAACCACAGGCGCGCGCCAGCGGCCGCGGTAGTAGCGGACCTTGGAGCTTGGATCGACGATCTGCAGTCCTTCGATATCTCCCGAGGAAGAAGCCGCATCCAGCCGACCGCTGATTCGTTGCAGCAGCGTCTCGGACTGCTCGGGAACCGGCGATCCGACCCAGCGTTCTCGCTCGATAGGACGAAGTCCGGCGGTTGCAAGTCGCTCGACCGCGCTCGCCACATCGATACGGAGTGTCCGTGTGTGACCCTCTCGCTCGACTAACGGCGCAAGCTCAAAATCCACAAGGGAGGCTCCATGTGGTCGAACACCTGAGATCAGATACGTGCCCGGCTCTCGCTCAATGTATGACGGAGGCCCGAGGTAGAGAAGTCGAACCGAGCGATCCTCCTCCCGGCGCAGTTCTAGCAGGTCGCCACCCGCGACCATCAGGTCGAGAAGCTCGGCTAACGTCTCGCGGGAAACTTCCCCGTCCTCAGCGACTGGACGAACGGCTCCCAACACTGCCCCGATGAGCCGACTCGGGCTGGTCGGGCACATGAACGACGCTGCGCGCCTCAAGGACGCTGCGAGCCCTTCCCTGCTTGTTAGGCCAACGAGCTCTGGATCCAGTCCTAGCGTCCGCACTGACAATGCAGAAGCGTCTGCGGGACTCAAGCTAGTGACAGTCATCAAAAACCTCGTCCTACGGATTGCGGATCGTTGAGGGCTCGACTCCCGAGCACTGCGAATCTCGCCGCACGAATGAGCACCGGCGAACTGATGATGTGCCCGATCAGATAGTCGCGCTCCCCCGTCGGCCAAGTGGTAATCAGGCCAGGTTGGCCGGCCAGGGTCAAGAGAAAGCGAGCGGCCGATGGTCGGTCTTGGACTCCGTTCTCCACGAGGGTTTGCGCGACGACGCTGTCGAAGCCCGGGATCAGCGTCGCGGGCTCTGACCACCGGTAGAGGTTTCGACCGATATCTGATGCCAGCGACTTGTGGCTCGCCGTGACACCGAGGGTCTCTTGCATCTCGTCGAGATGGTCGGCCAACTCACTCGCCCGAGCCAACTTGCGCTCAAGCGCTGCCCAATGAGAACCACCGAGCAGGACCGCGTTTGCGCGCGCTATCGCCTCGAGCACGTGCGCTTGTTCATGCGCGGCGAACAAATCTGCCGGCATTTCTGCTGTCGCCCACCGGTGGTGCGCCTCGACATACTGCATGACTCCCGCGATCGATCTTCCAACTTCAGGAACGGAAGGTCGCGAGGCCCCAAGGGCAATGACGGCGCTGGGGTTAGTTGGGGCCAAGACGGCCAACTGCGCTTCGCCCGCATTTGCACACAGCAAGCCACCACGGGGTAGGAGCGAGATCGGGTGCCCCTGAATCTGAATGATGCCTTGAAGTGGTTCCTCGACCGTGAAGTACGCCACATTGGTAGCGCCGCCATCCGTCCGGTCATGGAGCTTCGCTACCCTCTGCCCATCACGGTCAGGCTTTGAGAACTGCCACCGGAGCGGCCGAAAGCCTCGTTCAAAGGTGAGCGATGCCATACCAAGGCCATCGCGGTGCACTTCGACAAGGCAGGATTCCGTGTCGTCGTAGGCTGCGCCGAAAGACCGATCTGAGCGAAATCTCTCGACTAGCGAGGCCCATTGTTCAGCATCTATCGGCAGAACCACTTTGAGGCGGATGGCGGCGAGTTCACCACCTTCAACGTCGCGAAGCTGTACCGCAATATCGGCTGACGCGCCCGGAGCACAGTCCACGGTGATAGAAGCACGACCTTCCCACAGCTCGGACAGAGTCGGGCGGGCCGGCGAAGCCAGCATCCGAATTCCCTCACCGTTCGATGCGTTCTCTGGTCGAACTTGGGGATCACGCACTGTTATAGCCAGTGTGCCATTGGCAAGCTCGCGGTCGTCGGCACCAATCACGATCGCGCCGACCTCATGTGAGCCAACATCCAAACCGTCGAGCGACAAGACGAGCTCTGGGTTGTCTGAGGGCCACGGCACGAAGTGAGCGTGACCATCGACAGTCAGCAGACAACGGACTGGGATGAGTTCTGATCGAATGCCGATGACTGCCGGCTCTCCAGCGAGCCATTCCGCGGCCCCTTCACCATCCCAAGAGCTCGCAACGAGTCCGACCGGCCGCACAGTGATGGCTGAGAGCGCCGAGAGCCCAAGCGAAACGAGCGCGTTCGCGTCGCCCTCCGTCAATTGCTCCGGCACATCCAGTCTGTAGGCGTGTGCGCCGGGCGTTTGAAGCGGCACCGGTGCACTCCACGCCACATCGGGCGAGTCCTCCCCTTGTGCACCCACGAGAACGTAGCTATGTCCTGGTCGCACGAATCGTCCCTTTACCTCGATCGCGAGGCCGCGCCCTTGAGTGCGATACAGCCACCACGGCCCGTTCGTCATGACGCTTTGGTCGGTGAGGAGCGTATTGACCGTGCTCGAGCCTCCCTCCAGTTGGAGGAACGGTCGGAGCGGGTCTGGCCATGAATCGAAACGAAACTCCTGCCCAGGGAAAACCAGGCTGCCCTGCGGCAGTGGTCTGCCGCGACCATTCGCTATTGGGCGAAGCGTCCGAAGCTCCTCGAAGACGTGGGGCAGGCGCTCGCTGAGCGACGTCATGTCGGGTAGTTCCGCGTAAGCATTCCACACACCATCAAGCTGCTTCAGAAAGAATCTAGGATCGGTGGCTATCGACTGTCGTCCTTGCTTTCCCGCTTCTTTTCCTTGGGACTGACCGCTTGCAAACCCACTTGCGCGAACCCGACTCGCCGCCTGCCTCGCCGACGCGAGCCATCGCCGAGACTCCTGCTCTCTCGATAGTCCTTCAACCAACCGGTCGAGCGTTGACTTGACCAGATACGGTGACTCCTCCTCCTCGCCGGAAAGGAGCGCAGCAGCCACTCGTCCGAGCAATGCCGTGTTCTGGCTGAAAACTCTGAATCGGTCGCTGTACAAGCGCGCCCGGACGGCGAGACGTTCGCCTAGTTCGTCGAGATCACCAAGAAGCGCGGAGGTAAGTCCAGCGCGGAATTCAAACAACAGTTGCGCGAGTTGCCGTTGGAGGTACGTCGGCAACACTGCGTGGCTGATCGGCCAGGCGATTATTGTGAACGTTTTAGCAAACGCACCGGTTGGCACGACGCCGCCGTACTCGGCGGCGAACTTGGCAAACCAAACCTTGATCCAGTGACGATGCTCGGATTGCCAGCCCGGAGTCGATCTCTCAAAGCTGGTCCAGTACTCATCTCCGACATAGTCGTAGCCCGACTCAGCCGCGTAGACGACAAACGGCAGCCAAGCAGTCCGATACCGCGTGGTGAGTCCGCTCGCGACGGCCAAACGAACGCTGCTGACGAGCAACGCATAATCTTCCGGCCCGAGGTCGTGTTCGAGCGCAAACACTGGAGACGGCGGCACTAGTGCCTCGCGCCGTTGATGAAGTTCAGCGAAGTGGTCGCCAAGTTTTTGCTGGAGATACATCAGCACATCGATCGCGCTGCTGGACTGAACGACCGACACTTGGGCATCACCTTCCTAGCAGGTCACGGCGGCAAACTCGACACGCCCTTCATCATCGAGGGCGCCACCGACATTTTGTCATGAGGTCTATTCACCACAGCGGAAGCTGATGGTCGGCCCGCCCCCGGCTCTACAAAGCAGAAGCGGCAGACCGCCCGAGAGGGAACTTGCATGTTCTCGATCCCGGACGACTGCCGCCTTTGCGCCCGCTAGTCGGACGGTGCCGTGCCCGTCGCTCGCTGGAGATGCGCCGGCAGGTCCGTGGCGGGCATGACTTTCGTATCCACCGCATCGCTCCAGCGTTCGAGCAAGACCATCGCCCAGATCGCGGCTTTGAAGTAGTCCGCGTACCTGGCTGAGCTGAGGTACCAGTTGGGCCCTCCATAGACCAGAGGGAGCACGACGCAAGTCATCCTGCTCCGGGGGTCGCTTACCCACGCGGGACTTCCCCCGACCTTGATCAGCACGGCGTTCTCCGACTTGCTCGTCAGCATCGCGACCAGTTCGTCTGACACGTCGGTGTTGTCGCCGTCCTCGTCAGGCATACCAACGATGACGGCGTTCCCGACCAGCATCGCCTGACGCGATTGGGGCACGTTGTACCTCCACAGGAACGAGGCGAGGGAGTTGAACGGCAGATGCCGCAACCGACCTTCCTCGTTGACGTAAATCGTGATGCCAAGGTCGGGGATATCGACCGGTTCAATCCATCCTTCGACCGCGGCCTGGTACGCCGCGAGATTAGCAAAGTCGCACACCTCGAGGGGCTCGGACGGGTCGACGGGAACGTGGATGCCTTTGACCATTACTTCTCTCCTTGCTGCAAGCGGCCGGCGAACCAGGTGGTTCTCCTTGAGAGCCGCGCCGCAGCAACGAGCAGGAATGGTGGGTGGAGGTAGTGAGAGCGACAGCCGCTCCGGGAGAGAACTCGTGAGGTCTCGATCCCGGAGGCGACTGTCGCTGTTCAGGCTTCTTCCGTTGCCTGATTGCCCCGTCCGCGCGAGCCTCCGGTGGTGCCGGAGGCTTCTGCACTTCTGGGCGGAGCCGCCGAAGATGGCCGTGATCGCGTGCATCAAGCGGGCGCGGCGAGCTTGAGCGCTAGAACTCGAAGACAGCGTTTGGGTCATCCATCGCTCGCCTGAGTTCGCCGATTCCCGCCATCGGAGAGGTGCGCGCGACGTCAACGATTCCGCCGACAACTGCCTGCAAGGCGGCTACGTCACCGGATTGCAGAGCGAGATCGAGGCTGTCAAAAAGTCGCTTGTTAGTCACTTTGCGCTCGTCGAACACTCGATCAAAATACTCACGCAAGATTCGCTCAGACGCCTTGATCCGGGCAACCTCGGTCTCCCGGTAGGTGACCAGCTTCTCGCGTTTGGTGCTCTCAGTCTCATGAATCTCAATCGACTCACGCACCACGCTAACGATCTGGGTCAGCGCACCGAACGCATCCGCAGGGCTAATCTTGCCCACTACGCCGACAATCACCTCGGTTGCTTTCGCGGGCATCGGCGTGCTCTTGATCACGTTCTTCGAGTCAGACATCAGCCGCCGCCTTCGATTCACTTGTCGTATCTCGATATTTGAAGAATAGTCGCTCAGCGTCCTCGTCTAGTTGGCCGTCTTCATCGGCGATTGACGCAGTGGCGACATCGCGAACCGACTTGACGAGGATGAGCGCCGTTTGCAGTCGCCCGGCATGCAGTTCGTTGTCGTATGTCTCCGACTCCAGGATGTTGAGCGCATCGGTCGCTTGTGAGCTCAATCGGAGAAGGATGTCCTGCAGCTCTCGGGCACGCGACTGCACACCCGCGAGGATCTGGTCTCTCGCGTCCAACTCCGCGACCGCGACGTCGACCTCCGTGTGGTGTTTGACGGCCTCGGTTCGCGCCTTGGTTCCTTGGGTCTTGACGGTCACGCCGAGCACCAGGATGCTCGGCCCGATCATCGCGACGTTGAGCATCTTGCCGCCCAGTTTCACGCCGCCACCGCCCGAGACAAGACTTCCGCCGCCGAGGAATGCCAACGTCGCGTTCTGCGCCGCCGCTCCTGAAAGAGCCTTAATCGCGGTCCCGGTGCTGGCCTTTGCGAAGTTTGTTGCCGCTGCCCGCATCGCGACAGGTGTCGCCCCGCCTGCGATCACTGAGCCGACGACGCCACGAACCCATCCCGCAACATCAGGATCCAACTTGGCCAATCCAACGACACGAGTGTTCGATCCATCGACGCCGTCCAAGATGAGGTGCTCGTGAGCGCGAACTTGCTTGGCATGACGCTCGAGGAAATCGCGCATGCGAAAGATGACTCCACGTTGGGCGGCTTCTTGGACTTGCCCGAAGGCTCGAAGCGCGGCGTTCGTTCTCTCCACCTCAATCAAGTGGATGCCGTGTCGCTTCTCGTAGCGCGCCGCGTGGGCGTTGATCTTTACCCGGGCGAGTCGGATCTGCGCACCGCCGACGGCTCCGACAACCACACCGCCAGTAGCGGCCGCTGCACTGCCAACCACAATGACCAGCGGTATGAGAGGAAGGGCCACGGTCTGCTCCTCCTTTAGGCACTGTGTCGTTACGTAAACCCTATCCAAGGCCGACGGCATCTCATTAGCGAGAGCCCTCCGTGCACCGACGACGCGGTGTAGCAGCACCGATGCATCGGAGGACGTCGCGTCCCGCGAACGGAGGCGCCACTCGCCACTAAGAAAAGAGACCGCCTCGGAAGGCGGTCTCTCTCTGCTTAGTGATGAAGCGTTATGTAGTGCACTTCTCCATGGCATCTGCCTGGACGGTAATTCTAGTAATGCTCTTTTGGTGGACCTAAGGAGATTCGAACTCCTGACCTCCTCGATGCGAACGAGGCGCGCTACCAACTGCGCCATAGGCCCAAGGTGCACAACGATATCACCCGCCCAGCACAGTTCGCCAATCAGCGAGAAAGGCTCAGCCGGCGAGGCGGCGACGACGGAGGGCTGCGTCGAGATCGAGCGACGGAGCGGCCGAATCATCGATGATGCCCATGCTCGCGAAACGACTCGGGGCCTCGGCAACGGGAGCCTGCGCGGCAGGAGTCTCTTCGACGGGAGCAGGCGTGAGACGGCGCACGGTGGCCGGGAGGGCCTCGGCGGCGCGGCGCTCGAGCTCGGCGAGAGCGGCGGCCTTCCGCAGTTCGGCCGCGGCGTCGATGGAGGCCATGGCGCTCGCGGCGATCGTTCCGCGCGAGAGGTGCAAGGGCTTCGGCAGGGGGCGCGGCGTCCACTCGCGAGCGACGGTCTCGCTCTCCTCCCACTCGACAGGCTCGAACGCGCCCTGCTCCTGCACCGGCGCGACGGGCGCGGCGACGGGCAGCGGCGCCCGGCGGCGAGCCGCACGAGCGAGGGTCGAGAGCGTCACGAACGCGGCACTCACACCGACGAGTCCGGCACCGGCGATGATCCAGCCCGCACCGAACGCTCCCGCGATGACTCCGCCGATCGTGACGAGCAGCGAGAGCAGAAGACCGAGGGATGTCAGTGCGCGGCGCTTCCTGATCGAGCTCGACCGGCCCGCGGCATCCGCGATCTTCTTCGCGCGAGCGGCGGCCTCGGCGGCCTGACGTCGCTCGGCGGCGGCGAGGGCCGCGGCGGCTTCGGCCTCGAGGCGCTCGACCTCTTCGCGCTCACGCAGGATGCGCTGCTGGGCGGCGACGGTGCGGGCGTTCGCTTCGAGGCGCACGGCCTCGGGCGTCTCAGCCGTCTCGGCGAGGATGCGGAGCGTCTGCTGCAGACGCACGGCGTTGCGCTCGTGGGCGTCGTACTGGTGGCGATTGAGCCACATCGGCAGGAGGTAGACGATCCAGAGTGCAGCGGCGACGAGCACCAGCACTCCCCCACCCATCGCGTCCATGGGTCAACGGTAGGAGTTCGAGCGCGCACCGCTCCGCAGAACGGCGGGCGTGTCCGAACTAGCGCTCGATGTCGAGCGGTCGTGATGCCGCAGCGAGGTCGGCGTCGTGCACGCGAGCAGCATCGGGCGACACCCGGCCCGCGCGCCAGCGCGAGAGCACGCCCTCGCGCACCTCTTCATGCACGAGCGCGAAGCAGAAGTGGTCGCGCCAGTCATTGTTGATGTGGATGTAGCGGCGGCGGAGGCCCTCGTAGCGGAACCCGAGCTTCTCGACCACGCGCAGCGACGGGCCGTTCTCGGGTCGGATGCAGATCTCCATGCGGTGGAGGCCGAGACCCTCGAAGCAGTGGTCGGTCGCGAGGGCCACGGCTGTCGGCGTGATGCCGAGCCCCGCGAAGCGCTGCGACACCCAGTAGCCGATCGTCGCCGACGACAGCGAGCCGTAGGTGATCGACGAGACGTTCAACTGCCCCGCGAGCTGGCCCTCGTACTCGATGAGGAAGGGAAGTGCGTGACCCGACCGCGCGTGCGCGAGCAGGTTGCGGATGCTCGCGCGCGTGTCGAAGCGACCCGGCCCGTGGGGATTCGTCGCTTCCCACGGCCGCAGCCACGATCGACCCTCGATGAGCTCCTGCTCGAGAGCACGCGCGTCGCGCACTCGGATGGGCCGAAGAACGACGGGTCCGTCTCTCAGCACGGGAACCGGCACCGTCGCCAACGGATCAGTCCAGACCGGCGACGAACTGCTTCAGCCAAGGCTTCAGCTCAGGGCCGAGGTCGTCGCGCTCCACGGCGAGCTGGATGACGGCCTTGATGTAGTCGCCCTTGTCACCGGTGTCGTAGCGCCGCCCGCGGAACACGACGCCGTAGACGCCGCCCGTGCCCTCGACATCCGCGGCCATGGTCTCGAGCGCGTCGGTGAGCTGGATCTCGCCGCCCTTGCCGGGGGGCGTGTTCTCGAGGATTCCGAAGACCTCGGGGCGCAGCACGTAGCGGCCGATGACGGCGAGGTTCGACGGAGCGACATCGGCGCTCGGCTTCTCGACGAGACCCGTGACACGAACGACGTCGTCGTTATCGGTGGCCTCGATCGCGGCGGCACCGTAGAGGTGGATCGACTCGGGGTCGACCTCGAGCAGGGCGATGATCGTGGCGTTGCGGTTCTCGAACTCTTCGAGCATGCGCGACAGCAGCGGGTCGCGCGCGTCGATCAGGTCGTCACCAAGGAGGACGGCGAAGGGCTCGTTGCCGACGTGGCTGCGAGCGCGAAGAACGGCGTGGCCGAGGCCCTTGGGGTCGCCCTGGCGCACGAAGTGCACGTCGGCGAGCTCGCTCGACTCCATGACGCGCTGCAGCTTCGCCTGGTCGCCCTTGGCGGTGAGGGTCTGCTCGAGCTCGGTGACGCGGTCGAAGTGGTTGGACAGAGCGTTCTTGTTGCGGCCGAGGATCATCAGCACGTCGGAGAGCCCGGCGGCGACCGCCTCCTCGACGACGTACTGGATGGCCGGCTTGTCGACGACCGGCAGCATCTCCTTCGGCATGGCCTTCGTCGCGGGCAAGAATCGCGTGCCGAGACCGGCTGCAGGGATAACGGCCTTCGTGATGCGCTGGGTCATACGCATAGGCTAGCGGCACTACGTGTCCGCCCGGTTACTAGGATGGACCGCATGTCTTCCGAGCCCGAGCTCCAGAAGCGCGCACTGCGCGCCGAGCTCAGGGAGCGACGTCGAAACCTGTCCTCCCTCGAACGCGAGAAGGCCACGGCCGGGTTCACCGAGAACCTGGAATCCCTGGTCACAGAGCTTTCCGCCCGTTCCATCTCGTGCTACCTCTCGGGCACGAACGAACCGAATGTGCGCCCGTTCCTCGAATGGGCCGAACGTAGCGGAATTAGAGTACTTTTCCCCATTACGCGCGACGACGGACTGCTCGACTGGACCGTCGGCGAGGGTCGAAGCGAGACCTCGAGCGTCTACGGAGTGCCCGAAGCGGTGGGCGAACTGCTCGGCCCCATCGCCATCAACGACGTCGATCTGATCCTCGTTCCCGCAGCCGCGATCGACGCGAGCGGCATGCGGCTCGGCTGGGGGCGCGGCTACTTCGACAAGACCCTCGGTTCGATGGAAAGATGTCCTCCGGTGTACGCGATCGTGTTCGACGGCGAATTCCTCGACGAGGTACCCCGCGAGGTCCACGACCAACCCGTGAACGGCGTCGTGACCCCCACGCGCATCATCGATTTCTGACCCGAAAGCCGCCGTGCCTACCTATTCCTACCGCTGCACCGAGTGCGACAACGCCTTCGACATCCACCAGGCCTTCAGCGACGACAGTCTCACCGTCTGCGACGTCTGCGGCGGCAAGCTCCGCAAGGTCTTCTCGGCGATCGGCGTGACCTTCAACGGGTCGGGCTTCTACCGCACCGATTCGCGATCGACCTCCTCGTCGACGGATGCCGCGAGCACGTCGTCCGGTGCATCGACGACGTCATCCGGTTCGGGCTCGTCCGATTCCGGGTCGAGCAGCGGATCGGGATCAAGCAGCAGCTCCTCGTCGGGATCCGGCTCGACACCCTCGAAGAGCGCGTCGAGTTCCAGTAGCGTGACGAAGACCAACTGATCGGGCGGCAGTCCCGAGGGAAGGAGCCGACGATGCTCAAGGGCTTCAAAGAGTTCATCATGCGGGGCAACGTCATCGACCTCGCGGTCGCTGTCGTCATCGGCGCGGCGTTCACGGCGGTCGTCAACGTCGTGGTCAACTCGGTCATCAATCCGCTCATCGGTGCGATCTTCAAGGCGGACAGCCTCGACGACGCCATGAAGTGGACCATTCCGGGCACGAGCGCGACGCTGGAATTCGGAGCCGTCATCGGCGCCGTGCTCAACTTCCTCATCATCGCGGCCGTCGTCTACTTCGTCTTCGTGCTGCCCGTCAACACGATCAAGGAGCGCGCCGAGGCGAAGCTCAAGCGCGGCGAGCCTGCTCCCGAAGAGCCCGACGCCGAGACCGAGCTCGTGCTCCTCGGTCAGATCCGCGACCTGCTCACCGAGCAGCGTTCCGCCGCACCGGCGAAGCACGTCGACCCCAGCTGACGCCCGGGGCGCTCACCAGTGCGGTGGGCGCTCCCGGCGCAGCCGATCGTCGTTGCCGCTCGGAGCGGGCGCAGGGCCCGCCGGCGTCTCGTCGCGCACGGGCGCCTCGGGGCTCGGATCGCTGCCCTCGACGGGCGTGAGCCGCGCCCGACGCCCGGACGACGCGCGCTCGACGCGCTGACGTTCGGGATCGGGAGACATACGGCCAGACTACGCGCGGGTCAGCGGTGCGCGCCGGTCGACGCCGTCTGCGCCGGCAGGCGACGCTCGGCGCCGAGAACGGATGCCACGCGGTCGGCCACGGCATCGGGAGCCGCGAACAGTTCGAAGCTGTGCACGCGCAGGTAGTGCCATCCGAGCCGGCGAAGCACCTCGGGCCGGAGCCGCAGCGACTCGCGCAGGCTTCCGTTGCCGATGCTCGCGTCGGTCTCGACGACGACGGCCTTGCCCGCGAACGCCGCAGCGAGCGGGAGCTTGCCACGGTACCCGAGCGTGACACGGATGCCGCGGGCTTCGAGTCGCGCCGCCAGATCGACGAGCATCGGCTCGGGCGTCTCGGTGCCCGTGGGCTCGGCCGCGCGCGCTTCGGTCTGCGAGAGCACGTTGGCGAGTGCGACGACGCCGTGCGCTTGACGCTCTTCGTCGATGTCGTCGGCGTGGAAGCACGACACGATGTCCATCGATCGCCGCGCACGCGTCATCCCGACCGCGAGGAGGCGGTCGCCGCCCGGCTCGCCGAGCGAACCGAAGTCGCTCAGCAGTCGGCCGTGGGGCGTACGGCCGTAGCCGATCGAGAAGATGACGCGGTCGCGGCTCTGCGCGACGGCCTGCTCGAGGGTGAGCACGGTGAACGGCTCGGCGCGGTCCTTCAGGATGAAGTCCGACAGGTCGGTGCGCTTCGCGAACGCCGCGAGCACCGACTGGTGCACGCGTGCCGCGTGACGCGCGCTCGCGGTGATGACCATGAGCGACTCGCGCGGGCGCTTGACGGCGTGCTCCATCACGAGCTCGACGACCTTGCCGACCTCGGCGTCGACACTCTCGACCGCGCCCGTGACGGGGTCGGGCAGGCCGTTGCCGTTGACGTAGTGCAGGTTCAGGCTGCCGTGGCCGAGGAAGCTGCCGGCCCACGGGAGCGAGTCGATACGACCACCGTAGAAACGACGGTTGACGAGCTCGGCGAGGTCTTCGCCGCCCGCGCGGTAGCTGCGCGTGAGGGTCAGTGTCGGCAGCAGTTCGCCGAGGCGCGCGAGCGCCGAGTCGGCGTGCAGCGCGTCGAGGTTCTCGCGCGAAGCGGGGGTCTCGGCGTCGACGATGCCGGTCTCGAAGTCGGTCGGCGTCTGCGTCACGGGGTCGCCGAACGCGACGACCTGCTTCGCGCGGCGGATGGCACCCAGGTTCTCGGCGAACGTCGTCGCACCGGCATCCACGAGGATGACGGTGTCGAACGCGATCGAGTCGTCGACCGCCGGCACCTCGTAGGGCGACGCGAGCCAGACGGGCGCGAGCGCGCGGAAGAGGTGCGGGGCCGCGTCATTGAGGGCGCGCGGAGTGGCGCGATCGCCGCGCAGCAGACGGCGCAGCTGGTCGGCCTCCTCGGGCCAGTCGACGACGCCGATCTTCCACGACTCGGCGAGGAGCCAGGCGAGCACTCCCCCGGCGGCCGCGGCGTGCGCTTCGTCGACCAGTCGGAAGTCGGCCTCGAGGCGGTCGAGGACCGTCGTGTTCGCGCTGAGCAGGGCCTTGTCGCCCGCGAGCATGAGCTCGAGTACGGACTGCCACCACGCGAGCTCGAGCTCGGCGGCGACGCCCTGCTCGGGAACGTGACGCTGCGACAGGTCGACGAGCAGCGGATCGAGCTTGAGGGTGCGGAGCTCCGACAGCACGGCGGTGCGTTCCTGCAGGTTCGCGAGCACCTCGGACTCGGCCGCGAGACCCGACATCGTGTAGATGAGGTCGCGGATGGGGCGCGACGCGAGCTGACGCGGAGTCGACGACACACCGAGCGGCTGGTCGAGCACAGCGAGGTCGTCGGCGACCTTCTGGTACGCGACGTGGACGTCGGCGATGCCGACGGGCACCGCTGGGATCGCGCCGGCCTCGGAGTAGCGCTGCCACAGGGTGCGCTGCTGCTGGATGCGGCGGAGCGCGGCGTTCATGTCGGTGACGTGCACGCCGGGTCGGAGGAACTCGAACGCGAGCTTCCGCAGACGACGACGGTTGGCACCCGTCATGCCGGGCGAATCACGGCGCGACGACGTCGCGGAGATGAGTTCGCCGAGCGGGCGGTCGTAGACCGAGGGCTGGAACTTGTCGAGCGTCTCGCGCACGTCGAGGAGGAGGCGGAGGAAGACGCCGAGCTCGGCGATCGACTCGAACGGGCGGAGCTTCGTCTGACCGATGAGGGCGTTCGCCCGGTCGAGCAGGCGCGGGATCTCGACGGAGTTCAGTCGCTTCGCGAGGTCGTGGGCGCGCGTGGCATCCGCCGTCGAACTGAAGGCTGCGCCGTACCAGGGCGAGTCGCCGGGGCCGTAGCGGAACTCGCCGAGAGCCGCGGCGCGCACGAGCTGGCGGGCGGCACCGGGGCGGTCGTCGGCGATCGCCTCGAGCGATCCGCGGTCGAGGCGGGCCGTCGTCGCGGGCGGCTCGGGAAGGAGGGCGAGTCGAGCGAGTTCGGCGAGCGCGTCGAGAGCCGAGACGCCGAGCGCCGGGTCGCGACGCGTGAGCGCGACGCGGTAGTCGAGCAGCACCTTGCGGAGGCGCACGAGCGCGTCGTCGATGTCGGCGGCGTGCGGCTTCTTCGCCTTCTCGTTGCGCGAGATCGACGAGATGAGATCGCGGCGCAGGGTCGACGTCGTGACGGCCGCGCCGCCGAGTCCGATCTGACCGAGGCGGTGAGCGATGCCGTCGAGGCTCGACCGACGGGCACCGACGACGAGCACGCGCTTGTGCTGGCCGACGAGCGACCCGATCGCGTTGACGATCGTCTGCGTGCCGCCCGTGCCGGGCAGCGTCTTGACGACGATCGACGAGCCGGCGGCGATCTGGGCGATCACCGCTTCCTGCTCGGGGTCGGCGTCGAGGAGGAAGGAGTCGGTCGCGGGCGGACGCTGGTCCTGCGGCGTCACGGTCACGGGTTCGTACGCGCCCTCGACGGCCGCACGCGACGCGGGGTTGCCGGCGACGGCGGAGACGATGAGGTGGTCGGAGGCCCGGCCTGCTGCAGACGGCGCACGCGCGGCATCCGCCGCCATCGCCGGGCCGACCTCGGCGAACGACGAGACGACGAGACGCGGGGCGACGCTGAACCACGCGAGGTGAGATGTGAGGCCGCGGAGGCGATCGATCACGGGCTGCGGCTTGAAGACGCCGTTGGTGATCGCGAGCGCGACGAACGCGTCGGCGTCGAGGGTGATCTTGAACTGCTCGCGCAGAGCACGGGCGAGTGCGGGGTTGAGGTAGGGCTGGCCCTTGAGCTTCAGCTCGAAGTCGCGGCCGTAGCGGCGGATCGCGAGCGGGCGCAGGAGCACGGGCGCGAGGTAGTCCTGACCATCGAGGCGCCACTTGGCGAGACCGATCGCGAGGTTGACCGATTCGATGCCACGCACGGATCGCAGCTCGGTGCCCTTGTGCGTGATCTGCGCGGCCGCGAGACGTGCGTTCCGCAGCGCGAGCTCGTCGCGGATGAGGCTCGACAGCAGCGTCGACTTGCCCGTGATGAACTGGGGAAGACCGCCGGGGTGGGTGGTCGAGAGTTCGATGCGCGTGCGCGGCGAGTCGTCGAAGCGCAACAACGGCGATCGGCCGCCGAGAGCGGCGAGTTCACTGCTCCAGCGCGTCCAGGCCGAATCGGTCACATCCCCCGTCGCGACCGTCGCGTCGCCCACGCTCACGGAATGGGCTGATCCCGTCGGCGACGCGAAAACGGGTGCGCTGAGCGCATCGCCCTCGTGTTCCGACGCGTCGTCGTCTCTTCTGTCAAGCCGCCACACACCGACACCCTAAGACTCGGACGTCCCGAATCCGTGCAGCATCGCCGGTATTGCGTACATCACGGCGCGGTGAACTCGATTCCGTGCGCCGCGGCCACGGATGCATTCGTGAGCCGGCCGCCGCGCGTGCTCAGTCCGTTCGCGAGTGCGGGGTCGCCCGCGAGTGCCGCATCGACGCCGCGATCGGCGATCGCGAGCGCATAGGGAAGGGTCGCGTTGGTGAGGGCGGGGGTGGATGTCGCGGGCACGGCACCGGGCATATTGGCGACGCAGTAGTAAATGGAGTCGTGCACGCGGAACGTGGGGTCGGCGTGGGTCGTGGGGCGCGAGCCCTCGAAGCATCCGCCCTGGTCGATCGCGATGTCGACGAGCACGCTGCCCTTCTTCATGCCCGCGACCATCGAGTCGGTGACGACCTTCGGGGCTGCCGCGCCCGGCACGAGCACGGCGCCGATGACGAGGTCGGCGTCGACGAGCTGACGCGCGATCTCGTACGGCGACGACGCGAGGGTGCGGATCGCGCCGCCGTAGCGGGCGTCGATCTCGCGCAGTCGCGGCAGAGAGAGGTCGAGGACGGTGACGTCGGCGCCGAGACCGTGCGCGATGTAGGCGGCCTGCTCACCGGCGACACCGCCGCCGATGACCACGACCTTCGCCTTCGCGGTGCCTGGAACGCCCGAGAGCATGATGCCGCGACCGCCGCGGCTCGCGTGCAGGTGGGCGGCGCCCTCCTGCGGGGCGAGACGCCCGGCGACCTCGCTCATGGGGGTGAGGAGAGGGAGGCTTTGGTCGGAGAGCTGCACGGTCTCGTAGGCGATCGACGTCGTGCCCGCGGCGAGGAGCGCACGGGTCAGGGCCTCGTCGGCGGCGAGGTGCAGGTATGTGAAGAGCACGAGGTCGGGCCGGAGGAAACCGTACTCGGCCGCGATGGGCTCCTTGACCTTGAGCACGAGGGCGGCCGCCCACGCCTCGTCGGCCGAATCGACGATGCTCGCGCCGGCGGCGAGGTAGTCGCTGTCGGCGTATCCCGCTCCGACGCCCGCACCCGACTGGACGCTGACGGTGTGGCCGCGCTCGGCGAGGGCGTGTGCCCCGGCGGGAGTGAGGGCGACGCGGAACTCATTGTTCTTGGTCTCAGCGGGAACACCGATGTGCATGGTCGACTCCGATCGTGCGGGCAATCCTTCAAGCGTGACGATTCATGCGTCGATACGGAAGACCTACCGCATATAATTCGGTGAGCGGCACCCATCGTGCCGCTTCATGAGGCAGATGGGCCCGAGATGAGCGAGTCACCGCAGTTCACGACTCCCGCGGTCCTCGACGACATCGACCGCGACATCATCGCCCGGCTGCACGAGAACGCCCGCATCTCGAACGTCGAGCTCGCGAGCGCGGTCGGTCTCTCGCCGTCATCCTGTCTCGCTCGCGTGCGGTCGCTCCGCGAACGCGGAATCATCATCCGCTACACCGCGGAGATCGACCCCCGCGCACTCGGCTTCTCGCTGCAGGCGCTCGTGAGCGTGCGCATCCGCCCGGGTGCGCGGCACCTCATGGGGCAAATCTCCGACGAGCTGCGTCAGCAGCCGGAGGTCGCCCAGCTCTTCTTCCTCGGCGGCGCGGAGGACTTTCTCATCCACGTCCGCGTGCGCGACGCCGACCACGTGCGGCGCTTCGTGCTCGACAACCTCTCGGCCAACCCGGCCGTCGCCCTCACCGAGACGAATCTCGTCTTCGAGCACCACACCGCGCTGTCGGCGGGGCTCCGCACTCCGCTCTGACGTCGGCAGATTGCGCGCGATGACGACGCGCCGCTCACCTCACAGGCGCTTCCCACCCGCGGGCGATACGTTCGCACCATCATTCAGCGGGCAGACGCCCGTGAGACACCGGCTGGGAAGTCGATAACAGGCCGGACTCCTCATTTCTTCACCTCTCGCCGGTTCCGCTGGCCCCTCGTCCGTCGTACCCATCCTCGGTCCCGTTCGCTCCACAAAGGCGCGCACCGGAGCCCCGAATGTCACGCAGACCTATTCGCAGCTCTCGCAGGTCGTTCGCGAGAGCGGCATGCTCGGTCGTGCTCGATGGTTCTACGCGATCGTCATGGGAGCGCTCGTCGTCGCCCTCGGCGGTGCGATCACGGGCTTCATCCTTCTCGGTGACTCGTGGTTCCAGCTGCTCATCGCCGGCGCGCTCGGCCTCATCTTCACGCAGATCGCGTTCATCACGCACGAAGCCTCGCATCGCGCGGTGCTCGAGTCGGGCCCGGCGAACGATCGCCTCGGCCGCATCCTCGCCGCCGGAGTCGTCGGCATCAGCTACGCCTGGTGGATGACGAAGCACACGCGTCACCACGCGAACCCCAACAAGGTCGGCAAAGACCCGGACATCGACTTCGACACGATCTCGTTCACGGAGGAGTCGGCCGCGAAGCAGAAGGGCGTCATCGCCTGGATCACGCGCCGCCAGGGCTACCTCTTCTTCCCCCTCCTTCTCCTCGAGGGCCTGAACCTCCACGTCACGAGCGTGCGCACCCTCTTCGCGAAGCGCCGCATCGACGGCCGCGGCCTCGAGCTCAGCCTCATCGCCGTGCGATTCGCCATCTACTTCGGCGTCATCTTCTGGGTGCTGCCCCTCGGTATGGCGTTCGCCTTCATCGGCGTCCAGCTCGCCGTGTTCGGTGTCTACATGGGCGCCTCGTTCGCGCCGAACCACAAGGGCATGCCGATCATCCCGGCCGACGCGAAGCTCGACTTCTTCTCGAAGCAGGTGCTCACGTCGCGCAACATCTCCGGCGGCTGGTGGGCCACGACGCTCATGGGCGGACTCAACTACCAGGTCGAGCACCACCTCTTCCCGAGCATGCCGCGGCCGCACCTCGCCAAGGCCCGTGAGATCGTGCGGGAACATTGCCGTACACTGGAAGTGCCCTATACGGAGACCACACTCGTCCAGTCTTATGGAATCGTCATCCGTTATCTCAACCGCGTCGGCCTCGCCGCTCGCGATCCCTTCGACTGCCCCATGGTGAACCGCTTCCGGCGGGTCTAACCGGGGCGGATGACGCACACTCGCGTCATCCCCACTCTTCGCACCGCTTCGCGCGGGGCGAAACCGTCGCCGACTAGTTGGTCGTCGACGTCGGGTCGGCTCAGGCCGACCACACGAATAACAGTAAGTAGGAAAAGAACATGGCTACTGGAACCGTCAAGTGGTTCAACGCCGACAAGGGCTTCGGCTTCATCGCACCGGAGGACGGCTCGGCCGACCTCTTCGCGCACTACAGCGCGATCACCACGGGAGGCTACCGCTCACTCGAGGAGAACCAGCGTGTCGAGTTCGACGTGACTCAGGGCCCCAAGGGCCTGCAGGCATCGAACATCCGCGTCTCCGCGTAACAGCGATTCACGTACGAGCGGGGGTGGCCATCGGCCGCCCCCGCTTTCGTGTATCCGGGCGCGGGTGCTGACTCGTGGCGCTCACGCTTCCGCGATGCGCCGCGCCGCGTCATCCGTCGCTGGTCCCGACGCCAGAGTGCCGTTCTCGCGCAGGAGTGCATCTCGCGCGGCACTCCCTCACGCAAGCGGCACTCCCACGAGCCAGATGAGCGAGGGACAGCCAGGCGAGGGGATGTAGGCGAAGGTGAGTGGCGCGGGGCACACACGTCGGATGTTCGAGAAGGCGGATGACGCGCGCGTCAGCCGCGGGGACGCAGGCGCAGCTCGTGCATTCCACCGTCGACGGCGAGCGAGATGCCCGTCGTCGAGCCGGAGGCCGGGCTCACGAGGTACGCCACGGCTTCGGCGATCTCGTCGGGGTCGACGAGGCGACCGTGGGGCTGGCGCGCCTCGAGGGCGGCTCGCTCCGCGGCGGGATCCTCGGCCTTCTCGAGCAGACGTCCGATCCAGGGGGTGTCGGCGGTTCCCGGGCTCACGGCGTTCACGCGCACGCCCTCGCCCAGGTGATCGGCAGCCATGGCGCGGGTGAGCGCGAGCACGGCGCCCTTGCTCGCGGAGTAGAGGGCGCGCTGCTGCAACCCGGCGGTCGCCGCGATCGACGACGTGTTGACGATCGCCGCCGACGGCGAGAGTCGCAGGTGCGGCAGCGCAGCTCGCGAGACGCGTGCGATGCCGACGACGTTGATGTCGAGCACGCGGTGCCACTCGTCGTCGGAGTTGTCGGTCACGGCGCCCTGGGCACCGATGCCGGCGTTGTTGACGACGATGTCGAGGCGTCCGAACTCGGCGATGACGGCATCGATGCCGCGACGCACGCTCGCGTCATCCGCGATGTCGACGGCGACGGCGAGGTCGGCTTCCGCGTGCTCGGGCGCGAGGTCGAACACGGCGACGCGCGCTCCCCCGTCGCGCAGGCGGCGGGTCACGGCCGCGCCGATGCCGGATGCTCCCCCGGTGACGACCGCGACGAGGCCCTCGAGCGACGCGCTCACGAGCGCGCTCCCTCGAACGCGACGACGTCTTGGCGCTGACGCCCCAGTCCGTCGATCTCGATCTCGACGACGTCGCCGGCACCCAGGTACGGGAACCGGCCCGAGAGCGCGACGCCCTCGGGAGTGCCGGTCAGCACGAGGTCGCCGGGCTCGAGGGCGAGGTACTGGCTCAAGTGCCAGATGATCGTCTCGACCGAGAAGATGAGGTCGGCGGTCGACGAGTCCTGACGGGGTTCGCCGTTGACGCTGCTGCGCAGGCGCAGTGCGCCGTGGTCGACCTCGTCGGGCGTGACGAGCCACGGCCCGGTGGGCGTGAAGCCGGGGGCCGCCTTGCCCTTCGACCACTGCCCGCCGGAGATGCTGATCTGCCACTCCCGCTCGGAGAGGTCGTTGGCGACGACGAAGCCGGCGATGTGCGTGAGGGCTTCCTCGGGCGAGTCGAGGTAGCTCGCGCGCGACCCGATGACGATGCCGAGCTCGACCTCCCAGTCGGTCTTCTCACTGCCGCGCGGAATGACGACGACATCGTCGGGGCCGACGACGGTGTTCGGCGGCTTGAGGAAGAGCACGGGGTTCTCCGGCGGCAGCGATCCCGACTCGGCGGCGTGCGCCGCGTAGTTCATGCCGATGCAGTACACGGCCGACGGACGCGCGATGGGCGCACCGCGGCGGAGCGTCGCCGCGTCGTCGAGCACGGGGAGAGACCCTGCGGCGAGCGCTGCAGCCGCTCGCGCCGCCCCGCCGGAGGCGAGGAAGTCGCCGTCGATGTCGGCGGTGACGGAACGGATGTCGTAGGCGACGTCACCGTCGACGACGACGGGGATCTCGTGGCCGACGGGCCCCAGTCGGGCGAAACGCATGCGTGTGTCCTCTCGATCGCGCACGAGGAGTCGGCGTCTCGCCGTCCTCGCCGATACTCTACAGACATCTGATGTTTGTCGCGCGCCTCGCGTCTCGCTCTGCAACCCGGCATGATCGACGTGACGCAACGACGCCTCTCTGGAAGGAACTCCCGTGCTCACCGGAATCGACCCGATCCTCACCGGCCGCCTGCTCGACGAGCTCGATCGGCTCGGCCACGGCGACGAACTCGTCATCGCCGACGCGAACTATCCCGCCCACAGCATCGGCGTTCCCGTGATCGAACTCCCCCTCATCGACTCGCCGCGCGTCACGAAGGCGATTCGCAGCGTCATCCCGCCCGACGACTACGAAGCCGAATCGGTGCTGCTCATGACGTCGGAGGACGCCGAGCGACCCGACGTGCAGCACGAACTCATCGCGGCCGCGGCCGTCGCGCCCGATCGTGTCGGTGAGCTCGAGCGCTTCGCGTTCTACGAGCGGGCGAACGCCGCCCAACTCGTCATCCGCACGGGTGAGCCCCGCTCCTACGGCAACCTCATCCTGCGGAAGGGCATCGTCCGCTGGAACGGCTGACGCGTCAGCCGGCGTTCCGCAGCCAGCTCTCGATGCCGGCGACGTGTGAGACCGTGAGCGCTTCGGCGAGCGCCGCGTCGCCCGCATCGATCGCGGCGAGGATCGCACGGTGCTCGCGCAGGGTGCGATCGACGGCGTTCTCCTCGGTGATGCCGCGCCAGATGCGAGCGCGCACCGTCTGACTCGACATCGAGTCGAGGAGGCCGGCGAGGTAGCCGTTGCCCGTCGATGCGGCGATGCGGGAGTGGAACGCGAGATCGTGCTCGACGAGGCTCGTGATCTCGCCGTCGACATCGACGGAGTCGAGCAGTTCGTGCAGCGCAGCCCGGTCGGCGTCGGTCGCGTGCTGAGCAGCGAGACCCGAGGCCGACGATTCGAGGATGCGGCGCACACCGAAGATCTCGAGGATGACGTCGCGATCGTGCAGGTCGACGACGAACGACATCGCTTCGAGCAGTTCGCGCGGGGCGAGGCTCGTGACGTACGTTCCGTCGCCGCGGCGCACGTCGAGCACGCGGATGACTTCGAGGGCCTTGACCGCTTCGCGCAGCGAGCTGCGCGAGAGACCGAGCGATTCGCTCAGCTCCTTCTCGGGTGGGAGGCGGTCGCCCGGCGCGAGCGCGCCGGAGACGATCATCTCCTTGATCTTCTGGATCGCCGTATCGGTCACCGCCATGCCGCTCATCGTATCGAGGCGAGGAGCGGATGACGCTGTGCGCCGATCGCGAAACCGGGGCCGATCCGGCGCGGGGCCGCCGGATGTGAGTCAGACTGGGAGATGGCCATCGAATGGGCGGCCGTGACGAGAGGAAGAGACGTGGCGCGTTCCGCGGAATCGACGACCGGGGCCCGAGCGGACTTCCCGTTCCTCGATCAAGACCTCAACGGTCATCCGCTCGCCTATCTCGACTCGGGAGCGACCTCGCAGCGGCCGCGCGCCGTGCTCGACGCGGAGCGCTCGTTCCTCGAGCACGACAACGCCGCCGTGCACCGCGGTGCGAGCTCACTCGTCGGCCGCTCGACCGATGCGTTCGAGAACGCGCGGCTCACGGTGTCGAGCTTCGTGGGTGCTCGCGAGAACGAACTCGTGTGGACCTCGAACGCGACCGATGCGCTCAACCTCGTGGCGACGGGCCTCACGAACGGCTTCCTCGACGGTGACGTTCCCGACGCGCTGCGCATCGGCGCGGGCGACGAGATCGTCGTGACCGAGGCCGAGCACCACGCGAACCTCCTGCCGTGGCAGCACCTCGCCCGGCGCACGGGTGCGATTCTGCGATTCATCCCCGTGCGCGACGACGGCACGTGGACCCTCGACGACGCCCGCGCCGTCATCGGCGAGCACACGCGCATCGTCGCCTTCGCTCACGTCTCGAACGTGACGGGCATGATCGCCCCCGTCGCCGAACTGACCGCGCTCGCTCACGAACACGGCGCGCTCGTCGTTCTCGACGCCTGCCAGTCGGCACCGCACCTCCCCCTCGACGTGCGCTCCCTCGACGTCGACTTCGCCGCGGTCTCGGCGCACAAGATGTACGGACCGACGGGCATCGGTGCCCTCTACGGTCGCGGCGAACTTCTCGATGCCCTGCCACCTGCACGCTCGGGCGGATCGACGATCACGCGCGTGACGATGGAGAGCGCCGAGCTCCTGCCCTCGCCGCAGCGCTTCGAGGCCGGCACGCAACCCGTGTCGCAGGCTGTCGGGTTCGCCGCAGCCGCCGACTACCTGACGAGCCTCGGCCGCGACGAGGTCGCCTCGCACGAGCACCGACTCGGTGAAGCACTCGTCGCGGGGGTGTCGTCGCTTCCCGGCATCCGTCTCGTCGGCCCGCCCGAGGGCGTCGATCGGGCGGCGCTCGTGAGCGTCGCCGTCGACGGAGTGCACTCCCACGATGTCGGCCAATTCCTCGACGATCGCGGCATCGTCGTGCGCGTCGGCCACCATTGCGCCCAACCCCTGCACCGACGGCTCGGCCTGACGGCGACGACGCGGGCGAGCGTCGGCGTCTACTCGACCCTCGACGAGGTCGAGCGTTTCGTCGATGCGCTCGGCGACGTGCGCGCCTACTTCGGAGCCGACCGATGAGCGCGCTCGACTCGCTCTACCAGGAGCTCATCCTCGACCACTCGAAGCGTCGCGTCGGCGAGGGGGCGCTGGATGACGCGCACGCCGAGCACCACGAGTACAACCCGACGTGCGGCGACGAGATCACCGTGCGCATCCGCGTCGACGGCGACCGCCTCACCTCGATCGCGTGGGAGGGCTCGGGATGCAGCATCTCGATGGCATCCGCGTCGGCGATGACCGAGCTGCTGACGGGGTCGACCCTCGCCGAGGTCGACGAGCGCATCGCGGCGTTCCGCGAGATGCTGCGTTCGCGCGGGGCCGTCGAGCCCGATGAAGACGTGCTGGGCGACGCGTCGGCGTTCCACGGCGTCTCGCGCTACGTCATGCGCGTGAAGTGCGCGATGCTCGCGTGGGTCTCGCTCGAGGCCGACCTCGCGCAGGTGCGGTAGGTCTTACGCCGCGTCGGTCGCGACGGGCGTCGGGCAGTGCAGCCGCGTCGGCCTGTCGTCGGTGTGCCGCTCGATGCGGTGGAGCGACATGGCCTGCGTGCAGATCGGGCACGCGGGGTCGGCGGGCCGCACCTCGGGGCCTTCGTCGTACCCGGCACCAACCTGCGCCGGACCGGTGAAGAACCGCACGACAGAGTTGGCCTTCTCGTAGAAGCGCCAGAATCCGCCAGCCATGCCGACTCCTTTAGTTTGTGTACTAACGATTAGCATACTACGCGGGCAGGATGACGGCGACGGGGCATCTCGAATAGCGCAGGTTGCGCGCGCGAGTCAAGCCCCTCCGGACGAACGGTGGGTTCGGGTTAGCGTGATCTGACTGATCAGGAGACCCACCGGTGACACAGCAGCGCGGCCATTCGTTCGACCTCGACATGGCGGGCGACGACCCCGGTGAGATCGAGATGATGGACCCGACCGAGCCCGCTCCGCTCTCCTTCGGAGAGTCGGCCACTCTGACGCCGGGCCTCTGAGGCGTGGGGACGATCGTCTACGGAGCACGCCAGACGGAAGTCACCTTCGACGACCGCACGCTTGCGCACCTGCAGGTCGTGTTCAGCGTCAAGCTGCGTCGACGCGAGTCGTTCCTGTTCTCCTGGCGCGGCCGAACCGGCAATCGCAACGCCCTGTGGATCGACCCGTCGATCCCCCTGTACTTCCTCTACGAAGGCAGCCGTCAGCCCGCGCTCAATCCGCGCTGGCTCGAAGAGATGTCGATCGCCGCGGGCAGCGTTCAAGGCCTCGTGCTCGGCGTCGAACCGGCGCACGACCGCTCGGGTTCCGCAGATGACGCGGTGATGTAGGGGCAGGCTCAAATCGTGGCGACCGACCCGGAGTCGACGCGGTAGTTCGAGCCGTTGACGAACGAAGCCAGATCGGAGCAGAGGAACGCGATCACGGCGGCCACCTCGTCAGATTCGCCGCGCCGTCCGAGCTCCATGTACGGCCGCTCTTCCTCGAGGAACGACTCGATCGCCTTCTTCGGCGTGGTACCGAGCTCTCCGGCGCGCTTCTCCATCATCGCGTCGGTCATGGGCGTGTGGATGAAGGCGGGCGAGACGGCGTTGACGAGCAGACCCTCCTTCGCGTACGAACGCGACAGCCCCTTCGAGAGCGCGAGGATGCCGGCTTTCGCGGCGCAGTACGGAAGCTCGTCGTCATACGGTTGAACGGCGTCTTCTGACGCGAGGAACACGAGGCGACCCCAGCCGCCACGGCGGAGGTCCGGCAGGAACTCGCGCACCAGACGCACCGGTCCGATGAGGTCGGTCTCGATGGTCTTCACCCAGCCCTCGTCGGTGATCTCGTGGAAGAGCCCCTGCGCGCCGGTCACTCCGGCCGACTGTACGAGGATGTCGATGTCTCCGACGGCCTCGGCAACGCTCGCGTGCAGAGCCGCGACCGAGTCGACGCTCGTGATGTCGGCGGCGAAGGCGTGAAGCTTGTCGGCAGGGGCATCGAGCTTCGCGGCCGCTTTCTCGAGCGCTTTCTCATCCTGGTCGGAGATGACGACGGTGGCGCCCTCCTCCAGCAGGATGCGGGCGGTGTGCCATCCGATACCGGAGTCGCCTCCCGTGACGAGGGCCGTGCGTCCGGTGATTCCAAGATCCATGGTGTGTCCTTTCAGTGGGCGAATGTCGTGCGGCGAGCGCTGTCAGCCGCCGAAGAGGTTCGGGGGTCGACCCGTGGCGCCGACGTCGAGACGGAAGATGCCTCCGCTAAGCGGATGCGCGACGAGATCCGCCTCGGTGAGCTGTTCGCGTGCCGAGCCGATGAAGAGCGAACCGAAACCCGAGCCACCGAAGGCCACCGACGTGATGTTCGGCACGGGAAGTGCGTACTCCTCTGAGACGTCGCCGTCAGCAGTCCACTGCACGACCGAGCCGCCTCCGTAGACGCCGTTCCAGAATGATCCCTCCGTGTCGAGGGCGAGGCCGTCGGAGTCGTACCCGGTGAGGAACGGTTCGAGCTGACCGAGCTGACCATCGGGCCCGTACTCCGCACGATAGACGGTCTTCACGGAGGTGTCGGTCACGTAGAACGTCGCTCCGTCATCGGACCACTCCATCCCGTTCGCGACACCGAACCCGCCGGCGATCACGCGGCAGGCGCCGTCGGGTTCGATCGAATAGATCGCGCCGTCCGGCTCACCGGTCGTCAGGTTCATCGAGCCGACGACGAAGCGCCCCTGGGGGTCGACTTTTCCTTCGTTCAGCCGCAGCCCGGCGTGCTCGTGACGGATGACGGCGAGGGTCGACTCGATCTCGCCCTCGACGTCGATCGTGACGACGCGGTCACGAAGTGCGGCGACGTACCCGCCACCGATGCGCGGCTGCACGGCCGACACCGGTGGGGGTAGTCGCGCGACGCGATCATCGCTTCCGTCGAGAGCGCCGTCGAGACGACCCCGATGCAGCGTTCCCGCAGTGATGTCGACCCAGACGAGTTCATCTGTCGCGGCATCCCACCAGATGCTCTCGACGAGGATGGCCTGCGTGTCGCGCACGACCTCGGCCGCGGTCATCGGCGGTCCCCCGCGACGGGCGCCGAGGTCTGGTCGATCGTGAGTGCGGCGCTGATGAGACCGAGATGACTGAGTGCCTGCGGCAGGTTGCCCCAGAACTCGCCCGTGTCGGCGTCGATCATCTCGGCGAGGATTCCGACATCGTTCGATGTCGCGACGAGTTCGTCCATGGCGGCGACCGCCTCCTCACGTCGGCCGACCACGGCGAGCGCCGAGGCTCGCCAGAACCCGCACGCGACGAAAGGGAACTCCTCACTGGCCATACCCGAGTACCGGTAGAGCATCGCCCCGCGCCCGAGCTCGGCGGTGATCACGTCGATCGTCGACGACATCCGCTCGCCGTCATCGAAGCGCGTCGGGGCGTGCAGGAGCACCGAGGTATCGAGGTCGTCGGAGCCGGGGAACATGACGTACGCGCCACGCTCCTCCGACCAGCAGTGCTCGCCGACCCACGCGGCGATCCGGTCGCGCTCGACTCGCCATCGATCCGCGCTGCCGGGGATCTGCCCGGATTCGGCGAGCGCGACGGCATCGTCGAGCGCCTTCCAGCAGCCCATCTTCGACGAGGTGTAGTGCTGCTCATCGGGCAGCTCCCACATGCCCGCATCGCGGTTGCGCCAGAGATCGCACGTGCGATCGGCGACGGATGACAGCATGCGCCCCGTCTCGACATCGAGCACGTTGCCCGCGTCCGCGTAGGTGCGAGCGATGGCGAAGAGGTCGCCGTAGACACCGAGCTGCAGCTGCGACTGTGCGGGATTCCCGCCGACGACCGGGCCGATCCCGCGCCAGCCGGGCACGTCGAATGTCTGCACATCGGTCGGCAGTCCGCCGCCGAGCGAGTAGAAGACGTGCAGCTCGGGGCCGTTCTCACGGATCGTGCGGAAGAGCCAGGAGATCGCCGCGTGGGTCTCTTCGCGCAGACCGAAGCGTACGAGGGTGTGCGCCGTGTACGCGAGGTCGCGCACCCAGGCGAAGCGGTAGTCCCAGTTCTTGCCGCCGCCCGGGTTCTCGGGCAGCGATGTCGTCGCTGCGGCGGCGATCGCCCCCGTGGGGCTGAAGATCAGCAGCTTGAGGGCGAGCGCACTGCGGCGTACGTCACGCGCCCACGCACCCTCGTACGAGAACTCCTTCGACCATGCGCGCCAGTTCGCGATCGTGCGATCGATACCGCGATCGACGTTGTCGGGGTCGGGAAGGTGCAGCGGTTCGTCATGGGTGGCGACGACCACGATGAGGTGGCGCGATCCCTCGGTCGCCGTGAACCGACCGGTGAGCGCCGGTGAACCATCGCCGTCGATGGTGGGCGCCTCGGCACCGCGGTCACGACCGACCACGGCGACCGTCATCGATCCGTCGCGGATGACGGTTCCAGGGGCGGCCTTCTCGATCCACGGCGACGCCGTGCCGAGAACGGTTCCCGGCTGAACGCGCCATGCGAGTTCGACGGAACCCTCGAGACCGTCCACCCGACGAGCGAGCTCAGCCCACGGCAGGCGACCGGCTACCCCGGTGACGAGAGCGTCGGTCACGCTCACGCGACCGGTGGCGGTCGTGAACGTCGTGACGAGCACATTCGTGTCACGCACGTAGCGACGAGATGCGGTGAACTCCCCGGTCGGCGAGAGCTCGATGCATCCCCCGTCTGCGTCGTCGAGGAGCCGCGCGAAGACAGGTCGTGAGCTGAGGTCGGGAACCGGCATCCAGTCGATCCGGCCGTCGAGCGCGATGAGCGCGACCGTGCGGCCGTCGCCGATGGCCGCATAGTCGCTCAGGTCGCGGCCGGGCCGCGGTGCACGCTCCGCGCGCGGCCGCCGTGAGCTCGCGGCGGCCGTGCGGGGTCGGTCGGCCGCCATCAGGGCGTGGGCATTCCGCCGTTGACGTTGAGGGTCTCCCCGGCGACGTAGCTCGACTCGGCCGAGGCGAGGAACACGTAGGCGGGTGCGAGCTCGGCGGGCTGACCCATGCGGCCGAGAGGCGTGTCTTCGCCGAACTCGGCGACCTTCTCCTGCGGCTGTCCGTCGCTCACCTGGAGCGGCGTCCAGATCGGTCCGGGAGCGACAGCGTTGACGCGGATGCCCTTCGGAGCGAGCTGCTGGGCGAGCGCCTTCGTGAACGTGTTGATGGTCGCCTTCGTCGAGGCGTAGTCGACGAGGATGTCGGACGGCGAGTAGGCCTGTACTGATGTCGAGTTGATGATCGCCGAACCGGGCACGAGGTGCTCGAGCGCCGCCTTCGTGATCCAGAACATCGCGTACACGTTCGTCTTGAACGTGTCGTCGAACTGCTCATCGCTGAGCGTCGCGAGGTCGTCGTTGAAGATCTGCTTGCCGCCGTTGTTGACGACGATGTCGAGACCGCCGAGCCCCGCGACCGCATCGGCGACGAGTTGACGGCAGTAGGCGGCATCACGCAGATCTCCGGGCAGGGCCACTGCGGTGCGGCCCGCGTCTTCGATGAGGCCGACGATGCGCGCGGCATCCTCTTCCTCCTCGGGAAGGTACGAGATCGCGACATCCGCCCCCTCGCGAGCGAACGCGATCGCGACGGCCGCGCCGATACCCGAGTCGCCGCCGGTCACGAGGGCGCGCCGACCGGCGAGCCGCCCCGAACCGCGGTAGCTCACCTCGCCGAGGTCGGCGCGGGGAGAGAGCTTCGCGTCGAGGCCGGGTTCAGGCTGGTGCTGAGCCGACGGTTGGATGTCGGCATACATCTCTACGGGGTTCTGGAACGTGTACTGATCGGCCGCCATGAGCGCCTCCCGGAGTCGTCGGTGGTTCGTCCACGCTACGTGCGCGCCGGCGCCACGACAGGGGGGTTGACAGCGCGGGTGCTGCTCCTCAGGCGCGTGCCCGCGCGGGCTACCTCCCCCACGCCGATTGCGCAAGGCCCTATCCAGGATCGCCGGAGAGGCGCACAGTGGACGCATGCGCACCATTCACTATGCAGGTGGCGAATTCATCGTTTCCGACCAGATCGCCGCGGCGATCATGGATTACGCGATGGCGCTTGCGCAAGGAACCGAGGCCGATCTCATCACGATTCCGACCTACGACGAACACGGTGAATCGGTGCAGTCGCAGCTGCTGATCGGGCCGGCGAGCCAGATCCTCTCGTCGCCGTTGCCCGGCGCCGAGCCCGAATCGACGGATGACGAGCTGCTCGCCGATCTCGGTCGGCGCGCCGCGGCGCTGCGCCCGGCACGACCGGAACCCGAGGCCGCGCACGACATCGATCTCGATCTCGAGATCGGCCGCTGAGCCGTCAGTCGTCGTTCTGTCGCGGGTCGATCACAGCGATCGCGACCCCCGGGGTGATGAGGATCGTCGCCGGTTCGAGGCGGCCCTCACCGCGGTCGACGTCGAGCCACATCGAGCGGCCGGACGCGACCGTCTCGAGGATCTTCGCGCGCAGCGTGTCGGCGTCCTCGATGCCGATGCTGAACTCTGTTCCGCCGTACTGGATGTAGATGCGTCTCATGAGGTGCTCTCCTGCGGCTCGGGAACGATGACGAGCCCGGCCGAGGAGTTCGCCGCTCGCGTGAGCACGTCGACCCACGCTCGATTGATGACGATCGACTTCGAGCCGAGGTACTTGAAGCGCAACGAATGGGCGGGGTGCACCCAGATCGAGCTGCGACCGTCGCCGGCCGCCGGGTCGTCGCGCCAACTGAAGTAGAAGCCCTCGCCGCGGCGGAGCTTCGAGCCGATCACGAGCTGCAGGTGCGCGAGGAGGCGATCCTCGAAATCAACCGTGACCTCCGAGTCGTAGATCAGCTTGCCCATCGCATCCATCCGTCGTTCGATACCGCTGAGCCTTAACAATGATCCGCCGAGGCACGCGCCGCAAGCGGGGCCGCAGGGGTTGCGGAACGGCCCTCCGCAGGGTAGTTCCCGTCTCGGCGTCACGAATGGGCGGTTCGGGGGCTCCGAACCGCCCATTCGTGACGCCGAGACGGATGACGGAATACCCCCTGGGGGTATATGGTTAACATCGACGACCGACATCCATCGACTTCGAGGAGGCCACCGTGAAAGCGCCCGCCACACTGAGTCTGTTCGGTGCAGGGCTCGTCGTGATCTTCGGGGCGTCGTACGCGCTCGCCGCAGCGATCACTCCCGACGCACCCGCCGAACCGGCCATCCACCAGCCGACCGAGCACCCCGAGGAGCACTCGTGAGCACCGAGACCCCGCTCGCCGACATCGAACTCGAGATCGGTGGCATGACGTGCGCGTCGTGCGCCATGCGCATCGAGAAGAAGCTCAACAAGCTCGACGGCGTCACCGCGACCGTCAACTACGCGACCGAGAAGGCGCGCATCACCGCCCCCGCCGACCTCGACCCGCTCTCCCTCATCGACGAGGTCGAGAAGACGGGCTACACCGCCGCGCTCCCCGCCCCGAAGACGCCGACGGATGACGCGAGCGAGCCCGCCGACCCCGAACTCACGTCACTGCGTCAGCGACTCGTCGGCAGCATCGTGCTGTCGGTTCCCGTCATCCTGCTCGCCATGATCCCCGCGATCCAGTTCACCTACTGGCAGTGGGCGTCGCTCGCACTCGCCGCCCCGGTCGTCGTATGGGCCGCATGGCCGTTCCACCGTGCGGCCTGGATGAACCTGCGCCACGGCGCCGCGACGATGGACACGCTCATCTCGGTGGGTACGTCGGCCGCGTTCCTCTGGTCGCTCTACGCGCTCTTCTTCGGCACGGCGGGTGTGCCCGGCATGACCCACCCCTTCGAGTTCACGATCTCGGCGAGCGACGGCTCGGCGAACATCTACCTCGAGGTCGCCGCGGGCGTCACGATGTTCGTGCTCGCCGGTCGCTACTTCGAGAAGCGGTCGAAGCGTCAGGCGGGTGCCGCCCTCCGGGCCCTCATCGAGCTCGGCGCGAAGGATGTCGGTGTCGTGCGCGGCGGAGTCGAGACACGCATCGGTATCGACGACCTCTCCGTCGGCGACGAGTTCATCGTGCGGCCGGGCGAGAAGATCGCGACCGACGGCGTCATCGTGACCGGCACGTCGGCCGTCGACGCGTCGATGCTCACGGGCGAGTCGATGCCCGTCGAGGTCGTTCCCGGCGACACCGTGGTGGGTGCGACCGTCAACGCGGGCGGCCGACTCGTCGTGCGTGCGACACGCATCGGCTCCGACACGCGCCTCGCTCAGATGGCGAAGCTCGTCGAAGATGCCCAGTCGGGCAAGGCCGAGGTGCAGCGTCTCGCCGATCGCATCTCGGGCGTCTTCGTGCCGATCGTCATCGCGCTCGCGGTCGCGACGCTCGGGGCGTGGCTCGGCTCGGGAGCCGGCGCGAACGCGGCGTTCACCGCTGCCGTCGCGGTGCTCATCATCGCGTGCCCGTGCGCACTCGGCCTCGCCACGCCCACCGCGCTGCTCGTCGGCACGGGGCGCGGCGCTCAGCTCGGCATCCTCATCACGGGGCCCGAGGTGCTCGAATCGACACGCGCGGTCGACACGATCGTGCTCGACAAGACCGGCACGGTCACGACGGGCACGATGACGCTGCTCGGCATCACGACCTCGACCGGCACGAGAGAGACCGAGCTGCTACGCGCCGCCGGTGCGGTCGAGGCCGCGTCCGAGCACCCGATCGCTCGAGCCGTCGCGCGCGGCGCCGTCGACCGCGTCGGGCCGCTGCCCGAGGCGGAGTCGTTCGCCAACATCGAGGGTCGCGGCGTGCAGGGCATCGTCGACGGTCACCTCGTGCTCGTCGGCCGACCGAGCCTGCTCGCCGACTGGTCGATCGAGCTCTCGGGCGAACTCGCCGCTGCGCGGACTGCCGCCGAGACGGCCGGTCAAACGGCGATCGCCGTCGCGTGGGACGGCGCCGCCCGCGGCATCCTCACCGTCGCCGACGAGGTGAAGCCGACGAGCGCCGAGGCGATCGCACGCTTCCGCACGCTCGGCCTCTCCCCCGTGCTGCTCACGGGTGACAACGCGACCGTCGCCCGCCAGGTCGCCGACGCCGTCGGCATCGACGAGGTCATCGCCGACGTGCTCCCCGAAGAGAAGGTCGCCGTCGTCGAGCGGCTGCAGTCCGAGGGCAAGGTCGTGGCGATGGTCGGCGACGGCGTCAACGACGCCGCTGCGCTCGCTCGCGCCGACCTCGGCATCGCGATGGGAACGGGAACGGATGTCGCGATCGAGGCGGCCGACCTGACGCTCGTGCGCGGTGACCTGCGTTCGGCCGCCGACGCCATCCGACTCTCGCGGTCGACGCTCGGCATGATCAAGGTCAACCTGTTCTGGGCCTTCGCGTACAACGTCGCGGCGATCCCGCTCGCCGCACTCGGTCTTCTCAACCCGATGCTCGCGGGTGCGGCGATGGCCGTCTCGAGCGTCTTCGTCGTCGGGAACAGCCTGCGACTCCGGGCGTTCCGTCCGTGGGCGGAATAGCGCGGGCCTACTCGGCGATGCGGGCGAAGCGCGGAACCGTCTGACCCTCGTGCTCGACCGTCTCGACGAACATCGCCTTCGGGCGCGTCCACAGCCGCCCGTCGGCCGACCGGTAGACGACGACGGCCTGCTCGGACTCGGAGTCGGTCGCCTCGCCGACGACGACGTAGTGGCCGCCCTTGAAGTGTCGGTACGGGCCGGGTTCGACGGTCGACATGACGATGCTCCTCTGGTTCTCGGCTTAGTCTACGAAGGCCCGAGACACCGACCGGAAGGTGGAGCCATGAGAGAGAAGCAGAAGCGCGGTCGCAGCCGTACCCTGCTCGACAGCTCGACCGAAGACAAGGCGCGGGCCCTGAAGGAACGCGTCTACGCGTCGTTCACGGGTCTCGCGATCGTGACGGTGCTCGCCCTCAACGCCGGGCACCAGTCGGCGGTCGACGCCGTCGTGTCGCTCGCGGCGGGCATTGTCGGCATCACCCTCGCGGGCTTCGTCGCCGAGATCATCGCATTCCAGGTGTCGCATCGCACGCTGCCTCCGCGTAGCGAGTTCCTCACGATGCTGCGTATCGCCGGCGGCGCGATCGGATCGGCTTCGCTGCCGTTCCTCGCGCTCGTCTCGGCGTGGATCGGGTGGATCTCGATCGAGACGGCGCTCACCATGAGCGTCGGAATCTACTTCGTGACCCTCATCGGCATCGCCCTCGTCGCGGTGCTGCGCACGAAACTGCCGCCGCGCCAGCAGCTCATCGCGCTCGGCGCGATCATCAGCCTGAGCGCCCTCGTCGTGATCGTGCTCATCGCGGCGCACGGCCACTGACCGCGCGGCAGCAGATCAGACGGGCGCGTACGGCGCGAGCACGGCCCTGACCGATGCCGCGAGCACGCGGCGCACCGCCTCGACGGGCATCGCGGCGAGCGCCGGGTCGACCCCGGCGATCATGAGCCCGCCGCCTGCGGTCGCGAGCGCGATGCGCGCCTCGTCGGAGGGTTCGGGGCCGATGAGCACGGCGTCCATGCGCGTCGAGAGAGCGAGGAACGTGTCGGTGCGGCCGAGCAGCTCGCGCACGGCCGGATCGCTCTGCACGAACGCCGCCGCCTGCCGCTGCTCGATCACGACGTCGACGAGTCCGTCGACGAGGGCGTCGAAGCGCGCCCGCGGCGTGGCCCCCGCCTCGGCGGCTGCGACGACGTGATCGATGTGCTCGAGCACGGGAGCGACGACGGCGAGAACGATCCCGTCCTTCGTCGGGAACTGGTGGTACACCGCGGCCTTCGAGACGCCGATCTCGTCGGCGATCATCTGCAGCGAGGTGCCCCCGACGCCGTGCTGCGAGAAGAGGGCGATCGCCGCGGTGCGCACGCGTGAGCGCGCATCGCCTCGCCCTCGCGTCGCTCGCGTCATCCGCCCCGCCCTTCGTGCTCGTACCTCGACACAGTGTACGGATCTCCCAGTTGATTTAACTAGCCGATCGGCTATCTTAACAACGGATGCCCGCACGGGCGCCGCGACGAGCGAATGGAGCGAGTGCTCATGGTCACTACGGAAGAAACGATGCGGTCCCTCGTGGTGACCGGCCCCGGCACGGTCGAAGTGCAGAACGTGCCGCGCCCGAGCGTCGGAGACGACGACATCCTCGTGCGCATCCGGGCCTGCGGCCTGTGCGGTTCCGACGGCTTCTACATCGCACGCGGCGGAATCCCGCCGCGTGAGGGCGCGACGCCTCTCGGCCACGAGGCGGCCGGCGAAGTCGTCGAGGTCGGCACGCGTGTCACGGGCATCGCCGTCGGTGCGCACGTCGTCGTGAACCCCATGGCCGCACCGAGCGGCATCATCGGCAATGGAGGTGCGACCGGCGCACTCTCCGACTACCTGCTCATCGAGCAGGCCGAGCTCGGTGTGAGCGTCGCCCTCGTTCCCGAGCACGTTCCCTTCGCGGTCGCCGCCCTCAACGAGCCCATGGCCGTCGCGCGTCACGCCGTGAACCGCGTCGACCCGCGGCCGGGCGACCGCGTCGTCATCTTCGGCGCCGGGCCGATCGGTCTCGGCGCGGCGATCAGCTTTCGACTTCGGGGCGCCGAGAGCGTCGTGGTCGTCGACCTGATTCCCGAGCGGCTCGAGACGGCGCTGCAGGTCGGGGCGGATGCCGTCATCGACTCACGTACCGAGGACATCGTCGCGCGGCTGGCCGAGCTGCACGGCAATGCAGCCCGGCGCCCCGGAGAAGTGCGCCCGGGAACCGACATCTACCTCGATGCGGCGGGCGCACCCGTCGTCATCCAGACGATCCTCTCGGCGGTCAAGCGCGGCGCGAAGGTCGGCATCGTCGCCGTGCACAAGAAGCCCGTCGAGGTCGACTTCGGCGCGATCCTCAACAACGAGGTCAGCATCATCACCGCGAGCGGCTACCCGACCGAGATCTTCGAGGTGACCGACGACATCGCTGAGAACTGGGAGCGCTACGCACTGCTCGTGAGCGACGAGATTCCCTTCGACGAGATCGATCGCGCGATCGAACTCGCCACGACTCCCGGCGCCGCCGACAAGGTCGTCGTCACGTTCGACTGACCGCTCGACGAACAGCCCGGCCGCCACCTCGGACGAGGTGACGGCCGGGTTGCACTGCGCTCAGGCGGCCGGTGCGATGTTCCAGAGCCAGGGCACGGAGTTGTCGGTCTGGACCGTCACCTGGGTGTCGGCATTCGTCGCGAAGCTCGACTGCACCCGGAACCAGGGCGCGAACCAGGCCTGCTCGACGATGTAGGCGTTCAGCTCGGCCACGGGTGCATCGCCCTCCTCGATCTCGACATCTACCCGGTGCAGCTCGCGTCGATGATCCTCGGCGCGCCCACGCAGATCACGGCGGTCGGCGGGATGACGGAGACGGGCGTCGACGCCTACTCGACTCTCGTGCTGGACCACGGCCCGCACCGGCACGCGACCCTGACGACGACGCTCGAGGTGCGCACCCCGACCGCCGCGATCCTCGCGACGATCGACGAGGCGCGGCGTCAGCTCACCGCGTGATCGACTCGACTGCGCAACTGCGTGATGGTCGCGGCCAGATCGTCGGCCGCGTCGATCGCCGGGTTCATGAGCGCCTGCAACTGCACGCCGTCGGCGACGGCGATGAGGAGGCGTGCCGTGCGGTCGGGATCGATCGCGGGGTCGATGCGTCCGGCGTTCTGCTCGTACTCGACGGCCGTCGCGAGCATCCGCCGCACCTTCTCGAACCGCTCGCGGAAGAAGTCGTGCGACGGGTGGTCGGACTGCGCAGCCTCGGCCGCGAAGATCAGATAGAGATGGATGAGCCCGGGGATCTCGAGGTTGCGGCGGATCGCGCCGATGTAGAGGTCGAGCGTCAGCGCCGGATCCGGCTCCCAGCCCTGGATGAGCTGATCCTCGTCCCAGCGGGCGATCACGTTCTGCAGCAGGTCTTCACGACTGTCGAAGTAGTAGAGGATGTGTGCGGGCTCGAGCTCGAGAGCGCGAGCGATCGACCGCAGCGACGTGCCGCGGTAGCCGTCACGCGCGAGCACCTCGGTGGCGGTCGCGAGTATCGACTCGCGCCGCGCCGTGCCCTTCGCAAACCGTCCTTCTCGTGCCACGCCTCTACCTTAAGGGGCAGAGCACACACGAGGTCGAGCCCCGTTTCCGGGCCGCACCACCTCCGAGTGACACCCACGCCGGTCGTTCCCGGTCGCGCCGATCAGAAAGCAGGACACCGATGACCGCCTTCTCCACCCTCACCGACCTCGAACTCATCCCCGTCATCGAGGAGCAGAACTCGCGGCTCTCGTTCACGTCGTTCGACCACGACGACGCGGTCGCACTCGGCAACGCCCTCGTCGCTCGAGCAGCGGCCGACGACCTCTCGTTCACGACGTCGATCCTCTTCGGGGCGCAACGGGTCTTCCACGCGGCGAGGCCCGGAACGAACGCCGACAATGACGACTGGCTCGCGAAGAAGGCCCGCGTCGTCGCCCGCTTCGATGCGCCGTCGCTCCTCGTCGGAGCACGGTGCCGGGCGGCAGGAATCGACTTCCACGAGGTCTTCGGACTCGACCGGTCGCAGTTCATCCCCGCGGGAGGCGGCTTCCCGCTTCGCGTCAACGGATCGCTCACCGGATTCGTCGGCGTCTCGGGCCTGCCCGAGCGCGACGACCACTCGATCGTCGTCGAGGCGCTCGAAGCCGCCATCGCCCGTCACTCCTAGCCACCCACCAGAAAGAGAGCACCATGATCCGACACACCGTGAGCTTCGCCCTGACGCACCCCGTCGACTCCGTCGAGGAGGCCGCCTTCCTCAGCGATGCCCACGCGGCGCTGACGTCGATCCCCGGCGTGCAGGACTTCCGCATCTCACGCCAGGTGAGCCCGAAGAGCGATCACCGCTTCCAGTTCGAGATGACGTTCGACGACGCCGCAGCCTACGAGGCCTACAACTTGCACCCCGCACACGTCGACTTCGTCGAGACCCGGTGGAAGCCCGAGGTCGCCGACTTCCAGGAACTCGACTTCACGCCCCTCGGCTGACGCCCTCCCCGTCATCCCTCGCCCGTCCCCGCCCCTCGACACCCCCGTCTCGGCGTCACGACACGCTGGCTACAACGCGTTGAGCCAGCGTGTCGTGACGCCGAGACTGTGGGGTGGGGGCGGGTCGGGGCGAAGCAGGGCGGCGCAGCGGGGGGGCGAGTGAGGAAATGTCAAGCCCCGCGCCCCCGAATGGGTGACACGCGTACCGTCGAACATCAGCTTCGAACGGAAGGCGGCACCATGCCCACGACGACCAGCGACATCCAGATCAGCGCACCGATCAGCTCGGTGTACAACCAGTGGACACAGTTCGAGGACTTCCCGGCCTTCATGAGCGGCGTCGAGAGCATCACCCAGATCGACGACACGACGACGCACTGGACCGTGAAGATCGCGGGCATCGAGCGCGAGTTCGACGCGGTCATCACCGAGCAGAACCCCGACGAGCGCATCGCGTGGAAGAGCACCGAGGGCGAAGACCACGCCGGGGTCGTCACGTTCCACCGCATCGACGACGCGACGACACTCGTGCGCCTGCAGCTCGACTGGACTCCGCGTGGCGCGATCGAGCACATCGGAGCCCTCTTGCAGGTCGACGACATCGAGATCGGCCGCGACCTGAAGAAGTTCAAGGAGCTCATCGAATCGAATGGCTTCGAGACGGGCGCCTGGCGAGGCTCCGTCGATCGCGCGACGGATGAGACAGGGCGATGAACAGGAGCTTGCGCGCCGCGCTCAACGGCGTCGACGCCGTCGCACCGTCATCCGTCGCGGAGTTCCTGCGCACGATCGACTACCCCGCGACGCCCGACGACCTGGCCCGTGCCGCACGGCACGACGGGGTCGATGACGCGATCGTGCGCGCGCTCAGCAGCCTGCCCTCGCGCTCGTACGACGGCGCATTCCACGTGCTGCACGCCCTCGACGCGGCCTGACCGCGCACCACCCCACCCGTCTCGGCGTCACGACACGCTGGCCAAACGCGTTTTAGCCAGCATGTCGTGACGCCGAGACTTCGGTTCAGGGGGTGGTGACCGGGGCGACGGGGGCGAGGGTGCGCACGACGCGGACGTCCCAGGGGCCGAGCTCGAGCGCGGCTCCTGCGGCGACGTCGGTGCCGTCGATGAGGTCGGTGACGGCCTCCGGCGGGGTGAAGCTCGCGGGCTCCCACGACCAGTTGTGCACGTAGTAGATGCGCCGCCCCGACGAGTCGGTCGACGTCGTCACGGTCACCGTCTCGGGCACACTCGCGCGGTCGACGATCGGGTCGGCGGCCCAGCGCGCGACCGATTCGGCGAGAGCGAGGTTCGGCACGGTTCCGACGACCGTGACCCGGCCCGCTCCGTGCTCACGCGTCGTCACGGCCGACCAGCGCCCGTAGTGCGGGTGCACGAATCGCACGAGCGACGTGCCGTCGGTGACGGTCAGGCCGTCCATCCAGTCGGTCGCTGCGGCTCCGTCGAGAAGCGGGAACTCGTTCTCGGCAGAGACGTCGAGCGGCTCGGGCAGGTTCGCGATCTCGTCGTACCAGGTGCCCGCAGCCTCGGCGAGGCGAGCCGGCTTCTCCTCGAGGCGCGCACGCCCCTCGCGATCGGCGTACGCGCTGCGCGGCCCGAGCACGAGGTGCCCGCCCGCCCCGGCGTAGGCGGCGAGCCAATCGAGGTCGGCATCGGCGGCGGTGAAGAACGCGGGCGCGATAAGCACGGGATGACGCGCGGCGAACTCACCGGCATCCACCCCCTCGCCACCCCGCGAGGAGAAGAGCTGCGTCGGGCGCACGAGGCGCACCTGGAGCCCGGCGTCGAACGCACCACGGTAGAACGCCGATGTGATGCGGTGATAGCCCTGCGGGTCGAAGTACTGGCCGCCGTTGCGGAACGGCGACTGCGGGCCGCCGAGCGCGAAGCGGCTGTCGGTGTCGTAGAGGAACGCGACGTCGGAGTCGGGCGTCGAGTCGGCGACGGCCGCGCCGGCGGCGGCGAAGTCGGCACCGATCTGCGCGACCTCGCGGTAGTGGCGGCCGGGCTTCTGGCTGTGCGGCAGCACTCCGCCCCAGTACGTCTCGGCGCCGAAGTGCAGCGTGTGCCAGTGCCAGTACTCGACCATGCGGGCACCGCGGGCGACGAGCGCCCACGCGGCTTGGCGCCACTGCCCGTCGTAGGGCGAGTAGTTGTGCGACGAGAGCCCCATCGACGACGAGTTGGTCTCGGTGATGAGGAACGGCGCCTCCTTCGCCGAGTACATGCGATCGGCGAGGTCGTAGATCGACCAGAGTCCGTTCGTCCACCACTCGCCCTTCCGCGGAGCGGTGTCGGGCAGGGCGAGCGAGTCCTCCATCTCGTAGTACGCATTGCCCGAGACGACGTCGAGTCGGCTCGAGAGCGCGACGTCGTCGACTCCCGGCTGATCGAACGCGATGCACGTCGTGACGAACTGCTCGCCGATCGCGTACTCGCGCACGATGTCGGCCTGCCACCCGATGTACTCGGTCACGAGCGACGCCTGGAACCGCCGCCACGCGAGGTCGTACTGCGGCTGGAAGTTGCCGTCGGGGCGCCACAGGTCAGCCCACGTCGAGAGGCGGTGCGACCAGTAGACGAGGCCCCACTCGCGGTTGAGCGTCTCGACGTCGCCGTACTGGTGCCGCAGCGAATCGGTGAAGCGCTGGAAGATGCCCTCGTTGTAGAGCAGCGTGATGCCGGGCTCGTTGTCGACCTGGTACCCGATGACGGCGGGGTGCTCGCGGTAGCGTTCCACGATCTTGCGGATGACGCGCTCGGCGTAGAACAGGAAGGCGGGGTTCGTGAAGTCCATCTCCTGGCGGCGGCCCCAGTGCATCGGCTGCCCCGTCGCCGCATCGCCCGCAACCTCGGGGTGCAGTCGCTTCATCCACATCGGGATCGCGTAGGTCGGCGTGCCGAGGATGACGTCGATGCCGTGCTCGTGCGCGGCGTCGAGCACGTCCTCGAGCCAGTCGAGGTGGAAGACGCCGGGCTCGGGCTCCCAGGTCGACCAGACCGATTCGCCGACGCGAATGACGGTGAAGCCGGCCTCCTTCATGAGGCGCATGTCTTCGGCGAGCCGAGGCGTCGGCTGGTACTCGTGGTAGTACGCCGCGCCGAAGCGGATCCCGGGTGTCGTCATCGTCGTTCCTCCGCGTCGGTGCAGGGTGCCAGGTGGGTCGCCGGACGAGCGCCGACGATCGAGCACACTTTACCAGTGATAATTTCTGGCGCGAGCGGGACGGTTCAGCGCGATGCGGCGATGGCGCGACCGAGCGCATCGCCCGACGCCCACGCCGTCGACACCGAGGGCGATGCACCCCACGCGTCGCCGCACACGCCGATGCCGTCGACGAACGAGAACGGTTGGGCGTGCGTCGTCGCGGGGCGAGCGAACGTCCAGCGGTGAGCCGCGACCCACTCGGGCTCGTCGGTGATGCCGAAAATCCGGCGCACCGCGTCGACGACGATCGGCCGCACAGCGTGAGGGTCGTCGAGGTGCGCCGCGGCGAGCGCCGATGTCGTGTGAGCGACGAGCACCGGAGCGCCGTCTCCGCGTCGCGCGCCGTCGTCGGCGATGAAGCCGACCGTCGCGGAGTCATTGACGAACGCGCCCTGGAGATCGGCCGGCCAGCTGCGCTCCGCGAACCCGAGGATGACGGCGATGACGGGCTCCCACTCGACGGCGTCGATCTCGTGCGATGCGGGCAGCAGCCGGTTCGCCTGCGGGTCGGGCATGGCGAGCACGATGTCGCCGACGCTCTCGCCGTCGAGCGCGCCGGGTTCGACTGTCTCGACGGTGCGCTGGTGCTCGACGTTGAGCGACTCGGCGAGATCGGCGACGAGGCCGCGCAGGCCCCCCGGCGCCGCGAAGCGCATCGGGCCGGTCGTGCGGTCACGCAGGCGCGTGTCGTCGGCCACGGCGAACGTGTCGGTCCACGGGCGGACGAGTCCGCGCGTCATCCACTCGCCGACGACGCCGGCGAACGCCGAGCCGTCGGGAACGGTGAAGTACGAGGCGCCGATGTCGACGCGGCGCTCCTCGAACCGCTTCGTCGCGAGTCGACCGCCGGGTACGCGACCGCGTTCGAGGATGCGGGTCGGGATGCCGCCCTCAGCGAGTGCGCGGGCGCACGCGATGCCCGAGAGGCCGGCTCCGACGATGGTGACCGCGTTATCGCTCATGCGCTCCATTCTGCCTCGCGCCACGGCACGCCATATTCGTTAGATGCAAGCTCTACTTAATGTTAGTGTCACCGCATGACCCTTCTCACGTGGTGGTTCCGGCTCACGGGCATCGCCTACATCGCACTCGGGATCAGCTGGATCCCTGTTCTCAACGCGCTGCGCCTCGACGCGGTCGTGCCCGGCTTCGACGCGCCAGAAGGCAGCACCGCGTACGCCGGATTCCTCGACTGGATGCTCGTGTTCGGCCTCGAGATGATCGTCGTCGGCGTGGTGCTGATCGCCGCGTCGTGGCGCCCCTGGCGGAGTGCGCCGCTCGTCGTCCTCATCGTCGCGCTCTCACTCGTGCGCGGCATCGCGCACGACATCTACATGATCGTGAACGGCTACTCGCTCGTCGCCAACCTCGTCTTCGTGGCGTTCCACACGGCCGTGATCGTCGTCGGCGTCATCGCCTACCGCTCGGCACGTCGCGACGCGTGGGCTCAGGGCGTCGACAGCGCGAGGCCCGCGATCGACGTCCGCAGCCAGGTCGCGTAGGCGACGTCATCCCACCCCGTGTCGAGCACGAGGTAGGCGTACGCGTCGGGATGTGTCACGAAGCCGAGCAGATCGGTGGCTCTCGTGGCGCTCTCGGCCGCGATGATCCCGCGCGAGACGAGCCAGGCGCCACCGCCCGCCACGTCGCCGCGGCGTCGCCGGTCGAGATCGTCGACCGCGCTCCGCACGTCGGGGTCGGCGTGCGCCGCCGCGGCCATCGCCCGCCAGAGTCCCGCCGTCCGGGCATTGGCGCGCGTGATGTACTCGGCGTATCGCTCGATCGCGAGCTCGGTACTCGGCTCCTCCAGGATCGCGACCATCTCGGCACGTTCGACGAGCGCGTGGCGGCCCTCGTCTCCTGCGAAGGCCCGTTCGTAGGCGGCGAGCAGCAGCGCCGACTTCGGCCCCGCGAGGCGAACCGCCTGGATCGACACCCCCGCCTCGTCGGCGATGGCCTGCATCGGCGTGCGTGCGTATCCATCGCGCTCGAAGAGGGCGCCCGCCGCATCGACGATCGCGGCCCGCGTGCGCGCCGCACCGCTCGCCCTGACCGGCGAGTGGTAGGCGCGGCGCGCTTCAGTCATGACCCCATCATTCGATAGATTCACCTTCTCACCAATTCGGAGGACCCGTGTCGACCGTTCTCGTCTGCTCCTCACCGATCCACGGGCATGTCTCCCCGATGCTCGCGGCGACCGCGCATCTCGTCGAGGCGGGGCATGACGTGACGGTGCTCACCGGTAGCCGCTTCCGCGCCCGAGTGGTCGAGACGGGCGCGGCCTTCCGCCCGCTGACGGGGCTCGCCGACTTCGACGACCGCGTGCCGGATGACTACATCCCTGATCGTGACCTCTATCGCGGCGTGGAGCGCGCCCAGTACGAGATCGGCCGCATCTTCGTCGACACGATCCCCGACCAGTTCGCTGCGGCGAGCGCGGCGATCGATGCGATCTCGCCCGACGTCGTGGTCGTCGACGGGCCGTTCATCGGCCTCGGCCCCCTCGTCGCCGCGCGTCGCACCGACCGGCCGCCCGTCATCGCGCTCGGCGTGACCCCGCTGAGCCAGTCGAGTCGCGACACGGCTCCGTTCGGGATGGGCCTGCCGCCCGCGACCCACGCCGTCGGTCGACTGAAGCAACGGGCGATGGGGGTCGTGGCGAGCCGCGTGCTCTTCCGCGGCCTGCAGCGTCGCGTCGAAGCGGCCTTCGCGTCGACGACGGGTGCTCGGGTACCGGGCCTGGCGATGGACACCGCGCACTACGCCGACCGCTTCCTGCAGCTCTCGACCCGCGAGACGGAGTACCCGCGGTCGGACATCGCGCCGAACATCGAGTTCATCGGGCCGCTCGTGCCGCACGACGTCGAGGCGCCCCTGCCCGAGTGGTGGCACGAACTCGACGGCACCCGCCCCGTCGTGCACGTCACCCAGGGAACGATCGACAACGACGACTTCTCGCGGCTCGTGCAACCCACGATCGACGCCCTCGCCGATCGGGACGCGCTCGTCGTCGTGAGCCTGGGCGGCCGGCCCGAGTCGAGCTTCCCGCATCACGCACCCCACGTGCGCGTCGCGTCGTTCCTGCCCTATCGCGCACTCCTCGCCCGAACCGACGTGATGGTCACGAACGGCGGTTTCGGCGGAGTGAGCGCCGCTCTCCTTCTCGGCGTGCCGCTCGTCGTCGCGGGCGACACGGAAGAGAAGCCCGAGGTCGCCGCGCGCGTCGCCTGGAGCGGTGGCGGCATCGACCTCCGCACCGGGCGACCGACCGCAGCCGAGGTTCGCAGCGCCGTCGACGCGCTGCTCGACCCCGCCGCACGCGAGCGGTCACGCGGGATCGCCCGCGCGGCGGCGACGTACGACGCCCGGGCGTCGATCGAGCGCGTCGTCGGCGAGGTGACGAACGCGTGAGCCGCGGCGCCTAGCCCTTCTCGACGAGGCGGTCACGCACCTCGCGGCGAAGAACCTTGCCGATGAGCGACCGCGGCAGGTCGTCGACCTCGATGATGCGTCGGGGAACCTTGTACGCGGCGAGGTGCAGACGGCAGTAGTCGCGCAGCGCCTCGGCATCGAACGTCGCGCCCTCGCGCGGCACGACGGCCGCGGTCACCTGCTCGCCTCCCCCGGCGTGCACGAGTCCGACGACGGCCGCATCCGCGACATCCGGGTGGGACTGCAGCGTCTCTTCGACCTCGGTCGGCGAGACGTTGAAGCCGCCCGTGATGATGAGTTCCTTCAGACGGTCGACGATGCTCACGAAGCCGTCGTCCGACACCGTCACGATGTCGCCGGTGCGCAGCCATCCGCCCGCGAGGAGCGTCGCGGCCGTGTCACCGGGGCGACCCCAGTAGCCCTGGAACACCTGCGGTCCGCGGAGGAGCAGTTCGCCCGCCTCGCCGGCGGGGCGCTCGACCGACGGGTCGGCCGGGTCGACGACACGGATCTCCGTGCTCGGGAACGGCACACCGACCGTGCCGGGGCGCCGGCTCGGCCCGATCGGGTTGCCGAGGGCGACGGGGGATGTCTCGGTCATGCCGTACCCCTCGACGAGGAGGCCACCGGTCGCCTCCTCCCAACGGTCGACGGTCGCGACGGGAAGGCTCATCGCGCCCGAGATCGCGAAGCGCACCGTCGAGAGGTCGATCGTGCCGCGCTCCGATGCGCGCGCGAGCTGGTCGTAGATCGGCGGTACGGCAGGCAGGAACGTCGGCGGCGTGCGTCGAGCGGCGTCGGTGACGAGGCCGACGTCGAACTTCGGGAAGAGCACGAGGCGCGCCCCGATGCTCACGGCGAACGTCAGGCACAGCGTCATCCCGTAGGCGTGGAAGAGCGGGAGGACGCCGTAGAAGGTTTCTTCGCCCGCCTTCAGTCCGGGCACCCACGCCTCGCCCTGCATGGCGTTCGCGCGCAGGTTGCGGTGGGTGAGGATCGCGCCCTTCGGCGAGCCGGTCGTGCCGCTCGTGTACTGCAGCAGGGCGGTGTCGTCGAGGCCGGGGCGCGGGGCGCGACGCGAGATGCGCGAGTGGCCGACGAGCTTCGACCAGGGGTAGGGGCGCCGGGCCTGCGGCGTCTCGGTGAGCTGCGCGCGCAGGCGGCGTGCCTTCGGGATGGGGAGCTTGAGGGCGAGGCGCTTGCCGAGCGGCAGAGCCTCGGTGATGTCGACGCTCACGATGCGCTGCAGTTCGAGATCGGCGGGGAAGCCGGCGACGGTGTCGTAGACCTTGTCCCACACGATCGCGAAGCGTGCGCGGTGGTCTTCGAACTGGTGACGGAGCTCGCGGGCGGTGTAGAGCGGGTTGTGCTCGACGACGATCGCGCCGAGTCGGAGGATCGCGTAGAACGCCGCGACGTGCTGCGGGCAGTTCGGAAGCACGAGCGCGACGCGATCGCCCTTCTTCACGCCCATGCGGCGGAGTCCCTCGGCGGCACGGGCGATCTGGTCGCCGAGCGTGCGGTACGAGGTCTCGGCACCGAAGAACTCGAGGGCGACAGATCGGCCGTACGTCGCGACGCTCGCATCGATCATGTCGGTCAGGGTCTGGCTGACCGTGTCGATCTCGGCGGGCACACCGGGCGCATAGGCCGAGAGCCAGGGCTTCGAAGCGTAGGGACTCGAAATCGACATGCGGGGTTCCTCTCGGTCGGCCCCTCAACCGTAGTCGGGTGCACTGGGCGTGGCTCCCAGGATCGGGTCACGGCACCACGGCCCGTCGAATCGAGGCGTATGCGCCGAGCGCCATACGACACAGACGTCGGGTATGGTCGCAGCGGTGGACACTCCCTCTCGCGACGATGCAGCCGCGCTTCCACCGACCATCTATGACGTCGCGCGCGTCGCTTTCGTCTCGCACGCGACGGTGTCGCGGGTTCTCAACGACCACCCGAACGTCGCCCCCGCGACCCGCGACGCCGTGAGGCGCGCGATCGCCGAGCTCGGATTCACGCGGAACGAGACGGCGGCGGCCCTCTCGTTCTCTGCGGCTCGCAGCGAGCGCATCGGCATCATCATCGAGCAGATCTCCGAGACCGGCGCGCACGGCAACTTCGTGGGCGCACTCGACGAGTTGCAGCAGGCCGGCTATCGGTTCGAGCTCGCGACGGCCGACGGACCGGATCGACGACGCGACGCGCTCGCTGCGCTCCGCCGTTTCGACGGCGTCACCGCCGGCATCCTCGCCCTCGTGCAGACGCAACCGGTGCGCGATGCCCTCACCGCGTCGCCCACGCGGTCGCCGCTCTACATCGACGAACACCTCGACCGCGGCAGTCACGACGAGCCGGGCGCCGAGGAGCTCATCGGGCGCGCGGCGGCCGACCACGTCGCCGAGCTCGGGCGGAGGCGTGTGCTCGTCGTCCCCGGCCCTGCTGATTCACTCGCGGCCCGGCACCGCACCGGCGCCTTCGTCGACCGAGCGCGGCTCCACGGCCTCCGTGTTCAGGTGGGCGCTCCCGGCGAGTGGACTGCGGAAGCGGGCTTCGCCGCGATGATGGGTCTCGACCCGGCCGAGCACGACGCGGTCTTCGCCGCGAACGACGAGATGGCGTTCGGTGTGCTGCACGCTCTTCGCGCACGCTCGATCGGCGTGCCCGACGACATCGCTGTGCTCGGCGTCGACGACTCCCCGAACAGCCCGCACACCGATCCGCCCCTCTCCTCGGTGCGTCACGACCTCATGAGCGAAGGCCGGCTCGCCGCCCGCACCCTCATCGCGTCGATGCGCGGCACCTCGAAGCCCGACCCCGCCGACTACCTCGACGTCGCGGTGCAAGCTCGAGAGTCGACGATCGGATCGCGGAATCCGTAACCGGTAACACGGGCGACTCGGCCGATCCGACGTGGCGCGGCGGCTACTCTGACTGCTGCCGCACCGCCGCCCTCGAGAGGACTCCCCCATGACGATCGAACTCCCCGGACTCCCCGCTCTCTCGTGGGCCACGCACCCCGGAACCGCCGACGTCGTCGGCCCCGGCGCGCTCCGCGTGGTCTCGGAGGCCGGGGCCGACTGGTCGAACGATGCGGGTGGTGGGCCGCAGCAGCACGCCGCCGCGCTGCTCGGCTTGGAACCGGTGGGCGACTTCTCGCTCTCCGCGCGCGTGCGTGTGCTCGGCGAGCGCACGACGTTCGACGCCGGAGCACTCGCCATCTGGGGCGATCGCGACCACTGGGCGAAGCTCTGCTTCGAGAACTCTCCGCAGGGCCAGGCCATGGTCGTCTCGGTCGTCACGAACGACTATTCGGATGACTGCAATTCGACGCTCGTGCACGACGACGCCGTCTACCTGCGCATCACGCGCCGAGGCGACGCCTGGGTGTTCCACTCGTCCGCCGACGGCGTGACCTACGACTTCGTGCGCTACTTCCGGCTGCACGCGAGCGGGCCCGTGACGGTCGGATTCCTGTCACAGGCCCCGCTCGGGCCGACGTGCGTCGCCGAGTTCTCTGAGGTCGCCTACAGCCACGCGATCGTCAGCGACTTCCGCGACGGAAGCTGAGCGAGCGCGCCGCAATGCGAAATGCTCCGGCCGTGACGAGGTCACGAACCGGAGCACTTCGGGGCATTGCGGGTCAGATATACCAGACCTGGAACTTCCACTTCTGGGCGCCGTTGTAGTGGCACGGAGTGTGAGCGGTGATCTCTTTTCCGGTCGAGCGCAGACGGTTCATCGTCCACGTCTTCTCGGAATTGCAACGCGCCTGGGTCGAGTAGCCGGTGTAGTTCTCACGGGTCTCGGTGACGGCCTGCGCCGGAGCTGCGGCGACGATGCCCGCTCCCCCGACGAGTCCGACAGCCAGGAATGCAGCGGCGAATCTGCGTGAAATCTTCATGGTTCCCCCAATCGTCATGACGGTGTGTCGACACATAGTGAACCACAGATGACCCCCGAAGGGGGCACAACTCTCGGAGGCTTCCCAGTGATCTCGTTCGGCGCTCGATCAGGCGTGCGGCGAGGTGCCATCTGGCTGCGTCGCGTCGGGCTCAGCCTCGGGCGGCGTCCACTTCCTGGCCGCGTTGCTCCAGACCACACCGCCGGCGACGACGAGCGCGAACCCGATCACGAGCGAGATGATCGTCCACGGCCAGCCCGTGCCGATGAGCCCGAGCGATGAACTCGCGAAGGCGAAGGTCGCGCCGATGAAGTACCACTCGGCCCCGCCGGTGCCGGACTTCATGAAGTCTGAAAAGGTGCGTACGGCCATCGTCGTCTCCCGTTCCCTCGGTGGATCTCGATGCAATCCACGTTACGCGCAGGCATCGCGGTCCACATCCGTCGCGCGAGGGAGTTCGCGCGGCGGAGTGCCCTCACGATTCCGCGGCACTCGCGAACCTCGCGCTCAAGTCACGCAGCGTGACGCGCAGGTCGTCGCCGTAGAGCACGTCGAAGTCGATTCCCGTCGTGCCGATGTAGAGCGCGAACTCCTCGGGCGATCCGGTGCCCGCGGTGAGCTCGCACGTCTCGTCGTCGAGGGCCGTGACGGCCGCGATCGACGGCCCGAAGTGGGCGGCGACCTCGGCGGCGGGAGCGTGCATGCGCACGCGGTATCGATACCGATACGGCGCCGCGGTGATGCTGTGCGTCGTGAACTCGCGCACAGCCTCGTCGGGAATCTCCCGCGGAGCGAACGGCTTTCCGAGAGGAAGGCGGGGTGTCATCCGATCGAGTCGCAGCGTGCGCCACGCGTCGCGATCGGGGTCGCGCGCGACGACGTACCAACGGGTGCCGGTGTGCACGATGCGGTGGGGTTCGATCGTGCGGCGCACCTCGGTGCCGTCGTGACGGCGGTAGTCGATGCGCAGCGAACGCGATTCGCGGATGGCGCGGGCGATGACCGTCACCGTCTCGAGGTCGACGTCGCCGGCGCCGCCGAGCGGCACGATCGCCTGCTCGACCGACGAGATGCGCTCCCGCGTCTCGGCCGAGAGCGACTGCTTCGCGCACGACATCGGCATCCGCCGCTTCGTCGAGGACGACCACACCATCGTCCGCTGGACCGACGTCGAGGACCGCGGCGGTCACTTCGCGGCGCTCGAGGAGCCCGAGACGCTCGTCAGCGACATCCGCGAGTTCCTTCGGGCGCTGCGGTGATCGGTCGCTACCAGCGATCGAGGTGCACGACGTCGTCGAGCGAGACCCGCGGCCCCGGCTTGAAGTCGACGCCCTTCGTGTACGCCACGGGAAGCAGCACTCCCTGGTGCACCGTGTCGGGCAAGCCGAGCGCCTCAGCGACCTCACGCTCGTGCGCGAGGTGCAGGGTCGTCCAGGTCGAGCCGAGTCCGCGCGCGCGGAGGGCGAGCGCGAGGTTCCACGCAGCGGGAAGAACGGAACCCCACGTGCCCGCCTGGTTGGCTGCGGGGAGTTCGGCGGTGCCGGTGTCGATGGCGCCGATGATCAGCACCGGCACCTGATCGATCACGTTCGCGAGATGCGTGGAACTCGAGAGGATGCGCTCGCGCTCGGCCGTCACGTTCTCGGGTTGGTTCTTGGCGTACTCGGCGTAGGCGGCCGCGTAGTACTTCGCGACGATGCGGCGCTGCTCCGGATCGGTGACGATGATCCAGTGCCACTTCTGCCGGTTACCTCCGGAGGGCGCCTGGAGGGCGATCTCGAGGGCATCGCGGATGACCTCGATCGGCACGGGTCGCTCGAGGTCGAGGCGCTTCCGCACCGCGCGCGTCGTCGTGAGCAGCTCGTCGAGGCTCAGCGGAAGCGTGTCAGACATGGCAGGACCTTTCGTCGCGAGTTCTCCTCCAGCTTCTCGCCGCCGGGAGATCGCGCCGCGTCTGGATGTCACGCGGCGACACAGACGGCGCGCGACGTCATAGAGGGGCGGGCGATCGGCCTCTCAGGCCCAGCGTCGACGTTCGAGCGGTCGCCACAGTTAGACGCTAGCGAAGGTATCGCGCCAGACGAGTACGCCGCGCTTGGCGAACTCCTCGGGGATCTCGGCGTCCGGCGGGAGGGGATCGGCAGCATCGATCGCGAGACCTCGGCGCCCGCGGAGGAACCTGTTCGGGGCATTCACCCACTCCGGCAACGGAAGCTCCTCATCGCGAAGTCGCCATGCGACGACGGCCGCGAGCGCTGCGTCCCACACGGCGTCTCTCGTCGTCTCGGGCTCGGCAAGGCCGAGTACACCGCGCACAAGACCTCGCTCTGCAAGCAAGTTGTCGTTCAGCTGGATGAGCGCCCGCAGCGCACGATCCCTATCGCCGTCACGGAGTCGCTGTCTGATCTCAGCCCCGACCGTCGCGGCGTCATCGCGGCGAGTCGGTGCCGAGTAGAGGCGATGACCTGCGCCGGCGAGCAACCGATCGACGGTGCTGAACTCGGCGTCGCGTCCGCTCTCGGATCGGGAGATCGTGGCTTGATCACTCTGAGCGAGCTCGGCGAGCTGCCCTTGCGTGAGGCTTCGGCTCTTGCGCGCTGCGCGCACGAGCGTTGATGCGTCGACCACAGGCGACCTCCTCAAATATGTCGTTGACATCATATTTGTCATATTTGTGGTGGCCGGCATCAACCAGGCGCGAAGTCGGAGCCGTGCAGCCACGACAGAGAATCAGTCGAGAGTGAGACCTGGTGCCCCTGGAGGGACTCGAACCCCCAACCAACTCCTTAGGACGGAGGTGCTCTTCCATTGAGCTACAGAGGCTGACCGACCCAGTTTAGCGAGGCCGAACGAACGTCGAGCTACGCCGGCGGGTAGAGGTAGATCGCTTCGCCGATGGGGATCGTGCGGCGGTGGTACGAGTGGTCGGAGTTCTGGTTGTACTCCTCGATCACGACGGTGCCATCACCGGGGATCGACTGCACGTAGGCGACGTGGTTGTAGTTGAACCACGCGACGGCGCCGACGACGGGGTCGCTCGAGACGGGCCAGCCCTTCGAGTACCAGGCGTCGGCCCACGCGTACGCGCTGCCCGAGGCGAGGTTCGACCAATCCCACTTCCACGGCGCGCTCGTCACACCGGCGTCGCGGTTCAGACGCCAGGCGACGAAGTCGACGCACTCGCGGTAGTAGTAGCGCAGCGGCGAGAGTCCGCCGCCGAAGTCATCGGGCGTCTCGTTCCACCAGGGGTAGTCGTCGCCCTCGGCCTGCACGCCGACCTGCGCGAACTGACCGCTCTCGGCGGCCTCACGCGCAGCCTGCTCGCGCGCGGCCTGCTCGGCGAGTGCGGTCGCCTCTTCGATCTCGGCGGCCGAGACCGCGGTGTACGTATCGCGAGAGACGGTCGCCTCGGTCGCGAGGCCCGACACATCGATGTCTTGGGCGTCGGCGACCGACAGGCTGAACTGCTCGGATGACGCGAAGTCGACGTCATCCTTCACCGCGGCGTAGGCGGGAAGAGCGAGGGTGCCGACGAGCGCGGGAACGATGAGGAGCGTCGCGGCGACCCGGCGGCGGGAACCCGTGCGCGGGGGCGCCGGCGGAAGCCGCAGCCCGCGGCTCGGCCGCGGCGCGACGGGCACGGCAGGCGCGGCGGCCACCGGAACGACATCGAGTACGGGCTCGGCGACCGAAACGGCGACGGATGCCTCGGGCTCGTGCTTCTCGGCGACAGGCGTCGCAGCCGGAATGACCGCGACCGCGTCATCCGCCGCACTCGACGATGCGGAAGCAGCAGCGGCGCGCTGGGCGGCCTCACGCAGCGAACGCCGCGTGGGGAACGCCGAGGTGTCGCCGACCGAAGTGGTCGAAGCGCCGTCTGCGCGCTCGCCTTCTTCGTTCAGGTCGACTGGCGGCACGTGACTTCCTTCCGGAACGTCTCGCGCAGGCGTCGACGTCGTCGGGTTTTCGGCTTCGGGGATCATCGGCAGCGCCGACGAACCTTACCCACGATAAAGCACCGGGCCGTGAATGTCACGATCCGATCACGCAGCGAGGCCGAGGTATTCGTCCCATTGCGGGAGCGGCCGATCGAAGCCGCGCACCGTCCACGAACGCCCGTGCGGCATGCGCGGGGTGAACGACAGCGACCAGCCCATCTCGGCGGGCGTGCGATCGCTCTTCACGTTGTTGCAGCGTAGGCAGCATGCGACGAGGTTCTCCCACGTGTCGCGGCCACCCCGCGAGCGCGGCATGACGTGATCGATCGTCGACGCCGACTTGCCGCAGTACGCGCAGCGATGGTCGTCACGCCTCAGCACCCCGCGCCGCGAGATCGGCACGGCCCGCCCGTACGGCGTCCGCACGTATCTCGCCAGGATGATGACCGATGGCCGCTCCCACGCTCCGTTCGCACTCCAGACCGGATCTTCGACGTCCGAGCGGATGACGGTGGCCTTGTTGTTCATGACGAGCATGAGAGCCCGCTTGAACGAGACGACGGCGAGGGGCTCATAGCCCGCGTTGAGCACAAGGGTGCGCATGGCGTGCCTTTCGATCGGGGCTGGATGGCTTCCAGCCGCAACGGATGACGCACCGAGATGATCTGCGGGCAAACAAAAAGGGCGCTGTCACGAAGACAACGCCCTGCATGCCACTCGCGTGGCTTTGGCAGATCTGACTACTGTGCCGCCGGTAACAGCTCCTCCGGTCGACCGGGCAGCGCGCACCCCTGGTGGGGGTGCTGCTTCCTGCCCTGACCATCGGCTCTCCTTGGCGATCTCGATGCTGCAGAGCTACAGGTTAACCCCAAAACGACGCGCCCTTCGCTCGGGGCGCGCCGTTCGGTGGTCTCGTCACGCAGTGTTCACGCACTGCGCACGAATCAGATGCCGATTCGAACGATGTAGTAGTCGCTCGTCCAGATGGGCTGGACGCGAACCGAAGCACCCTCGTAGGGAGCGTGGAGGATCATGCCGTTGCCGGCGTAGAAGCCGTCGTGGCCCGGCATGATGACGAGGTCGCCGGGAACAGCGTCGGCCTCGGAGATGCGCGTGCCCATGGCGCCCTGGCCCGACGACGAGTGCGGCATCGAGATGCCGAACTGGGCGAAGACGTACATGACGAAGCCCGAGCAGTCGAAGCCCGCGGGGGTCGCGCCGCCGTAGACGTAGGGAACGCCCTGGTACTGGCTCGCGACGTTGTAGACGGAGGCGAGGTCGAAGCTCGGGTACGGCGGGTTGGCGAGGAACTCGCTCACCGACGGCCCGTTGTACGAGGCCGTGTACGACACGGCGGCCGCAGCGGCGGCGGCACGTGCGGCTTCAGCGGCGGCGGCCTCGTCGATCTCGGCCTTCGTGGTCACCGCGTAGGAGTCGCGGCTCACCGCGGCGGCGGTGACGGAGTTGTCGACCTCGACCGACTGCGCCTCGGCCTTGGTGAGGGCCGACGAGGCGCTCGCCTCGAACTGCAGGTCGTCCGAGCCCGGCGCGAAGGCGTAGGCGGGAAGAGCGACGGTGGCAACGAGACCGAGGGCGATCGTCATCACGACGCCGTTCGCGAGGCCTCCGCGGCGCAGTCGTCGCGTTGCGACGCCACGCGGGTCGGCCCGCTCGACACGACGAGAGGTCGTGGCGATCTCGGTTCGATCGGGTGTCTTCGGGGTGTTACGGGGGGATTGGTGTCGAGCGAAGAGGGGCACAGCTAACCTCCTGCGCCTCCACAGACTCGTCCGCTGCCCCGTCCCGGTGCGCTTGCGCGTACGGGTTCGGGCCGAGAGACGGGCAAGGGAGGCGTCTCGACCCCAGTTCTCCGACCGGCTTCTGTCGGCGAACTCGACCGAGAGTACGCGACATCCGTCCGATTGTCACATCGCGGTAACGATTGTGCCCTGTTCGGGGGTCGTCGAAAAGACCGGATCAGCGCGATTCAGCGCCTGGCGAGACGGCGGATCAGCGCTCGATGAAGAGGTGGATCGCGACTTCGCTCGGCAGCTCGAGGCCCTCGTCGTTGCCGTCGACCTCGACGAGAACGTAGGAGCCTGCCGCCGTGAAGGTGGCCTTCGCGCCGGGAAGGACGCCGGCCTGCTTGAGCTGGATGAGCAGCTCGGGGTCGAACTGCACGGGCTCGCCGAGGCGACGCACGATGCCGACGACGGGCTCGTTCGATGCACGAACGACCTCGACGACGTTCTCGACGCCCGTCATGAACGGAGCGGCGGCCTCGACGCCGAGCTCTTCGAGACCCGGGATGGGGTTGCCGTAGGGCGATTCGGTCGGGTAGTCGAGCAGCTTGATGAGACGACGCTCGACCTGCTCGCTCATGACGTGCTCCCAGCGGCATGCCTCGTCGTGCACGTACTCCCACTCGAGACCGATGACGTCGGCGAGCAGGCGCTCGGCGAGACGGTGCTTGCGCATGACGTGCACAGCCTTGCTGCGGCCGTCGGGCGTGAGCTCGAGGTGGCGGTCGCCCGAGACGATGACGAGTCCATCGCGCTCCATACGAGCGATCGTCTGCGAGACAGTGGGACCGGAGTGGCCCAGTCGCTCGGAGATTCGAGCGCGAAGGGGAACGATGTTCTCTTCTTCGAGATCGAGGATCGTGCGCAGGTACATCTCGGTCGTGTCGATGAGGTCAGTCATTCGCGCCTCCCCTGGTAGAACATGGCCGTTGATCAGCCTACCCGCACCGGACGACACACAGGCCACGACGCCCATAGACTCGTCCCATGCCGACGCTCACGATTCCGAGTGACCTCCTGCCCGCCGACGGACGATTCGGCTGCGGCCCGTCCAAGGTGCGAGCCGAACAGCTGGCCTACCTCGCGGGCCCCGGTGCCGAGATCCTCGGCACCTCGCACCGCCAGGCGCCCGTCAAGCAGCTCGTGCGCCGCGTGCGCGAGGGCCTCTCGACGCTCTTCGAGCTGCCCGACGGCTACGAGGTCGTGCTCGGCAACGGCGGATCGACGGCGTTCTGGGATGCCGCATCCTTCGGCCTCATCGAACGGCGCAGCCAGAACCTCACGTTCGGCGAGTTCGGTCAGAAGTTCGCCGCCGCCGCCGGCGCCCCGTGGCTCGAGGCCCCCGACGTGCGGAAGGGCGCTCCCGGCTCGCGCGTCGACGCCGAGGCCGTCGCGGGCGTGGATGTCTACGCCTGGCCGCACAACGAGACGTCGACGGGTGTCTCGGCTCCCGTCATCCGCGTCGCCGGCGACCCCGGCGCGCTGACGGTCATCGACGCGACGAGCGCAGCGGGCGGCATCGCCGTCGACGCGAGCCAGTCGGATGTCTACTACTTCGCGCCGCAGAAGAACTTCGCCTCCGACGGCGGACTGTGGTTCGCCCTCTTCTCCCCCGCGGCGATCGAGCGCGTCGAGCGCATCGCCGCCTCCGACCGCTACATCCCCGAGTTCCTCAGTCTCAAGAACGCGGTCGACAACTCCCGCCTCGACCAGACGCTCAACACGCCCGCGCTCTCGACGCTGCTGCTGCTCGAGAATCAGCTCGACTGGATCAACGCGCACGGCGGGCTCGCGTGGGCCGACGCCCGCACGCGCGAGTCGTCAGGCCTCCTCTACGACTGGGCCGAGGCCTCGTCGTACGCGACGCCCTTCGTCGCCGATCCCGCCCACCGCTCGCAGGTCGTCGTCACGATCGACTTCGACGAGTCGACGGATGCTGCGGCTGTCGCGAAGACGCTCCGCGAGAACGGCATCGTCGACACCGAGCCCTACCGCAAGCTCGGCCGCAACCAGTTGCGCGTCGCGACGTTCACGGCGATCGAGCCCGACGACGTACGCGCGCTCATCGCGTCGATCGAGTACGTCGTAGAACGGCAGAGCGCCTGAGTCGAATGCGACTCTGGCTGCGCGACTCCGAGCGGCGCCCTGACCCGGCGCCCGTCCGCGCCGACGCCCGCAAGGCCGTCGCCGTCGGAACGGGCGCGTGGCTGGCTGCGTTCGTCGCGCTCGCGACGCAGACCGAGGCCCTCGAAGCGACGGATGCCACGTGGTGGCTCGCCGCTTCGGGGCTCGGTGTACTGCTAGGAGCGGGAGGGCTCGTCGCCCTCGAGGTCCGCCGCCGACGCTGAGTCGTCGTCGGAGTCGTCTTCGTCTTCATCGTCGGACTCGTCGTCGTCCGATTCGTCGTCGTCAGACTCGTCGTCGTCAGACTCGTCGTCGTCGGACTCGTCATCGTCCTCGTCGTAAGACTCGTCATCGTCAGAGTCGTCGTCCTCGCCGAGGTCGACTCCGTCGAGATCGTCGTCGCCGAGGTCGACTCCGTCGAGATCGTCGTCGCCGAGGTCGTCGAGCGCATCGATCGAGTCGTCGTCCGACTCGTCGTCATCCGAATCCTCGTCGGAGTCGTCGTCGTCCGATTCGTCGTCGTCATCCGACTCGTCGTCGTCCGCCGCGCTCTCCTCCGAGGCACGCAGGTCGGCGAGACGATCGGACCACGGCACCCACTCGGGTGCGAGCAGGGCGTCGTCGCCCGGCATGAGCTCGGTCTCGAGGATCGCGGGCTGCTCGTCGCCTTCGAGGCGCGAGAGCGTCACCGTCCAGCGCCAGCCGCGGTAGCCGGGCAGGCGCGACTCGAAGAGCAGCGACACGAGGTGCTCGCCCTCGACGATGTGACCGATCGGCGCGCCGATGGTCGACTCGGGCGTGATCTCCAGCAGAGCTCGGCGAGCGACATCGACGGAAGCGATGAGCACCTCATCGGGAACGACGGGAGCGGCCGCGGCCTCACCCGCGCCCTCGACGGAGACGTCGTCGGTCTCAAGCGCGTTCACGGCGTCATCCGCAGCGATCTGCTCGCCGTCGATCGTGGGCTGTACTTCGCTGTCGTCAGGCATCGAACTCGTCGGCGACCTTGCGCATGAGAGCCGCGATCTTGCGGCTCTGCGACGACTCGGGGTACCGGCCGCGACGGAGGTTGGATCCGATGCCGTCGAGGAGCTTGACGAGGTCTTCGACGATGATCGCCATGTCGTCGGCGGGCTTCCGCGTGAGCTTCACGAGGCTCGGCGGGGTGTCGAGCACGCGAACCGAGAGCGCCTGAGCGCCGCGCTTGCCGTCGGCGATGCCGAACTCGAGGCGTGAACCCGCGCGCACGACCGCACCTGCGGGCACGGCGGAGGCGTGCAGGAACACTTCCTGACCGTCATCGGTGCTGATGAAACCGAATCCCTTGTCTTCATCGAAGAACTTGACTTTGCCGGTGGGCATGGAAACCTCGCTAGGAGCTCGCTGGGCGCGCCGAATCGCGGCACCGTCCGGGTCAAGCTTAGTGCGGGGGGACCGTGCTCCGGCCGTCTCTACGGCCTATCCTGGTGAAGTGACGAAATCCGCACCCCTCGACAATCGCGCCGAGCGAGTCCTCGCCTACATGGTGGCCGCTACCGTCGGCCTCTCGGTGCTCGCGATCATCGCGTCGCTCATCGGCCAGCTCGCCGGGCTCACGCGCGACGGCATGACCGAGGGAATCTGGCCGGCCGTCATCATGCTTCCCCTCATCGGTCTGCCGATCGGCTTCGTGCTCCTCGTCGCACTCCTCATCACCAACGGCGTCCGCCGTGCCCGACAGGCGCGGCAGGGCGAGTCCTGAACAGCCCGAGCGTCTGACCGCCGACATGCTCAGACTCGCCGCCCGGCTCCGCACGCTTCCGCGTGACGAGGTGATCGCGGCTGTGTCGGTGCGCGGTGTCGAGCCGAACGGCATCCGCGACGTCTTCGATCTCGCCGAGGCCCTCGTGCAGCCCGACTCCGTCGACGCAGCGCTCGCACGCCTCAACCGACCGCGGCTCGCGGCCCTCGCCGTCGCCGGTGAGCTCGCCGATCCGAACACCGGTGCACCGCTCTCGGCGATCGCCGCACGACTGGGCGTCGACGAGGCCGAGGCCCGCACACGTCTCGAGGTTCTCGAAGCGCGACTCCTCCTCACGATCGCCGACGGCGCCGTGCATCCCATCGACGCGGTGACCGAACGCCTGCGCACGTGGCCGGCGACGGGGCTGCCGACGACCGACGAGCTGATCGCCCCCGCACCGCCCGCGCTCGTGCGCGACGAGGGCGAGACGACGCCGTTCATCGACCGCATCACGGCCGAGCGCGCCTTCCTCACCGTCTCGTCGCTCGCCGAGCTGATCGGTGCCATGGCGGTCGAACCGGCGCGAGAGCTGAGCCGCGGCGGACTCTCGCTGCCCGACTCGAAGCGCCTCGCGGCAGCGGCGGGCATCGACCTCGACGATCTGCCGTCGCTCGTCGATCTCGCTGCACGAAACGGACTCGTCGCGCGAGAGAACGGACACCGCTCCGAGAGCCTCGAGGGCGAGAACTGGCTCCTGCTGCCGACGACCGAACGCTGGGCCCGCCTCGTCACGACGTGGCGCGGCAGCCTGCCGCCCGAGATGCTCGAGGTCGTCGCCGACAGCGCCCAGCGCCCGTGGGGCCCGTCGCTCCGCGAGGAGATCGCCTGGTTCTACCCCGCCGGCGGCGAGTGGCTCGAGAAGCGCATCACCGAAGTCTCCCGCGAGGCCGAGGCGCTCGGTCTCGCGACGGGCGGAGCCGTGTCCGAGATCGGTCGCCGCGTGCTCGCGGGCGAGATCGCCGACGCCGCCGAGACCTTCGGCGAACTCGTCCCGAAGCACGTCGACCGGGTGTACCTGCAGCACGACCTCACCGTCGTCTCCCCCGGCCCCCTCGATCCCGCGCTCGACGCCCGCCTCCGCACGATGGCCGATGTCGAGGGGCGCGAGCTCGCCGCGACCTACCGCATCTCGTCGATGTCGATCAATCGCGCGCTCACCGGCGGCGAGACCGCCGAGTCGCTCCACACGTTCCTCTCCGAGCTCTCGCTCACGGGCATGCCGCAGCCGCTCGAGTACCTCCTCTCCGAGACCGCATCCCGCTACGGTCGGGTGCGCGTGGGAGCAGCGGACGCCAGCGACTTCCCTGCCCGCAGCGCCGTGCGCTCCGACGACATCGAGCTCATCGGCACGATCGCGGTCGACCAGTCGCTCTCGGCCGTCGGTCTGCGTCAGATCTCTCCGACCCAACTCGTCAGCCGCTTCGCCCCCGAGGTCGTCTTCTGGGCGCTGAGCGATGCACGCTACCCCGTCGCCGCCGAAGACGCCGAGGGCGAGATCGTGCGCTTGCGGCGACACCATGTCTCGACATCCGCCCCGGTCAGCGACCCGCGCGATGCGACCGCCGAACTCGTCGACCGCGTTCGAGCGGCCGACGCCGACGGCACCGAGCAGTCCTGGCTCGCCCGCCAGCTCGAAGCCGCAGCCCGCGCGAAGCTCGCGCTCACCGTGAGCGTGCGCATGCCGGGCGGAGCGATCGCCGACTACCTGCTCGAGCCGACGAGCGTCGCCAACGGCCGGATGCGCGCTCGCGACCGGAAGGCCGACATCGAGCGCACCCTGCCGCTGTCGGCGATCGCGGGCATCGCTCCCGCTCCCGCGGGCGACTGATCCCGAGCGACGCCCGCGCGCGTCATCCGTCGGCATCGGCGACGCCCTCAGCAGACACCGGTAGACTGGCGCGTTATGTCTGACGGCCCCCTCATCGTGCAGAGCGACCGCACCGTGCTCCTCGAAGTGGCGCACCCTCTCGCCGAGGATGCGCGCCACGATCTGGCGGTCTTCGCCGAGCTCGAACGCGCTCCCGAACATGTGCACACGTACCGCATCACGCGCCTCGGACTCTGGAACGCGCGCGCCGCGGGGCACGACGCCGACGACATGCTCGGCGTGCTCGACCGGTACTCGAAGTTCCCCGTGCCGCAGACCGTCTCGGTCGACATGCGCGAAACCGTCGCCCGCTACGGCCGGCTGATCGTCGATCGAACGGATGACGGTGAGCTGCGTCTCCGCAGCGACGACATGGCCGTCCTCACCGAGGTCGTCGGGGCCAAGCGCATCGCACCGCTCATCGCCGAGCGCATCGACGACACGAGCTTCTTCGTCGCCCCGTGGGCACGCGGGCAACTCAAGCAGGAGCTCGTGCGCCTCGGCTGGCCGGCCGAAGACCTTGCGGGCTACACGCCGGGCACGCCGCACCCCATCGCGCTCGACGAGTCGGGCTGGCACCTGCGTGACTACCAGCAGAAGGCCGTCGACAACTTCTTCGAGGGCGGCTCGGGCGTCGTCGTGCTGCCGTGCGGCGCGGGCAAGACGCTCGTCGGCGCCGGGGCGATGGCGACCGCGAAGACCAACACGCTCATCCTCGTGACGAACACCGTCTCGGCGCGGCAGTGGCGCGACGAGCTCCTCAAGCGCACGACGCTCACCGCCGACGAGATCGGCGAGTACTCGGGCCAGGTCAAGGAGATCAAGCCCGTCACGATCGCGACCTACCAGATCCTCACGGCGAAGCGGAAGGGCGAGTACGCCCACCTCGCTCTCCTCGACGCGCTCGACTGGGGCCTCGTGGTCTATGACGAGGTGCACCTGCTGCCTGCCCCCGTCTTCAAGCTCACAGCCGAGCTGCAGGCGCGACGCCGCCTCGGCCTGACCGCGACGCTCGTGCGGGAGGACGGCCGCGAGGGCGACGTCTTCTCGCTCATCGGCCCCAAGCGCTTCGATGCCCCGTGGAAGGAGATCGAGGCCCAGGGCTACATCTCCCCCGCCGCGTGCTACGAAGTGCGCATCGACCTGCCGCAGAGCGACCGGCTCTCGTACGCGGCCGCGGCCGACGACGAGCGCTACCGTCTCGCGGCGACGGCGCCCGCGAAGCTCGACGTCGTGCGGCAGCTCGTCGCGCGTCACGCGGGTGAGCGCATCCTCGTCATCGGTCAGTACCTCGACCAGATCGACGAGCTCTCCGACGCGCTCGGCGCACCGAAGCTCACGGGTGCGACGCCGGTCGACGAGCGCGAGCGGCTCTTCCAGGAGTTCCGCGACGGCCGCACGCCCGTGCTCGTCGTCTCGAAGGTCGCGAACTTCTCGGTCGACCTGCCCGAGGCGACCGTCGCGATCCAGGTGTCGGGCTCGTACGGCTCACGACAGGAAGAGGCTCAGCGCCTCGGCCGGCTGCTGCGCCCGAAGGAGTCGGGACTCTCGGCGAACTTCTACACGCTCGTCTCGCGCGACACCGTCGACCAGGACTTCGCGCAGAATCGTCAGCGGTTCCTCGCCGAGCAGGGCTACAGCTACACGATCCTCGACGCGCACGCGCTCGCGGCCTGAGCGCGGCGCGCGCCTACGGCCTCGTCGAGAATCGCCGTTTGCGTCGAGAGAGACCGGTCTACCGGCGACTCTCGACGCAAACGGCGATTCTCGACGGCCCGGGGGCCGGCCTACGGATGCCTCTAGCGGGCGTAGCGCAGGAAGACGTAGTCGCCGTCGGGGATCGCGTGCACGAGTCGCATGCGGCGATCGGCCTCGGGTGCCCCGCGCACGATGCGCGTCGCGTCACCGCCGACGACGCTCGGACTGAGGGTCACGCAGAACTCGTCGAGGTGACCGGCGGCGGCGAAATCGCCCACGAGGCTCGGACCGCCCTCGGTGAGGATCTGCGGCTGCCCGCGATCGGCGAACGCGGCGACCACGGCTGAGGCGTCGACCTCGTCGTCGCCGCACACGAGCACATCGGCGACCTCGGCGAGCGCCTCGCGCCTCGCGACCGGCGACGCGCCATGGGTCACGACGAGGGGCCGCGTGACGGCCTCGGCGAAGAACGGATGCCGCGGGTCGACGTCGAGGCGCGATGACACGATCGCGAACGGAGGTTGATCCGGCAGGCCGTGGTCGCGTCTCCATGCGACATCCGTCTCGTCGAGCGCGGCTCCCCCGTACCCCTCGGCCCGGATCGTGCCCGCGCCGACGACGATGACGTCGGCGAGGCTCCGCAGCACGTGCATGATGCGCTGGTCGGTCTCGTTGCCGAGGGCGCCGCTGCGGCCGCCGAGCGTGCCCGCGCCGTCGATGCTCGTGACGAAGTTCGCGCGAACGCGCGGTGTCTCGCGGTCGGGCAGCGCGTACGCCTCGAACCAGTCGCGCTCAGGCACGTCGCGCCTCCCAGGGCTCGTTGCCGTCGGCGCTGATGTTGTGCTTGAGGTAGAGCGGCTCGCGCCAGCCCTCGATCGCTCCGACCATGCGTACGGCGTCGACCGTCTCTCGCACGTTGTGCACACGCACGATGCGAGCGCCGGCGAGCACGCAGTAGACGGCCGAGGCGATCGATCCGGCCACGCGATCTCCGCGCTCGCGCCCGAGGGACTCCCCGATGAAGTCCTTGTTCGACAGCGCGACGAGCGTCGGATAGCCGAGGCTCGTGATCTCGCCGAGGCGGCGCGTGATCTCGAGCGAGTGCAGCGTGTTCTTGTTGAGGTCGTGGCCGGGGTCGACGACGATGCGCTCGGCGAGCACGCCGTGCTCGAGGGCACGCGCGACGCGCTGCTCGAGGAACCCGATCACCTCGCCGACGACGTCGTCGTAGCGCGGCGCGGGGTACGACGTGCGGGGCTCCGCGGCGCTGTGGGTCACGACGATCGTCGCGTCGCTGTCGGCGACGACCTCCGCCATCGCGGGGTCGTGGATGCCCGTCGTGTCGTTGATGACGTGCGCTCCCGCGTCGATGACAGCGCGGGCCACCGCGGGGTGGAAGGTGTCGACCGAGATCACCGCACCGGAGCCGCGGAGCCCTTCGACGACGGGCACGACCCGGGCGATCTCCTCCTCGACGGGCACCGCCGGACCGGGCGCGAACTTCACGCCGCCGATGTCGATCCAGTCGGCGCCCTCGGCGATCGCCCGGTGGGCGGCCTCGACGGCGGCGTCGAGCGCGAACGTCGCACCCTTGTCGTAGAACGAGTCGGGTGTGCGGTTGACGATCGCCATGACGGCGACCTCTCGCGCGAAGTCGAACTCGCGCGGGCCGATGCGGCGGCGCTGGTCGGGGGCGCTCACGCGACGACCGCGTCGAGCGGGATGTCGGCGTCGGCGAGCAGTATGGGGTCGACCCGGTCACCGCTGCGGATGAGCGCGCGGATCTGCTCGTTGACGTCCCACACGTTGACGTTCATACCCGCGACCACGCGTGAGTCACGCAACCAGAACACGACGAACTCGCGTGCGGCACGGTCTCCGCGGTAGACGAGCGTCGCGCCCGCCGTGCGCTCTCCGAAACCGGCGTACTCCATGCCGAGGTCGTACTGATCCGTGAAGAAGTAGGGGATCTCGTCGTACTCGACGGCCTCGCCGGCGAGCGAGCGCCCGGCCGCGAAGCCGGCCGCACGAGCCGTCTCCCAGTGCTCGACCCTGAGGTGGTGTCCGAGCAACGGGTGGTAGACGTTCGCGACGTCTCCGGCGGCGTAGATGTCGCGATCGCTCGTGCGGAAGGACGAGTCGGTCACGATGCCGTTGTCGACGTGCAGGCTCGCGGCTGCGGCGAGTTCGGTGCGCGGTACGGCCCCGAGCCCGACGATCACGATGTCGGCGGCGATCTCGTCGCCCGACCCGAGCACGACGGCCTCGACGTGACGTGTGCCCTTCAGCGCACTCACAGCGCTGCCCATCCGCACGTCGACGCCGTGCTCGCGGTGGAGGTCGGCGAACATCCCACCGAGCTCGGTGCCGAGCACGGAGGCGAGAGGGACTTCTCCGCGGCCGATGACGGTGACTTCGTTGCCGTACTCGCGAGCAGCGGCGGCGGTCTCGAGTCCGATCCAGCCCGCACCGATGACGACGACCCGTCGGCCGCCGTCCTTGAGCGCGGTGCGCAGCACGGTCGAGTCGTGGAGGGTGCGGAGGTGATAGACACCGGTCAGGCCGGCGCCGGGGCCGTCGAATCGCCTCGGTTCGGCGCCCGTCGTCAGCAGGAGCTTCGAGTAAGCGAGCCTCTCGTCGCCGATGGCGACCTCATGGTCGGCGGGATGGAGGGCGGTGACCGTCTCACCCACGCGCAGGTCGACGTCGTTCTGGGCGTACCAGTCGGCGTCGTGCACGATGGTGGCCGCCGCCTCCTCCGAACCGAGGAGGTAGCCCTTCGAGAGCGGGGGACGCTCGTACGGAGGTCGGTCTTCGTCGGTGACGACGGTAACCGGACCGGTCCAGTGAGCGGCGCGGATTCCTTCGACGGCACGCGCCGCCGCGAGTCCGCCGCCGATGACGATGATGCGCTCGTGTGCAGCCATGAGGCGAGTCTGCCACGCCCTTCCGACGACGCCTCAACTTCCTCAGCGCGTGCCCCACAGGCATCCACTCGACTCCCAGGAAAGCTCCAGGCAACGCGCAGATAATGGAGTCATGAGCGATGGACCCCGCATTCTGATCGTCGACGACGAGCCCAACATCCGTGACCTTCTCACGACGAGCCTGCGCTTCGCGGGCTTCGCGGTGCGAGCCGTCGGCAACGGCGCACAGGCGATCTCCGCCGTGCTCGAAGAAGAGCCCGACCTCATCATCCTCGACGTCATGCTCCCCGACATGAACGGCTTCGGCGTGACCAAGCGCCTCCGCTCGGCGGGCTACACGGCGCCGATCCTCTTCCTCACCGCGAAGGACGACACGGAGGACAAGATCACCGGCCTCACGGTCGGCGGCGACGACTACGTGACGAAGCCCTTCAGCCTCGACGAGATCGTCGCGCGCATCAAGGCGATCCTCCGCCGCACGATGCACGCCGACGAAGAGGCCGTCATCCGCGCGGGCGAACTCACGATGGACCAGGACACCCACGAAGTCCTCGTCGGAGACATCCCCATCGAGCTCTCCCCCACCGAGTTCAAGCTGCTGCGCTACCTCATGCTGAACCCCAACCGCGTGCTGTCGAAGGCTCAGATCCTCGATCACGTGTGGGAGTACGACTTCAACGGCGACGCCGGCATCGTCGAGAGCTACATCTCGTACCTCCGCCGCAAGCTCGACCAGCACTCGAGCGAACCGCTCATCCAGACGAAGCGCGGCTTCGGCTACATGCTGAAGACCGGAGCAAAGGTCTGAGCGGGGCACGGCGCTCGTCCAGGCCCGAGGCCTAGACTCGACGCGCCATGCACCACACGTTCTCCGACCGCTGGAACAGCGTCTCACTGCGCACCAAGATCACCGGTGTGACGGTGCTGATGCTGACCCTCGGCCTGCTCGTCTCCGGCTTCGGCACGACGACGATGCTGCGCTCGTACATGTACGGGCAGACCGATGACCGGTTGAAGTCGGTGGCGCAGGGCGACCTCGCGCAGTACCTGACGACCCAGCTCGACGGCAACCTCGAGATCCGCCGCAACGCGAGCGAAGAGGTCTACGTCGCGCTCTACAGCCCCTCGGGCGAGTTCGTCGGGCACAACTGGGCGAAGCACCACGAGACCGAGTGGCCGCTCATCCCGAAGACGCTCACGTTCGACAAGGTCTCGAACCTCACGCCGTTCGACCTCGCCGACAACACCGGCGAGGCCATGTTCCGCGCGGTCGAGATCGTCGTGAGCGACAGCGTGGGGCAGTTCGCGACGGCGATCGTCGCCGTGCCGATGTCCGACACGCATCGTCTGCTCGCGGCGTATCTGTCGATCTTCTTCGGCTTCGGCGTCGGCGTCATCATCGTCGGCGCCCTCATCACGCGCATGCTCGTCACCTCGACATTCACCCCGCTGCGCGAGGTCGAGGCGACAGCGGCCGCGATCGCCGACGGCGACTTCAGCCAGCGACTCGGCGGCGCGACGCCGAATACCGAGGTCGGTCGCCTCAACCGCTCGCTCAACACGATGCTCAACCGCATCGACCGGGCGTTCCGCGACCGCGCACGCACGATCGAGCAGATGCGCCGCTTCGTGGGCGACGCGTCCCACGAACTGCGCACGCCCCTCGTCTCGGTGCGCGGCTACGCCGAGCTCTACCGCATGGGCGCACTCCAGTCCCCCGAAGAAGTCGCCCAGGCCATGGAGCGCATCGAGAAGGAGGCGATCCGCATGGGCGGACTCGTCGAAGACCTCCTCGAGCTCGCTCGACTCGATGAGACGAAGCCTCTGCAACTCGCACCCGTCGACCTCGTGCCGCTCGCGCGCGACGCCGCCCTCGATGCGACGGCCATCTCGCCGGGTCGCACGATCACGGTCGTCACGCCTCCTCCCATCGGCGTGCCCGTCGTGACGGCCGCCGTCGATGCGGTCGTGCCCGAGGTCGAACCGACGCCCGAGACATCCGCCCCCTCCCCCAAGAACGGAGCGGCGAACACGACGGGACCCATCTCGTTCGCCGGTGCGACGATCGCTCGACTGCGCGGCCGTCGTCCCCGACGCGAGAACGAGCCGGTGACGCCCGCGACGGGAACACCCGTGCACACGGGCGAGATCGTCGCTCCTCTGCACGAGGCCCTCGTGCTGGCCGAAGAGAACAAGATCCGCCAGGTCATCACGAACCTCATGGGCAACGCGATGCGGTTCACCCCCGACGACGCACCCATCGAGATCCGCATCACGGTCGACCACGGCACGGAGCGCGCGACGCTCGAGGTCGTCGATCACGGCGAGGGAATCCCCCCGCAGATCCGAGAGAAGATCTTCCAGCGCTTCTGGCGCGCCGACAGCTCGCGCGCGCGGGAGACCGGCGGCTCGGGGCTCGGCCTCGCGATCGTCTCGTCGATCGTCGCCGCACACAACGGACTCGTCGACGTCGTCGAGACACCGGGCGGCGGCGCGACCTTCCGCGTCTCGCTCCCCCTCGCCGACTCGGCCGCCGCGCCGCAGTCGATCGCCACGCGCTGACGGCTCGCCCGCGGGGCTCGCGCCCGCGCACTCGCCCTCCCCAGATCGCGACGGATGACGCTGCTGCACGTCCAACCGCTCGGGATGACACTCGCGCGCCCGCTCTCTCTAGCGTGGGGTCACACCCCCGATGCGAGGAGACAGAGATGACCATGTTCCAGGTCGACAGCGACCACGTGACCCAGACGGCGGAGACCGCACGAGCGACCGCCGATCGATTGAGCGCCGACACCGTCGCGCTCACGAGCCTTCTGACGGGCCTCCAGTCGTCATGGACCGGCACGGCGTCGAGCGCCTTCCAGGGGGCTCTCGCCGACTGGCGTTCGACCCAGCAGGTCGTCGAACAGTCGCTCGCCGGCATCCAGCAGGCGCTCGTCGCCGCCGGTGTGCAGTACGCCGACGTCGAGCAGGCGAACGCCCGTCTCTTCGCACGCTGACGGCTCGCGCGCGACCGACGACGAAGGGCGCCTCCCTCTCGGGAGACGCCCTTCGTTCAGTTCTATCGAGCCGCGTACAGCTCAGCCGGCGGGACTTAGAAGTCCATGCCGCCCGTGGGGTCGCCGACCGGAGCCGGGTTCTTCTCGGGCTTGTCGGCGACGACGGCCTCGGTGGTGAGGAACAGACCGGCGATCGATGCCGCGTTGAGCAGCGCCGAGCGGGTGACCTTCACCGGGTCGTTGATGCCGGCAGCGAGCATGTCGACGTACTCACCGGTCGCGGCGTTGAGGCCCTGACCGATGGGGAGGTGACGCACCTTGTCGACGACGACGCCGGGCTCGAGGCCCGCGTTGAGGGCGATCTGCTTGAGCGGAGCGTCGATCGCGACGCGAACGATGTTCGCACCGGTCGCCTCGTCGCCCGTGAGCTCGAGCTTCTCGAAAGCGGTCTTGCCGGCCTGGATGAGGGCGACGCCACCACCGGCGACGATGCCCTCTTCGACGGCGGCCTTCGCGTTGCGCACGGCGTCTTCGATGCGGTGCTTGCGCTCCTTGAGCTCGACCTCGGTCGCAGCGCCGGCCTTGATGACGGCGACGCCGCCCGCGAGCTTGGCGAGGCGCTCCTGGAGCTTCTCACGGTCGTAGTCCGAGTCGGTGTTGTCGATCTCGGCACGGATCTGAGCCACGCGACCGGCGATGGCGTCGGCGTCGCCGGCACCCTCGACGATCGTGGTCTCGTCCTTCGTGATGACGACCTTGCGAGCCTGACCGAGCAGGTCGAGGGTCACGTTCTCGAGCTTGAGGCCGACCTCTTCCGAGATGACCTGGCCGCCGGTGAGCGTCGCGATGTCCTGCAGCTGAGCTTTGCGGCGGTCGCCGAAGCCGGGGGCCTTGACGGCGACCGACTTGAAGATGCCACGGATCTTGTTGACGATGAGCGTCGCGAGAGCCTCGCCGTCGACGTCTTCCGCGATGATGAGGAGCTGCTTGCCGGTCTGGATGACCTTGTCGACGATCGGCAGGAGGTCCTTGATGTTCGAGACCTTCGAGTTGACGATCAGGATGTAGGGGTCTTCGAAGACCGCTTCCTGGCGCTCGGGGTCGGTCACGAAGTACGCCGACAGGAAGCCCTTGTCGAAGCGCATGCCCTCGGTGAGCTCGAGCTCGGTGCCGAAGGTGTTCGACTCCTCGACGGTGACGACGCCTTCCTTGCCGACCTTGTCGATGGCCTCGGCGATGATCGCGCCGATGGTCTCGTCACCGGCGGAGATCGAAGCGGTCGCGGCGATCTCTTCCTTCGTCTCGACCTCCTTCGCGGCGCTGATGAGCTCGGCGGTCACTGCGGCGACGGCCTTCTCGATTCCGCGCTTGAGGCTGATGGGGTCGGCGCCAGCGGCGACGTTGCGGAGGCCTTCGCGGACGAGGGCCTGAGCGAGGACGACCGAGGTGGTCGTGCCGTCACCGGCGACGTCGTCGGTCTTCTTGGCGACCTCCTTGACGAGCTCCGCACCGATCTTCTCGTACGGGTCGTCGAGCTCAATCTCCTTGGCGATCGACACGCCATCGTTGGTGATCGTGGGGGCGCCCCACTTCTTCTCGAGGACGACGTTGCGACCGCGCGGGCCGAGCGTCACCTTGACGGCGTCCGCGAGCGTGTTGAGGCCACGCTCGAGGCCGCGACGGGCCTCCTCGTTGAAAGCAATGATCTTTGCCATGTGTGTTTCTCGTCCTTTCCCGGACGTCTTCGAGAGTTCTGGGTTAGCACTTGAATCGAGTGAGTGCTAATTCGATTCTGGCACTCGCCACCATGGAGTGCAAGCTACGTGACGCCCGTCGCGAGCAACGGAGAGGCGGTTCGCTACGGGAGGAACTCGATGATGCCGTAGTCGGGGATGAGTTCGACCCACGTGTTGCCGGGAGCGAGGCGCAGCGGGCTGCCGTCGTCGGCGGTGAGCACGATCGGCGACGTCGCGGAGTCCTTCGACCACGTGCCGTGCGCGGTCACGCCGCCGACCGAGAGCCATGCCTCGCCGGAGCCGACCATGACGGTCTTCGGCACCTCGCCGTACGACCAGTCGATGCCGACACGCAGGGTCACGACATTCGTCGACTGCACCGGGGCACCGGATGCCTCGAGGTCGGGAGCGCCCTCCTGCGAGCGCATCCACACCGATCCCTCGGCGTTCCAGCCCCAGCTCGGCCACCGCTCGTCGGAGAAGCGCAGGTTGATCGTCGACGTCGGCGTCGCCGCATACGACTCGGCCGCGAGCGGCGTCGCCGAGCCGTAGGCGAACTGCGGCGCGGGCGCCGGCAGGTCGAGGTGACGGTTCACGGCCTCGGCGGAACGCAGGATCACGTCGTGGGGCCCGGGCCGCTCGTCGGCGCGGTAGTAGAGGCCCGTGTCGTCGTAGTCGAAGACGATGTTCACGACGGGCGCGGCCATCATCATGCCGACGAAGACGTCCTGCCCGCCCGAGTAGGCGATGATGCCGCCGAACGGCGACACGATGTCGGGGTCCATCGGGCGGATCGATCGCACGGGGCCGATCTCGTCGGGCAGCTGGCTGTGCCACACGGCGACGTAGCGCGTGATGCCGCCCTCGACGAGCTCTTCGAACACGATGTCGGTCGCGTTGAGCGCGATGTGCGGACGCGCCTCGACGTGGTTGTCGATCTTCGCGGCGAGACTCGGGCGCGTGAGCGACCCCGGTTCGACGAGCGTGCCGCGAAGCGGAGCGGCCGCGAGTCCCACGGCGTTGCCCTGCTCGCCCGGAACGGGACGGGGGTCGACCGTCGGGGTCGGATCCGGCAGGAGCGAGGCCCCCGCGCAGCCCGAGACGGCGACGGAGACTGCGGCGACGAGAGCGAGGAGGGCGCCGGCGCGACGCCGGGGCGCGCGCTTCGACGGTGTTGAGCCGATCACAGCGACAGCGTAGTGTCCACGTCCGCGCTGGTCGCCCTCCGACACGCGCCGCCCGTCAGCCCGCGACGAGGGCGGCGTAATCGGCGCCCAGCACGACGACGAGGGAGGCGCCGGCCTCGGCGAACTCGGTCCCCTCACGAACCTCCGTCGTTCCGAGGGACTGCGCGATGCCTCGCGCCGCGCCTTCGAGCTCGGGTGTCGCGTAGACGACGACCGTCGACTGCACGGTGTCTTCGTCGGCGTTCGCCGTCACATCGATCGTGAGACCCGCTGCGGTGAGCGCCTCGGCCGCCGTCGCGGCGAGACCCGACGTCGAGGTGCCGTTCAGCACCATCACCGGTGTGGCCGGGTCGAGGGTCGGCTCGGCGGTCTGCACGGGCTCGTCGGAGGGCGTCTCCTCGGCCGAGGAACCCGGGAGGATGCGGAGGAGCTCGTTGTTGTAGAGCGAGATCGTGACGATGCCCGCGACGACGAGGACGACGGTCGCGAGTGCAGCCCAGCCGAAGGTCACCCAGCGGCGGCCGGGCTGGAGCGGCGCACGGTGCGCACCGACGCGTTCGATGTCGCTGGGGGCCTGATCGAAGCGATCAGAGGGGAACTTCTGGGCCATGACGTGCGAGAGCTTTCCGGTCGGCGTCAATCGCGGTGGGAACCGAGACCCAGCGATCGAAGCGACCGTGCCGCAGCGCGCGCGTCACGAACTCGTTGCAGTCTCTTGACGAGCATCGGGTCGAACGCGAGGGCTCCGGGCGAATCGATGAGACCGCCGAGTACCTGATAATACCGGGTCGACGAGAATCCGAACTCGTCGCGGATCGCCTCCTCTTTGGCGCCAGCGTGCTGCCACCACGAGCGCTCGAACACGAGGATGCGTTCGTCGCGATCACTGAGCGGCGAGCGTGCAGCGTCGCCGCTGGGTTCGGATGACTGCATTCCCACCTCCCCGGTCGTTGTTCCCCACATACTAAGCAGCGAAACCGAGCGGGGGTCGTGCGCCGATCGGCAGGTCAAGATCCCGTACAGCGGACACAGGTTGCCGTGTCATCCTGGGAACACCGCAGGGTGCACCATGGTTGGGTTAGAGGGTGCGCCGAGTCGGGCGCACCGGTGCCAGGAAGGGAAAGCCCATGGGTTACAACGTGTCGAAGTCCGAGGACCAGTGGCGCGACGAGCTCGGCGCCGATCAGTTCGCCGTTCTCCGCGAGGCCGCCACCGAGCGCCCGTGGACGGGTGAGCTCCTCGACGAAGAGCGCGCCGGCATCTATGCCTGTGCGGCGTGCAACGCAGAACTGTTCAAGAGCGGGACCAAGTTCGACTCCGGGTGCGGATGGCCGAGCTTCTACGAGTCGGTCCGCCCCGACGCCGTGGAGCTCATCGAGGACAACACCCTCGGCATGGTGCGCACCGAGGTGCGTTGCGCGAGCTGCGGCTCCCACCTCGGCCACGTCTTCCCCGACGGTTTCGGAACGCCGACCGGCGACCGCTACTGCATGAACTCCATCGCACTCGACTTCACGCCCGAGGCCTGACGTGGGCTCGGCCTTCGAGGCGGCCCTCGCACGGCGCTCGCGTTCGAAGGTCACCGACGACGCTCCGAGCCATGCCGAGCTGATCGACCTGATCGGCGCGGCCGGTCGCGTCGCCGACCATTCGTCGCTACGGCCGTGGCGGCTCATCGCGCTGCGCGGCAAGGCTCGCGCGCGCCTCGGTCGCGCGCTCGCCCGGGCGGCCGGACGATCGGCGGAGGATGCCGGCAAGTACGAACGCAAGGCCGAGCGCGCACCGCTCATCATCGCCGTCGTCTACTCGCCGAAGAAGAGCTCGAAGGTGCCCTCGTGGGAGCAGGAGGCCGTCGCCTCGGGCGTCGCCCACATGCTGAGCCTGCTGCTCGACGAAGCCGGGTGGGGCGTCTTCTGGCGCACCGATTCGAACACACGGTCCAAGCGCGTCGCCGCGATGCACGACCTCACGAAGCGTGAGCGGTTGCTCGGTTGGCTTTACGTCGGCGGGGTGCCCGAGAACGCGAAGCCCGGCCGACGCTCACCGGTTCCGGCCGAGAAGCTCCTCACCGAGCTCGACTGACCGCCGTTCGGCGTGCTCAGCGGCCGGCGGGACGACGACGACTCGCGCTCGCGACGAGCACGGCGATGAAGGCCACGACGGCGCCCGAGATCGTCGCGATCTCGGCGACGAGACTCACCGACGCTCCGAGGGGCGCGACGAGGTCGAGGGCGACGGCGCCCACGAGCTGACCGGCGAGCATCGCGAGCCCGAGCAGGAGCACACCGGTGAAGCGCACGAGCACGGCGGATGCCGCGATGAAGACGCACCCGATCGCGCCGCCCACGTAGAGCCACCACTCGGTGGGCAGCGCGGAGGGCCAGCTCGTCACGAGCGAGTGGATCAGGAACGCGACGACGAGAGCGATCGTGCCGAAGAGGAAGTTGCCGAACGTCGCAGCGAGTGCGCTCGTGGAGCTCACGCGCACACGCCCGTTCACGGCCTGCTGCCAGGCCATGCCGCACCCCGCGATGAGCGGCATGATGACGGCGCCGAGTGCCGCGGGTTCGCCGAGACGCGGCGCGACGGCGATGAAGACCGCGACGAGCGCGAGCACCGAGCCGACTGCTCGATTGACCGTCACGGGGCGGGGTCCGCCGGGGCCGAGCCCGAGCCTGTCGAACACGAGGCCGCCGCCCGCCTGACCGGCGACGATGGCGACCGTGAAGAGAGCGACGCCGAGCACGGGCGCCGACAACCCCTGAGCGAGGACGAACAGTGCTCCGGCGAGGCCGCCGAGCAGCATCCACCAGCGCAGCTCGCCCGAACGAACCGCGGCGACGGCGAGTCCGACGCCGCGGCGACCGTACGGCGAGACGGCCATCGCGACGCAGAGGATCAGGAAGCCGCTTCCGAACGAGATCGCCGAGGCGGCGAACCCGTCATCGAGCCTGACCGAGAGCTCGCCGTTGATGCGGGACTGGATCGACACGAGAACGCCGCCGATGCCGGCGAGGAGGAGCGGGATCCAGAGGGGGACGTGCCGAGAGGAGTTTTCCATTGTGAGCCGGCTGCGGGACTCGAACCCGCAACCCCCGCTTTACAAGAGCGGTGCGCTACCAATTGCGCCAAGCCGGCCTGGGACTGAGTCCCGGCGTTCATCCTAACCGCCGTCGTTCGGCGGCGGCGAACCGATTACGGGGTCGGGGTGGGGGTGGGCGTGGGGGTCGGCGTGGCGTCCTTGTCGGTCGTCGATGCGACGGCCTGGAGGACGAACGACGAGAACTCCTGGGGGTCGTCGAGCGAGCCGTTGTACGACTTGCCGTTCACGAGGATCGTCGGCGTTCCCTTGAGCTGCTCGATGTCGGAGTTCGGCAGCGGTTCGCTGCGAGCACGGTTCGTCGCGACCTGGGCCCACGACTTGAACTGCACGTCGTCGATGCACTGATCGATCGACGACGAGGTCGCGCCGGCCGATGCCGCGCGCGCCTTCAGCTCGTCGTTCGTGAGACCGGGCGTACCCTCGGCCGGCTGGTCGACGAAGAGTGCGGCGTTGAAGTCGAAGAAGGCATCGGGCGAGTAGTTCGCCACACACGCCGCGGCGTTCGTGGCCCGCAACGAGTACTGCGTGCCTGCCGAGCGGTTCGCGAGCAGGGCGATCGGGTGGATCTCGACGGTCGCCGCGCCCGATTCGACGAGGTCGCGGATGGTCTCGCCGTTCGTCTGCTCGAACTGGCCGCAGAACGGGCAGAGGTAGTCGATGTACATGACGATGTTCGCGACCGAACCCGAGTTGTCGGGCACGGTGGGGGTCGGGGCCTCGCCGGGCGCCAGCGCCGGGGTGCTCACGACCGTGAGCCCTTCGCCGATGAGAATGCCGTCGCTCGCCATGTTGCGCGGGCCGGGCCCAGCGGGACGGTTCATCTGGATCACGAACACCGACACGACGGCGACGACGGCGACGATCGCGACGGCGACGCCGCCCTTCAGCAGCCAGCTGTTGCGTCGCTCGCGTCGCTTCTGTGCGACGCGCAGCTCCTTGGCCTTCTCGCGCGCAGCTTCGCGACGTTCGTTCTTGGAGGCACGAGGCTCGAGAGGGGAACCGCTGGTCATGAATTCGCTCCGTGTGGCTGGTAGGCGCCGAGTCATCGGCACGACCTTCCGATAGTAGACGCGAGGTCTGAGAATCGGCCATATGCGGCGGCAGCCTCCCGCCGATTCCGCGTGGTCGCCCACGCGTGGCATACTGTGTGGATCAGCGTCCAATGGCGGGCGCCGTGTTTCCATTCACTACGGATCGTCCGGCACGTACCTGCCGGTGAAGGAGAAAGAACAACGATGGCTTCTGTCACGTTCGATAAGGCAACCCGTCTCTACCCGGGTGGCACCCGTCCCGCGGTCGACAAGCTCGACCTCCAGGTCGCCGATGGCGAATTCCTGGTTCTCGTCGGCCCCTCCGGCTGCGGTAAGTCCACGTCGCTGCGTATGCTCGCCGGCCTCGAAGAGGTCAACGAGGGCAACATCCTCATCGGCGACCGCAACGTCACCGACGTTCCGCCGAAGGACCGCGACATCGCGATGGTCTTCCAGAACTACGCGCTGTACCCGCACATGACCGTCGCCGAGAACATGGGCTTCGCGCTCAAGATCGCCGGCGTCAACAAGGACGAGCGCGCCGCTCGCGTTCTCGAGGCCGCCAAGCTCCTCGACCTCGAGCCCTACCTGAGCCGCAAGCCGAAGGCCCTCTCGGGTGGTCAGCGTCAGCGTGTCGCCATGGGTCGCGCCATCGTGCGTCAGCCCCAGGTCTTCCTCATGGACGAGCCGCTGTCGAACCTCGACGCCAAGCTCCGCGTCCAGACCCGTACGCAGATCGCGTCGCTCCAGCGTCGTCTCGGCGTCACCACGGTCTACGTCACGCACGACCAGACCGAGGCCCTCACCATGGGTGACCGCATCGCGGTCCTCAAGGACGGCCTCCTCCAGCAGGTCGGCACCCCGCGTGACCTCTACGAGAAGCCCGAGAACGTCTTCGTGGCCGGCTTCATCGGCTCGCCCGCGATGAACCTCTTCCACGCCGACATCGTCGACGGTGGCATCCTCTTCGGCACCTCGCTCGTCCCGGTCGAGCGCGAGATCCTCGCTCAGACCTCGAGCAAGGTCGCCACGATCGGTGTTCGCCCCGAAGACATCACCGTCTCGCAGACCCCGGGCCAGGGCCTCGAGGTCGACGTCGACCTGGTCGAAGAGCTCGGCGCCGACGGCTACCTGTACGGTCACTCGACCGTCGAGGGCAAGCGCACCGACATCGTCGCTCGCGTCGACGGCCGCCTGCACCCGAACGCCGGCGAGAAGGTGTACCTCACGGCTACGCCGCACCACGTGCACCTCTTCGACATCGAGTCGGGCGCACGCCTCGGCAACAAGGCCGTCGTCAGCTGACGAACGATCGTCCTTGACGGATGCCGGCCGGGCGCGTGTCTCGGCCGGCATCCGTTTTTTCTTCCCTGAAAGGCGAATAGAGTGAGCGGTTCCCTCTCGATCACCTCGGCGATGGCCGATCCGGCACTTCTCGACCTTCCGTGGGACCTCCCCCTCGACGCGTGGCCGAACGACACGATCGCCGCGCTGCCGAAGGGCATCTCGCGCCACCTCGTGCGCTTCGCCCATCTGAGCGGTCATGTCGCGGCCGTCAAGGAGACGACCTCCGACATGGCGCGCGGCGAGTACGAGATGCTGCGCACGCTGCAGCGCCTCGAGATCCCGTGCGTCGACCCGATCGCCGTGATCGACGGCCGCACCGACGCCGACGGCGAGCCGCTGAAGCCCGTGCTCGTCACGCGGCACCTCAAGTTCTCGCTCCCCTACCGCGCGCTCTTCTCGCAGACGCTGCGGCCCGACACCGCGACGCGCCTCGTCGACGCCCTCGCCGTGCTGCTCGTCCGACTCCACATCGTCGGGTTCTTCTGGGGCGACGTCTCGCTCTCGAACACCCTCTTCCGCCGCGACGCCGGCGCGTTCGCGGCCTACCTCGTCGACGCCGAGACCGGCAAGCTCTACAGCGGCGGTCTCTCGAACGGTCAGCGCGAGAACGACCTCGAGATCGCCCGGGTCAACATCGCGGGCGAGCTGCTCGACCTCGAAGCGGGCGGCCGCGTCGCCGACGAGCTCGACCCCGTGCGCATCTCGAACGGCATCGTCGCCGCGTACCGCAGCCTTTGGACCGAGCTCACCGAGTCGGAGTCGTTCTCGTCCGCCGAACGCTGGCGCATCAACGAACGCGTGAACCGCCTGAACGCCCTCGGCTTCGACATCGAAGAGCTCGCGATCAAGACGGATGACGCCGGTACGACGGTCCGCATCCAGCCGAAGGTCGTCGACGCCGGGCACCACCAGCGCCGTCTCTTGCGCCTCACCGGTCTCGACGCGCAGGAGAACCAGGCTCGTCGCCTCCTCAACGACCTCGACTCGTATCGCGCCACCTACGGCAAGGCCGAGGTCGACGAGGAGATGGCGGCGCACGAATGGCTCGTGCGCGTCTTCGAGCCGGTCGTGCGCGCGATCCCCGTCGAGCTTCGCGGCAAGCTCGAACCCGCCGAGGTCTTCCACCAGATGCTCGAGCACCGCTGGTACATGGCCCAGGAGGCGGGTCACGACATCCCCCTCGCCGAAGCCGTCACCCACTACGTCAACGACGTGCTCCGCCACCGACGCGACGAAGCGACAGTCATCGACCCGCCGACCGACGCGTTCACGATGCCGATCGACACGATCGCCCCGATGACGGGTGCGATCCCCGTCGCCGACGACGAGCAGGACGACTGGCGCCTGAAGGTGTGACGATGCCCGACCGGCGCGCCCGGGTGCTCGCCCGCTACCGGAGCCTCGGTTCGGGCGAGTTGTTCGCGGCTGCCGTCTTCGCGTTCCTCGCGTGGTTCGCCGTCGCTCCCTGGCTCTCGAGCCGAGAGTCCCTCGCACTCGTCTCCGCGCTCGTACCGCTGCTCGTCGTACTCGTGCAGGCGGGCGTCTACTGGCTGCTCGCGCGCGCCTGGGTCGGCCGCGGATCGATGCCGACCTCGCTCGCTCGTCTCTTCGGCGCTCTCCGGATCTTCACTGCCGTTCTCCTCGCGATCGGCCTCGTCGGAGTCATCGCGTGGTGGCCGTCGAGAGGGCTCGTCGCCGCGTTGATCCTCGGCGTCTGGGCGTTCGGGGTCGTCGAGTACATCAACTACTTCGTCGTGCAGCTCGCGCGACCCATCTCGGCCGGCACGTCGGCGACGAACTGGCTGCGCACACCGCGTCTCGTGCGCGACATGCGCGCGGCGGGGCGCTGAGCCGGCGCGCACGTCGCGAACGCGATCAGAGGCGGACGGTGTCGTTCTCGCCGATGTCGGGTGTGCCGCCCGTGAGGATCGCCTTCGTGGCCTTCACGAACGCGAAGACACCGGGCTCGGTGAGGGCCCAGTACTCGGCCGATTCGCCCTCGACGGTGATCACCGAGATGGTCGGGTCTTCGCGGCCCTCGGGGAACCAGGCCTGGGCCGAGGCGGTCCAGAGCTCGTCGATCAGAGCGGGGTCGGCTCCGATGCTCGCGGTTCCGGCGAGCGAGAGGTAGCCCTTCTTCGACGAGAACGAGACGTTGACGCCGCGGTTCTCGGCGATCTCGGCCGTCTTCTCGGTCGGGTGCTGCACGAGGAAGTAGACGCTGCCGTCGAACTCCTTCTGGAGCACGGCGAGCGGCCTGCTGTGGAGCGAGCCGTCGGCGCTCACCGTCGTCAGGATCGCGGTGTCGGTCGACGTCACGATGTCGGCCAGAATCTGCTGCACGTTGTCGGTCATACGCTCGACGCTACGCTCGACCGCCGTCATCCGAGAGGGCTTGACTCGAGGCTACCGCTGTGCAGATGGGGAACGGAGGCGCCACGCCCGGTCGTCTCCGAGCGCGTCGATTCCCGCTTCGATCGCGACGGCGGCCGCGCCGCGCGCCCACGCCGTGAACCCCGAGTCGTCGAGGAACACGTCGACGGCGAGCGCCTCGGGATCGCGGTCCTCCGAGAGCACCTCGAGCACGCGGCTACGCGTGCGGCGGACGAGCTCGAGCCCCTCGCCGGCGAGCACGACGGCGTCGAGCATCGCGAGGTTGACGACCGCCGCGATGAGGTGCCCGAGAGCGCGCGCGGCGGCGTCGACGACGAGGGATGCCGCGGGCTCGCCGCTCTCGGCGAGGTCGAGTACCTCGTCGTAGCGCACGGGGCGCCCGAGAGCGGACTCGACCTGGTCGCAGATGCTCGGGATGGAGAGGAGCGCCGTCGCGCATCCTCGATGCCCGTCGATGCAGACGGGCCCGTGGGGGTCGAGGGGGAAGTGGCCGCCCAGGCCGAGGCCGGTGTCGGGCGTGACGACGACGGTGCCGCGCGAGACGAGGCCGTAACCGACGCCGGCTCCGATCGTGATGACGGCGAAGCTCGAGCGCCCGCGTGCCGCGCCGAACCACTTCTCGGCGACGGTGAGCGCGACGACGTCGTTCGCGACCGTCACCGGCGCACCGGCACGCTCCTCGAGGAGGGCGCCCAGTTCGACGTCGCGCCAGCCCAGGAAGGGCGCTCGCGTCACCGTGCGGCCGTCGAGCACGTTTCCACCGATGCTCACGCCGATGCCGGTGAGCTCCGTGCCGCCCGACACCCGCTCGACGAGGTCGGCCAGGAGGGCTATGACGGCGCCGGGCGATCGATCGACGACCTCGACGACCTCGACGGCCGAGTGCGCGGCACGCACGTCGGTCAGCACGGCCGTCGCATCGTCACCGGTGAGTTTGATGCCGACGAAGCGGCCGGCGTCGGCCACGACGTCGAGGGGCTTGGTCGGACGCCCCACCCCGACGGCCTCGGCGCTCTGTCTCTCGACGAGGAGGCCGCTCTCGATGAGGGGCTTGCTCAGCCGTGTGAGACTCGCCGCCGAGAGGCCGAGTCGCAGGCCGAGTTCGGCTCGCGAGATCGGTCCGTGGATGAGAACCTCGCGGGCGATCTTGCGGGAACCGTCGGCGGAGACCAGATCGCTCATGTGTCGCGCCGTTCCCGCATGCGCTCAATCTTGGCACGCTCGTCGTCGCGTCCGAGGAGATCGGGTCTTGACAGACGAATTATTTTCAGCGTAGAAATAACCCATGCACTCCCCCAGCACCGTTGCTTCGACGATCGGCGGCCCGACCATGTCATCCGCCCTCCACCTCCGAGACGGCGGAACGAGCATCGTGCTCGACCTCCGCACCGACTCCGTCCCGACGATCGTCTACTGGGGCGACGACCTCGGCGACATCTCCGCGGCGGCGGTTGACGGACTCGCACTCGCGGCCGTTCCGCAGCGCGTCTCCGGCGGCCTCGATGTGACCGCACGACTGACGCTCCTCCCGCAGCCGTCCTCCGGATGGTTGGGCACCCCCGCGATCCAGGGACACCGCATGGGCCGAGGCTTCTCGCCCCGCCTCGCACTCACCGACGTCTCGGTCGACGGCGCGAGCGTGACCGTGAGTGCGGCCGACGAGCGCCGCAGCCTCAGCGCCGTGATCGAGCTCGAGGTCACGCCGGCCGGGCTCCTCCGCCAGCGTCTCTCCCTCACGAACACGGGCGACGACGACTACACGCTCGACTCCGCCCTGATGTTCTTCCCCGTGCCGGCCGACGCCGACGAGATCCTCGACACGACCGGACGCCATCTGCGCGAACGGTCGCCGCAGCGCCAGGCCTTCACGATCGGCTCCCATGTGCGCGAGAGTCGTCGCGGTCGGCCCGGTGCGGACTCGACGCTGCTGCACGCCGCCGGTCGCCGCGGATTCGGCTTCGAGAGCGGACTCGTGCACGGCGTGCACCTCGCGTGGAGCGGCAACCACCGGCTCGTCGCCGAGCGCACGCCCACGGCCGACGGCTTCCTCGCCGCCGGGGAGCTCTTCGAGCCCGGCGAGGTCATCCTCGCTCCGGGCCAGACCTACCGCTCCCCCGACGCGCTCGGATCGTGGGGCGAGGGGCTCAGCGCGCTGTCGGCGCGTTTCCACGACGAACTGCGCGCGCGACCGTCGCACGTCGCGCGTCCCCGCCCGATCACGCTCAACACGTGGGAGGCCGTCTACTTCGACCACGACGTCGAGCGACTGCTCGCGCTCGCGGACGCCGCCGCCTCGGTCGGCGTCGAACGCTTCGTGCTCGACGACGGCTGGTTCCTCGGTCGCCGCGACGACGAGGCCGGGCTCGGCGACTGGTACGTCGACCGCTCGGTCTGGCCCGACGGTCTGACGCCGCTCGTCGACCGCGTGATCGATCTCGGCATGGAGTTCGGACTCTGGGTGGAGCCCGAGATGGTCAACCCCGATTCCGACCTCGCGCGGGCACACCCCGACTGGCTGCTGAGCGCTCGGGAGGACCTTCCGCTGAGCGCCCGCCAGCAGCAGGTGCTCGATCTCGCGAACCCCGAGGCCTCCGCCTACGTGCTCGAGCGGCTCGACGCGCTCGTCACCGAGAACCGCGTCGCGTACCTCAAGTGGGATCACAACCGCGACCTGCTCGAACCGGGTGACGGCCCCTCGGGTCGCGCCCGCTCCCGCGAGAACGTCCTCGCCCTCTACGACATCCTCGACACCCTGCGCCTCCGCCACCCGCACCTCGAGATCGAGTCGTGCGCGTCGGGAGGGGCACGCGTCGACCTCGGAATCCTGCAGCGCACCGATCGCATCTGGACGAGCGACTGCCTCGATCCCCTCGAACGGTTGCAGATCCAGAAGTACACCGGCCTCGTCGTTCCGCCCGAGATGATGGGCGCCCACTTCTCGAGCCCCGTCGTGCACTCGACCGACCGCACGGCCCGACTCGAGCTGAGCGCCGGAATCGCCCTCATCGGGCACGTGGGGATCGAATGGGACCTGACCTCGCTCGACGAGTTCGGGCTCGCGGCGGTCGCCCGGTGGGTGCGGCTCGCGAAGCACTACCGCGATCTCGTGCGCACGGGCAGCGTCGTCCACGCCGACCGCTCGGACGACGCCATCGACGTGCGCGGAGTCGTCTCGCACGACCGAGAGCACGCGTTCTTCACGATCACGCAGGCGCGCACGAGCGTCACCCTGCCGCCCGGGCGCATCCGGCTGCCCGGCCTCGACCCGACGACGGAGTACACCGTGTCGGTCGTCGAGCCGAGCCCGGAACACCACCAGCCCGGCCAGTCGCCGCTCGCATGGGCCACGGGCCTCTCCGCCTCGGGCCGCTCGCTCGGCACCGCCGGTCTGCAGGCGCCCGTGCAGTTCCCCGGCCGACTCACCCTCATCGACGTACACGCGACCGCGTGACCGCAACACCCGACGCGCAAGGAGGCGCACGATGACATCCCCTTCATCACGATCCGGCCGGCGGAGGCGCAGAACGACGGCGCTCGCCCTCGGCCTGACCGTCGCAGTACTGGCGACAGGCTGCGCCGGCACCGACAGCGGAGAGGGCGTGACCCGACTCGACTTCTTCCAGTTCAAGGGAGAGGCTCTCGAGGACTTCACCGCCATCATCGCCGACTTCGAGGCCGAGAACCCCGACATCGACGTCGTCCAGAATCAGGTGGCCGACGCCGACACCGTCATCCGCACCCGGCTCGTGAAGGATGACGTACCCGACGTCATGACTCTCAACGGCAACGGCGGGCTCGGTCAGCTCATGCGCGCCGGGGTGTTCCACGACTTCACGGGCGATCCGCTTCTCGAGACCATCAATCCCGGGGTCCAGCAGATCCTCTCCGACATCGGCTTCGCCGACGGAGAGGTCAACGCTCTCGGGTACGTCAACAACGCGAACGGTGTCATCTACAACCGCGAGATCTTCGCGGAGCAGGGGCTCGAGGTCCCCGAGACGTGGGACGAGTTCATCGCCGTGTGCGACGCGCTCGAAGCCGCGGGCGTGACGCCGTTCTTCGGCACCCTCGCCGACTCCTGGACGGCGCTCCCGTCGTTCAACGCGCTCGGCGCCTACCCCGCCCAGGACGGCTTCTTCGATCAGATGCGCGCCGAGGGCGACACCGTCGGCCCCGACTCCGCCGTCTCGTTCGAGAAGGACTTCGGCACGGCCCTCGACCAGCAGAGCCAGCTCTTCTCCTACGCTCAGGCCGGCTACCGCGGCCGCACCTACGACGACGGCAATGCGGCCTTCGCGAACGGCGAGGTCGCGATGCTGCTGCAGGGCATCTGGGCACTCAACCCCGTCAAGGGCATCAACCCCGACATCGACGCGGCGATCTTCCCCTACCCCGCGGCCGACGATCCTGACGACCGGCTGCTCGTCTCGGGCGTCGACGTCGCCGTGCTCATCGGCAAGGACACCCCGCACCTGGCGGAAGCCGAGAGATTCGTCGAGTACCTCTTCCGTCCCGACGTCATCGAGAAGTTCGCGGCCTCGCAGACCATGATCCCCTCGGTCATCGGTGCCGAACTGAGCGACGACCCCGCCCTCCAGTCGGTCAAGCCGTACTTCGACGACAACCGCATCACGGGCTTCATCGACCACCAGGTCCCGCCGAGCATCCCGCTCGCGGCGATCGTGCAGGGCTTCCTGCTGAACGGCGACACCGAGGCCGCACTCGCGACCCTCGACAACGAGTGGCGCAAGGTCGCCGCCCGCACGACGACGAGCGGAGACTGAGATGTCGGCCATGACAGAGACCCGGGCGGTCACGACCGCCGATACCGGACGCGAGGGTCGTCCACGGAAGGTCGGTGGCCGCGCGCCGTCCGCCTACTACTGGATGGTGTGGCCGGCGCTCGCGCTCTTCGCCTTCTTCCACACCCTTCCCGTGCTCGTCGGAGTGTTCTTCAGCTTCACGAACTACGCCGGCTTCGGCACGTGGGACTTCATCGGCATCGGCAACTACGTCAACCTCTTCCGAGACGACCGCGTGCTCGCCGCCTACGGCTTCTCGTTCGGGTTCGCGCTCGTCGCGACGGTGCTCACGAACGTGATCTCCCTCGCCATCGCGATGGGCTTGAACGCCAAGATCGTCGGGCGCAACACGTTCCGCGGCATCTTCTTCGTGCCGTACGTGATCGCGATCCTCGTGATCGGCTACGTCTTCCAATTCCTCTTCTCGAACTCGCTGCCGAAGCTCTTCCCCGAGATCCCGCTCATCGCCGACAACATGCTGTCGAACCCGAACTGGGCCTGGGTGCCGATCGTCGTGCTCGCCGTCTGGCAGGCGAGTGCGTTCGCGATCATCATCTACCTGTCGGGCCTGCAGACCATCCCGCAGGAACTCTACGAAGCGGCATCCCTCGACGGTGCGAGGCCGTGGCGCCAGTTCCGCTCGATTACCTTCCCGCTCATCAGCGCCTTCTTCACGATCAACATGGTGCTGAGCCTCAAGGGCTTCCTCCAGGTCTTCGACCACATCGTCGCCCTCACCAACGGCGGGCCGGGCACCGCGACCGAGTCGATCACGATGCTCATCTACAAGGGCGGCTTCACCGGAGGCGAGTTCGCCTACCAGACCGCGAACGCGGTGATCTTCGTGATCGTCATCACGGTGGTCTCCCTCATCCAATTCCGAGTCCTTCAGCGCAGAGAGGCGGACTTCTGATGACGACCGTCACGAATACGGCAGCGCAGGTCACTGCACTCGCCGAGAACGAGATGCCTCCGGGGCGGAAGCGCCGCACGCGCGAGCCCTCCGACGACACGCGGCGCATCAACTGGTGGGCGACGGCGCTCATCGCCGTGTGCTCGCTCACCGTCCTCATCCCCCTCTGGCTCGCCGTCATGGTCGCGCTCAAGACGCCCGATCAGATCGCCTCGGGAACCGGCTTCGAGCTTCCGACGACGATCCGCTGGGAGAACTTCGCCGACGCCTGGACACGGACGAACTTCCCCCAGGCGCTGATGAACACGGCCCTCATCACGGTCGGCGCCGTCGTCTTCACGTTGCTCACCAACTCGATCGTCGCCTACGCGATCGCTCGCAACATGCACCGGCACTTCTTCACCGGGGCGTACTTCTACCTGCTCGCCGCGCTCTTCATCCCGTTCCCGATCATCATGCTGCCGCTCGTGAAGCAGACCGCCCTCCTCGGCATCGACAACCAGGTCGGCATGATCATCCTGTACACGGTGTTCGGGCTCTCGCTCAACGTGTTCATCTACACGGCGTACATCCGCTCGATCCCGATCGAGCTCGAAGAGGCCGCGCGCGTCGACGGGGCGAGCACGTGGCGGGTCTTCTGGTCGGTCATCTTCCCGCTCCTCGGGCCGATGAACGCGACGGTCGGAATCCTCACGTGCGTGTGGGCATGGAACGACTTCATCCTGCCGCTCGTGATCCTCAGCGACCCGGCCGACCGCACGCTGCAGCTCGCGCAGTACGTCTTCCAGGGGCAGTACAACACCGACTACTCGGTCGCGTTCGCCTCGTACCTCATGGCGATGGCGCCGCTCCTGCTCGTGTACGTCTTCGCGCAGCGTTGGGTCATCTCGGGGGTCACCCGAGGCTCCATCAAGTAGGTGCCGAGAACGACGGATGCCCCGGGTCGCGTGACCCGGGGCATCTCTCGTTCGTGTCTAGGACTTCGCGGCGCGGAGCTTCGCGATCTCGTAGAGGGTCACCGACGCGGCGATACCGGCGTTGAGCGACTCGACCGACTCGATCGGGATCGACACGACGGCGTCGCACGTCTCGGTGACGAGACGTGACAGGCCCTTGCCCTCGCTGCCGACGACCACGACGATCGGGCGATCGGCGAAGTCGAGACCGGGAAGGTCGACGTCACCCCCGCCGTCGAGGCCGAGCACGAAGACGCCGCGCTCCTTGAGCGCCTTGAGCGTCTGGGTGAGGTTAGGGGCCATGGCGACGGGCGTGCGAGCCGCGGCTCCGGCCGACGTCTTCCACGCCGACGCCGTGAGGCCGACCGAGCGACGCTGCGGCACGATGACGCCCTGGCCGCCGAAAGCGGCGGTCGAGCGGATGATCGCACCGAGGTTACGCGGGTCGGTGATGCCGTCGAGTGCGACGAGGAGCGGTGTCTCGCCGCGATCGATGACCTCGTCGAGGAGCTCGAGCGGGTGCGCGTACTCGTACGCGGGCACCTTGAGCGCGAGCCCCTGGTGCACCCCGCCCTCTCCAGCGAGACGATCGAGCTCGGGGCGCATAACCTCGAGGATCGGGATCTCGCGGTTCGTCGCGAGCTTCAGCACCTCGCGCACACGGTCGTCGACCTCGATGCGCGCGGCGATGTAGAGCGTCGTCGCGGGGATCTTCGCGCGCAGCGCCTCGACGACCGCGTTGCGGCCCGTCACGATCTCGGACTCGTCGCCCGACTTCGAGCGTCGAGCGGCGCCCGATGCGCCACGGGGCGAGCCCTTCTGCGGGGAGTTGCCGCGACCGCCGGCCGCGGCGTACCGCTCGGCGGCCGCCTTGCGCTTACCCGCGGGGTGGTACGGACGGTCTTCCGCCTTGGGCGTCGGCTTCTTGCCCTCGAGGGCCTGGCGGCCCTGGCCTCCCGAACCGACCTGCGGGTTCTTCGTCTTCTTGCGTACAGCGCCGGCTCGCGCCTGCGCCTTTCCGTTGCTGCCCTTCATGACAGGCTCCAATGCGTTCCGGTCGAGGTGTCTTCGATGGTGATGCCGGCCGCGGCGAGTTCTGCGCGGATCCGGTCGGCGGCTGCGTAATCCTTCGACTCGCGCGCGATCGTGCGGTCGTCGATGAGCCGGGTGATGAGGGTGTCGAGGACGTGGCGGCTACCCGCGTCATCCGTCGTCGACCATTCGGGGGCGGAGGGGTCGAGGCCGAGGATCGCGACCATCGCACGCACGTGACCCTCGATCTCTGCCGCGAGGCGGAGGTCCTCGGAGTCGAGTGCGTTGTTGCCGGCGCGGACGGCGTCGTGGAGAACGGCGAGCGCTTGGGGAACGCCGAGGTCGTCATCCATCGCCTCGGCAAAGTCGGCGGGCACCTCGTGCACGCCCGTGCCCGCGAACCGGGTGCCGTCGAGGCGTCGTTCGACCCGCTCGAGGAAGCCCGTGATGCGCTCGAACGCCGCTCCGGCCTCGACGAGCGAGCCCGGGTTGTAGTCGAGCGTCGAGCGGTAGTGCGCCGACCCCAGGAGGTAGCGCACGACGATCGGCGGTGCCGCGGCGAGCAGTTCGGAGGCGAAGACCGAGTTGCCGAGCGACTTCGACATCTTCTGGCCGCCGACGTTCACAAGGCCGTTGTGCACCCAGTAGTTGGCGAAGGCGTCGCCGGCCGCGTTCGACTGGGCGAGCTCGTTCTCGTGGTGCGGGAAGCGCAGGTCGAGACCGCCGCCGTGGATGTCGAAGTGGTCGCCGAGGTAGCGGGCCGCCATGGCGGAGCACTCGATGTGCCAGCCGGGGCGACCGTCGCCCCACGGCGAGGCCCACGCGGCGGACGTCGGTTCGTCGGCCTTGTGGCCCTTCCACAGTGCGAAGTCGCGGGGGTCGCGCTTGCCCCGAGGGTCGGCGTCGGCCGCGGCCTCCATGTTGTCGCGGCTCTGGTGCGTCAGTTCTCCGTATGCGGGCCAGCTCGCCGTGTCGAAGTAGACGTCGCCCGAACCGTCGGCCGCCGCGTACGCGTGGCCGCGGTCGATGAGGCGGGCGATGATGTCCTGCATCTGCTGGATGCTCGCCGTCGCGCGCGGCTCGTAGGTCGGCGCGAGGATGCCGAGCTTCTGGTAGCCCGCCGTGAACTCGAGTTCGAAACGGTAGGCGAGAGCCCACCACTCCTCGTCGCCCTGCGCGTTCACGAGGATCTTGTCGTCGATGTCGGTGACGTTCCTGACGAAGGTCACCGCGAAGCCGCGGTACGAGAGCCAACGGCGGAGGATGTCGTAGACGAGCGCACTCCGCAGGTGACCGATGTGCGGGCTCGACTGCACCGTGGGTCCGCAGACGTAGATGCCGACCCGGCCCTCGGTGAGGGGCACGAAGTCGCGAAGGGACTGTTCCTTCGAGTCATAGATACGCACGGTCACTCCGTCAGCCTACCGGCGGCGCTCTCAGGCGACCGCGACGATGAGCGCGCTCGCGAATGCCGCGACGCCCTCTCCGCGACCGGTGAAGCCGAGTGAATCCGTCGTCGTCGCCGAGACGCTCACGGGAGCACCGAGCACGTCGGACAGGACCCGCTCGGCATCGAGCCGACGGGGAGCGAGTTTCGGTCGGTTGCCGCAGATCTGCACGGTCGCGTTGCCGATGCGGAAGCCCGCGGCCTCGACGAGACGACGCGTCTCGGCGAGGAAGACGTCGCCGTGCGCGCCGGCGAACCGCTCGTCGGCGGTTCCGAAGACGCCTCCGACGTCGCCGAGCCCCGCCGCGGCGAGCAGCGCGTCACAGAGGGCGTGGGCCGCGACATCGCCGTCGCTGTGACCCGAGAGGCCGCGCTCGCCCGGCCAGTGCAAGCCGGCGAGCCAGAGCTCTTCTCCGTCGGCGAAGGCGTGGACGTCGGTGCCGAAGCCGATGCGCGGCGCACGGTCTCCGCCGAGGAGGAGTGCAGCGCGCTCGAGGTCGGCGGACGTCGTGATCTTGAAGGAGCGTTCGTCGCCGGGAATGACATCGACGTCGAGACCGTGAGCGGCGACGAGCGCCGCATCGTCGGTGAACTCGCGGTCGGCCGCTGCGTACGCCGCCGCGAGCGGAGCGCGGGGGAAGCCCTGCGGCGTCTGCATGGCGGCGAGCTCCGTGCGATCGAGAGTCTCGATCACGCGGCCGACACCGTCGACGCGCTTGACCGTGTCGGTGACGCCGAGAGCGGGCACGATGCCGACGGAACGCTCGCGCACGGCGTCGATGACGGCCGTGAAGCGGTGCGCGGGTGCGAGCGGGCGCGCCGCGTCGTGCACGAGCACGATCTCGACGGCGGGTTCGAGCGCGGCCAGTCCGGCCGCGACCGACTCCTGCCGCGTGGCGCCACCGGCGACGACGGTCGCCCCGGGCGCCGCGTCGCGAGCACGCTCGAGCTCGGCGGCCGGCGCGACGACTACGATCTGCACGGGCTCATCGAGATGAGCGACCGTGTGGACCGCCCGCGCCACGAGACTCGTGCCGCCGAGTTCGACGAACGCCTTGGGCTCGGCGCGCCCCAGACGGGTACCGCTGCCTGCGGCGACGATGACGACGGCGACGGTACTCATACTGCGCGCGTTCCACACCGAGGGCGCGGCCCGTGAGGGCCGCCCGCCCGCGGAATCAGGACGCGAGGACCTCGTCGAGCACGGTCGATGCGCGCTCTTCGTCGGTCTTCTCGGCGAGCGCGAGCTCGGAGATGAGGATCTGACGAGCCTTCGCGAGCATGCGCTTCTCACCGGCGGAGAGACCGCGGTCCTGGTCACGACGCCACAGGTCGCGGACGACCTCGGAGACCTTGATGACATCGCCGGAGGCGAGCTTCTCGAGGTTCGCCTTGTATCGGCGCGACCAGTTGGTCGGCTCCTCGGTGAAGGGAGCGCGCAGCACCTCGAACACCTTGTCGAGGCCTTCCTTGCCGATGACGTCACGGACGCCGACGAGGTCGACGTTCTCAGCGGGGACCTCGATGACGAGATCGCCCTGCGTGACGTTGAGCTTCAGGTAGAGCTTCTCCTCGCCCTTGATGACTCGCTTCTTCACCTCAACGATCGTTGCGGCTCCGTGGTGGGGGTAAACGACTGTCTCGCCGACCTCAAAAAGCATGAATAGTTGTCCCTTCAGCAACGTTTAGGATACCACAGGCATCTGGTGCTAAGGTTCGCTCCCCTGCACGGCGACCGTCCGGGCCGTGCGCTAAACTCGGACACGGCTCGTCACCGCGCTCACGCGCGCCCGGGCCGATTCCCGCTCTTGCCTTGGAGGTCCTGTGAAGTTGCGCCTGGCGGCATCCGTCGCTCTTGCCCTTGGAATCGCCCTCGGCGGAAGCGGATGCGCGATGGTCACCTACCAGGCGACCACCGAGAAGTACGACGCGAGCGACGGCCTCTCCGCGAACGTCGGCCCGCTCGACGTGCGCAACGCGCTCGTCGTGAGCGACGACGGCGTCGACGGCAACCTCATCTTCACGGTCGTCAACACGAGCGCCGACGACGCCGAGCTCGCCATCCAGTTCGAGGGCGACTCGGGCCGCACGACCTCCACCCTCGACGTCCCCGGCAACTCGACCGTCGTCCTCGGCGGCGAAGAGGAGCCCATCCTGCTCGAGGGCATCGGCACGATCCCCGGCTCGCTCCTGCCCGTCTACTTCCAGACCGGCGACTCCGCGGGTGAGCAGCTCACCCTTCCCGTGCTCGACGGCGGACTGCCCGAGTACAGCGCGTTCGTTCCCTGATCGAACGCCCCTGACACGCCGAAGGCGCCGCGAACCCGGTTCGCGGCGCCTTTCGCGTACCCGCCGAGACGGGCCGGGCCTCAGGCCTCGAAGCGGTAGCCGAGACCGCGCACGGTCACCAGAAGTTCGGGCTCGGACGGCGCGACCTCGATGCGCGAGCGGATGCGCTTGATGTGCACGTCGAGCGTCTTCGTGTCGCCGAAGTAGTCGCTGCCCCACACCCGGTCGATGAGCTGGCCGCGGGTGAGCACGCGCCCGGCGTTCCGCATGAGCAGCTCGAGGAGTTCGAACTCCTTGAGCGGGATCGAGATCTCCGAACCGTCGACGGCGACCGTGTGCCGCTCGATGTCCATGACGACGCGACCGTGGTCGAGGATGTTGTCGTCGAGGCCCTCGACCTCGACGCGACGCCGCAGCACCGCACGGATGCGGGCGAGCAGCTCACGCGTCGAGTACGGCTTCGTGACGTAGTCGTCCGCTCCGAGTTCGAGCCCCACGACGATGTCGACCTCGGAGTCCTTGGCCGTGAGCATGATGATCGGCACGTTCGAGCGCGAGCGCACCTCGCGGCACACCTCGGTGCCCGGCAGGCCGGGGAGCATGAGGTCGAGCAGGATGAGGTCGGCGCCGCTGCGGTCGAACTCGGCGAGCGCACTGGGACCGTCCTCCGCGACCGTGACGTCGTAGCCCTCACGTTCGAGGAGGAAGCTGAGCGGCTCGCTCAGTGCGGATTCGTCTTCGACGAGGAGGATGCGAGTCACGGGGTGTCTCCGGGGATCGATGCGCGGGCGGGGAGGGGGCTGGATGCGGAGAGACGATCTCTCGAGTCATCCGTCGTACTGCGGAGCGGGTCGGTGGCCGGCTCGTCGGCGGGGAGCTGGGGAGCCTCGGGCAACCGGATGACGAACGTCGAGCCGCGCCCCGGTCGTGACCACGCGCGCACCTCGCCGCCGTGGTTCTGCACCGTGTGCTTCACGATGCTGAGGCCGAGGCCCGACCCGCCGGTGTTGCGCGAGCGCGCCTGATCGACGCGGTAGAAGCGCTCGAAGATGCGCTCGAGGTCGTCCTCGACGATGCCGATGCCCTGGTCGATGACGGCGATCTCGACGATGCCCTTGTCGCACGTCACGCCGATGCCGACGCGCGAGTTGTCGTTCGAGTAGCTCACGGCATTCGAGACGAGGTTGTTGACCGCGACGAGCAGGAGCGCCGGGTCGCCGTAGATCTGGGCCTTGCTCTTCGCCTTGACGGCGACCTCGATGCCGCGAGCCTCCGCGACGATGCGGTTCTGATCGACCGCCGCCGCGACGATGTCGTCGACGTCGATGAGCTCGTCGGGGCGGAGCGCATCGTGCGCCTGCAGCCGGGAGAGTTCGATGATCTCGCTCGTGATGCGCGCGAGGCGCGACGACTCCGAGGAGAGCCGGTGCGCGAAGCGGCGCACCATCGGCGGCTCGTCGGCCGCCTGGTCGAGGGCCTCGGCGAGAAGGCTCACCGACGCGATCGGGGTCTTCAGCTCGTGGCTGATGTTCGCGACGAAGTCACGGCGCACCTCGTCGAGGCGATGCGCCTCGGTGCGGTCCTCGGCGAGGATCATGATGAAACGCGTGCCGAGTCGCGCGATGCGCACGTGCAGTTGCAGGAGGGCGTCACCGCCGAATGGACCGCGCCCGAGCGAGATGTCCTGCGTGACCGACTCCCCCGAGCGCCGCACGTCGCCGGCGATGTCGACGAGTTCGGAGTGCACGAGGTTGCCGTTCCAGACGAGCCCCATCGCGAGCGCACCGGGAGAGGCCTTCAGCACGTTGTTCGACGGATCGATGACGATTCCCGCCGACTCGAGCGCATCGAGCACCTGGTCGACGCCATCGGGCACGGTGGGGCTGACGACCCGTGCGGCGCTGGCCCCCCGGCGCTCCGCGAGATGGAACAATCCCACGAAACCCGCGCCGATCACGAGTCCGAGCGCCAGCGCGATCAGCACCAACCACGTGGGATCCATGGCACCAGACTAGAACGCGGCGCGCCGACGATTCGACGTTACCCCTCTGCTCGGGGCTACTTTAGAGACTGTTCAGGTCATCGGCACCTGCCGTTAACCTCTCCCGGCCACGATTCCCGAAGGTCGGTGAGCCGGAGAGTTCTTCGCGTCCGCGCGACCAAGGAAGGGATTCGATCCATGCGTGAGGTGTTCCAGCAGGAACTGCGCGAGGTCCAGGAGCGACTCGTCGAGATCGCGAACCTCGTTGCGGAATCGATCGAGAAGGCGACGACGGCGTTCAACCAGTCGAACGTCAGTCTCGCCGAAGAGGTCATCGAGGACGACTATCGCATCGACGCCCTCGCGGTGGCACTCGATGAGCACGCGATCACGATCCTCGCTCGTCAGTCGCCCGTCGCCCGCGATCTTCGTATCGTCGTGAGCGCGCTGCGCATCAGCGCATCGCTCGAGCGCATGGGCGACATGTCGACCCACATCGCGCAGCTCGCGCGCTACCGTTTCCCCGACAAGGTCGTGCCGAAGTCACTGCGCCCGACCTTCGCCGAGATGGGCCGCCTCGACGTCGAGATCGCGCGGAAGCTCGCCGAACTCGTCACCACCGAGAACATCGAGCTCGCCGAAGAGATCCGCAACGACGACGACAAGATCGACGCGCTGCACCTCTCGGTCTTCGACAAGGTGCTCGGCGAGACCTGGAAGGGCGAGGCCGTCGACACGGTCGACGCGACCCTCGCGAGCCGCTACCACGAGCGTTTCGCCGACCACGCGGTCTCGATCGCCAAGAAGGTGCAGTACCTCGCCACGGGCGACTGGGTGCCGGAAGACGTCTGATCCCCGAGCCACGGAAAACGGCGGATGCCGCGAGCGATTCGCTCGCGGCATCCGCCGTTTCGGGGTCTCGGTCTACTTCTTGCCCTGAGCGGCCACAGCGGCCGCTCCGGCGGCGGCGGCCTCGGGGTCGAGGTACTCGGCCGGGCCGAGCGGCAGGAAGTCGTCACCGAGGCGGTAGACGAGCGGGATGCCGGTCGGGATGTTCAGCTCGGCGATGTCGTCGTCGCTGATGCCGTCGAGGTGCTTGACGAGGGCGCGGAGCGAGTTGCCGTGGGCGGTCACGAGCACGGTCTTGCCCGACTCGAGGTCGGGGACGATGTCCGACGTCCAGTACGGGATCATGCGGTCGATGACGTCCTTGAGGCACTCGGTGCGCGGCAGCTCGCCGTCGGCGAGGTCGGCGTAGCGCGGGTCGCCGACCTGCGAGTACTCGGCGTCGTCGGCCAGCACGGGCGGCGGCACGTCGAACGAGCGACGCCACAGCTGGAACTGCTCGGGGCCGTACTTCTCGAGCGTCTCGGCCTTGTCGAGGCCCTGCAGGGCGCCGTAGTGACGCTCGTTGAGGCGCCAGCTGCGACGGACCGGGATCCACGCGCGGTCGGCCTCGTCGAGGGCGAGGTTCGCGGTCTGGATCGCGCGGGTGAGCACCGAGGTGTGCAGCACGTCGGGCAGCACGCCCGACTCGGCGAGCAGCTCGCCGGCACGCTTCGCCTCTCCGACACCCTGGTCGGACAGACGCACGTCGACCCATCCGGTGAAGAGGTTCTTCTGGTTCCAGTCACTGTTTCCGTGACGCAGCAGCACGAGGGTATAAGCCATGCCTCCAGGGTAGTCGGGTTCGCAATTCAGGTTCGAACACGTGTCGTGACCCGATGCGCCGCAGCGCGACGCCCGACTCGCCGCTCCGCACCTGAATTGCGCACGGGGTCGAGCGGAGGTGAGGATGTTCGGATGCCGGTGGGACAGATCACGCGCGGGACGACCAACACGAATCGTCTCCGCCGCGTCGACCGCTGGATCGCCGACCGGCCCGAACTGCAGACCGCCGCCGATCCCCTCGTCGTCGACCTCGGCTACGGCGCGAGCGGCGTCACGGCCTTCGAACTCGCGGCACGCCTGCGCTCGGCACGACCCGACGTCTCGGTGCTCGGCCTCGAGATCGAACCCGGTCGCGTCGCCACGGCGACGGCCCAGCTCGAGCGCGTGCAAGCGGGACTCACGCCCTTCGCCGCCGACTCCCCCGTCTCGTTCGCCCTCGGCGGGTTCGACGTCTCGATCCCGGGCGGGCGGCGCCCCGCCGTCATCCGCGCCTTCAACGTCCTACGGCAGTACGACGAATCGGATGTCGCGGGAGCATGGCGTCTCATGACGAGCCGCCTGCAGCCCGGCGGGCTGCTCGTCGAGGGGACGTGCGACGAGATCGGGCGTATCGCGAGCTGGGTCGCGGTCGACGCATCGGGGCCGCAGAGCCTCACGGTGAGCCTCCGCCTCGCGAACATCGACGCGCCGTCCGTCGTCGCCGAGCGCCTGCCGAAGGCGCTCATCCACCGCAACGTGCCCGGTGAGCGTGTGCACGCGTTCCTCACCGACCTCGACCGGGCGTGGCGCGTCAACGCACCGCTCTCGGTCTACTCGCCCTCGCAGCGGTGGATCGCGACCATCGCGTCACTGCGGTCGACTGGCTGGCCGATCCTCGCCGACGCGCGCCGCTGGCGCCTCGGCGAGGTCACCGTGGCCTGGGAGGCCGTCGCTCCCCGGTAGACGCCGACGCGGCCGTCAGCGACCGATGCGCTCGGCGATCAGCGGGCCGCCGTCCTGCACGGTCTCGCCGGCGTCTCCGATGCGCCACGCGCCCTCGACCGATTCGAGAGCACGCGTGAAGCGAGCGGCGTCCTCGGCGTGCAGCGTGAAGAGCGGCTCGCCGGCCTTCACCGTGTCGCCCGGCTTCTTGTGCAGGTCGATTCCCGCCGAGTGCACGACGGGGTCCTGCTTGCGGGCGCGGCCGGCTCCGAGACGCCAGGCGGCGATGCCGAACGGCAGAGCGTGCTGCTCGACGAGCACACCGTCACGGTCGGCCGTGACCGTGTGGGTCTCGGGTGCGACGGGCAATGCGGCATCCGGGTCGCCGCCCTGCGCATGGATCGACGCCCGCCACGTGTCCATGGCACGGCCGTCGTCGAGAGCGCCCTCGACATCGGCATCCGTCACTCCCGCGAGCGCGAGCATTTCGCGGGCGAGGGCGAGCGTCAGCTCGCGCACGTCGGCGGGGCCACCGCCGGCGAGCACCTCGACCGATTCGCGCACCTCGTTGGCGTTGCCGATCGTGAGGCCGAGCGGCACGTTCATGTTGGTGAGGAGGGCGGATGTCGCGACGCCGGCATCTTCACCGAGCTCGACCATCGTGCGGGCGAGCTCGCGCGAGCGCTCGATGTCCTTGAGGAACGCGCCCGAGCCGAACTTCACGTCGAGCACGAGAGCGCTCGTGCCCTCGGCGATCTTCTTCGACATGATCGACGACGCGATGAGCGGGATCGCCTCGACCGTGCCCGTGATGTCGCGGAGTGCGTAGAGCTTCTTGTCGGCGGGGGCGAGGCCTGCGCCCGCGGCGCAGATGACGCCGCCCACGTCGCGCAGCTGCGCGAACATCTCCTCGTTCGTGAGGTCGGCGCGCCAGCCCGGGATCGACTCGAGCTTGTCGAGCGTGCCGCCCGTGTGGCCGAGTCCGCGACCCGAGAGCTGCGGCACCGCGACGCCGAACGAGGCGACGAGAGGCATGAGCGGGAGCGTGATCTTGTCGCCCACGCCACCCGTGGAGTGCTTGTCGGACGTCGGCTTGCCGAGGCCCGAGAAGTCCATGCGCTCGCCCGAGGCGATCATCGCCATCGTCAGGTCGCGGATCTCGCGGCGCTCCATGCCGTTCAGGAAGATCGCCATGGTCATCGCCGACATCTGCTCATCGGCGACGTAACCGCGCGTGTAGGCATCGACGAGCCAGTCGATCTCGGCGGTCTCGAGCGCGCCTCCGTCTCGCTTGGTGCGGATCAGGTCGACGACGTCGAACGCTTCGATACTCATGGTGTCCTTCCTGTGCAGGAGTCGTGGCGAGGGAACGGAGCGATTGCGACGAGGGACTCCTGCGAATCGTCGAAGCTCCGACAAAGAGGGCGTGGCCCGGGCGCCTCAGGCGTCGCGGTACTCGACGAGCTGACGGGGCCCGAACGCGTCGGGCAGCACCTCGTCGATCGTCTTGATGCCCGACACGGTCTCGAGGAGCATGCCCTCGGCCGAGTGCTCGTAGAGCAGCTGACGGCACCGGCCGCACGGCATGAGCACGTTGCCGTGCCCGTCGACGCAGCTGAAGGCGATGAGCTTTCCGCCGCCGCCCATCGTGAGCGCCGACACGAGCGAGCACTCGGCGCAGAGCGTCACCCCGTAGCTCGCGTTCTCGACGTTGCAGCCGTTCACGATGCGGCCGTCGTCGACGAGCGCCGCGGCCCCCACCGGGAAGTTGGAGTACGGCACGTAGGCGAGCTTCATGGCGTCGTTCGCCGCGGCGCGCAGTTCATCCCAATCGATGCTCATGCGTCATCCCCGATCATGATTTTATGTACGGTTTACCGGCTGCCGCGGGGCCTCGACTGAGACCCACGAGACCCGCGACCGCGAAGATCGTGACGAGGTACGGCAGCATGAGCAGGAACTCGCTCGGCACCGGAGAACCGATGATTCCGAGCACGTTCTGCAGGCTCGACGCGAAGCCGAAGAGCAGGGCAGCGAGCGTCGCCTTGATCGGGTCCCAGCGACCGAAGATGACCGCGGCGAGGGCGATGAAGCCGGCGCCCGCCGTCATCTCCTTGTTGAACGCGCCGACCGAGCCGAGCGTGAAGTACGCACCTCCGAGACCGGCGATCGCACCCGCGAGCGAGACGTTCCAGAACCGCGTGCGGCCGACGTTGATGCCGACGGTGTCAGCGGCCTGCGGGTGCTCGCCCACGGCGCGGAGGCGGAGGCCCCAGCGCGTGTAGAACAGCGCGAAGAACACGAGCGCGACCGCGATGTACATGAGGTAGATGATGATCGTCTGCCGGAAGAGCACCGGTCCGATGATCGGGATCTCGCTCAGGAACGGGATGTTGATGCGCTCGAAGCGCGGCGGCGAGTTGAGGAGCGCCGCGTCCTCGGTGAGCACCTGCGAGTAGAGGAAGCTCGTGAGACCCGTGACGAGCACGTTGAGCACGACACCGACGATGACCTGGTCGACGAGGTACTTGATCGCGAACGCGGCGAGCACGAAGGACACGAGCATGCCGGCGAGCATCGCCGCGGCGAGACCCACGAACGCGTTGCCGGTGATCGAGGCGACCATCGCCGAGACGAACGCGCCCGCGAGCAGCTGACCCTCGATCGCGACGTTGACGACACCGACGCGCTCGGAGATGACTCCGCCGAGGGCACCGAAGATGAGCGGCACGCTCAGGGCGACGGTTCCGATGAGGAGACCAGGCACGGGGATCGTCGCGCCCGCGGCCGCCCACGTCAGGAATCCGACGACGAGCAGCAGGGCGAACACCGAGATGAGCCAGAGCGGCGTCTTCCGGCGCGACCGCACGAGGAGGAAGGCGACGACGGCGATCGCGACGAGGAGCGCCGTGATGACGTAGCCGGTCGTGCGCGACGGCAGGTCGAGCGGCGGCAGCTGGATGAAGTCGTTGTCGGTCGAGAGCCGGAACCGCGTGACGGCGTCGGCGGCGACCGGTACGAGAACGAAGAGGATGAACCCGATGAACGCGAAGATGGCGAGCGCGATCGGCGCCTTCCAGCTTCGGACGTCGGCCTTCTCGAGCACGATGGGCTGGTCGGCGTGGTGGTGTTCGGTTGCGGTGCTCACTTGGCCGTCACCTCCTGCGTCACGTTGGGGACGGCTCGGCGCGGGCGCGAACCCGGGGCCGGCAGTCGGAAGATCGCACGCACGAGGGGCGGCGCGGCGATGAAGAGCACGATGAGCGACTGCACGACGAGCACGATGTCGATCGGCACGCCCTCGGCGGCCTGCATCGCGAATCCGCCGGCCTTGAATGCACCGAAGAGGATGCCGGCGACGAAGATGCCCCACGGCTTCGAGCGACCGAGCAGAGCGACCGTGATGGCGTCGAATCCGACACCGGCGTCGATGCCGGAGCTGAAGCCCGTCGTGACCGTTCCGAGCACCTGGTTGACGCCCGCGAGGCCGACGAGGCCACCCGAGATGAGCATGACGTAGACGTACATGCTCTTGACGTTGATACCGGCGACACGAGCAGCGTTGGGGTTCTCGCCGACGGCGCGGAACTTGAAGCCGAGGCTCGAGCGGCTGAGCAGCCACCAGACGTAGACCGTCGCCGCGATGACGACGAGGAAGCCCGCGTGCAGGTTGTACGACGGCCCGAGGAGGTCGGGGAAGATCGCGGTCTCCTGCATGGGCGGCGTCTTGGGGTTGTTGCTGCCGGGCGCCTGGAGCGCACCGGGGGTGCGCAGCAGGAAGGTGATCAGGTAGAACGCGACGTAGTTCAGCATGATCGTCACGATGACCTCGTGGGCACCGGTGCGGGCCTTGAGGAGTCCGACGATGCCGCCCCAGATCGCACCGCCGATAAGTCCGGCGAGCACGGCGACGATGAGGTGGATGACGGGAGGCAGGTTCCACGCGAAGCCGACGTAACCGGCGCACGCCGCGGCGATGAGCATCTGGCCGCGACCACCGATGTTGAAGAGGCCGGCGCGGAACGCGAGGCCGACGCCGAGACCGGCCGCGATGAGCGGGGTCGCGAAGGTGAGCGTCTCCGTGAGCGGCTTGATGCCGGTCGCGAAGTCCGGGCGGCGGAAGTTGTAGATCGCGCCCTGGAAGAGAGCGCTGTACGCACCGGAGACCGACTGCCAGATGGCGCCGAGCATGTCGCCCGGCCGCGCGAAGAAGTAGCCGGCCGTCTTCTGGACGTCGGTGTCTGTGATGGCGATGAGGATCGCGCCGACGAGGAGCGCGAGCACGACGGCGAGCACCGAGATGACGGCGCTTCCCGTGATGATCTCGCGGAAGGCCGACTGGAACCTCGAGGGCTCCTCACCCGGAGGTGTCGGGCGTGGGGTGGGGGCTTCTGCCGTCGCCTGGCTCACGCGGCGACCTCCGTTCCCGCCGGGAGTTCTCCGGCCATCATGAGTCCGAGGACGTCGCGCGGGGTGGTGCCGGGCACGATGCCGACGATCGCGCCGCGGTACATGACCGCGATGCGGTCGGCGAGCGCGACGACCTCGTCGAGCTCGGTCGAGACGACGATCACGGGAACACCCGAGTCGCGCGTCTCGACGATGCGCTTGTGCACGAACTCGATCGAGCCGACGTCGATACCGCGCGTGGGCTGGGCGGCGACGAAGAGACGCAGTTCACGGCTCAGCTCGCGCGCGAGCACGACCTTCTGCTGGTTTCCGCCCGAGAGTCGGCCGACCGGCGTCGTGATGCCCTGCGCTCGCACATCGAACTCGCGCACCTTCTCTTCGGCGAACTGGGCGAGGTAGCTCAACTGCAGCGATCCCGCCTTCACGAAGGGGGCCGAGTCGGAGCGGTCGAGCATGAGGTTCTCGGCGATGGTGAACTCGCCGACGAGTCCGTCCTCCTTGCGGTCCTCGGGCACGAAGCCGACACCGGCGTCGAGCACCTTCCGCACGCTGAGGCCCGTGAGGGTCGCGCCGTCGAGGGAGACGGTGCCGCGCACGCGCGGCTGGAGGCCGAGGATCGCCTCGGTCAGCTCGGTCTGGCCGTTGCCCTGCACGCCCGCGATCGCGAGGATCTCGCCGCCGCGGACGTCGAACGAGACGTCGTTCACGACGATCTGGCCGAGCGGATCGATGACCGAGAGCTTCTCGACGATGAGAGCGCGGTCGCCGAGCGTCGGCGGGTTCTTGTGCACGGTGAGCTCGACGGCGCGGCCCACCATGAGGGATGCGAGGTCGGAGTTCGACGCGGTCGGTGCGGCTTCGCCGACGACCTTGCCGAGACGGATGACGGTGATGCGGTCGGCGACCTCGCGCACCTCACGCAGCTTGTGCGTGATGAACACGATCGCCGTGCCCGACTCGCGGAGCTGGCGCATGATGACCATGAGCTCGTCGGTCTCCTGCGGCGTCAGCACGGCCGTCGGCTCGTCGAAGACGAGCACGCGGGCGTCGCGCGAGAGGGCCTTGATGATCTCGACGCGCTGCTGCACGCCGACGGGGAGATCTTCGACGAGCGCGTCCGGGTCGACGTCGAAGCCGAACCGCTCGGAGATCTCGATCACGTGGCGACGCGCGGCGGCGAGGTCGAGGCGACCGCCCGCCTTGGTCTCCTCATGACCGAGCATGACGTTCTCGGCGACGGTGAAGACGGGGATGAGCATGAAGTGCTGGTGCACCATGCCGATGCCGGCCGCCATGGCGTCGCCGGGGCCCGAGAAGTGCTGGACGACGTCGTCGAGCAGGATCTCGCCCTCGTCGGCCTGATACAGGCCGTAGAGCACATTCATGAGTGTGGACTTGCCGGCGCCGTTCTCGCCGAGCAAGCAGTGGATTTCTCCGGGCTCAACGGTGAGATCGATGTGGTCGTTCGCGACCAGAGCGCCGAACCGTTTGGTGATTCCACGAAGTTCGAGCTTCATACTCCCCATCCTAAGAGCGGTGCGCCGATGTCGGTGGGTCTGCTCACAAGTGCAGCTGCCGGTGGGTCGTCGCTCGGAAGTTGTCCATGTGCTCAGGTGAGCACGGTGAGTGGCGGTTAACCGCGCCACGGGGAGGCCAGGCGAACCCGGCCTCCCCGCGACACAGCGATGTGCTTACTGACTACTTGGGCGACGAGGGCGACTCGACGGGGATCGAACCGTCGACGATGCCGGCCTTGATCGTCTCGAGCTCGTCGGCGAGAGCCGGGTCGACCTTCGATTCGAAGTCGTGGAACGGGGCGATTCCGACGCCGTCGTTCTCGAGCGTTCCGACGTAGGGCTCGTTGCTGAACTCGCCACCGGCAGCAGCGGTGACGACGTCAGCGACACCGACCTTCATCTGCTTGAGGATCGAGGTGAGGAAGAGCGACGCGTTGTCGGGGCTGGTCTCGACGAGGTCGGCGTCGACACCGATCATCGCGATGTCCTTGCCCGAGTCCTTGATGGCTTCGATCGCCGACAGGAAGATCGGTCCACCGACGGGCAGGAGCACGTCGACGTTCTGGTCGATGAGGCCCTGAGCCGAGCTCTTGGCGACCTCGTTGGCCTCGAAGCCACCGGTGAACGAACCGGTCTGGCTGGCGACATCCCAGCCGACGACCTTGACGTCGGTGCCCTTCTGCTCGTTGAAGTACGCGACGCCGTCGGCGAAGCCGTCCATGAAGATGGTGACGGTCGGGATCTGCATGCCGCCGAAGGTGCCGACGGAGCCGGTCTTCGAGTAGCTCGCGGCCGCGTAGCCGGCGAGGAACGCCGCCTGGGCGGTGTCGAAGATGATCGGCTTGATGTTCTCGCCCTCGATCGACGAGTCGATGATGGTGAACTCGACATCGGGGTTCGCCGCAGCAGCCTCGGTGGTCGCCTCTTCGAGGAGGAAGCCGACGGTGACGATCAGGTTGCAGCCCTGGTCGACGAGGCTCGTGATATTCGGAGCGAAGTCGGTCTCGGTCGCGGACTCGACCTGCTTGTAGTCGACGCCGAGTGCGTCAGCGGCCTCGACGAGACCCTCGTAGCCGAGCTGGTTGAACGACTTGTCGTCGAATCCGCCCGAGTCCGAGACGATGCAGGGGAGGAAGTCGGGAGCCGCGGCTCCATCGGTGCTTCCGCCGCCTTCTTCGGGTGCCGAGGCGCAGCCGGCGAGAAGCGCGGCAACGCCCAAGGTCGCGAGACCGCTGAAGACGGCCTTCCGGGTCGTGATCGTCACTGTGACCTCCAAGATGCAGGCCCTCTATAAACGGGGCCAGAGTGCAAGTCACGTTACAGAAAGTTGCGGCGAGTGACAGGGTCGCGAGCGAGCGCGAAACCGAAAAGTTACAAATCTCTGCTCATATGAGCAACCGCGTGGTCACGACACGCTCACCCGCCGCATCCGCCGCCCCTCCCTCACCCCAACCCCCTCGTCTCGGCGTCACGACACGCTGGTTATCGGGTCGATAACCAGCGTGTCGTGACGCCGAGACGGAAGGTAAGTGCGGGGGCGCGGGGGCGCAGGGGCGCGGGGCTAGGGGGCGCTCGGGGAGGTGACCTCGATGGTGCCCGCGATGATCTCGGAGCGCACCCCGTCGATCTCGGCCTGGAGCTCGGGGCTCACCCGGTCGGCGAGGTCGTGGTACGGGGCGAGCCCGACTCCCTCGTTCTCGAGCGTTCCGATGAAGGGCTCGTTCGTGAAGGTGCCGTCGATGTCGTCGCCGACGATCTGCACGACGGCGTCCTGGGTGTTCTTCAGCACGCTCGTGAGGATGACGGGACGGAACGAGGCGTCGAGCGTGTCGTAGCCGTCGTTGTCGACCCAGATCACGAGGGCGTTCCGCTCGAGGGCCGCCGCTGCGGCACCTTCACCGACCTGCCCCGCGACGGGGAGGATGACGTCGGCGCCCTGATCGATGAGGCCCTCGGTCGTCGTCTTCCCCTTGTTGATGTCTTCGAAGTCGCCCGTGAACGTGCCGTCCTGGGCGGCCTTGTCCCAGCCGAGCACACGAACGGCTGTGCCGTGCACCTCGTTGTAGTGGGCGACGCCGTCGACGAAGCCGTCCATGAAGAGGGTGACGGGCGGCTGGTTGCCGCCGCCGAACGTCGCGACGACGCCGGTCTGCGTGACACCCGCGGCGAGGTAGCCCGCGAGGAAGGTCGCCTGCGCCGTGTCGAACACGATGGGCTTGATGTTCTCGCCCTCGACGAGCTCGTCGACGATCGCGAAGTGCACGTCGGGGTTCGCCGCGGCCTGCTCGGTCGTCGGGTCGGCGAGCTCCCACCCGACGGTCAGCACGAACTCGCAGCCGCTCTCGACGGCCTGCTGCACGTTCGGCGCGAGGTCGGTCTCGTTGGTCGAGACGAGCGCGCGCACGTCGATGCCGAACTCGTCGCTCGCCGCCTCGAGGCCCTCCCAGCTCGACTGGTTGAACGAGCGGTCCTCGAGACCGCCCGAGTTGGTGACCATGCGCGCGCAGTAGTCGCTGCCGGCGGTCTCGCCGCCGGCGTCGGGCGCGGCGGCGCAGCCGGCGAGGAGGACGGATGCCGCGAGCACGCCGGTCGCGGCCAGATGACGAGTGAGCATGAGGGGTCCTTTCGTCAGAGCACGTCGCTCGAGCCGCTGAGCTTCAGGGCGTCGACGACGCTCTTCACCCGCTGGGCGTGCTCGGCGGTCGTCACGAGGAGGGCGTCGGGGGTGTCGACGACCACGATGTCCTTCACGCCGATGAGGCTGATGACACGCTTCGTCTGCGTCACGACGATGCCGCTCGACGCGTCGGAGAGCACGCGGGCGTCGCGGCCGAGGATGGCGAGGTCGCTTGCCCGACCGCGCGAGTTGAGCTTCGCGAGGGATGCGAAGTCTCCGACGTCGTCCCACCCGAAGAGACCGGGGATGACGACGAGGCGACCGGCGGCCGCGGCGGGTTCGGCGACGGAGTAGTCGATGGCGATCTTCTCGAGACGCGGCCAGATGCGGTCGACCGCGGGGCCGCGCGTCGCCGGATCGTCCCACGCCTCGGCGAGTTCGAGGAGGCCCGCGAGGAGCTCGGGGCGGTTGCGGCCGAGTTCCTCGAGGATGACGGAGGCGCGGGCGATGAACATGCCGGCGTTCCACAGGTGGTCTCCACCCGAGACGTACGTGCGGGCCGTGGCGAGGTCGGGCTTCTCGACGAACGACTCGACGAGGAGTCCGTGGGGCGCTCCCTCGATGGAGAGCGACTCGCCGCAGTGGATGTACCCGAAGCCGACGGCGGGTTCGGTCGGGCGGATTCCGATCGTCGCGATGTACCCGGCCTCGGCCGAGGCGACGGCCTCGACGACGGCCTCGCGGAAGAGTGCGGCACCCGTGATGACGTGGTCGGCGGCGAAGGAGCCGATGACGACGCCCGGCTCGCGTCGCTCGAGGATCGCCGCGGCGAGTCCGATCGCGGCGGACGAGTCGCGCGGTTCGCTCTCGAGCACGACGTTCAGGTCTTCGAGCGCGGGGAGCTGGCTCTCGACGGCGCCGCGGTGGGCGCGACCCGTGACGACCATGATCCGCTGCTCGCCCGAGAGCGGGGCGAGGCGGTCGAACGTGTCGCGGAGGAGGGTCTGGCCCGACCCGGTGAGATCGTGGAGGAACTTCGGCGCATCGGCGCGGGAGAGCGGCCACAGGCGCGAACCGACACCGCCCGCCGGGATGACCGCGTAGAAACCGGGGATCGCGTGGTCGTTAGGCATGCGGCCAGACTACCGAGAGGCGGATGACGCGTCATCGCGCTCAGTGGAAACTCTCGCCGGCCGCGTCATCCGTTCGATCTCGATCGGGAGATGTCTCGACGTCGAGACACTTAGGTTTGCCTTAGCGGCAGGGGCCCCGGAGCGGAGATAGACTAGCGGCATCGAGCCTCGTGCTCAGAGTGCCCTCTCTTCGCAGGGCGTACACGACAGCCAGGGAGGGTTGTTCATGCCAGAGTCGCCGGCAGGAACCCTGACGGAATCGGTCGATTCGAACGTCGGGACGGCGAAGAAGAAGCACCGACCGGGCGGAACGCTCTATCGGGGCAATGAAGGCATGTGGTCGTGGGTGCTTCACCGCATCACGGGCGTCGCCATCTTCTTCTTCCTTCTCGTCCACATCCTCGACACGGCTCTCGTGCGAGTGAGCCCCGAGGCGTACAACGCCGTCATCGGCACGTACCAGACGCCCATCATGGGCCTCGGTGAGGTCGCCCTCGTCGGCGCCATCGTCTTCCACGCCTTCAATGGTCTGCGCATCATCCTCGTCGACTTCTGGTCGTGGGCGACGCGCCATCAGAAGCTGCTGTTCTGGATCGTCATCGGCCTGTGGGTCGTCACGATGCTGGCCTTCACCCCCCGCCACCTGATCAACGTGTTCAGCCACTAGGAGAGGAGAGCGACATGACGACAACCATCGACTCCCCCCGCGCTCCGATCCGCCCGGCCCGCAAGCGCGGGATCAACTGGGAGAAGTGGGGCTGGATCTACATGCGCGCCTCGGGCGTCGTGCTCGTGGTGCTGATCTTCGGCCACCTCTTCGTGAACCTCATGGTCGGCGAAGGCGTCAAGGCCATCGACTTCGGATTCGTCGGCGGCAAGTGGGCCCAGCCGTTCTGGCAGTGGTGGGATTGCCTCCTGCTCTGGCTCGCGCTGATCCACGGCACCAACGGAATGCGCACCCTCGTCAACGACTACACCAACCCCGGGCGCATCCAGTCCGTGTTGAAGGGTGCCCTCCTGGCATCCGCTGTCGTCCTCATCGTCCTCGGCACGCTCGTCATCTTCACCTTCGAGCCCTGCCCCGTGGGAGCACCCGCCGATCTGCTCCCCTCGTTCTGCTCGGCTTGACTAGGAGCACTGTGACTGCCGCCCCGTCCCCCTGGAACAACGACGCCGACGTACGGATCGTCGACGGAGTCCACTACCACCAGTTCGACGTCGTCATCGTCGGCGCCGGCGGTGCCGGCATGCGTGCCGCGATCGAAGCCGGCCCCGGCGCGAAGACCGCCGTCATCTCGAAGCTGTACCCGACGCGCTCCCACACGGGTGCCGCTCAGGGCGGCATGGCTGCCGCCCTCGCGAACGTCGAGGAGGACAGCTGGGAGTGGCACACCTTCGACACCGTCAAGGGCGGCGACTACCTCGTCGACCAGGACGCGGCCGAGATCCTCGCGAAGGAGGCCATCGACGCGGTCATCGACCTCGAGAACATGGGCCTGCCCTTCAACCGCACACCCGAGGGCAAGATCGACCAGCGCCGCTTCGGCGGTCACACGCGTGACCACGGCAAGGCGCCCGTCCGCCGTGCCTGCTACGCCGCCGACCGCACGGGTCACATGATCCTGCAGACGCTCTTCCAGAACTGCGTCCGCCTCGGCATCAACTTCTTCAACGAGTACTACGTGCTCGACCTCGTCATGACCGAGGTCGACGGCGTCGACCAGCCCTCGGGCGTCGTCGCCTACGACCTCGCCACGGGCGACCTGCACGTCTTCCAGGCCAAGGCGATCATCTTCGCGACCGGCGGCTTCGGCAAGATCTACAAGACGACGTCGAACGCGCACACCCTCACGGGCGACGGCGTCGGCATCATCTGGCGCAAGGGCCTCCCGCTCGAGGACATGGAGTTCTTCCAGTTCCACCCGACCGGTCTCGCCGGCCTCGGCATCCTCCTCACCGAGGGTGCCCGCGGTGAGGGTGCGATCCTCCGCAACGCGAGCGGCGAGCGCTTCATGGAGCGGTACGCCCCGACCATCAAGGACCTCGCGCCGCGCGACATCGTCTCGCGCTGCATGGTGCAGGAGGTCGCCGAGGGCCGCGGTGCCGGCCCGCACAAGGACTACGTGCTGCTCGACTGCACGCACCTCGGCGCCGAGGTGCTCGAGACGAAGCTCCCCGACATCACCGAGTTCGCCCGCACCTACCTCGGTGTCGACCCGGTCTTCGAGCCCGTCCCCGTCATGCCGACGGCGCACTACGCCATGGGCGGCATCCCGACGAACGTCGCGGCCGAAGTCCTCCGCGACAACACGACCGTCGTGCCCGGCCTCTACGCCGCCGGCGAGTGCGCGTGCGTCTCGGTGCACGGATCGAACCGTCTCGGAACGAACTCGCTCCTCGACATCAACGTCTTCGGCAAGCGCGCCGGAAAGAACGCCGTCGAGTACGTGCAGACGGCCGAGTTCGTGCCGCTGCCGGACGACCCGACCGCGGAGATCCGCGGCCTGCTCGAGCACCTGCGCACCTCGACCGGCACCGAGCGGATCGCCGCGATTCGCAAGGAGCTGCAGGACGAGATGGACAAGGGCGCCCAGGTGTTCCGCACCGCCGAGTCGCTCGCGCACGTCATGAACGTGATCGCGGGCCTGCGCGAGCGCTACAAGAACATCGCCGTGCAAGACAAGGGCAAGCGGTTCAACACCGACCTGCTCGAGGCCGTCGAGCTCGGCTTCCTGCTCGATCTCGCCGAGGTCGTCGTCTTCTCGGCGGCGAACCGCGACGAGAGCCGCGGCGGCCACATGCGTGACGACTTCCCGAAGCGCGACGACGAGAACTACATGAAGCACACGATGGCGTATCTGTCGGGCGACGCACACTCGTCGCACGCCGCCGATCACATCCGGCTCGACTGGAAGCCGGTCACGATCACGCGCTACCAGCCGATGGAGAGGAAGTACTGACGTGAGCACCGCTACGCTCGACGCCCCGACGACGGATGCCGCGATCCTTCCGTTCACCGTGACGTTCATCATCCGCCGGTTCGACCCCGAGGTCGACGACGAGCCGCGCTGGCAGGACTTCGACGTCGAGATGTACTCGACCGACCGCGTGCTCGACGCCCTCCACAAGATCAAGTGGGAGCAGGACGGCACGCTCACGTTCCGTCGCTCGTGCGCCCACGGCATCTGCGGCTCCGACGCCATGCGCATCAACGGCCGCAACCGCCTCGCGTGCAAGACGCTCATCAAGGACCTCGACATCTCGAAGCCCATCTACGTCGAGGCGATCAAGGGTCTGCCCCTCGAGAAGGACCTCATCGTCGACATGGAGCCGTTCTTCGCGTCGTACCGCGAGGTGCAGCCGTTCCTCATCGCGAACTCCACGCCGGAGCCCGGCAAGGAGCGCGTGCAGTCGATCGCGAAGCGTGAGATCTTCGACGACACCACGAAGTGCATCCTGTGCGCCGCGTGCACCTCGTCGTGCCCCGTCTTCTGGACCGACGGCCAGTACTTCGGCCCGGCGGCGATCGTCAACGCGCACCGCTTCATCTTCGACTCGCGCGACGATGCGGCCAACGTGCGCCTCGACATCCTGAACGACAAGGAAGGCGTGTGGCGCTGCCGCACGACCTTCAACTGCACCGAGGCGTGCCCGCGTGGCATCGAGGTGACGAAGGCGATCGCCGAGGTCAAGCAGGCCATCATGCGCGGTAAGCCGTAGCCCCTCGCTAGTCTGGTCGCGTGAGTCAGTCCCCGAACCGCGATGCTTCGGCGCGCGGTGGGCGCTCCCGCGTACCCGCGTCGGAGCCGGTTCCGGCTGAACCGGTGATCGGCATGCCGCTCGATTCCGAGTCGGCCATGCGCGAGCGGATGCGCCGTGCCGAGGCGGAGCTCAAGGAGCGTGCCGACCAGGTGAGCGGACCCTTGCGCGAGCGCTTCGAGGAGCCCGTGCAGCGCGTCACCGAGCTCACGCAGCGCACCCTCGCGCTCTTCCCCGTGCGCGTCTGGCGGCGCTTCCTCACGGTCAACGGCTTCCTGCTGAGCGCCGGGATGAGCTATCAGGCGCTCTTCGCGATCTTCGCGGCCGTCTACGTGGTCGTCGCGGTCGCGGGTATCTGGTTCAGCGGTCGCCCCGACGTCATGCAGGCCGTCATCGACCTCATCAACACGTACATCCCGGGCCTCATCCGCGAGGGCGGCGCGATCACGCCCGAATCCCTCGAGGCAGCCGCGACGACCAGCACGAGCCTCTTCGGGTGGACCGGCGCCGTCGCCCTCGGTGGTCTCATCTGGACCGCGATCGGCTGGGTCACCTACTCGCGGCTCGCGATCCGCAGCGTCTTCGGGCTGCTGAAGGACACGCGCGCATACGTCCTCCTCAAGGCCCGCGACTTCCTCGCCGCCCTCATCTTCGGTGCCGCGCTCCTGCTCGGAGCGGGCCTCACCGTCGCGAGCACAGCGGCCCTCGAGTGGATCATGAGCCTCTTCGGCGTGCCCGAGGACTCGTGGCTGACCTCCTTCGCGGGTTCCCTTGTCGGCCTCGTGCTCGTCTTCGTCATCGACGCGTCCGCGCTCATCGCCCTCTTCCGCTTCCTCTCGGGCGCCGAACTCCGATGGCGCCAGCTGTGGAGCGGATCGCTCCTCGGCGGTCTCGGACTCGTCGTGCTGCAGTTGCTCGCGTCGACGCTCCTCGGCAGCGCGACGCGCAACCCCCTGCTCGCGACCTTCACCGTCTTCATCGGTCTGCTGCTGTGGTTCCGTTTCACGAGCGTCGTCATCCTCGTCGCCGCATCGTGGATCGCCGAAAGGGCGAGCGATCGCGACGAGTCGCTGCGCCGCGTGAGCGCCGAGGAGCTCGAACGCGAGCGCATCGAGCGCGAGCGCCACGCCCTCCTCGTCGCCGCACGTGTGCGGGTGCGGCGAGCCCAGGCCGCCGTCGACGCGGCGCACTGGTGGAACGCGTGGAGCGCCCGCCGTGAGCTGCGGGCGGCGACCACGGCGCTCGGCGAGCTCGACGCGACGAACAGCGGATGACGCGGAGGGCGCCCGCGCTCTGTCGGCGGCCGCGCTCTGTCGGCGGCCGCGCCTATGATCGAAGGCATGGCCCGCCCCCTTCGCATCGCCTCTGTCAACGTGAACGGCGTCCGCGCCGCCTACCGCAAGGGAATGGGCGACTGGCTCGACGCCCGCGGTGTCGACATCCTCGCGCTCCAAGAGGTGCGCGCGTCGACCGACGACCTGACGGGTCTTCTCGGTGACGAATGGTCGGTCCTGCACGACGCGGCGACGGCCAAGGGTCGCGCGGGCGTGGCGATCGCTTCGCGCAACCGAGCGACCATCCACCGCGTCGAGTTCGGTCCCGACGAGTTCGACAGCGCAGGCCGCTGGATCGAAGCCGACTACGAAGTGGGCGACAAGATCGTCACGGTCGTCAGTACCTACGTGCCGACCGGTGGCGTCGGCACGCCGAAGCAGGACGACAAGTACACGTTCCTCGCGGGCATGGCCGAGCGCCTTCCCGCGCTCGCCGCGCACACCGACTACGCGGTCGTGATGGGCGACCTGAACGTCGGGCACCGCACCCTCGACATCAAGAACTGGAAGGGCAACCTCAAGAACGCCGGCTTCCTGCCGGAGGAGCGCGCCTACTTCGACCAGTTCCTCGGCGCAGAAGGCGCCGACGACTACAACGCGGGCGGCGGCCTCGGCTGGGTCGACGTCGGGCGACGTTTCGCCGGCGACGTCGCGGGCCCGTACACGTGGTGGTCGCAGCGCGGCAAGGCCTTCGACACCGACACCGGCTGGCGCATCGACTACCACCTGGCGACGCCCGCACTCGCGGCGACCGTCACCGACTACGCGGTCGACCGTGCGGCGGCCTACGACGAGCGATGGTCCGACCACGCCCCCGTCGTCGTCGACTACGCCCTCTGACCCTTCTCGCCCGCCGGCCCGCCGCGGCGCGACACTCCCCGTGACACCCGGCCCCTCGGCCCTCCGAACAGGAATCTCTTCGCATGACCTCGTCCTCCCGCCCCGTCCTCTTCTCGGGCATGCAGCCCTCCGCCGACTCGCTGCACCTCGGCAACTACCTCGGCGCCCTCACCAACTGGGTGGCGCTGCAAGACTCGTACGAGTCGTACTACTGCGTCGTCGACCTGCACGCGATCACCGTCGCGCAAGACCCGGTGGCCCTGCGGGCGAGCGTGCGTCGCACGGCCGCGCAGTACATCGCCGCGGGCATCGATCCCGAGAAGGTCACTCTGTTCGTGCAGTCGCAGGTGCCGGCGCACGCCGAGCTCGCCTGGATCCTCTCCACGATCACGGGCTTCGGCGAGGCGAGCCGCATGACGCAGTTCAAGGACAAGTCGGCCAAGCAGGGCGCCGACGCGACGACCGTCGGTCTCTTCACCTACCCCGTGCTCATGGCGGCCGACATCCTCCTCTACGGCACCGAGCTCGTGCCCGTCGGCGACGACCAGAAGCAGCACCTCGAGCTGACTCGCGACCTCGCAGGGCGTTTCAACTCGCGGTTCGGCCAGACGTTCACGATCCCCGAGGCCTTCATCGGCAAGGAGTCAGCCCGCATCTACGACCTGCAGGAGCCGACGTCGAAGATGTCGAAGTCGGCGGCCACGGAGGCCGGCCTCGTGAAGCTCCTCGACGAGCCCTCCGTCACGGCGAAGAAGTTCAAGAGCGCGGTCACCGACACCGAGCGCGAGATCCGTTTCGACCGTCAGGCGAAGCCGGGCATCTCGAACCTCCTCGGCATCCACTCGGCGATCAGCGGAACGAGCGTCGCCGATCTCGAGGCCGCCTACGCGGGCCGCGGGTACGGCGACCTGAAGAAGGAGCTCGCCGAGCTCGTCGTCGAGACGCTCGCGCCGATCCGTGAACGCGCCCTCGAGCTCACGAACGACCCGGCCGAGCTCGATCGCGTGCTCGCCGCCGGTGCCGAGAAGGCCGACGCCCGCGCCCGCGCGACGCTCGCCGAGGTCTACGACCGCATCGGATTCCTGCCGCGCCGATGAGCGATCCCGTCGACCTCCGCACGGCACGGCTCGTGCTCGATCAGCCGACGACGGCCGACGTCGACACCATCGCCGAGTTCTGCCGCGACCCGCTGTTCGAGCGCTATCTGACGACGCCGTGGCCCTACGAACGCCACCACGCCGACATGTACGTCGAGCAGTATGTTCCGAACGGATGGCAGACCGGGGGCGAGTCGACGTGGGCGTTGCGCCTCGAGCCCGGCTCGCCGCTGCTGGGCGTCGTCGGCATCCGCTCGGGTTCGGGTGAGATCGGATTCTGGCTCGGTGCGCCGCACCGCGGCCACGGCTACATGCCCGAAGCGGTGCGCGCTGTGATCGCGTGGGCGCACGACGGCGGCATGCCCGGAGTCGACGACCTGCTCTGGCGGGCCGCGCCAGGCAATCGGGCATCGGCGTCGGTCGCGCGCGCGACAGGTTTCCGTTTCACGGGCGAGGTCGATCCGACCTTCCTCGACCGATCGGGCCAGCCGACGGCGGCGTGGATCGCACGGCGCGGCCGCAGCATCGACCACAACGCCGCGGCAAGTTGGGCCGCGATCCTCGAGTGGCCGTCGTGAGCGGGGCTGCCCTCCAGGTCGTGCTCTTCGATCTCGACGACACGCTCTTCGCGCATCGCGAGGCGGTGCGGAGCGGCATCGTCGCGCACTCCGCGCTGCGCGGGCACCGCGGCGAGGCCGACGCGCTCGATCGGCTGTGGTTCGAACTCGAAGAGCGGCACTATCACTCGTATCTCGCGGGCGACCTGAGTTTCGAGGGCCAGCGCCGAGCGCGGGCTCGCGACTTCGCGGCGGCCCACGGCGTCGAGCTCGATGGTGACGCCTCGGGTGCGTGGTTCGCCGACTACTTCGAGCACTACCGCGCTGCCTGGCACCTGCACGCCGATGCGCTTCCCACCCTCGACGCGCTCGAGCGCGTCATCCCGGGCGTGCGGTTCGGCATCATCACCAACGGCGAGGCCGACTTCCAGGCCGACAAGATCGACCGCGTGGCGATCGCATCACGCCTCGAGCATGTCATCGCGTCGGGCGAGCTCGGCGTGACGAAACCCGATGCGCGCATCTTCCAGCACGCGGTCGAAGCCTTCGGCGTCGCCCCGGCCGCCGCCGTCTACGTCGGCGACCGCCTGCGGACGGATGCGCTCGGCGCCGCGCGCGCCGGACTCACGGGCGTGTGGATCAACCGGAGCGGCAAGCGCCCGAGCGAGTCCGACGCCGCCGAGATCGCGGAGCTCGGGGTCATCGAGATCGCGTCGCTCTCCGAGCTCCCCGCGCTCCTCGCCTGACCGATCCTGCGTCCTTTACGCGAGTGTGACGGGGAATACTCGGGGTGTCGGAGCGTTGACCTACAATCGAGAACACGAAACGTGCTCCGGGGTCGGTGAGAATCCGAACCGGCGGTGATAGTCCGCGAGCCGTGAGAGTTGCCCAGTCGGGTCGCTCGAGCGGTTGAACTGGTGAAACTCCAGTACCGACGGTTAAAGTCCGGATGGGAGGCGCACGGGTCGGTAGTCGTCGAGAGACGACCGCCGACGCTCGGACGCGAGTCCATCGATCCCCGGAGCCCGCACAGGGAACGGAAGAGGATGTCGGTCGTCGAGCGGTCGCAACACGAGGAACGGGCGTTGCGCCGAGCCATCGAGCTCGCCGGCCGCGGTCCCTCGCGCGGCATCAACCCTCGGGTCGGCTGCGTGATCCTCGATGCCGACGGCGATGTCATCGCCGAGGGCTGGCACCGCGGCGCCGGTACGGCTCACGCCGAGGTCGACGCCCTCTCGAAGCTCAGCGAGGGCGCGGCGCGCGGCGCGACGGCCGTCGTCACGCTCGAGCCCTGCAACCACGAGGGCCGCACGGGCCCGTGCGCCCAAGCACTCATCGCGGCGGGTGTCTCCCGCGTCGTGTTCGCCGTGCCCGACCCGGGTCAGCACTCCTCGGGAGGCGCCGAGACCCTGCGTGAGGCCGGTGTCGACGTCGAGGGCGGACTCCTCCTCTCGGACGCCGAGACCGCACTCGGCGACTGGCTGCCCGCCGCTCGACTCGGACGACCGCTCGTGACGGTGAAGTGGGCGCAGACCCTCGACGGTCGCGCAGCAGCCGCCGACGGGTCGAGTCAATGGATCACCGGCCCCGCCGCCCGAGCCGACGTGCACGTGCGCCGCGCCGCCGCCGACGCCATCGCCGTCGGTAGCGGAACGCTCCTCGCCGACGACCCGTCCCTCACGGCGCGCACTCCCGGCGGCGAGCTGCTCGAGTCGCAACCGGTTCCCGTCGTCTTCGGGAGTCGCGCCATTCCGGCCGATGCCGCCGTGCACCGGGGCCCGCACGAGCCGCTCCACGTCGACGGCCACGACCTCGATGCCGCGCTCCGTGAGCTGCACTCCCGAGGCATCCGTTCGCTCTTCGTCGAAGGCGGCCCGACGCTCGCGAGCGCGTTCCTCGCCGCCGATCTCGCCGACGAGCTCGTCGTATACATCGCCCCCACGCTTCTCGGCGGACCCCGCGTCGCGATCGGCGACCTCGGAATCGGCACGCTCGCCGACGCCCACCGACTCACATTCGACTCACCCGAGACACTCGGCGACGACATCCTGATCGTCGCCCGGAGAGGAACCCGCTGATGTTCACCGGAATCATCGAAGAGATCGGCCGCATCGACCGCATCGAACTGACCGACGACGCCGCCCGCTTCACCGTGCGCGGACCCATCGCCGTCTCCGATGCGCGCCACGGCGACTCGATCTCGGTAAGCGGCGTCTGCCTCACCGTCGTCGAGCAGGGCGACGACTGGTTCACGGCCGACGTCATGCGGCAGACCCTCGTGACGTCGACCCTCGGCGACGCCGCCGAAGGCCGCACGGTCAACCTCGAGCGCGCCGCGAAGATCGGCGACCGCATCGGCGGCCACATCGTGCAGGGCCACATCGACGGCACCTCCGAGCTGCTCTCGGTCGTTCCCGGTGAGGCGTGGCGCGTGCTCCGCTTCAGCCTCGACCCTCAGCACGCCCCGCTCGTCGTCGATAAGGGCTCCATCACGGTCGACGGCACGTCGCTCACGGTCAGCGCCGTCGGCGACGACTGGTTCGAGGTGTCGCTCATCCCCGAGACCCTCACGGCGACGACGCTCGGCGAACGCGTCGTCGGCGACCGGGTGAACATCGAGACCGACATCCTCGCCCGCCAGGTGCAGCGCATGCTGCGATTCGAAGGAGACCGCGCATGAGCCTCGCCACGATCCCCGAGGTGCTCGACGCGCTCCGCGCCGGCAAACCCGTCATCGTCGCCGACGACGAGGCCCGAGAGAACGAGGGCGACGCCATCATGGCCGCCGAGTTCGCGACGCAGGAGTGGATCGCCTGGATGGTGCGCCACACGAGCGGCTACCTCTGCGCCCCCATGCCCGACGGCGTCGCCGACCGGCTCGACCTGCCCCTCATGGTCGAAGACAGCCAGGACGCACGAGGCACCGCCTACACGATCACCGTCGATGCGGCCGATCGCGTGAGCACGGGCATCTCGGCCGCCGACCGCGCCCACACGCTCCGCGTGCTCGCCGACCCGTCCGCGACGCCCGACCGGCTCATCCGGCCCGGCCACGTCATCCCCCTGCGTGCGCGCGAGGGCGGCGTGCGCGAACGGCCCGGGCACACCGAGGCCACGGTCGATCTCATGAAGCTCGCGGGCCTCGCGCCCGTCGGCGTCATCGGCGAGCTCGTGGCGGACGACGGCGAGATGATGCGCCTGCCCGGCCTCATCGAGCTTGGCGAGAGCGCCGGCCTGCCCGTCACGACGATCGCGGCGCTCGTCGCGTGGCTCGACGAGCACCCGGCCTCCGACGTACCGGCCGCCGCCGACGTGCCCGAGTCGTCGCGCGTCACGTTCGAGGTCGAGACGACCGTTCCGACCACGCACGGACCGTTCCGCGTGCGCGCCTACCGCGACCGCTCGACGGGCGCCGACCACGTCGCGATCGTCGCCGGTACCCCGAGCGCGCAAGGCACACTCGTGCGCGTGCACTCCGAGTGCCTGACCGGTGAAGCGTTCGGCTCGCTCAAGTGCGAGTGCGGCCCGCAGCTCGACGCCGCCCTCGACACCATCCAGCGTGACGGCGGTATCGTCATCTACCTGCGCGGCCACGAGGGTCGAGGCATCGGCCTCATCAACAAGCTGCGCGCCTACGCGCTGCAGGAGCAGGGCCTCGACACGCTCGACGCCAACCTCGCGCTCGGCCTGCCCGCCGACGCGCGCGACTACGGCGCCGCGACGGCGATCCTCGACGAGATGGGCGTGCGCTCGGTGCGACTCCTCACGAACAACCCCGAGAAGATCCGCCAGCTCACCTCCCACGGCATCGCCGTGAGCGAGCAGGTGCCCCTCGTCGTCGGCGTCGGCGCCTTCAACGAGGGCTACCTTGAGACCAAGCGCGAGCGCATGGGCCACACCATCACCGACAGCCAACTCGGCGCCGCCGAGGCAGCACTCCTGGAAGGACACGCATCATGAGCGGAGCAGGCTCCCCCACACTGACGGTCGACGGCACGGGGATCACCGTCGTGATCGTCGCGGGCAGCTGGCACGAAGTCGTCACCGACGGGCTCATCGCGGGCGCGCAGCGCTTCCTCGACTCCGCCGGCGCGACCCACTCGCTCGTGCGCGTGCCCGGCAGCTTCGAGCTGCCGATCGTCTCGAAGGCCGCCCTCGACGCGGGCGCCGACGCCGTCGTGGCCCTCGGCGTCATCATCCGCGGGGGTACGCCCCACTTCGAGTACGTCTCGTCGGCGACGACCGACGGCCTCACGCGCGTCGCCCTCGACACGGGCAAGCCCGTCGGCTTCGGCGTCCTCACGACCGACGACGAGCAGCAGGCCCTCGACCGTGCGGGCATCGAGGGCTCGAAGGAAGACAAGGGAGCCGAGGCCGCCGAGGCCGCCCTCGCGACGGTCGTCGCGCTGCGGAGCCTCGCCCGCTGAGGTTTCCCTTACTGGCGACGACGTTCTTGCTCTACATACAGTAGAGAGCATGAACGTCGTCGTCATGATCCTGCTCATCCTGCACTTCGTCGGCCTCGCATCGCTGCTCGGAGGTTTCCTCGTGCAGACGAAGGCAATCGGTCGCGGGAAGGGCACCGTCGTGACCGCGATGGTGCACGGAGCACTGACGCAACTCGTGACGGGCGTCGCCATGGTCGGCCTCATCGAGATGATGGGCGAGCGCGACCTCGACATGGCGAAGATCGCCGTCAAGCTCATCGTCGCCGTCGTCATCACGGTTCTCGTGTTCGTGTTCCGCAAGAAGGACCCGGCGCCGTCATGGGCGCTCTGGCTCATCGGCGGCCTGACGCTCGCGAACATCGTGATCGCCGTCGTCTGGCGCTGATCGAGCCGTTCGTCGCGCGAACAGTACCGTTCGTCTCGCTCGAGTCGACGCGGCTCGCGCCCGAGCGTAGCGTTCTGAGGTTGCCACAAGCGACGGATGACTCATCCGTGTGCGGTTCTGACGCCTGATCGACGCCTCCCCCCATGCGGAGATCAACGCACTCTTCGGAAAGCCGCTCCTCATGTCTCTGTCCGCAACTCAGGCGGAATCCTCGAACGTCCCCGCGAACCCGCGCAGCCGCGTGCTGCTCGCGAGCCTCATCGGTACGACGATCGAGTTCTACGATTTCTACGTCTACGCGACGGCCGCCGTCCTCGTCTTCCCCCATCTGTTCTTCCCGTCCGACGACCCGACGACATCGCTCCTGTCATCCTTCGCCGTCTTCGGCGCCGCGATGGTCGCCCGCCCGCTCGGTGCGGTCGTGTTCGGTCACCTGGGCGACAAGGTCGGGCGGAAGGCGACACTCGTCGGCGCGCTCCTCACGATGGGAATCGCGACCTTCCTGATCGGCGCCCTGCCGACCTACGCCCTCGTCGGCTGGATCGCTCCGTTCCTGCTCGTGGTACTGCGTCTCGCCCAGGGCTTCGCGCTCGGCGGCGAGTGGTCGGGCGCCGCGCTCGTCGCGACGGAGAACGCCCCGAAGGGCAAGCGCGCCTGGTACGGCACGTTCCCGCAGCTCGGCGCGCCCATCGGCTTCATCATCGCGAACGGCCTGTTCCTCGTCATCGCGGCGATCCTGCCGTCGGACGACCCGACGATGCCGTCGGACGCCTTCCTCGAGTGGGGCTGGCGCATCCCGTTCCTCTTCTCGATCGTCATGGTCGCCGTCGGCCTCTGGGTGCGTCTGCGGCTCGTCGAGTCGACCGCGTTCACGAAGGCCGAGAAGACCGGCACGATCCAGCGCCTGCCGCTCGCCGTGGCGTTCCGCCTGCACTGGCGGAAGCTCATCCTCGGCACCTTCTTCATGCTCGCGACGTACGTGCTCTTCTACCTGATGACGGCGTTCTCGCTCAGCTACGGGCGGGCCGCGACGGATGCCGCGGTGCCGGGTCTCGGCTACTCGTACACGACGTTCGTGCTCATGCTCATCGCGGGAGTCGTGTTCTTCGGCGTCTTCACGCTCGTCTCGGGTCCGCTCGCCGATAAGTGGGGCCGTCGCCGCACGCTCATCTGGGTCACCCTCGGCATCATCGTGTTCGGCCTCGTCTGGGTGCCGCTGCTCGACGCCGGCTTCGTCGGTGTGATGGCGTGGCTCGTGATCGGCTTCTCGCTCATGGGTCTCACCTTCGGACCCATGGGTGCACTGCTGCCCGAGCTGTTCCCGACGAACGTGCGCTACACAGGCTCGGGCATCTCGTACAACGTGTCGTCGATCCTCGGAGCCGCCGTCGCACCCTTCATCGCGGTCGCGCTCTGGGAGGCGGGTGACGGCAGCCCGTTCTGGGTCGGCATCTACCTCGCCGTCATGGCGGTGCTCACCCTCGTCGCGCTCCTCATCTCGACCGAGACGAAAGACGTCGACATCGACGCCTGAGACTCCGGATGCCGCAGGCGACTCCCATCGCGAGAGCGTAGGCTCGCCTGCGGCATCCGTCGTTTCGAGAAGGCAGTCATGAGCACCACCAGCACCCCCCGTCGCGGCCGAGGCCGCGCGAACACGTCCGGCCCCCGCGCGAGCTTCGGCCAGCTCCTCCCCTATCTGTTCGAGCACAACAAGGTGCTCGGTTTCGTGATCGTCTTGAGCGTGCTGCTCGCCGCCGCGAGCCTCGCGCAGCCGCTGCTCGTCAGCCAGGTCATCACGCAGGTCGGCGAGGGCGGATCGCTCGGCGGACTCGTCTGGGTGCTCATCGCGCTCGTCGTGATCGCCGGGCTCCTCAGCGGCTATCAGCACTACCTGCTGCAGCGCACGGGTGAGGGTGTCGTGCTCTCGAGCCGGAAGCGACTCATCAACCGCATCCTGCGCCTGCCGATCAGCGAGTTCGACGCGCGCCGCACGGGCGACCTCGTCTCGCGCGTCGGCAGCGACACGACCCTCCTGCGCGCCGTGCTCACGCAGGGTCTCGTCGAGGCGATCGGTGGTTCGCTGACGTTCCTCGGCGCGCTCATCGCGATGCTCGTCATCGACCCCGTGCTGCTCGGACTCACGGTGCTCGTCGTCGCGATCGCCGTGACGACCGTGACTCTCCTCTCCCGCAAGGTGCGCGACGCGTCGCACGCCGCGCAGGCGAAGGTCGGCGACCTCGCCGCAGCCGTCGAGCGCTCGATCAGCGCCGTGCGCACCATTCGCGCCGCGAATGCGACCGAACGCGAAGCCGTCGCCGTCGAGTCGGAGGCGACGGGCGCGTGGCAGAAGGGCATCGAGGTCGCTCGCATCTCGGCGCTCATCGTGCCGATCGCGGGAATCGCGATGCAGGTCTCGTTCCTCGTCGTGCTCGGCGTCGGAGGCTTCCGCGTCGCGAACGGCGACATCACGATCGCAAACCTCGTCGCGTTCATCCTGTTCCTCTTCATGATGATCATGCCGCTCGGCCAGGCATTCGGAGCGATCGCCGCGGTCAACCAGGCGCTCGGTGCGCTCGGCCGCATCCAGGAGATCCTCGACCTGCCGACCGAAGACCAGGACGACCGCGAAATCGCCCCGCTCGCCGTGTCGGTCGGACCGGCGAACGCCGCGATCCTGCCCGACGCGCCCGCGATCGAGTTCGACGACGTGCACTTCACGTACGCGAAGGTCGCCGTCGAGCCGGAGGGGACCCCGGCGGATGACGCGGGCGAGGCTCCCCTCGTCATCGAGAGCCGCCCCGTGCTGCACGGAGTCTCGTTCGCGGCCGAGCGCGGCACCCGCATCGCGCTCGTCGGGCCGTCGGGTGCGGGCAAGTCGACGATCCTCGCCCTCATCGAACGGTTCTACGACCCGCAGTCGGGCGTCGTCCGCATGGGCGGCCTCGACGTGCGATCGCTCGAGCGCGCCGACCTGCGCCGTCAGATCGGCTACGTCGAGCAGGACGCACCGGTGCTCGCGGGCACGCTCCGCGACAACCTCACGCTCGGTACGCCCGAAGCGACCGACGACGAGTGCATCGCGGTCCTGCGTTCGGTGAACCTCGGCAGCGTGCTCGATCGCGATCCCGCCGGCCTCGGCGCCGCGGTCGGCGAAGACGGCGTCATGCTCTCGGGCGGTGAGCGTCAGCGACTTGCGATCGCACGCGCCCTGCTCGCGGCCCCGCCGATCCTGCTGCTCGACGAGTCGACGTCGAGCCTCGACGGCGTCAACGAGCAGATGATGCGCGAGGCCATCGACGCCGTCGCCGAGGATCGCACCCTCATCGTCATCGCGCACCGGCTCTCGACGGTCGTCGACTCGGATCGCATCGTCGTCGTTGATGACGGCCGCGTCGTCGGCACGGGCACGCACTCCGAACTCGTGTCGACCGTGCCGCTCTACCGCGAGCTCGCGAAGCACCAGCTGCTCGTCTGACGCCCGCCCGCGTCATCCCCCGCTTCTTCGTCCTTCCGTCTCGGCGTCACGACACGCCGGTTATCGCCTCGATAACCAGCGTGTCGTGACGCCCAGACCGGGGTGGGGTCAGTCGGCCGCGAGGGTGAGGGCTACCGCGTCCTGCACGTGGGCGAAGACCGCGGCGGGGTCGACGACGGCCGTCGGGTCGTCGGATGACGCGAGCATGACGGCCACGACGGGTTCGCCGCCCTCGCGCTCGAGGTACCAGGCGCCGCTCATGACACCCGTCGAGCTTCCGCCCTTGAAGCCGACGTAGGTCCACTCGTCGCCGAAGTCGATACCGGGGTTCGCCGAGAGGATGCCGCGCACGGGCTGACCCGCGGCCGTCGACGCCTTCTGCTGCAGGGCCTCGTGGGCACGCACGAGGTCGGTCGCGGTGGCGAACCAGTCGACATCGTCGGTCCAGACGACGTCCTCGGTGATTCCATCGATCGGCGGCACGCCCGCGGGCACGTCGGCGAGCACCGCGCGGCGTTCGGCCTCGTCGCCGTCGGCCCACCGCTCCTTCAGCGCCTCGTCCCCCCAGCCGATCCAGAAGAACTCGCGCGTCGTCGCGAACGGCGTGTTGAGCGACGGGTCGGAGTGGCCCATGATCTCGAGCTGGGCTTCGACGGCGTCGCGGCCCACGGCCCGGATGAGGAGGTCGGTCGCCGTGTTGTCGCTGATCGCGATCATCTTCGAGGCTGCTTCGATGACGTCGACGGTCGATCCGCTCGGGCGGTCCTGCAGCTCGCCCGAGGGGAGGCTCTTCACGGCGTCGTCGATGACGAGCTCGTCATCCCACGCAAGCTCGCCCGCGGCGACGGCGTCGACGACGGCGCCGAGGACGTAGAGCTTGAACGCCGAGGCGATCGGGCCCGGGCTGCCGTTCCCGAACTCGTAGACGGTCTCGCCGCCCTCAGAGACGTAGAGCTGCGCGTCGTACTCGACGGCGCCGAGCGCCGAGGTGAGCTCGTCGAACGATGCGGCGGGGGTGTGCTCGGGCGAGGGCGCGCCGAAGAAGAGGCCCGCGATGGTTCCCGCGTCGTCGACGGCGATGGTCATCTGCAGCGGGGTGGACTTCGCCGACTCGAGTCGGACGACCGCCTGGGTCTCGTCGCCGTCGTACGCCGTCGCCACCCACGGGCGCGTCTCGCGGAAGCGATCGAGCACGAGGGCGAGCTGATCGAGCGGAACCTCGGCGATCATCTCCTCGGTGAACCGCCCGTCGACGTCGACCGTCTCGATCGCGTGCTCCGAGCTGAGACTCTCGACGACCCAGGTTGCCTGCTCACCCACCGGTGTCGACGGGATCTCCACCGCCTCGAGTTCGGCGGGCGACGAGCATGCCGCGGTGACGGCGATGAGAACGACGGCGAGCGCGGCTGACACGGATCGAGAGAGGCGGGTCATACCTCCACCCTCGCAGACGCGGCGACTCAGAAAATCCCCCGCGCGGCTGAGATCGACGTCATCCCCCCTCGCACGTCCCCGTTTGTGACCGGTTCGTGTCGTTATGGGCGCGCGATACCGACGTCAACGAGTCACAAACCGGCAGGGTCGGGGGTGGGGGTCGGTTCGCGGCGGGCACGCTGCCACGGCCACCGACCGCTGACCTCGAGCTGCAACGACCAGCTGAGGAACGTGCGGATGAGCACGATGATCCCGAGCACGGCGACCGACTCGAGCGTCGGGGTCACGGCGACGGTGCGCACGATGTCGGCGGCGACGAGCAGTTCGAGGCCGATGAGGATCGCCCGCCCGAGCACCCGCCGGAAGCGTTCGTAGACGGCGCCGTTCCGCTTGATGAGCCGGACGCCCGCATCGATCAGGGCGAAGCTGACGCCGACGACGATCGCGACGACGCCGATGAGGTCGACGACGTCGCCGAGGGTTCCGATGATGTGACCGAATTCCATGAGGGCCTCCCGCGCTCACCGTAGCGCGGAAGGCCCTCATGCCGCCTCAGTCGGTCAGGTGGTAGCGCAGGCTCGCGAGCTCGGCCTGCAGCGCCGCGGGCACCCGCCCGTCGAACTGCGCGAAGTACTCCTCGGTCAGCGCGCACTCGGCGAGCCACGACGTGGTGTCGACCGCGAACAGCTGCGCGAGCGCTGCGTCGTCGATGTCGAGACCGTCGACGTTCAGCGCGCCCTCGGCCGGCACGAGCCCGATGGGGGTGGATGACGCACGCGCGTCGCCCTCGAGACGCCCGACGATCCACTCGAGCACGCGGGCGTTCTCGCCGAACCCGGGCCAGAGGAACGAACCGTCGGCACCCTTGCGGAACCAGTTCACCTGGAAGATCGCCGGAGCCTTGTCGCCGAGCGTGCGGCCGATCTTCAGCCAGTGGCCCCAGTAGTCGGCCATGTTGTAGCCGCAGAACGGCAGCATCGCGAACGGGTCGCGGCGGAGCTCTCCGACGGTCCCCTCGGCCGCAGCCGTCTTCTCCGACGAGATCGTCGCACCCATGAAGACACCGTGCTTCCAGCTGCGCGCCTGGGCGACGAGAGGCACGTTCGTCGCGCGGCGACCGCCGAAGAGGATGGCGTCGATCGGCACGCCGCCGACGTCCTCCCAGTCGTCGGCGATCTGCGGGCACTGCGCCGCGGCGACGGTGAAGCGCGAGTTGGGGTGCGCGGCGGGGCGACCGGATGCCGGCGTCCAGTCGTTTCCCTCCCAGTCGATGAGGTGCGCGGGCGGGGTGTCGGTGAGCCCCTCCCACCACACGTCTCCGTCATCGCGCAGGGCGACGTTCGTGAAGATCGTGTTGCCCCACAGCGTCTGCACGGCCGTCGGGTTCGTCGACTCCCCCGTTCCCGGCGCGACGCCGAAGAACCCGGCCTCGGGGTTGATCGCCCACAGTCGGCCGTCATCGCCCGGGCGCATCCAGGCGATGTCGTCGCCGATCGTCTCGACGGTCCAGCCGGGGATCGACGGGCGGAGCATCGCGAGGTTCGTCTTGCCGCACGCCGAGGGGAACGCCGCGGCGACGTGGTAGGCGCGGCCCTCGGGCGAGGTGATCTTGATGAGCAGCATGTGCTCGGCGAGCCAGCCCTCGTCGCGCGCCATGACGCTCGCGATGCGGAGCGCGAAGCACTTCTTCGCGAGCAGGGCGTTGCCTCCGTAGCCCGAGCCGTACGACCAGATCTCGCGCGAGTCGGGGAAGTGCGAGATGTACTTCGTGTCGTTGCACGGCCAGTCGGACTCGGCGCGGCGGTGGCCCGCGGCATCCGCCAGCGGGTAGCCGACCGAGTGCACCGTGCGCACCCACGGCTCGCCCTCTTCGATGAGGCGGTAGACGCGCTCGCCCATGCGGGTCATGATCCCCATGCTGAGGACGACGTAGGGCGAGTCGGTGATCTCGACACCCAGCTGCGAGATGGGGCCGCCGAGCGGGCCCATCGAGAACGGCACGACGTACATCGTGCGGCCGCGCATCGAACCGTCGAAGACCGCGTCGAGCTCCTCACGCATGAACTTCGGGTCGCGCCAGTTGTTCGTCGGTCCGGCATCCTCTTCGTACGTCGAGCAGATGAAGGTGCGGTCCTCGACGCGGGCGACGTCGCGCGGGTCGGTGCGCGCGAGGAAGCTGTTGGGGCGCCACTCGGGGTTTAGCCGGGTGAGCTTGCCCTCGGCGACGAGGAGCTTCGTGAGGTGATCGGCCTCGGCGAGCGAGCCGTCGCACCAGACGACCTCGTCGGGCCGGGTGAGAGCTGCGATGCGGTCGACCCAGGCGCGCAGATCGACGTCGATCGTGCCGGGGTGCGCGGTGCGGGGGGCGGAGCCGGTGCCGACGGAGAACTCGGAGAGGGTCATCGCGCTGCCTTTCGAATAAGTTGATGGCTTGATCTCAGAATGCGCCCGTTTCCGTCGACATACGTCGCGATTTGGGTGTTAAGAATGACGCTTCTTTCGATATCTTTAAGCCATGCAGGCAGGCAGCGCCGATCTCGCGACCCTCGGCCAGAGAATCCGTCACTTCCGCGGCGAGCGCGGACTCACCCTCGACCAATTGGGAGAGGCGGTCGGACTCGCCGGCAGCCAGCTCTCCCTCATCGAGAACGGCAAGCGCGAGCCGAAGCTCTCGGTGCTCGGCGCGACGGCTTCCGCACTCGGAGTCGAGCTCGCCGACCTGCTCTCGGCCGAACCCCCGAACCGGCGCGCGGCGCTCGAGATCGAACTGCAGCGCGCCCAGGCCGGCCCGCTCTACGGCGCGCTCGGCCTGCCGACGGTGAAACCGACGCGCGGCATGAGCGACGAGGCGCTCGAAGCGGTCGTAGGCCTTCACCGTGAACTGCAGCGCCGCGCGAGCGAGGCGATCGCGACACCCGAGGAAGCCCGTCGCGCGAACACCGAGCTGCGCGAGAGGATGCGCCGCGAGAACAATTACCTTCCCGACATCGAGGCCCTCGCCGAAGAGCGCGTGCGCGCCTCGGGTCACCGCTCGGGCGCACTCACGCACCGCGAGGTGAGCGTCATGGCCGAGCAGCTGGGCTTCCAGCTCATCTACGTCAATGACCTCCCCGACTCGACGCGCTCGATCACCGACCTCGCGAACGGTCGCATCTATCTGCCACCGGCATCGATCCCCGGTGGGCACGGCCTGCGATCGATGGCACTGCAGGCGATGGCGCACCGGCTGCTCGGGCACGAACGACCGTCGAGTTACGCCGAGTTCCTCTGGCAGCGTCTCGAGATCAACTACTACGCCGCGTGCTGCCTCATGCCGCGCGAGGCATCCGTCGCCTTCCTCAGCGAAGCGAAACGCGAGAAGCGCCTCGCGATCGAGGACTTCCGCGACGCGTTCGGCGTGACGCACGAGGCTGCGGCGCTGCGCTTCACGAACCTCGGCACGTCGCACCTCGACATGACGCTGCACTTCCTGCGCGTCGCCGGCGACGGCGCCCTGCAGAAGGGGTACGAGAACGACGGCATCCCCCTGCCCGTCGACGTCACGGGATCGATCGAGGGGCAGTGGGTCTGCAAGCACTGGAGCGCGCGCACGGCCTTCGACGAGACCAACCGCACGACCGAGAACTACCAGTACACCGACACCCCCGCGGGCACCTACTGGTGCGCGACGCAGACCGGCCGAACGGATGCCGCGGAGTTCTCGATCACCGTCGGCGTGCCGTTCAACCAGGCGAAGTGGTTCCGCGGTCGAGAGACGTCGCTCCGGGCGGAGTCGCGCTGTCCCGATGAGTCGTGCTGCCGCCGGGCGCCGTCGGAGCTCGCGAGCCGGTGGGCCGGGCAGGCGTGGCCGAGCGCGCGGCTGCACTCGCACGTGCTCTCGCCGCTGCCGTCGGGAACCTTCCCGGGCGTCGACGACGCCGAGGTCTACACCTTCCTCGAGTCCCACGCCTGACCCGCCGCCCCGCGCGTTGCCCGCCTCCCCGCCACGCCCTCGATTCCCCCGTTTCGGCGTCACGTTTGTGCTGTTCGCGCGCGCTGAGCAGCACATTCGTGACGCCGAGACGGAAGGGCGGGCGGGGCGGGAAGGGCGAGAGCGGGAAGGGTTACTTGGGCTGCATGCGGATGGCGCCGTCGAGGCGGATCGTCTCGCCGTTGAGCATGGGGTTCGCGATGATGTGCCGCACGAGCGCGGCGTACTCCGCGGGGGTTCCGAGCCGCGACGGGTGCGGGATCTGCGCGGCGAGAGACGCCTGCACCTCGTCCGGCATGCCCGCCATCATGGGCGTCTCGAAGATGCCGGGCGCGATCGTCATGACGCGCACGAGCAGGGTCGACAGGTCGCGCGCGAGCGGCAGGGTCATCGCGGCGACGGCGCCCTTCGACGCCGAGTACGCGGCCTGACCGATCTGCCCGTCGAACGCCGCGACCGACGCCGTGTTGACGATGACGCCGCGCTCGGGCGTCTCGGGCACGCCGGGCAGGACGGATGACGCGATCGGCTCGTTCTCGGCCATCGCCGCCGCGGCGAGGCGCGTGACGTTGAACGTTCCGACGAGGTTCACGCGGATCGTGCGCTCGAAGAGTTCGAGGGCGTGCGGTCCGCTTCGGCCGACGGTGCGCGACGCCGTCGCGATTCCCGCGCAGTTCACGGCGACGCGGAGCGGCCCGAGCTCGACGGCGGCAGCGACAGCTGCTTCGACCTCGCCCTCGTCCGACACGTCGGCGGGCACGAAGTGCGCCCCGATCGATTCCGCGACCGCAGCGCCGTCCGACCGCGCGAGGTCGAGGATGACGACGTGCGCGCCACCCGCGACGAGGGCCTCAGCCGTGGCCCGCCCGAGCCCCGAGGCTCCGCCGGTGACGAGCGCTGATACTCCGTCGATGTTCATGAGAGCCTCTCGATGATCGTCGCGTTGGCCATTCCGCCGCCTTCGCACATGGTCTGCAGCCCGAACCGGCCGCCGCTCGCTTCGAGCTCGGCGACGAGGGTCGTCAGGAGGCGCGTTCCCGACGAGCCGAGAGCGTGCCCGAGGGCGATCGCACCTCCGCGCGGGTTGAGCTTCGCCGGGTCGGCCCCCGTCTCCCGCGCCCACGCGAGCGGCACCGACGCGAAGGCCTCGTTGACCTCGAACGCGTCGATGTCGTCCATCGAGAGCCGGCCGCGGTCGAGTACGCGAGCGGTCGCGGGGATGACGCCCGTGAGCATGAGGAGCGGGTCGCTCCCGGTCACGGCGAAGGCGTGGAAGCGTGCCCGCGGCCGCAGCCCCAGCGACGCGGCCCGGTCGGCGCTCATGATGAGGGCCGCCGAGGCGCCGTCGGTGAGGGGCGACGAATTGCCGGGTGTGATCGACCAGTCGACTTCGGGGAAGCGCTCGGCGAGGGCGTCGGTGCGGAACGCGGGCGCAAGACCGGCGAGCCGCTCGGCCGTCGTGCCCGACCGCACCGTCTCGTCGACGCGACCCTCGACGCCCGGCACGGTGATCGTCTCAGCGTCGAAGAGACCCGCGCTCGCGGCATCCGATGCCCGTCGGTGCGACTCGGCGGCGAAGTCGTCGAGTTCGCCGCGCGAGAATCCCCACCGTGCGGCGATGAGCTCGGCCGAGACGCCCTGGTTCACAAGTCCCTCCGGGTAGCGCTCGCGGAGGCGCGTGCCGTACGGGTCGGCCCCCGCGGCACTCGATCCGAGCGGCACACGGCTCATCGACTCGACGCCGCACGCGATGACGATGTCGTAGGCGCCCGACTGCACACCCTGCGCGGCGAACGTCGCCGCCTGCTGGCTCGATCCGCACTGCCGGTCGATCGTCGTCGCCGGCACCGAGTCGCGGAAACCCGCGGCGAGCGCGGCGTTCCGTGTGATGTTGTAGCTCTGTTCGCCGATCTGGCTGACGCACCCGCCGATCACGTCGTCGATCGTCGCGGGGTCGAGGCCGTTCCGCGCGACGAGGGTCTCGAGGACACCGGCGAGAAGGTCGACGGGGTGGATGCCACTCAGCAGCCCGCCCGGTTTGCCGCGCCCGCTCGGGGTACGGACGACGTCGACGATCACGGCTTCGTGGCTCATTCCCCCAGCCTATGTCGCGCCGCAGTAGCGTGGGTGGGGTCGATTCGTTCCGCCTGCCACCGGTGTCGCAGAATAGCGACACAGCCGAGACAGACCCGCCACCGCTCCGGTCGGCGCCGTTCCTAGCGTGGAGTCATGAACATCACACGGAGAAATCCCGCCCTCGCCTCCGCCCTCCTCGGCACCGCTCTCGTCGGCACGCTCGCCCTCACGGGATGCACCCTCGAGCTCTCGCCCGACGGCGCACGATCGACGAGCGCGACCTCGCCCGCTCCCGAGACCTCGGCGCCCGCCCCCGAGTCGACGGCTCCCGACGCCGACGAGCAGACGGATGACGGCGGCGAGGCCCTCACGGAGGGCGACGCCGTCGCCTCACGCGAGCAGTACCGCGCCGCCGCATCGCAGCAGATCACGTGCCCGACGGGCACGGTCGACGTGCAGGCGACCGCGCAGGTCATCGAACTCGTCGACGACTGCGATACCGTGACGGTCTCGGCCGACGGCGGCGTGCTCGTCGCCCGGTCGATCGGGTCGCTCACGATCACCGGCGCCGTCGCAACCGTCTTCGTCGACGACATCGGCTCGATCACCGTCGACGTCGGGGCCGATGCCGCGACCGTGCTGTGGGAGTCGGGCAACCCGACGATCACCGATGCGTCGATCGCCTCGACCCTGCTGCCGATCGACCAGATGGTGAGCGGACGATGAGCGCCGACGTCACGCCCTACACGGTGCACCCGACACCGCAACCGCCCGTGTACGACGCCCCCGTGCGCCGCACCAACGGCCTCTCGATCGCCGCGTTCGTGCTCGGCCTCCTCGGCTTCGCCGTGCTGCCCGTGATCTTCGGGCACATCGCACTGCGGCAGATCCGCCGGAACGGCGACGCGGGCTCCGCGTTCGCGATCGTCGGCCTCGTGCTCGGCTACCTCGCGATCGCCGTGTACCTCGTCGCGGGCATCGCGCTCACGAGCGGCATCATCTGGGCTGTGAACGCCTGATGACGACGTCGCCCCGCGTGCTCCTCGTCGACGACGAGGAACCGATCACCTCGACGCTCGCGCCGTACCTCGAGCGCAGCGGATTCGCGGTGCGCGTCGCGGGCGACGGACTCGAGGCCCTCGCCGCGCTCGAGGAGGGCCCCGCCGACATCATCGTGAGCGACGTGCTCATGCCGCGCCTCGACGGGCGGGCCCTGGTGCGCCGCCTCCGCGAGGCGTCGGACTGGACCCCTGTCATCCTGCTGACGAAGGTGGATGCCGCGTTCGAGCGCTCCGCCGCCCTCGACGAGGGTGCCGACGACTACCTCGGCAAGCCGTTCGATCCGCCGGAGCTCGTCTCACGCATCCGCGCCGTGCTGCGGCGCACGACCCCCGGCGAACGCACGCTCGCGACGGCCGGCCGGCTCGTGAGCGGCCCGCTCGAGTTCGACCGCACCGCCCGGCGTGTGCGGCTCGACGGAGTCGACGTCGAGCTCACGCCGCGCGCGACCCTGCTGCTCGAGTACCTCATGAGCCACCCCGACGAACTGCACACGCGCGAGCGGCTCCTCTCGACCCTGTGGGGTTTCGAGTTCGCGATCACGACTCGCGCGATCGACCACCGGGTCGCCGAGATCCGCCGTGCGCTCGGCGACGACGCGCAGAACCCGCGGTTCATCGAGACGGTGCAGAGCTCTGGGTACCGCTTCGCCGGAGAGGTGAGGGGAGCATGACCGCGAAGCGCGCCGTCCTCGCCGTCATCCCCCTCGTCGCGGGTGCCGTGCTTGCCGTCATCCTGCTCGTCGCGGACGCGAACCCGTGGCTGCGCATCGGCGTGCCGATCTCGACGCTCGCCCTCGGCGCGGGCGCGATCGTGTCAGCCGTTCTTCTCCTGCGGGGGCGCCGAGCAGGTCGTGAGCGCGCCGCCGTCGATCGTGCCGTCGCCGAGGCCCGCGAGGCCGAACGGCAGGAACGCCGGCGGTTCCTCGCGCGACTCGATCACGAGTTGAAGAACCCCGTCACGGCGATCCGCACCGCGCTGGCCGCAGCCCCGACCGACTCACCGCTCCTCGACGTCGCCGCCAAGCAGGCCGCGCGGGTGAGCGCCCTCGTCGACGATCTCGCGAAGCTCGCCGACCTCGAGACCCGGCCGATCGAACGTGCCGCCGTCGACCTCGAGAGCGTCGCACGCGACGCCGTCGATGCGGCCGAGGTCGCGCACGGTGGGCGCGATTTCCACGTCGAGTTCCCGACCGTGCCGTGGCCCGTGCCGCCCGTGCGCGGCGACGCCGACCTGCTCGTCGTCGCGGTCTACAACCTCGTGGCGAATGCCTCGAAGTACTCCGACCCCGGCGCCCGCATCGAGGTGCGTGCCTCCGAGGCCGACGGGTTCGTGAGCCTCGAGGTCTCCGACACCGGCTGGGGCATCGCCGCCGACGACCTCGCGGGCGTGTGGGACGAGCTCGCCCGCGGCCAGAACGCGCGTGGCGTCGACGGCTCGGGCCTCGGGCTCGCGATCGTGCGCGTCATCGCCGAACGCCATGGCGGCTCGGCCGTCATCCGCTCAGAGCCCGGCGTGGGCACCCGCGTCGTGCTCCGTCTGCCCGCGGTGTGAGCGCCGGCGTCTCGTGACGCTCAGGCGACCGCGTCGTCGACGAAGCGCACGTCGTACTCGGCGACGCGCTGCGGCACTCCCTCGAACGCGCGGGCGCGGCCCTCGGAGGCCATGTACGTCTCTTCGAGAGCCGTGAACGCCGCGACGTCGCCCTCGGCGCTGACCGCCCAGACGAACTCGTTCGACTCGCGGAGGCCATAGGCGAAGTCGATCGCGAAGCCCGCGGCGGGGCGCACGACCGGCATCCACTCGGTCCACCACGCGAGGAACGCGTCGTACTCCCCCTCGACGAGGCGGTAACGACGGAGCTGCACGGTGGTGGTGGTTTCGGTCATGGCCTCATTCTGCCAGGTGCTGGTCAGCCCCACCGAGGAACGCGAGCGCGGCGTCTTTGAACGTGCGCGACGTGAGCGTCGAGATGTGATCGCGGCCCGGGATCGACAGGAAACCGGCGCCCCACTCCCGAGCGAGCTCCTCGGCACCGGCCGGCACGGGGTCGTTCTCACCGGCGACGAACAGGACGGGGATGCCGCGCGGCTCGGTCAGATCGGCGCCGGCGACACCCGCGACGAGCGCCGCGAGGGCCTCGGGATCGGCGCCAGCGGCGAGGGCGGGAGCGAGCACCGCGGTGATCATCGCGTCGCTGGACGCTCGCCCCTCGCGCAGCAGCCCATCGACCTCGGCGAGATCCCAGCGGGCGAACAGCTCGTCGGGGCCCGCTCCACCGAGCACCAACCGACCGATGCGATCGGGCGCGAGCCGGGCGAAGGACGCGGCGACGCGACACCCGAGCGAGTAGGCGACGACGTCGACCTGATCGGCTCCGGCTGAGTCGATCACGGCGAGGAGGTCGGCTCCGAGCCGGTCGATCGTGTAGGCGTCGGCGACGGCCGGCTTGTCGCTCTGACCGTGACCGCGGAGGTCGACGGTGATGGCCGCGCGACCCGAGTCGACGACGGCGCGAATCCACCCCGTGCGTTCCCACGTGTCGACGGTGTTCGAAGCGAAGCCGTGCACGAGCAGCACGGGCGACCCGTTGCCGCCCGCGTGCACCTCGTAGGCGATGAGCGCGCCGTCGCGGGCCTCGGCGTAGAGCGTCACGACGCGAAGGCCTCGTCGGTCGTCGTGATGTCGACGCCGGCGTGCGCCATCTCGGCGAGAGCGGCATCGCTCGACTCGGCGGCGACGCCCGCGACGAGGTCGGTGAAGACGCGGATGTGGCGGCCGTGACTCACGCCGTCGAGCGCGCTCGCGCGCACGCAGTAGTCGGTCGCGATGCCCACGACGTCGACGTCGACGATGCCGCGGTCGGCGAGGATGTGGGCGACCGTCGCGCCCGAGTCATCCGTGCCCTCGAAGATCGAATAGGCCGGCTCGCCCTGCCCTTTTCGCACGTGCACGTCGACCTCGTCGACCGAGAGCTCGGGGTGGTACTCGGCCCCGTCGGTTCCCGCGACGCAGTGCTCCGGCCACGTGTCGACGTAGTCGGGGCTCTCGTGGAAGTGCCCGCCGTTGTCGTTGTCGGGGTCGTGCCAGTCGCGTGAGGCGACGACGAGCGAGTACTCGTCGGCGTGTGCGTCGAGGAAGCGGCTGATGCCCGCGGCGACCGCGTCGCCCCCGTCGACGCCGAGCGCGCCGCCCTCGGTGAAGTCGTTCTGAACGTCGATGATGAAGAGCGCCCGAGTCATCCCTCGATTATCTCTCTGGATGCGCGCTCGCGGGGCGAGGCGTCAGGAGTTCGAGAGGTTGTCGCCGCAACGGTAGATGCCCGCGGCGAACGCGTCGAGCGCTTGCTTCGCGTCGTCGGAGACGTCGCCGAGGGCGTACATCGCGAACGTGAGCGGAGTGCCGTCCTCGGCGTGGACGATTCCGGCGAGCGTGTAACCGGTGTCGATCCACCCGGTCTTCGCGAACACCGAGCCGTCGGCGACCGCGCTGTCTCCCGTGAAGCGGTCGGAGTACGAGAGCGAGCCGCGCGGGCCTCCGGCGATCGGAAGCGAGTCGAACACGAGGCCGAGGTTGCCCTCGCGCGCGTTGATCTTCACGAACAGCCGCGTGAGGTAGGCCGGTGCGACGGCGTTCGAGTCGCTGAGCCCCGAACCGTCGATGACGGTGATGCCCGTCGTGTCGATGCCGTACGGCATGAGTCCGGCGACGACGCCCGCCTGGATCGCGTCGAACGTGTTGCCCGAGCCCGACTGGATCGCGACGAGGCGCGCGAGCATCTCGGCGACCGAGTTGTCGGAGACGATGAGCGCCTTGTCGATGAGATCGGCGACCGACGGCGACGACACCTGACCGAGCAGGGCCGCGTCGGCCGGAGCCGTTCCGCGTTCGATGGTGAGACCGCCGCCGAGTGCGTCGGCGAAGGCCTCGCCGGCCTGACCGATGGGGTCAGCCGAACGATACGACGTGTTCGACGAGGGGTCGTCGCGGGCTCCGTCGACCTGCAGCGCCGTGATCGGCGACATGTACCCGAGCTCGCGCTCGGCGGGCGCCCACGTCGGGTGCCATTCGTCTCCGCCGAAGTACGACGCGTCGAGGATCAGCTTCGTCATCGGCGGGTTGTCGGGGTTCGCCTCCCATGCCTGCTCGACCTGGTCGGCGAGGTCGTCGAGGTGCGCGGCGCCCGGGTAGACGGTCTCCGTGCCGCTCGGCGTGCGCGAGAGTGTCACATCGCCGCCTCCGACGAGCACGACGGAGCCGGGCTCCGCACCCGCGACGACGCGGGTCGTCGCCCGGTAGTCGGGTCCGAGCACCGAGAGTGCTGCCGCCGAGGTCAGCACCTTCAAGACGCTCGCGGTGCGCGACGCGGTGTCGCCGCCGCGATCGAAGAGCACGGCGCCCGTCGAGGCGTTCATGACCTGCGCCTGCATGTTCGCGAGACGCGGGTCGGCCGCGAGCTCGGCGACCGAGCACGTGCGGATGCGGTCGGCGACGGGCAGGGGAATCGGAGCGGGGCGGGCCTCGGGAGTGGGCGTCGGAGTCGGCGTGGCAGCGACGGCCGGCGGTGCCTGCGGCGGCTTGCCGTTCAGCACTCCGGCGGCGAACGCTCCGCCCGCGGCGAGCACGAAAGCGACCGACACGGCGGTGATCTGGAGACCGACGCGATGGCGCACGGCGAAGCCGCGGAGCCCTGTTGCGGGCTCGCTTCCGTCATCCGTCAGGTCTGGCACCGTGAGAGTCTACGCGCGCGAACCTGATCAGACGCCGGATCGGAGTGCCGCGATGGGCTCGACCCGCGCGGCCTTCCGCGCCGGATACGCGCCGGCAGCGAGGCCCACGACGGCTCCGAGGAGCGCCGCACCGAGCACCATGACGAGGTCGATGATCGGCGTCCACTGCTGCAGGAGCGAGACCCCGACGACCGCGAACACCCCGACGGCGGCGCCGATGAGGCCGCCGAGCAGACCGATCACGATCGACTCGACCATGAACTGCGCGGCGACCGCGCGCCGCGTCGCGCCGAGGGCACGGCGCAGTCCGATCTCACCCGTGCGTTCCGAAACCGAGAGCAGCGTGACGTTCGCGATGCCGAGCCCGCCGGCGAGGAGCGCGATGACTCCGAGCACGAGGAAGACGATGTTGACGTCGGCCTGCACGCTCTCCTGGAGCTCCGATCCCGAACGCGGCGCCTGCACCGTGAAGTTCTCGGGGGTGTTCGGGCTGAGGGCGATCGGCGCCTGTTGGGCGACGACCCCGCCCGCGCCCGCGTCGATGCGCACCTGCAGTTCGTCGGCGGCGGGCAGCCCGAGATCGGCGCGGGCCGCACCGAGCGGGATGACGACGGAGTCGAGGATGTCGGGGCGACGCTCGACCCCCGCGACGATGCCGATGACGGTGTACGGGCGTTCACCGATGAAGATCGACGGTTGCGAGTCGACGCGGTTGATGCCGAGCTTCTCGGCGGCGCGTTCGCCGAGCACCGCGACACGATCACCCCGCTCGTCATGGCCCGCATCGAAGAATCGACCGGTGACGACCGAACCGCGGACGGCGTCGAGCAGGCCGGCCGAGCCCGCGAGGAGCGGCGGGCTGAACGTCTCGGGCGCAGACGGGTCATTGATCGGCACCGCCGTGATGCGGGCCTCGCCGAGCGGCACCTCGCCGATGAGCCCGGCGCGCTCGACGCCGACGAGGCGTTCGACGCGCTCGGGGGCGTCCCACGGCAAGCGGGCCGTCACCGTCTCTTCGCCCGACGCGTTGCGGGTCGAACCGGGCTTCACGATCACCTGGGTCGCCGCGACCGCGTCGAACTGCTTGCCGATCTGACCGGCCGCCGTCTGCGCGAACCCGATCGTGACGACGAGCGACGCGATGCCGAGCACGGTTCCGAGAGTCGTCATGACGAGTCGACCGGTATGACCGCCGATGCCGTGGCTGACCTCGACGAGGAGGTCCTGCACGGTGAAGCGGTCGGCGCGGGCGACCGCGGGGCGTTCGCTCGCGGCATCCGTCGTCGGGGTCTCGCCCGTCGCGCCAGTCTCGGGTACGGAAGTGTCTGTCTCGCCGCGTCGGCGACCGAATCGGGGCAGCTTCACAGTTCGCTCACCCGGCCGTCGTCGATGCGGATGCTCCGGCCGGCGCGACCCGCGACGACGGGGTCGTGCGTGATGACGACGAGGGTGAGTCCGTCGCGGTTGAGCTCTTCGAAGAGATCCATGACCTCGCTCGACGTCGTCGCGTCGAGGTTGCCCGTCGGTTCGTCGGCGAGGATGACGTGCGGCGATGCCGTGACGGCGCGGGCGACGGCGACGCGCTGACGTTCACCGCCCGAGAGCGTCGTCGGCAGGAACCCGAGCCGATGCCCGAGCCCGACGCGGTCAAGGGCCTCACGGGCGCGCGGCATGCGCTCGGCACGCGGCACTCCGCTGTAGAGGGTCGACAGCAGCACGTTGTCGAGCACCGTGCGCCGCGGCAGCAGGTGGAACGCCTGGAAGACGAATCCGATCGTGCGGGCGCGCAACGCGGCCCGAGCGTCGTCGTCGAGGGAGGCCGTCGACACCCCGTCGAGCCGGTACTCGCCGACGCTCGGACGGTCGAGCAGCCCGAGCACGTTGAGGAGCGTCGACTTGCCCGAACCGCTCGGACCGACGATCGACACGTAGTCGCCGCGGCCGATCGAGATGTTGACGCTCTTGAGCGCCTGAACCTCGGGCGGGCCGGGGAATGACCGCGTGACGTTCGTGAGCTCGATGACCGAATCGGTCTCGCTCATCGACCGACCACGACGAGTTCGCCCTCACGGATGTCGCCCGTGATCTCGACGAAGCCCTCGGCCGCGAGACCCGTGGTCACCTCGACGAGCCGAGTCTTCTCGTCGTCGTCACCGGCGACCTCGACGCGGGATTCCCCGCCGGGCCCCGCGGTGAGGGCGGCGAGCGGAACCGCGAGCACGGCGCCGTCGGTCGAGCCGATCGAGATGCTCACGCGCACGTTCTGACCGCGCAGCTGTTCGACCTGTTCGGGCGTCGGATCGGTGGGCGCGAGCACGACGTCGTAGCGCGGGCCGGAGCCCGAGCCCGCCTCGGCCTTCCGCGGTGCGACCGACGAGATCGTCGCCGCCATCTCGGTTCCGTCGGGGAGAGCGAAGGACGCCACAGCACCGACCTCGAGCAGCTTCGCGTCGCTCTCGGCGGCGGACGCGTTGATCGTGAGCGTCGCGCCCGAGACGAGCATCGCGGCGGCCTGGAGGATCGTGCCGCGTTCGACCTTCACTTCGTCGACACGTCGCGGCAGCGCCGAGAGGTAGAGCACCTCGCTCGCGGGCAGGAACGCGAGGGTCGAGTCCGACGCATCGGCGAGCACCTCGTTCGCGGCGTCGAGACCGGCGTAGGCGGCGTCGAGCGAACTCTGCGCGTCACTCGCGTCGCGCGGGGCGAGGGCTTCGTCGCGGCGGGCCTGAGCGAGCCGCAGCTGGTCCTCGGCATCGGCGACGGAGAGCTGCCCCTTGCCGGCCTTCGCCTCGGCGAGCGCGCGTTCGGCGGCCCGCACGAGGTTGTCCTGCTCGATGCGCTCGGCATTGCTCGGGCCGGCCTGAGCCTGGGCGAGCGCACGCCGCGCACTCGCGACACCGTCCTCGGCCGCGCGCACGCCGTCACGCGCACCACGAACGGCCTCGGCCGTGCCCTCGGGCGCGTCCGGGGTCGGGTAGCCGACCCGGTCGTAGAGGGCCGCGACGGCAGACGCCGTCGCCGAGTCGAACGTCGCCGACGACGGGTCGCCGACGTCGATGCCAATTGACACGAGGGCGGCCTTCAGCTGCAGCACGTCAGGGCCAGAGAGACCGACGCTCAACGTGCGGTACGCGGGCAGGTCGCCCGGCAGCACGATGACGGGCCGGCCGGTCACCTCGAGGGCGACGGATGTCGGTTCGAACGTCGCCCCGACCTCGGGCACGCGACCCGTGACGACCGCAGGGCCACCGAGACTGCCGGTCTCGATCTTGACCTCTACGGCGTCGGCGAACGCCGCGTCGCCGCGGATCGTGACGTCGTTCGAGAGTTCACGGCTCTCGATGGGCACGGTGATGAGCCCCGGTTCGGGCGCTGCGGCGTCGGCCGCGGCCTGACCGGGCGAGACGATGAGGAAGCTCACGCCGACACCGGCGATGAGCGAGACGATCGCGACGGCTGCGAGCACCCACAGGACGCGATTGCCCTGCAGCACGCGGCGCCATCCCGACACGGCCGGGTCGGGCTTCAGCGCCGCCTCGGTCGCAGCGGACTCGCCCTCGCCCTCGCCCTCGCCCTCGCCCTCGCCCTCGCCCTCGCCCTCGCCCTCGCCCTCGATGACGGTGGTCACACCGAGACCGTCGAGGCCGGAGTCATCCCCTCCGGTCGATGCGGGGCTGTCGGCGCTCTCGCCGCGCGACCGCCTCACCACCTACTTCTTACCCGTCGAGTACGCAGCGACGAGCGCGTCGAGCTCGGCCTTGTGGTCTTCGATGAACTGCTCTTCCTGAGCGAACTGAGCCGTGAGCTGCACGTTGTTGTAGTCGAGGTCCTTCGCGCAGCGGAAGTCGGCGAGCGCCATGTCGATCTCGCGCTCCTTGAGCTCCTTCAACACGGCGTCGTCGATCTGCTCGCCCTGCGACTCCTCGTAGAGCGCGTTCATCTCTTCGGAGATGCCCATGCTCGCCTCCGAGCGCGTCTTCAGGTCGGCGTAGCCGGCGTCGGCCATGCAGTCCGACCACTTCGCGTCGAGTTCGACGATCTCGGGGCGCTTCTGCAGGTCTTCCCACATCGCGCCCATCGACTCGACGAGCGGTGCGAACTCCTCGTCCTCCCAGTAGTTGGTGTCGCCCTGCACTTCGTGCTGAGCGGCGCCCTGGCAGCCGGCGGTCTCCCAGTTGTACTCGTACGATCCGTCTTCGCCGAGCTCCTCCTCAGCGGGCGGAACACCGTAGAGCGTGGCGTAGTAGGCCTCCTGCTCGGTCGCCGACAGCGACTCGACGTACTCCTGGTTGGGGTCGACGAACTCCTCGCCCTCACTCTCGGACTGCATCTTCTCGATGTCGGCCTGCGTCTGGACCATGCCCCAGCCGTTCGCAGCGACCCACTCTTCGGTGTTCTGGTCCTCGAAGTCCTCGGAGGTCATCATGACGCCCTGCGACTGGTCGACGGGCTTGTACTCGAAGCCCTCGTCGGACATGCACGCGGCGACGAGCTCTTCGCTCTTCTTCTGCTGCTCGGCCCACGCGTCTTCGTCGAACGCTGCGCCGCCGTTGACGGGCTCGAGGTACTTCGACAGCGGGCTGTCCTCCCACGACAGTTCGCCGTCGGTGCCGCTTCCGCCCGGCGACGAGCAGCCCGCCAGGACGAGCGCCGAAGCCACGGCGAGAGCTGAGAAGGTAAGCGGTCGGATGAGTCGCACGGAGTTCCCCCAGGATCGATCGAACCGGAACGAGCCGGTTCTTGCCATCGGACGCGGCCGTTCCGCCGGCGCCCGGGGTCGAGCCTAACGAGGCGCACCGACGGGCGGCATCCATCTCAGGGATGAATCAGGGTCGCTCTCCGGGTCGACCCCGGGGTCACCGCTCGCTGGGGTACACGAGCCCGATGATGCGACGGATCTCGTCGAGCGATTCCATGATGGCGACGCTCTCGTCGATCGGGAGCGCGCCTCCGCGCAGGTCTCCGTCGGCGACGAGCTTCTCGGCGGCGAGCGCCTGGAAGTGCATGCCCCGGCCCGTGACCTCCGACGCGAACGACTCGAGGACGGAGCCGTCGGAGCCGATGACCCGGAAGGTGGTCGGCGTGTACCAGACCTCGTCGATGTCGATGCGGGCGTCGGTGCCGAGCACCGAGGCGGTGTTCGGGCCCTTCGTGTCGCTCGCCGAGAGGGTCGTCGCGAGGCGTCCGCCCGAGTAGCCGAAGATCGTCGCGACCTGCGCGTCGGCGCCCGTCGCCTTGAAGCGCGCGTCGGCGAGGATCGACTCGGGGGCTCCGAAGAGGTCCCACGCGAACGAGACCGGGTAGATGCCGAGGTCGAGGAGTGCACCACCGCCGAGGGCGAGGTCGTTCAGTCGGTGCGACGGGTCGTCGGAGATGTCCTGCGTGTGGTCGGCGAGGAGCGTGCGCACTTCGCCGAGGGTGCCCGCCGCGATGATCTCGCGGATGCGCACCATGTGCGGCAGGTAGCGGGTCCACATCGCTTCGAGCGCGAGGAGGCCCTTCTCGGCGGCGAGATCGCGCACCGCGGCGGCTTCGGCCCCCGTGAGGGTGAAGGGCTTCTCGACGAGAACGTGCTTGCCGCCGTTCAGCATGAGGATCGCGTTCTCGGCGTGCAGCGGGTGCGGCGTCGCGATGTAGACGATGTCGACCTCGGGGTCGGCGGCGAGGGCTTCGTAGCTCGAGTGCACGTTCGGAATGCCGAATTCCGTCGCGAAGGCCTCGGCGGCCTCGGCGCGGCGCGAGCCGACGGCCTGAACCGTCAGGCCGTTCAGCTTCAGATCGTTCGTGAACGCGTGGGCGATGCCGCCCGTGGCCAGAATTCCCCATCGAAGTGTCATGGAGCCAGCCTAGCGGCGCGGTTTGCACACCACAGGATCGATGTAAACCCCCTGCTGCGGCGGTGCACCCGCGCCTATCGTGGAAACGATGTCGCCGCAGGCGCGGTGCGGAGAGAAGGGAATGTCATGGGCTTTCTGGACGATGCAAAAGAGACCGTCAAGGCCGGCGCCGAGAAGGTCGGTCGTGTCGTAGAAGACGGCGTGGATCGTGCCCGCGACAAGGTCGACGAGGCGAAGGCCGAAGCCGAGGTCAAGAAGACCGAAGCTCAGGCCGAGGCCGAGATCAAGAAGGCTGAGGCCGAGCGCGACTCCGTCAAGGCGCGCAACGAGGTCAAGGAAGAGCTTCGCGACAACTGACTCCAGTCGTCGTCGAACGGGTCCCGGCAATGCCGGGACCCGTTCGCCCGTTAAGGCCGTCGTGTGTGTCGTGGAGGGTCGACGTGGTCGCTCCCGGATTCGGGAACGCCGCGGGCCCTCCACGACGTGCCGGCGGCTCACCTCCAGCAGGATGCCGCTCGGATACTTCACGCTACTGCCGTGTCTGACCGCGCAACAGGGCTTGACACGCGAGTGAAAAATGCTCGACTATTCCGGCGACGATCGAATGAGAGCCGGGATGACGCGGACGAAGACGACCATCGCGACGAGCTCGACGAGGGTCTGGGTGACGACGACGGTCGGCGCGATCGCGAAGGTATCGGGCGCCGCGAGCGCGAGCGGGAGAACCACGAGCGAGTTCCGCGTCGCACCGCTGAAGACGACAGCTCGACGCGCGGGGGTATCGACCCCGAAGAGACGGCCGGTCACGTCGCCGAGCGGCACCATGACGATCGCGAACGCGATGAAGATCGGCACGGTGACGAGGAGCGAGCCGAGCGCATTCGACACGGCGGCGATCTGCGACGCGACGACCACGGCGAGTGTCGCCATCATGAGCGGGACCATGAGCGCGCCCATCGTCGACTCCACGGCTCGCGCCGCACGGTATCGACGGGCGAGGGCCTGTACCGCGGCGGCCGCAGCGAGCGGCAGCACGATGAGGGAGACGAACGCGACGACGAAGGGCTCGACGTCCATCATGGCGACGCCCTCGGCCCCGATGAACGTCACGAGGTAGACGGGCAGCAGGAGCATCTGGGCGATCATCAGCAGCGGCGTCGCCGCGAGGAGCCTCGTCGCCGCGCCGCCCGCGAGACCCGTGAAGACGATCACGTAGTCGATGCACGGCGTGAGCAGCACGAGGAGCACGCCGAAGACGAGGCCGGGATCGCCGCTCACGAAACGCGACAGCCCGAAGGCGACGATGGGAACGATGAGGAAGTTCAGCACGAGCACGGCGCCGAGGAACCGCACGTCACGGAGCGCCCGCCCGAGCGACGCGAACGGAACGGCGAGGAACGTGGCGAAGAGCAGCAGGCCGAGCACGGGCGTGATGGCCACCTCGAGGTGCTCGGACCCCGGAAGCACGAGGCCGATGCCCGCGCCGAGCGCGATGGCCGCGAGGTAGAGGGCGATCTGACGCCGCTCCATCCAGCCGACGGGGCCACGCGGCGGGGAGGCGACGGTCACGCCCCCACTCTAGGCCGCGCTCGGAGCCCGACACTGCTGCCGTTCGTGCGGATGCACGAGCGACGCCCCGGGCAAGGCCTCGATTCGCGCGGCGTGTCGGCGCGACATCCGCGGAACGGCAGGCGAAGCGGCAGGAGCGAGAACGACAGAAGGCCCCGAGTGGACTCGGGGCCTTCTGTGATGGAGCCGCCTGTGGGAATCGAACCCACGACCTTCTCATTACGAGTGAGACGCTCTGCCGACTGAGCTAAGGCGGCGTGGCCATGATCCGCTGGCGGAGCCATGGGCACGAGAGACTATGTTAGCGGGTTTCCGAGGACGGTTTGTACACGCGCGCCCCCGACGTCGGATGACGCATCAACACGTCGGATCGGAAGCCGGAACCGTGCCCTCGAGGAAGTACGCGTCGACTGCGTCGTCCACGCACGCATTCGACTTGTTGTACGCCGTGTGGCCTTCGCCCTCATAGGTGATGAGGTGGCCGCTCTCGAGCTGATCGGCGAGCGCGACAGCCCACTGGTACGGCGTCGCGGGGTCGTTCGTCGTGCCGATCACGATGATCGGATCGGCGCCCGCGGCGTGGATCTCGGCACGCGGACGGTCGCCCGTGTACGGCCACGATGCGCAGCCGATGTCGCCGTAGGTCATGAAGGTTCCCATGTACGGCGCCTGCGCTTCGATCGCGGCGGCCTTCTCGCGCATGACGGCGACGTCGTCCTGGTACTCGTAGTCGAGGCAGTTGATGGCGCTGAACGACTCGGTCGAGTTGTCGACGTACTGGCCCGACTCGTCACGACCGTTGTAGAGGTCGGCGAGGTAGAACGCGTAGTCGGCCTCACCCGCGAACACGGACTCGAAGAGCGAGTCGAGCGCGTACCAGGAGCTCTGGCTGTAGAGCGGGTAGATGATCGCCGTGAGCAGCGAGTCGGCTCCGAGCATGCGCCCGTCGGTCGCGCGGATCGGGTTGGCCGCGACGGAGTCGAGGAGCGCGCGCACCGTCGCCATCGCTTCGTCGGCCGTGCCGTCGAACGAGCACTCGTCCTGGTCGAGGCAGAACGTCAGGTAGGCGCGGAGCGCCCCCTCGAAGCCTTCGGCCTGCGCCCCCGACACCTCGGCGTTGGTCGCGGCCGGGTCGATGGCTCCGTCGAGCACGAGACGGCCGACCTTCTCGGGGTAGAGCTCGGCGTACGTTGCTCCGAGGAACGTGCCGTACGAGTAGCCGAGGAAGTTGAGCTTCTCGTCGCCGAGGATGGCGCGCAGCAGGTCCATGTCGCGTGCCGCACTGATCGTGTCGACCTGGCCGAGGAGCGCCCCGGTGTTCTCGGCGCAGGCCTCACCGAATGCCGTCGCCGATTCTCGCGCCGCGGCGATCCACTCGTCGCTGCCGCGCGGTGCGTCGATGATGCCGTAGAGGTAATCGTCCATCTCGGCGGGTTCGAGGCACGAGACGGCCGAGGAACGGCCGACGCCGCGCGGGTCGAAGCCGACGACGTCGTAGGCCTCCTGCAGCCGCTCGCTCGTCGCGTAGTCGACCGAGTCGGCGATGAAGTCGTAGCCCGATCCACCGGGACCGCCGGGGTTGACGAGCAGCGAGCCGACCTTGTCGCCCGTGGCCGGCTGGCGCACGAGCGCGAGCTCGATCTCGCCGGCCGCGGGGTCGTCCCAGTCGAGCGGAGCGGTCGCCGTCGTGCACTGGTTCGCACCGCACGACTCCCACACGAGCACCTGCGTGTAGAACGGCTCGAGAGCCGCGTCGACGTCTTCGCCCGTCGGCGTCGATGTGGCCGACGGCCCCGAGGGAAGCAGATCGAACGGCATGCAGGCCGAGAGCCCCAGGGTGATCACAGCCGCCATCGCCACGGCGATCAGCTTGGAGGTGCGGCGCATCATGCTCCCACTCGGTCGGGTCGGCGGATGGTCTGCACGAGCATGGCCTCGAGCGCGAGCGTGGGCGCCACGTTCGACTCGATGCGGGTTCGTGCGGTCTGAATGGCGTCGAGCGTCGCGAGCGAGTCGGCGGATGTCGACCCCTCGGCGGCGCGGCCGATCTCGGCACTGAGCTCACGGTTCACGAGCTCGGCACCGGTGCCGAGCTGCTCCATGAGGATGTCGCGGTAGAGGCTCGAGAGGTCGACGAGGATGCGGTCGATGCCGTCGCGCAGGCTTCGAGTGGCCCGGCGCTTCTGATCGTCTTCGAGAGCCTTGAGCTGTGATCGCAGCGCGGGCGGAACGGCCTGACCGGGTGCGATGCCGAGCGAGCGCAGGGCGTTGTCGCGCTCTTCGGCGTCGCGCAGTTCAGAGATCGCCTTGGCGTCGTCGCCCGCGATGGCGAGCAATCGGGCGGCCGCGTTCACCGCGTTCGAGACGCTGCGGATGGCGAGCGTCGTGCGCAGCGTCTCGTGCCTGCGGTCACGCGCCTCGGCGCTCGTCGCGAGACGGTGGGCCATGCCGATGTGGCTCTGCGCCTCGCGCGCGGCACGTTCGGCGACGATCGGGTCGATGCCGTCGCGACGGACCAAGAGGTCGGCGACGTCCGCGATCGAGGGCAGGGCGAGGCGAACACTGCGCACGCGCGAGCGGATCGTCGGGATGAGGTCGGCCTCGCTCGGCGCGCAGAGGATCCAGACGGTGCGCTCAGGAGGTTCTTCGAGCTCTTTGAGGAGGAAGTTCGAGGTCTGCTCGGTCATGCGGTCGGCGTCTTCGACGACGATCACACGGTGCCGGCCGATGGAGGGCGCGTAGTGCGAGCGCTTCACGATGTCGCGCACGTCGTCGCGCTTGATGATCACACCCTCGGTCGCGAGCACCTGCAGGTCGGGGTGGGAACGGGCTCCGACCTGAGCGGTCGTGCGCTCGTCGCCGTCGGGGTCGCCCGACAGCAGTGCCGAAGCGAAGGCGTAGGCGAGGTTCGAGCGGCCCGAACCGGGTGGGCCGGTGATGAGCCAGGAATGGGTCATCTGCTGGGTGGAGGCCGCGAAGGCACGCGTCGCGGCGTCGGATTCGTCGCCGGATGCCTGCTCATCGGCATCCGTCACGGTACGCCTGCTCGCGACGACGGCCGCAGCTCGGAGCACGGCGATGGCGCCCGCCTGGCCCGTCAGCTCGCTCCATACCGTCACGCGACCAGCCTACGTGGCCGCACAGACACCGTCGCCCGGGCGGTCGGGCTCAGAGCAGTCCCGCGACGCGCGCGCGGATGCGCTCGGCGATCTCGTCGACGGGGAGCGACGCGTCGACGACGAGGAACCGGTCGGGCTCGTCGGCGGCGAGCGCGAGGAAGCCCGCGCGCACGCGCGCGTGGAAGTCGGCGGCCTCGGCCTCGAGCCGGTCGAATCGCTTCTTCGCCGCGTCGAGTCGACCGCGCGCGACCGACTCGTCGAGGTCGAGGAGCACGGTGAGGTCGGGAAGGAGTCCCGCCGTCGCCCACAGTGAGAGCGCACGCACCTCGCGCGGATCGAGCACGCGGCCCGCACCCTGATAGGCCACGGATGAATCGAGATAGCGGTCCTGGATCACGACGTCACCGCGTTCGAGCGCGGGGCGCACCTTCGTCGCGATGTGGTGAGCGCGGTCCGCCGCGTACAGCAGGGCCTCGGCCCGCGGATCGATGTCGCCGCGGTGGTGCAGCACCAGTTCGCGGATCTCGAGACCGACGTCGGAGCCGCCGGGCTCACGTGTGCGGAGCACCTCGCGCCCGCGGGTGGCTACCCACTGCTCGAGCAGCTCAGCCTGAGTCGACTTGCCCGATCCGTCGCCGCCCTCGAAGGTGACGAAGAGCCCAGGGAACTCGCCCCGCACGACGGGGACGAGCTCGCCCGGCATCGTGCGTCGAGCGAGATCGGACGGGTGCTCGCTCACTTCTTCGGAGTCGCCTTCTTGGCCGGAGCCTTCTTCGCGGGTGCCTTCTTGGCCGGAGCCTTCTTGGCAGCCGGCTTCTTGACCGGTCCCTTGTCGCGCTTGATCTGCAGCAATTCGACGGCGCGTTCGAAGGTGATCTCTTCCACCGTGTCGCCACGCGGAATCGTCGCGTTCGTCACTCCGTCGGTGACGTACGGGCCGAACCGGCCGTCTTTCACCTTGATCGGCTTGCCGCTGACCGGGTCGGCGTCGAACTCCTTGAGGGCACTGGATGCCGCTCGCCCGCCGTACTTCGGCTGCGCGAGCAACTCGAGGGCACCGGGGAGGTCGATCTCGAAGATCGCGTCCTCGCTCGGGAGCGAACGGGAGTCGGTTCCGCGCTTGATGTAGGGGCCGTAACGACCGCCCTGAGCCGTGATCTCGGCACCCGACTCGGGGTCGACGCCGACGACGCGGGGCAGGTCGAGGAGGCGGAGCGCCGTCTCGAGGTCGATCGTCTGCAGGTCCATCGTCTTGAAGAGCGATGCCGTGCGCGGCTTCGGAGCCGCGGCCTTCTTGGCGGGCTTCTTCTTCGCCGCGACGACCTCACCGGTCTTCGGATCGACCGTCTCGGCCGCGGGCGCCTCCTCGGGCTCCGGCTCGAGCTCGGTCACGTAGGGGCCGAATCGGCCGTCCTTCGCGACGATCTCCTTGCCGTTCTCGGGGTTGACGCCGAGCACGCGGTCGGTCTGCACCGGAGCGTCGATGAGTTCGCGGGCCTTGGCGGGCGTGAGCTCGTCGGGTGCGAGATCCTCGGGCAGGTTCACACGGCGCGGGGTCTCGGAGCCCTCTTCGGCGACCTCGAGGTAGGGGCCGTACTTTCCAATGCGGAGCGTGATGTCGCCGTCGATGTGCACCGAGTTGATCTCGCGCGCATCGATCTCACCGAGGTTGTCGACGACCTGACGGAGGCCGCGGTGCTTGTCGCTTCCGAAGTAGAAGCTCGTGAGCCACTCGACTCGGTCGGCGTCGCCACCGGCGATGCGGTCGAGGTCTTCCTCCATCTCGGCGGTGAAGTCGTACTCGACGAGATCGGAGAAGTGGTCTTCGAGCAGACGGACGACCGAGAAGGCGATCCAGCTCGGCACGAGAGCCTGGCCGCGTTGGGTGACGTACCCGCGGTCGAGGATCGTCGAGATGATCGAGGCGAACGTCGAGGGGCGGCCGATGCCGAGCTCTTCGAGTCGCTTGACGAGGCTGGCCTCCGTGTAGCGCGGCGGAGGGCTCGTCTCGTGCCCCTTGGCCTCGAGTTCGGCGAGGTCGAGTTCTTGACCCTCGGTCAGCGGCGGGAGCTTCGCCTCACCGGGCTGCTCCTCGCTGTTGCGCTCCTCGTCCTTGCCCTCTTCATAGGCGGCGAGGAACCCGCGGAACGTGATGACCGTTCCGCTCGCCGTGAACTCGGCGAGCGTCTTCGAGGCACGCGGGTGCTCGTTCTCGGCCGTCGGACCGACCTCGATCGTGACCGTCGCGGTCGAACCCTTCGCGTCGGCCATCTGCGAGGCGACGGTGCGCTTCCAGATCAGGTCGTAGAGCTTGAAGTCGTTTCCGCGCAGCGTCGACGAAAGCGACGACGGGGTGCGGAACGTGTCGCCCGAGGGACGGATCGCCTCGTGCGCCTCCTGCGCGTTCTTCGACTTGCCCGTGTAGAGACGCGGCTTGTCGGGGATCGACTCGGCGCCATAGAGCGCCGTCGCCTGGGCACGAGCGGCCGTGATCGCCTGCTGCGAGAGCGAGGGCGAATCGGTACGCATATAAGTGATGTACCCGTTCTCGTAGAGAGACTGGGCGACGCTCATGGTCTGGCGAGCCGAGAAGCGGAGCTTCCGCGCCGCTTCCTGCTGCAGGGTCGACGTCGTGAACGGAGCGGCGGGGCGCCGGGAGTACGGCTTCGACTCGACCTTGGAGACGCGGCGGGCGACCGTCGTGTCGCGGAGCGCAGATGCGAGCGCCGAGGCGGCCTGCTCGTCGAGCACGACGGCGTCGCCCTTGAGGCGGCCGAGGTCGTCGAAGTCGCGACCGGTCGCCACACGCGAGCCGTCGAGGCGGACGAGGCGCGCGTCGAAAGCGGTACCGGCCTCCGGAGCGAAGCGCCCGATGAGGTCCCAGTATCCGGCGGCGACGAAGGCGAGGCGCTCGCGCTCACGGTCGACGACGAGTCGGGTCGCTGCAGACTGCACGCGGCCCGCGGAGAGGCCGGGTCCGACCTTCCGCCAGAGCACCGGCGAGACCTCGTAGCCGTAGAGGCGGTCGAGGATGCGTCGCGTCTCCTGCGCGTCGACGAGGGCGGTGTCGAGGTCGCGGGTGTTGTCCTTCGCCGCGAGGATCGCGTCCTTCGTGATCTCGTGGAAGACCATGCGGCGGACGGGGACCTTCGGCTTCAGCTCCTGCAGCAGGTGCCACGCGATGGCCTCGCCTTCGCGGTCCTCATCAGTTGCGAGGATGAGCTCGTCGGCGTCCTTGAGGGCGCGCTTCAGTTCGGCGACCGTCTTCTTCTTCGAATCGGACACCACGTAGTAGGGCTCGAAGCCGTGATCGACGTCGACGGAGAACTTGCCGAGCGGGCCCTTCTTGAGCTCGGCGGGCAGGTTCTTCGGCTCGATGAGGTCACGGATGTGTCCTACCGACGACAGCACCTCGTAGTCGTCACCGAGATAGCCGGCGATCGACTTCATCTTGGTCGGCGACTCGACGATGACCAGTTTCTTCGTGCCTGGCACCAGACTCCTCATGATTGTTTTCTACGGAGGGCTCCGGTCGGTCCGCCCCCCGACGGTGCACCCTCAGCCATGCGCGGAAGCTACGCTCCCGTCACCGCACACCATACACACAGTCTCGGCGAGATTGCCCAATCGGCGAGGCGGCGCAAGCCCCTTGCGCTTCGGAGGGAACGGAGGAAAATGACGGCATGGACACCCCAGCTGTGGCGACTTACACCGCGAAACTGATCGACGGGCCGCTCGAGGGAAAGACTGTTGCAACGGCCTTCCTCGGCGACGGCGGACCGCAACCTCGACTCGAGATCTCGGGCGACGGCAAGCACTACGTCTACTCACGTGGTGCAGGTCTCGAGTTCTCGACGCAGGACGACGAACGTCCGAGCGCCGTCGAGTACCGCTATATCGAGACCGTCTTCGACTGATCACTCCCACCCGGGCGGACCGGCGCGCGAGCGGGCGGTGACGGGCAGGCCGAGCACGACGAGGGATGTCGTCGCCTCGACCACCGGGCCGTCGATCGTGCAGCTCTCGAGCGTCGCTCCGCCGAGTACCGCGGCTCGTTCCGCGATCTCGCACGCCTCACCGTTGACGACTCCGGCGAGCACGTCGGCTCCGGCGAGGGCCGCCGCGTCGGCGGCGTTGGCCGCCGTCACCGTCGCGGGGAGCAGGGAGAGCACCGATACGGCTGCGCCGACGGCGAGGAGCACGGCAGCCAGCAGTCCGACGATCACGACGCTCGCTGCCCCACACTCGGATGCCAGACGTCGGTCGTCCCGCGTCACCTGAGCCGGCACGATCACGACCTCACCGTCCATGGCTCAGCGCGCACGACGCCGCCGACAGCGCGATCGGCAGAAGAGCGACTCCCGACCCCGATTCGACGCGTGCGCAGACGAAGTCGCCGTCATCCCAGGCCGAGAGCGACACCTCTCCCGCCGTCGTGCGAGCGATGGAGGTCGCGTAGCCCGCGTCATCCCCGCGGCCGAGCGCTCGCGCGGCGTCGCCTGCAGCGTCGGTCAATCGCACCTGCTGCGCGCCGACCATAACCGCGCCGAGGCAGAGCGCGAGCACGAGGGCCACCGCGGGGAGCGCGACGACGAGTTCGGCCGTCGCACTCCCCCGGTCGCTGCGCAGTCGACGAGCGAGGTCAACCCACCGAGAGCGCATTGCGCACGAGATCGGTGAGGATGCCGCGGACCTCGTCGCCGCGCAGGATGAGCACGAGGAGCCCGGCGAACCCCACGGCGGCCATCGTCGCGACCGCGTACTCGGCGGTCGCCGCTCCGCGCTCGTCGGCGAGTGCATCGACGGCTCGTGCGACATTCGCCCTGAGCCGCGAGACGGGCGCGCGCGAGACGGTGTTCTGCGGTTCCTTCATGGAAGTGTTCCTTTCTTCTGCCGCTCGGGCGGCGGTGGGTGGCACGAGTCAGGCGAGACCGTCGAACGTCGACGTGACGACGGCGATCAGGAGCGGGGCGACTCCGAGCAGCATGAACGACGGCAGAACGCACACGCTGAGGGGCAGCATGAGCTGGACCGCTGCGGTCGCCGCCCGCTCGCGTCCGGCGCTGCGCGCCTCGCGACGGCGTTGCTCGGCCTCGGCGCGCAGAAGTTCGACGGCCGGCACTCCGGCGCGCGTGCTGAGGTCGAGGATCTCGGCGGTCTGCGACTCGTCGACGGGCCGCCCCGAACCCGCGACGATGCTGCGTGCCCGCGAGACCGATGCACCACCGGTCATCGCGATGGCCACGAGTTCGATGTCGAGTCCGGGAGCCGGGTCGGCGCGCCCGGCCGCCCGCACGAGCGCGCCGTTCCATCGCCAGGCGGCGACGAGCAGCGCGACGCCGAGTGCCAGACACGCGAGCCCCAGAGGAGAGAAGAAGAGCACCTGAACCGTGTCGAATCCCATGATTGCGCCGAAGACCACCGCGATGACGGGCAACGCTGCCACGAGTCGCGCGGTCGAGCGCGGGCCGGCGAGCGCGACCTCGAGTTCGCGCTGCACCTCGGCGATGTCGCGGAGCGACGTCGCGATCGCCCGCAGACAGCCGGCGAGTGGCGCGCCGGATTCGGTCGCCACCGTCCATGCCGCGGCGAGGGCGTCCCACGCGCCCTTCTCGCGCGACGGGAGGCCGGCCGCCGCCGCGCTGATCGCGCTCCCGATCGGTACGCCCGCCCGAGCCGACCGAGCGACGGCGCGGATGACGGCGTCGACGTCACCCTCGGTCGACGCGTGGCGCCGCGCCGTCCAGCGAGCGAGCGGGCCTCGCCGCAGCACCGTGTCGGCGCCCTCAGTCGGAACCTCAGCGGCATCCGTATCGCCGTCGAGACGCGCGAGGTAGCCGAGCGCCGCGGTGGGCGCCACTCCGGCGGTCAGGAGCACGGCGAGACGTGAGGCGACGCCGGCGATCTCGTCGACGACGGTCACAGCGGCACCACCGAGAGGCGATCGCCGACGAGGGCGAACCGGCCGAGTCCGCCGATGCGACGGCCGGACGCATGCCGCTCGACGTGCACGACGAGATCGAACGCGCTGACCGTCTGACGTGCGAGCGCCGCGGCACCGAGGCCGGCGAGCGCGCCGAGCGCTTCGAGTCGCGTCGACACGTCGTCGAGCGAGTTGGCGTGCACGGTGCCCGCTCCCCCGTCGTGACCGGTGTTGAGCGCCGACAGCAGTTCGCGAAGCTCGGCGCCGCGGCACTCGCCGACGACGAGTCGATCCGGCCGCATGCGGAGCGCCTCGCGCACGAGGCTGTCGAGCCGCACTCCGCCCGCGCCCTCGAGGTTCGGTTGGCGGGCCTCGAGCGACACCACGTGCGGGTGCGTGATCTGGAGCTCGGCGAGGTCTTCGATCACGACGATCCTGTCGGTCGGTGACGCACAGCCGAGGAGTGCGGCGAGAAGCGTGGTCTTACCTGCACCCGCTGCGCCCGAGATGAGGATGTTCTCGCGGCGTTCCACGGCGTGGATCAGCACATCGTGCGCTCGGTCGTCGAACATCCCCGCGCCGTGCAGGTCGGCGAGAGTGCCGTGACCCGACCGCGGGATGCGCACCGAGATGAGCGTGCCCCGCGTCGACAGCGGGGGCAGCACGGCGTGCACGCGCACCCCTCCACCGAGCCGTACGTCGACGGCGGGCGTCGCCTCGTCGATGTGACGGCCTCCGTGCGCGATGAGCCGCACCGCGAGCGCCCGCACGGCCTCATCGCCGAGCGTCCAGCCCTCGACCCGCTCCGCGCCCTGGCCGTAGTCGGCCCAGAGGCCCGCCGCACCGTTCACGAAGAGATCGGTCGCGCCCTCGGCGTGATCCGCCAGCTCACCGAGTGCATCGAGGGCGTCATCCCGTTCGGTCGGCTCGGGTGGGCCGGCGGCCGGGGTGATCGTCGAGTCGATCTCCCCGGCCGTCGATGCCCCCGCCGATCGCCGGGAGGAGGCCGTCTGTGCCGGGCGGGCCGTCTCCCATGAGGGGGAAGCGATGAAAGCGGAGGGCATGAGACGACCGTAGAGACGGGCCGCACACCGCACACCGCGGCCGCATCGATCTGTGGAGGGCCCGCGCGCGTCATCCGTTGGGGAGGAGGGAAGCACCACTCCGCGCCACAACGAGAACAGGGCCGCCGGATCTCTCCGACGGCCCTGCGAGCTCTCACTCAAAGTAGGGGGCGGCACCCATTGGGGGGAACAGATGCCGCCGCGGCAGCGGAGGATTGGGGGGAATCACTCGCGCTGCTGGCCTGGATGTTTCGTTCAGGCGTATCCCAGTGTACGGGGTGCCCATGCAATCGCAAGTACCTTTTTCCGACGAATGAGGGGTTTCCACATTCGGCTCACGGCTGGCTCGCAGCATCGGACGATGTCGAGGATTGATCGACTCGTCGGGGTTCGCTCGCGCCCCGGCCGAGGGGATATCGTCATGGTGGGCAGGCGAACCCGTTGACGACGTAATCGCGAAGGAGCGAGCGAAGCATCATGAATGCGCAGATCGATCACAATCTCGAAGAGATCCGCCGGTTTCGACCGGCACCCGAGTTCGCAGCCCAAGCCGTGGCCTCGCCCGAACTGTACGACGCCGCAGCATCCGACAGGCTGGGATTCTGGGCCGATCAGGCACGAGAACTGCTCACCTGGTCGAAGCCCTTCACGCGCACCCTCGACTGGACGAACCCGCCGTTCGCGACCTGGTTCGACGACGGCGAACTGAACGTCGCCTACAACTGCCTCGACCGCCACGTCGAAGAAGGAAACGGCGACCGCGTCGCGCTGCACTTCGAGGGCGAGCCGGGCGACAGCCGGGCGATCACGTACGCCGAGCTCACGGCCGAGGTCAAGCGCGCCGCGAACGCACTCATCGCACTCGGCGTCGAGCCCGGCGACCGCGTCGCAATCTACCTGCCCCTCATCCCCGAGGCCGTCGTCGCGATGCTCGCGTGCGCGAGGATCGGCGCGGTGCACTCCGTCGTGTTCGGCGGCTTCAGCTCGCAGAGCCTGTCGTCGCGCATCGACGACGCCGAGGCCCACGTCGTCATCACGGCCGACGGCGGCTACCGCAAGGGGCGCGTGTTCCCCCTCAAGCCGACCGTCGACGAAGCGGTCGCCGCGGCCGAGACCGAGGTGCGCGCCGTCATCGTCGTCGAACGCACGGGCGCCGAGGTGGAATGGACCGACCGCGACGTGCGCTGGTCCGAGGCGATGGCGGATGCCTCGAGCGAGCACACCGCTCTGCCCTTCAACGCCGAGCACCCGCTGTTCATCCTTTATACGAGTGGCACGACGGGCAAGCCCAAGGGCATCCTGCACACGTCGGGCGGCTACCTCACGCAGACGGCGTTCACGCACAAGAACGTCTTCGACCTGCACCCCGAGCGCGACGTCTACTGGTGCACCGCCGACGTCGGTTGGATCACCGGGCACTCGTACGTCGTCTACGGCCCCCTCGCGAACGGCGCGACGCAGGTCATCTACGAGGGAACGCCCGACACCCCGCACGCCGGGCGCTGGTGGGAGATCATCGAGAAGTACGGCGTCACGATCTTCTACACGGCCCCGACCGCCATCCGTTCGTTCATGAAGCTCGGCCGTCAGATTCCGCACGGGTTCAACCTGCGCTCGCTCCGCCTCCTCGGCTCGGTCGGCGAACCGATCAACCCCGAGGCATGGATCTGGTACCGCCACGTCATCGGCGGCGGCTCGATCCCCGTCGTCGACACGTGGTGGCAGACCGAGACGGGCGCGATCATGATCTCGGCGCTGCCCGGGGTCACCGACCTCAAGCCCGGATCGGCGCAGGTCGCCGTGCCCGGCATCTCCATCGACATCCTCTCGGACGAGGGCGAGCCGGTCGAAGGCGTGGGCGGAGGCCTGCTCGTCGTCACCGAGCCGTGGCCGTCGATGCTGCGCGGTATCTGGGGCGACCCTGACCGGTTCCGCGAGACGTACTGGGAGAAGTTCGGCGACAAGTACTTCGCCGGCGACGGCGCACGCCGCGACGAGGACGGCGACATCTGGCTGCTCGGCCGGGTGGATGACGTCATGAACGTCTCGGGCCACCGACTGTCGACCGCCGAGATCGAATCGTCGCTCGTCGCCCACCCGTTCACCGCGGAGGCCGCCGTCGTCGGCGCCTCGGACGAGACGACGGGCCAGGCCGTGGTGGCGTTCGTGATCCTCAAGGAACGCCAGACCGCGGGGCTCGACATCGCGACCGCGAGCGAGGAGCTGCGCGCGCACGTCGCGAAGCAGATCGGCGCGATCGCCCGCCCGCGACAGGTGTTCATCGTCGGCGAGCTTCCGAAGACCCGCTCGGGCAAGATCATGCGGCGCCTCTTGCGCGACCTCGCCGAAGGCCGTCAGGTCGGCGACACGACGACGCTCGCCGACACGTCGGTCATGACCGCGATCACGGAGCAGGTGCGCTAGCGGGGCGGGTTGCGCCTGGATTGTAGGCTTTCAGCCGCTGTGTAGGTCGCATTGCCCCTGCCACGACCTACATAGCGGCGAAAGGCCTACATTGGCCAGCGGTGCCGCCCGTGCTCCACCGCTCGCAGCACCTCCGATTCCACCCATTCCCAGTCGCGGATCACCTGGTCGTAGGAGAAACGCAACACGGTGTACCCGCGCGACGTGAGCCGTGCATCTTCGGCGAGGTCCTTATTGCGCTGATGTCGGGAGGAGTGCGGACCGAACCCGTCGAACTGGAGCACGAGGCGTTCCCCGACGAGGCCATCGACGCGGTGTCCGTCGATCTTCACTTGCGGCACCATCTCGATTCCGAGCCGCGCGAGTCGCACGCGAGGCAGGCTCTCGATGCCACTGTCTGCACGACCGTCGACTGCTTCCACGATTCGACGGAACTGTGCCGTGGACGAGGCCGCGAGCTCTGCAAGTTCGTCAGACGAGAGCAGCCCGAGCCGGATGGATGAGTCGAACGCCGCAACGGCCATCTCCTCGGGCTGGCATCGAGCGATCTGGCGAAGCATGCGCGGCACCCCGACGATCGCCTCGCGCCGTCGCTGACCGTCATCCCAATGCGCACGAACACGACGGGTCGGCGAGGCGTCATCCCCCGCCGCCGACCGCCGAAGTCGAGGCTGATTGCCGGGGACGCTGACATGAAGCGCACCGTCATCGATCGCCCAGACGCCGCGCACGATCGCCGCCGAGATGCACCCGACTGCCCCACCGACGGTGATCGCCTGAGCAACGAGGGGGTGCGCACGCGGAGAGACGAACCAGTCGCGCCGCACGCGGCGAAGCGCGCCGGTCTCGAGCGCTCGTGTCAGTTCGGACGGGCGTACTCCCTGAGCGTGCAGCCGCGAACGATGAACGGCTCCGAACTCGGGAATGGTGATCGACGGCATCCACCCACCATCGCGCCGCCGGCTCGATACGGGTTCGACGGCGGCGACATCTGGGGGATCGTGCGGTGGGCGCGCCCCTGTGGAGGGATGTCACTGTAGGGGATCGTGCGGAATGTAGGCGCCACAAGCGACTCGGCGCCTACATACGTCTAGATCCCCTACAAACGCGGAGGGGTGGGTGGACAGGGTTTCGCGGGTGCGGACAGCGCGCGGGCCGGCCCGATGGTGAGGATGCCGATGACGAGGGCGCGGCCGACGGAAGACGGATGACGCGGGCTCGCGTCATCCGCTCGGCTCTACGCGAAGGCGACGACGATCTCGATCTCGACGGGGGCGTCGAGGGGCAGCACGGCGACGCCGACGGCGGAGCGCGAGTGCACGCCCGCGTCGCCGAAGATCTCGCCGAGGAGCTCGGAGGCTCCGTTGATGACGCCCGGCTGACCGGTGAACGCGGGGTCGGAGGCGACGAAGCCCGTGACCTTGACGATCTGGGTGACGCGGTCGAGCGAGCCGATCACCGACTCGACGGCGGCGAGGGCGTTCAGGATGCTGAGGCGCGCGTACGACTTGGCGTCGTCGGCGGTGACGGCCGCTCCGACCTTTCCGGTCGCGGGCAGAGCGCCGTCGACGAAGGGCAGCTGGCCCGACGTGTAGACGAGCGAGCCCGAGATGACGGCGGGCACGTACGCGGCGACGGGCGCGGCGACGGCGGGCAGTTCGATGCCGAGCTCAGCGAGTCGGTCGTGGATGCGAGACATCATTCTCCTTTGAACTGCTTGGCAGCCTGGGCTGCTGCTGCGGTGCCGCGAGCGGCGGCGTCGGCTCCGGAGGCGTCACCCACGGGGCGCTTGAGGTAGGCGACGAGACCGCCCTGCTCGTTCTGCACGATCTGAACGAGCTCCCAGCCCTGCTTGCCCCAGTTGTTGAGGATCGCTGCGGTGTTGTGGATCAGGAGGGGGGTGGTGATGTACTCCCACGTGGGCATGGCTGACCTCATTCGAGCGGTTTAACAGGGTTTGCGCTTAAGCTCCACTATATGTCTGCCCAAAAACGAACGATGAGCGGCGCCGTCGGCGGCCTGCTCGGTGTGGTCGGCCTTAGCGCCGCCGCCGGTGTGCTGGTGACCGTCGCGGTCACGCCCGCGCTCGCTGTGACCGGCATCGCAGCCAACAGCAGCATCTCGATGTTTGAGAACCTCCCTGACTACCTCGCCATCGACGACCTCGCTCAGAAGTCGACCATCTGGGCCACCAACCCGGTCGACGGCTCGCAGCTCGCGCTCGCCTCGTTCTACGACCAGGACCGCGAAGAGGTGCCGTGGGATGCCGTCAGCCAGACGGTGAAGGACGCCGCGATCGCGGCGGAGGACCCGCGCTTCTACGAGCACGGCGGCGTCGACCTCGCGGGAACGATCCGTGGTGCACTCGTCACGCTCTCGGGCAACGACGTGCAGGGTGGATCGTCGATCACCCAGCAGTACGTGAAGAACGTGCTCATCAACAACGGCGTCTCGCAGGCGACGACCGAGGAAGAGCAGGAGGCCGCGTACGAGGCGGCCACCGAGACGACACCCGAGCGCAAGCTCAAGGAGATCCGCTACGCGATCGCTCTCGAGAAGCAGTACTCGAAGGACGAGATCCTCCTCGGCTACCTGAACATCGCCGGCTTCGGTGGCCGTGTCTACGGCATCCAAGCCGCCGCGCAGTACTACTACGGCGTCAACGCGAGCGAACTGAACCTCACGCAGGCGACGAGTCTCCTCGCGATCGTCAACAATCCCGACAACCTGCGTCTCGACCAGCCCGACAGCGAGCGCAACGGCGTCAACTCGGTGAACTCGAAGGGTGAAGTCGTCCCCTACCTCCGCAACAAGGATCGTCGCGACTACATCCTCGATCGCATGCTGGAGTACGGCAAGATCACGCAAGCCCAGCGCGACGAGGCCGTCGCGACCCCCGTCGAGCCGAGCATCCACCCCTCGAGCACCGGATGCCAGACGGCCGGCGCATCGGGCTACTTCTGCGACTACGTGACGTGGGTCATCAAGAACCAGATGGATGACCCCGAGACCGAGATCAACGAGGGTGTGCGTCTGCTGCAGCAGGGCGGACTCGACATCTACACGACGATCGACCTGAACCTGCAGGATGCCGCCGACCGCACGATGCGCGAGAACGTTCCGTTCGTCGACGGTCGCTTCGACGTCGGCGCGGTCGCCGTCTCGGTCGAGGTCGGCACGGGCCGCGTGCTCGCGATGACGCAGAACAAGAACTACTCGCAGGACTCCGAGGTGCTGAACGCCGACCGAGGCTTCTCGGCCATCAACTACAGCACCGACTTCGACTACGGCGGATCGATGGGCTTCCAGCCCGGATCGACGTTCAAGGTCTTCACGCTCGCCGAGTGGCTCAACGAGGGTCACTCGCTGCTCGAGTCGTTCAACGGTTCGCGCAAGTCGATCAGCAACTTCCCCGGCGCGTGCAGCGGCGGCACCTATGTCGTCGGCGGCGGCTTCAACCCGCGCAACGACGACGGCCGCATCGCGAACAACGCCGTCGACGCCACCAAGTGGTCGGTCAACTCGAGCTACATGCAGATGGCCAGCCAGGTGCAGCTCTGCGGCATCAAGAACACGGCTGAGGCGTTCGGCGTGAAGCGCGCCGACGGCAACGAGCTCGGCAAGCCCGTCTCGAACCCCGAGGGCGAGTTCGCTCCCTCCGACGTGCTCGGCACGCAGGAAGTCGCGCCGCTCAGCATGGCGACGGCCTTCGCCGGTATCGCCAACAACGGCACGACCTGCACGCCCATCCCGATCGACCGCATCGTCGGCCCCGACGGTGAAGAGATCGCTGCACCGAAGTCGACGTGCTCGCAGGCGGTGGCCCCCGAGGTCGCGCACGCGATGGACTACGCCATGGAGCAGGTCTTCTCCGGCGGCGGAACCGCGACGGCGTCGAACACCGGCTCCGGCGTTCCCCACATCGGTAAGACGGGTACCACTGACGGCGCGAAGGACACCTGGATGATCGGTTCGTCCACGCGCGTCGCGACCGCCGTCTGGGTCGGCAACGTGACCGGTGAGGCGAACCTCCGTGACCTGAGCTTCGACAGCGGTGCGGCCGCGACGGCCCGTCACCGCATGTGGCCCGCGATCATGTCGGTCGCCGACCAGAAGTACGGCGGAGACGCCTTCCCCGACGCTCCCTCGAGCGCGTTCCGCCAGGTGCTCGTCGATCTGCCGAACCTCGCGGGTCTGACCCTCGACCAGGCGCGTCAGGCTCTCGAAGAGGCCGGCTTCCAGTTCGCCGACGGCGGTCAGCGCGACTCCGACCTCCCCGTCGGTCAGGTCATGGCGAGCGAGCCCTCCGGCCAGGCCGGTCGTGGCTCGGTGGTCACGGTCTTCACGAGTAACGGCAAGCTCAAGGTGCTGCCGAACGTCGTGGGCCAGAGCCTGCAACAGGCGACGGCGACGCTGACGGCGGCCGGGTTCTCGGTGACAGGCAACGGCAACGGCAACGTGACCGCGATGAGCCCCGCCGCAGGAACCCCCGTGGCTCCCGGCACCGTCGTGACGCTCACGGTCGGTGGCGGCGGCAATGGGAACGGCAACGGCAACCAGGGCAACGACGGATGACGCACTCCTCCGGGGGCGGCGCGCTCGGCCGAATCGCAACGGTGGCCGGCGTCGCCGCTCTCGCGACGCTCGCGTACGGCACGCTCGTCGAGCGCACGCGGTGGACCCTGCGGCGCGAAACGATCGCCGTCCTGCCGCCCGGGTCGACCCCGATCCGCATCCTCCACCTGTCCGACCTGCACATGGCGCCCTGGCAGCGGTCGAAGCAGCAGTGGATCCGTTCCCTCGCCGACCTGAAGCCCGACCTCATCGTCGGGACGGGCGACATGCTCGGGCACGAGCGCGGCATCGATGGTGTCGCGAACGCGCTCGGTCGCTTCCGCGGCATCCCCGGGGTATTCGTGAACGGCTCGAACGACTACTTCGGCCCGACGCCGAAGAACCCGTTCCTGTACTTCGCAGGCCCCTCGAAGCCGCACGCCACGGCGAAGCGACTCGACACGGAAGAGCTCCTCGACTTCTACCGTTCGCTCGGGTGGATCGACCTCAACAACGCGGCGGGAGCGCTCGACATCGAGGGCACCCACCTCGAGTTCTTCGGGGTGGATGACGCCCACAAGCACCTCGACCGCCTCGAGCTCATCACCGGCGCGATCGACGACCTCCGGGCTTCGGACCCCCTCGGCGACGAGTCGTGGCCCGACGGCCCCGATGCAGCCGAGCCGCGCCCGACGCTCACGATCGGTGTGACGCACGCTCCGTACCAGCGCGTGCTCAACTCGTTCGTCAACCACGGCGCTCAGGTGATCTTCGGCGGTCACACCCACGGCGGCCAGGTCTGCCTGCCCGGCTACGGCGCGCTCGTCACCAACTGCGACATCCCCCGTCGCCAGGCGAAGGGCCTCTCGGTCTGGACCCACGGTCTGCGCGCCGCGTACCTCAACGTCTCGGCGGGCCTCGGCACGTCGATCTACGCTCCGGTGCGCTTCGCCTGCCCGCCCGAGGCGAGCCTCATCACCCTCGTCGCGAGCTAGTCGGCTTGGTCGAAGGGTCGCCGTTTATCGGCTATCCTTGTGGAGGCCCATGTGGCTCCGGGGTGTGGCGCAGCTTGGTAGCGCGCGTCGTTCGGGACGACGAGGTCGCAGGTTCAAATCCTGTCACCCCGACGCAAGCCCTCATCTTCTGATGGGGGCTTTCGTCATTCCCGGGCGCACTGCGAGTTGCCACGAATGCACCGTGTGGGGCGCCCGCGACGGGGCATTCGCGGCAACTCGCAGGGGCGGGTCAGGACGCGAGCGCCCGCGCCGCGGCGACGAGCGTCAGGTGACTGAGCGCCTGGGGAACATTGCCGGCAGCGCGCCCCGCGCCGGAGTCGTACTGCTCCGCGAGGAGCCCGACATCGTTCGCGAGAGCGGAGAGCCGGTCGAAGAGCTGCTGGGCGTCATCCGCTCGTCCACTCCGCGCGTACTGCTGCACGAGCCAGAACGAACACGCGAGGAACGCGTTCTCGCCGCCCTCGACCCCGTCGACGCCCGATTCGGTGCGGTAGCGGCGCACGAGTCCGTCGACGACGAGGGTCTGCTCGATGCGCTCGACCGTCGCGAGCATGATCGGGTCGTCGGCAGCGCAGAAACCGATCATGGGCAACACGAGCAACGAGGCGTCGACCTCGTCGGTCTCGTCGTGCTGCCGGAACCAGCCGCCCGGGGCGACCCCGTCGGCGAGGATCGACGCACGGATCGCGTCGCGCACGAGTGCCCAGCGAGCGCGCGGCCCACGCCGCCCGCTGTCGATTCCCCGGATGCCGGCATCGAACGCCGCCCACGCCATGGCGCGTGAGTGCACGAAGTGGCGTGCCGGGCCGCGGATCTCCCAGATGCCGCGGTCGGGCTGCTGCCAGATCGTCTCGAGATGGGTGAGCAGCTCGACCTCGAGGGGCCACGACAGGTCGTCCTCGACGAGTCCGGCGTCGCGCGCGAGCCCGAGGGCGCGCAGGACCTCACCGAACACGTCGACCTGCGTCTGGGTGAACGCCGCGTTGCCGATGCGCACGGGGGCGGAGCCCCGATACCCCGGCAGCGAGTCGGCGACCCATTCGGTGAGCCGACGCTCCCCCGCGACGCCGTACATGATCTGCACGTCGGCGGGGTCACCGGCCACCGCACGGATCAACCAGTCGCGCCATTCGGCGGCCTCTTCGGTGAAGCCCGCGGCGAGCAGCTCCTCGATCGCGAGTGCCGCATCGCGTAACCAGACGAACCGGTAGTCCCAGTTGCGGGAACCCCCGAAGTCCTCCGGCAGGCTCGTGGTCGCGGCGGCGACGATCCCTCCGGTGTCGATGTTCGACAGCGCGCGGAGCACGAGCAGCGAACGGCGTACGAGGCCCGTCGACGACGATCCCGCCGCCCAGTCGGCCCACCAGTCGCGCGTGGTGCGCAGCGCGGCCTCGACATCGAGCGTGGCCGGGGGCGCGGCATACGACGGGAACCACGACAGCACCGTGTCGACGCGTTCGCCCGCAGTGACGGAGACGATCGCCTCGTGCGAGAAGCCATCCGCCTGCCACAGCAGACCGCGTACGACGAGCGCGTCGGGGCCCGCGACAGCGACGAGGCCGTCGTCACCTTGACGCACCCACGGCAGCGCCTCGGCGTAGTCGAATCGCACGCGCAGCTCGTGGCGCATGACGACGCGCCCGCTGACGCCCTCGATGCGGCGGACGACGTGGCTGCCGTCTCCGACCGGCATGACGTCGGTGACGCGCGCGACACCGTCATCCGTCGCCCACACCGTCTCGAGCGTGAAGGTGTCGCCGTCGTAGGCGCGCGAGACGAGCCGCGCATCGCCGACGGGGGCGAGCAGCCAGCGTCCGTGATCGGCATCGCCGAGGAGCGCGCCGAAGACGGATGCCGCGTCGAAGCGCGGCACGCAGAGCCAATCGATCGAGCCGTCGGCACCGACGAGCGCGCCCGTTCGACTGTCGGCGAGCAGCGCGTACTGGTCGATGTCGAGCGGCATCGGCTCAGCGCACGACGACGGTCGGCGCCTCGAGGTGAGCGAGCACTCCGTGACTCACCGAACCGAGCAGGAGGCGCGCGATTCCCGTGCGACCGTGGCTGCCGACCACGACGAGGGAGGCGTCACGAGCGGCGTCGGCGATGGCGAACGCCGGCTCGTCGACGACGACGACGTGGTCGACCGAGAGACCGTCGAGGTCGATGCCGTCGAGCGCGCGTTCGAGGGCCGCGCGACCGATGTGCTCGTAGTCGATCGGGTCGACGATGAGTGCCGGGCTCTGATTGCCGAGGCCGAAGTCGGAGACGGGCGGCACCGGCAGGGCGTGCACGGCGACGAGGGTCGCGCCGAGCGCTCGGGCCTCCTCGACCGCGAAGGCGAGGGCGCGCCCACCGAGCTCCGACTCGTCGACGCCGACGACGATGCGGTTGCGATCCGAGACGTCGACCGAGGGGATGACGGCGACGGGCACGGCACTCGCTGCGGCGAGACGGATTCCCCGTACGCCGCGCGAGCGCTTCGGCGACTCGTGCTCGGTCGTGCGGCGCCCGTCGGAGCCCTCGGCATCGCTGCCGATCACGAGGAGCGCCGCCGACTCGGCGAGGTCACCGAACACGTGCACGGTGTCGCCCTGCTCGAGAGACGCCTCGACCGCGACATCCGGCGCGACCCGGCGCACGACGTCGAGAGCTTCGTCGAGGATGCGCTGACCGTGGCTCTGAGCGGCGAGGAGGAGCTCGGCGTTGTCGGTCGCCCGAATGGCTTCATCGATGACGTGCACGACACGCAATCGCGCTCCGGTGCGCGCGGCACGTCTCGCCGCCCACTCCACGCTGCCGAGCGCCGCGGCGCTCCGATTGACTCCGACCACGATTTCGGTGTGCGTCATGACTCCATCCTGCCGCATGCGCCTCCGGCCGCGCGTGACCTATGCGGCGCCGAGCCCCGTCATGAGCGGGGTCGTGACGATCACAGGGTCGACCTCTCCGGGCGACGCCGAGATGAAGTGGAAGGTGAGCGTGACCGATTCGCCCGGGGCGAGAACCACGGGCGCGGTGTTCACCACCTGCGTGCCGAGGGGCACGCTCGCGTAGCCGACGGATGCTCCGTCGCGGGTCACTCCGCCGTCGAACGCACCATCGGGCGCGTAGACGGTGATGTTCGTTCCGATGCTCCCCGCGGGAACGCCGTAGTAGCCCGCGGCCGTCACCCGCTCGGGCAGTAGCGCTGCCGCGTCGGCGGGAGCGGTGCTCGTGAGGGTGACCTCGATCGCGACATCCGCTCGACCGTCCTCGCGCTCGACCGTCGCCGTCTGCCCGACGGAGACGTCGAGGTAGGCATCCATCTTCGCGCCGGTCGTGTCGTTGAGGTACACGCCGTAGCCCTCCGGACCGAGGAGCTTCTGGGCCGACAAGAGCCCTCCGAGCGTCGTCGAGGCAAGGACCGCCTGCTCGTCGTCGTGCGCGCTCCACAGCGCGATGCGATGTTCGTCGCCGGCGCGCGCCAGAGCGCGGAGCAGCGAGCCCGCGTCGGCGTTGCCGTTGGTGAGAGCGCTGAACACCGCACCCGAAGCCGACGCGAAGTAGTCATCCTGCGCGGCCTCGCCGGGGAAGCGCGAGTAGACGTCGACGAGGAGGTTCTGCACGGCGTTGTCGGCCGTCAACTCGTCGCCGTTCGCGAGAGTGACCGGCCCCGTCGCGGCGAGCAGGTAGCTCATACCGACGGGGTCGACGGCGATGACGCCATCGACCGTTCCGCCGCGTTGCGCCGTCCAGAACTCGGCGGCGAGGGCACCGGCCGTCGAGAAGTCCGGGTCCATGGTGACGTTCTGGATGAACTGACCGGCCGTCGTCCCGAAGATCTGGGTAGTGCTCGCGGGCACCGTCTGCGACGTCATGGCGCCGCGCGGGAAGGCGCTCGTGCTCACCTGGTCGACGAGGGTGATCGCGCCGGCCTCCGCGTGGATCTTCGCGAGAGCACCGGGGATGCCGCCGGCCGTGCGCAACTCGGCATTGTTCTGGAACAGGATGACGTAGTCGCGCGGTCCGTCGAGGCCGAGCATCGACGGAAGGAGGTGCGTGGCGCTCGCGAGCGCATCGGTGAGCGAATCGGCCTGCTCGAGGGCGTTGCCCAAGCGATCGGCGGCGTCGGCGACGGGTCCGATGAGCGAAGCGCGATCGATCTGATCGACGCGAACGGATGACGCGCTGACCACCCGCGCGGCATCCTTCGCCACCGGTGCGGCCTCACGCAGCGGCTCGAGATCGATGGCACCGCCGACAGGGCGGAAGGACGACGACTCGAGCGAACCGGCGAGTTCGGCGAGAGGCTCGATCGCTCCCGAGGAGACGGCGTGGAGTTCTTCGGAGAGAACGCGCACGGCCGCGAGGTTCGCACCCACGACGGGCACGACCTCGGCGGCGCGCCAGATCGGATCGCCTGTCAGGGCGACAGCGCTCTCGGTGCGATCGACCAGTCGGGTCGACGCGTCGAGGGCGGCATCCGGGTTCGCCTCACCGATGGCCGACTGCACGGCCATCGCCCAGGGAACGGCCGCCTCGAGCTCGCCCTTCGCGAGCCAGGCGCGAACGCCGACCCACGCCACGCACGCAAGAAGCAGCCCCAGGGTCACCGAAACGGTCCCGACGACGAGACGTCGCCGGGATCGCTTCGACGACCGGGCATCAGCCCGGTCCATGTTCAGCGCCGAGAGTAGCGGCGCGACAGCATCACGACACCGCCGACGGCCACCAGACCGAGGGCACCGAGGCCGATCGGCAGGGTGAGCGCGCTCACTCCCGTCGATACGAGCCCGGGCGTCTCGACACTGGCCGTCGTGACACCGGGAGGTGCCGTTGCGCAGTCGGGCGTCGCGTCGGGGTAGCTCAGCGGCACGACGAGGTCGGGGTTGACCTCGATCGTCGCACTCGTGAGGTTACGAGTCCAACCGAAGTTGCCACTCGTCTGCACCCACTGGCCGCCGACCTTGGTCCAGCCCGGCCAGCCACTCGGCTCGCCGTTCGCGTCGACGGACGCGCCGGGCCACAGGATCGTGCCCGAGAGCTGGCCGTTCACGAGGTCGCCGAGCACGATCGATTCGGTGTTCGTGCCGTCGCTCAGGATGAGCGTGGCGGTGTTGCTCGTCGACTGCGAGTCGGGATCCGTGAGGGCGATCTCGTAGGTGATGTAGGGAACGTTGCCGTCGCAGACGCTGGTGACAGCGGAACCTGCGAGCGACGGGTTCGCGGGAGGAGGAGTGGGTGGGTACTCCTCCGCGGACGCGATAGTCGGGGCGGCCACAAAAGCGGCAGCCAAAATGAGCGCAGCACAAGACTTGCGGAGCACGGGAGCCTCCGGGGTTCGGGTAAGCGTCTGCATTCGGGTAACAGACGCTCGCATTCTACGCGGATAGCATCCCCGCACGCAGCCCCCGGATGGGGGTGGTCGGGAGGCGCCCGGTTCGTGGCCCGTAGGGTCGAAGGATGCGACCGAGGAGGTAACCCTGACATCGACATGCACCACCCGGCGGCGCGCGCTCCCCGCGCGCGTCCTGCTTGCCGTCTATCTCATCGCGCTCGCCTGGATCGTCTTCATGCCGGCACGGACCGCGGGGCGAGTCATCGGCCTGGTCGACATCGTCGCGGGCTGGGCGGGTGCGTTCGGAGTGCCCTTCGACGTCGCGTACCCGGTGCTCGAGTTCTCGGCGAACATCGCGTTGTTCGTGCCCTTCGGCATCCTCGTCGCACTGTCGATACCGCGCTCGCGCCGGCGATTCGGGATGACGGCGGCTCTCGCCTTCCTCTCGAGCTGCGCGATCGAACTCATCCAACTGAGTATTCCTACTCGGGTGTCGACCGTCAGCGACGTCGTCGCCAACACGCTCGGCGGCATCATCGGCGCGCTGATCATTCGCGTGCTCACGCGCCGCGGCGCACCGACCACCGTGAACCCGGCGTGACCGGCCGGTGTCGCCGTGTTAACGGTGTGTTGCAGGGCCGCAGGGTGACCCCCTCTGCCGCGATACGCTGGGCGGGAACCCGTCATCCTTAGCTCTGGAGCAGTATTTTGAGAATCTCTGTGATCGGTTGCGGTTACCTCGGCGCGGTCCACGCGTCGGCGATGGCCGAACTCGGCCTCGATGTCATCGGTATTGACGTCGACGAGTCGAAGATCGCACGCCTTCAGGCTGCGGAGCCGCCGTTCTTCGAGCCGGGCCTTCCCGAGATCCTCGCGACGGCTACCGCCAGCGGACGCCTCACCTTCAGCACCGACATCGCCGACGCGAAGGGCGCCACCGTGCACTTCGTCGCCGTGGGCACGCCGCAGAAGCCGGGTAGCCACGCTGCCGACCTCCGCTTCGTCGATGCGGCCGTCGAGGCCCTGCTCCCCCACCTCAACCCGGGCGATCTCGTCGTCGGCAAGAGCACCGTGCCTGTGGGCACCGCCGAGCGTCTCGCCGCACTCGTCGAGCCGACCGGAGCGTCGCTCGCGTGGAACCCCGAGTTCCTGCGCGAGGGCTTCGCCGTGAAAGACACGATCGAGCCCGACCGCCTCGTCTACGGCGTGCGCGACGACCACGCCGTCGAGGTTCTCGACCAGGTCTACCGCGTCGCCCTCGAGGCAGGCACGCCGCGCATCGTCACCGACTACGCGACCGCCGAGCTCGTCAAGGTCGCCGCCAACGCGTTCCTCGCGACCAAGATCTCGTTCATCAACGCCATGGCCGAGATCGCCGAGGTCACGGGCGCCGACGTCACCCAGCTCGCCGACGCGATCGGACACGACGCACGCATCGGCCGCCGTTTCCTCGGCGCCGGCGTCGGCTTCGGCGGTGGATGCCTGCCGAAGGACATCCGTGCCTTCACCGCTCGCGCGGAAGAGCTCGGCAAGGGCGAGTCGGTCGCCTTCCTCAAGGAGGTCGACTCGATCAACCTGCGTCGTCGCGACCGTGTCGTCGATCTCGCCATCGACGCGCTCGGCGGGTCGGTCAACGACCGCAAGATCGCCGTGCTCGGTGTCGCCTTCAAGCCGCACTCCGATGACGTTCGCGACTCGCCGGCGCTCGACGTCGCCGTGCGTCTCAAGGGCCTCGGAGCGCGCGTCGTCGCGACCGACCCCGAAGGCATCGAGAACGCCCGTGCACGTCACCCGCAGCTCGACTACAACGCGAGCCTCGACGAGACCCTCCGCGACGCCGACCTCGTCGTGCTGGTGACGGAGTGGCCCGAGTTCCGCGGCCTCGACCCCGTCGCGACCGGTGAGATCGTCGCCGGCAAGCGCGTCATCGACGGCCGCAACTCGTACGACCCCGCCGCCTGGCGCGCCGCCGGCTGGGAGTACCGAGGCCTCGGCCGCGCCTGACCCCGAGTCACACGAAGCCCTCCTCCCGTTCGCGGGTGGAGGGCTTCGTCGTGTGCGGGCGTCGCGCTTACTGCCCTTGCACCAGCTTGTGCGCATTTGCGCCAGTCCGGCTGGCGCAATGGGCGCATAGTGGCGCAATCCCGCTGCCCCACCCTCACTAGCCGGGGGTCTGACGGATGACGCGTTAACGGCAGAACGCCCCGAGCCGAAGCTCGGGGCGTTCTGAACGGTGAAGCGGGCGAGTGTTACGCGCCAGCCTTGTTGCGACGCACGAACGTCGTCACGACGACGAGTGCGACACCGAGGAGCAGTGCTCCCGCAGCGGCCCAGATGACGACGACGGGAACGTCGAAGCCGGTTCCGGCGAGTCCGCCACCGGGGTTGGCCGAGTCGGAAGCGACGACCGTGAACGAACCGACAGCGGTGACGCCGCCAGCCGTGACGGTGATCGTGTAGGTGCCCGGCGTGCTGGCCTGAGCGGTGTAGGTGACCGATCCGTTGACGACCGGCTTGGAAGCCGTGCCCGCCTTCAGGATCGACAGGGTGACGGCGTCAGGGGCCGTGGCGGTGCTGGGACCGTCAGGGAGACCCGTGAACGTCAGGTTGGCCGTGTCGCCCACCGAAGCGGTGACCGTCGGACCCTGGCCGGCGTAGCCGGCGGCGTTGGCGCCGAGCGCCGGAATTGCAACGAACGCAGCGACTGCAATGAACAGCGCAGCAAGCTTCTTCTTCATAATGTGATTTCCCCTCAATTGGCGCGGTGGTTTTGCCCGATCACTTCACCGTGCGAGTCCCCTCAGAATAGGGCACTTTCACAGTCGATATCCAGTTGCCCTGTAACAAGCGGATTAATCATTGGCGTCACAAAAGTGTCGATTCCGGTTCGTTTCGGGTCGTTTCCGAGGAATCCGAACTCGAATTTCTGAGACTCTCCGGGCGCGAGCTCGACCGTGACCTTGCTCAGGGTGTAATCGGCCTCGACGGCCGGGTGGTACGGAGCTTCCGCGCCGTTACTGCGAACTCCGAGGTTGAACGAGCCCGGATAGCCGTAGACGGCGACGGTCGTCTTGATGTTTCCCGGTGCTGTTCCGAAGTTTCCACCACCCGTGATGTACCCCGGCAGCGAGGTCGCGGCGTCCCCGGGCGCGGTGTTCGTGAGTGTGACGTGCAGCTCGAAATTCGGTCGCCCATCATTACGACATGTCACAGATCCGGCGTCGAGGGTCACATCGAGGAAGTTGTCCATCTTCGAACCCGTTGCGTCATTGAAGTACACGCCGAAGGCTTCAGCCGTCGCCGTCGAGTCCGGCAGGTCACCCGCGAGCGTCGTGTCGGCGAGCACGCTCTGCTCGTCCTCCCGCGCGTTCCAGATGAGGATGCGATGTTCTTCACCACCCGTGATGAGAGCCTGGATGAGCTTCGAGGGTTCGACCGATCCTGATGCCAGGGCGTTGAAGACGCTCGAGGCGGCAGCTGCGAAGAAGGCGTCCTGGTCGGCGGGATCAGAGTAGCGCTGGTACGCCTCGAGCAGCAGCAGCTGCACCGCGTTCTCGCTCGTGAGCACGTCGCCCGTCGGCAGTTCGACCGGGCCCGTCGCCTCGAGCAGGTAACTCAGCATCACCGGGTCGGTCGCGATCACACCGTCGGCCTCGAGGCCGAACTGCAGCCGCCACATCTCGCGGGCGATGGAGGCGGCGAGGGGGAACTGCGGCGTGAAGTTCACGTCTTGAATCCAGCGCGCCGTGTTGTCGCCGTAGAGCGCGAGCGTGTCGATCGGCAGGTCGACGACCGGCGGATCGAAGCGCGGGAAGTCTTGAGAACTCGCCTGCTGCGCGAGGCCGAACCCTCCCTGATCGGTGTGGATGAGTGCGAGGGCGCCGGCGATGCCGCCGGTCGAGCGCAGTTCGGCGTTGTTCTGGAACAGCAGCACGTAGTTACGCGGCCCGTCGACGCCGAGCATGGCGGGCACGAGCTCGACGGCGTTGTCGAGCGCATCGAGGGTGGCCGACGTCTCGACGAGAAGATCGGTGAGTTCGCTACGCGCGTCGGCGAGAGGGCCGACGACGGGCTCGCCCGCGACGGCGCGCACGCGCTCGGTCGCCGCAGCCAGGGTGTCGGCAGCCGCCGAGACGCTCGGCCCCGCGTCGATCATGGGCTGCAGGTCAACCCGCCCGCCTGCGGGCGCGAAGTCATTCAGTTCAATGGTCGACGACAGCTCGGCGAGCGGTACGACCGCTCCCGAGGCGACGTCGTCGACGGATGCCGCGAGCTCACGCACCACGGTGAGATTCGGCCCGAGACCTGGGATGAGCTCGACGACGCGCCAGACGGGGTCACCGGTCAGCGCGGCCGCCTCTGCGGCGTGCGCGGCGAGCTTCTCACCGTCATCCACCGCCGCTTCACTCTCTTGAGCGAGCAGATGCTTCTTCATGCTCGTCGCGAGCGGCATGGCCGCTTGCAGCTCGTGGGTGGCGAGGAAGCCGCGCACGCCGACCCAGGCGAACGAACCGACGATGAGCACGAGAGCTCCGGCGATCGACCAGGCCCAGATACGGCGGGTGCGCCTCTTCACCGTTCGAGAGTGCCGTCGCGACGCACGGCTGTCTGTCGTGGGGCTCTCAGGCATGGGGTCCATTAGAACAGATGAGCTCGGCGTGATGTCGCACGCGGTGCATCTGTCGCGGGGCATCCGGGCGCAATATCATCGAACGCATCGCGCACGCAGAGGCGGGTTCGCGCGGTCTCGACGAGGGGGAGCAGATGTCGACAGATGGCCCGGGCGATCGCCCGTCGACCGAACGGAAGTCGGCGTCATCGCGCCGCGATTTCATGCGAGCGGCCGGTTTCGGGCTCGCCGGCCTCGCCGTCGGTGGCGCAGCGGTGGGCGGCGTGGCAGCGATCGCCAATCAGCAGGACGAACTCAACTTCACGCCCTTGAAGAAGCGCGACGAGCCCGGTTTCGATCACGTCGTCGTGATCATGTTCGAGAACCGTTCGTTCGACCACATGCTCGGCTGGCTCTACGCGGAGGGCGCGGTTCCCGCCGGTCAGACGTTCGACGGGCTCCACCAGGGCCAGTACTCGAACCCCGGCGCATCGGGCGAATCGGTCGCCGCGCACATCTACACCGGCCCGACCGACCTCATCATGGCGCAGCCCGACCCCGACCCGGGCGAGTTCTACCCGCACGTCAACACTCAGCTCTTCGGCACGATCGACCCCGAGAGCAACAGCGACCTGAACAACGCGCTCCAGGCGCCGTGGAATCTGCCGAAGGACACGACGAAGCCGACGATGGACGGGTTCGTGAAGGACTACATCGTCAACTCGACGCACACGCGCGGTCGCGCTCCGACACCCGAGGAGTACGCGGTCGTCATGGGCGGCTTCTCGCCGCCGATGCTGCCCGTTCTGTCGACGCTCGCCACGAGCTTCGGCGTCTACGACCACTGGTATGCCGCCGTTCCCTCGCAGACGTTCTGCAACCGCTCCTTCTTCCACGCGAGCACCTCGCACGGTTTCGTCACGAACTCCGAGAACGGCGGCACGCAGAAGTGGCTCAATGCCCCGGCCGTGCCGACGGTGTTCACGCGCCTCGAAGACGCGGGCAAGTCGTGGCGGGTCTACTACGACGCCCAGCAGGTCGTCTCGTTGACCGGGCTTCTCAGCGCGCCCTCCATCGAGAAGTACTGGAAGACGAACTTCCGCAGCATGGAGCAGTTCCATGAGGATGCCGCGAACGGCAACCTTCCCGACTATGCCTTCGTCGAACCGCGCATGGTCTTCGACCACAACGACATGCACCCGCCGGTGGCGAAGGCCGGCTCGAAGACGGCCGAAGAAGAGGTGCCCGAGCACGTCTCGGCATTCTCCGACATGCGCGCCGGCGAGCAACTGCTCGGCGAGGTGTACACGGCGGTGAGGAACGGGGCGTCGACCACGGGTTCGAACGCCATGAACACCGTGCTGCTCGTGACGTTCGACGAGCACGGCGGCATCTACGACCACGTCGCACCGCCGAAGGCCACTCCCCCGTCGGGCAAGCCGGAGGCCGGTGAGATGGGATTCACGTTCGACCGCCTCGGCATCCGCGTGCCGACGATCGTCGTCTCGGCCTACACGAAGGCCGGCACCGTCATCAACGACGAGATGCACCACGGGTCGCTCGCGAAGACGATCGCTCAGCTGCACGGCCTCGAGCCGCTCACCGAAAGGGATGCCGGCGCAACAGGCATCTTCAATGCGGTGAACCTCACGACGCCGCGTCAGCCCGCGACGTGGCCGACGGTGACGCCGGCCTACGTTCCGCCGAACCCCGACGCCGACCCGCGCTCTGACAAGGAGAAGGACAAGACCCGGCCGCTCACTCCCCCGGCGCTCGGCCTCATCGGCATCCTTCTGGCGAAGTACGAACCGAATGCACCGCTGCCCGAGAACTACGCCGACGCCTACGAGGTCTTGAAGAAGCACGGCGACGGGTTGTTCGGGGTGAAGGACTGACCCTCACCACCGGTGCGAGCGCTGCGCGAGAAAGACGCGGCGAAGGATGCCGGGGGCGAAGCGCATCGCGGCCGCGAGTGCTGCCTCACGCAGCCGCCGGTGGGCCACGAGCGTGGCGATGCCGCGCACGGTGATGAGTCGCCGCACGCGAGCACGCACCTCGTCAGCGCCGACGGCTCGGTCACCGAAGCGCCAGGTCTCGGCGAGCGCGATCTGGGCGATCGAGAAGTAGCCGAAGCGCACGACATCGACCGGTGGAAACTCCTCGCGGCCGAAGTCGTCGATCGCGGCCATCGCTCGGTCGTAGCAGGCGAAGAGATCGAGTGGTGTGGCGATCGAGCTGTTCGAGATCGACCCTGCTTGGTACACGTACTCGTAGACCGAGTCGGTGATCGTGACCGAGCGATCCGACCGAGCCGCGATGTCGATGACGGCGAAGTAGTCGGACTTCGATCGCAGACGGGGGAAGGGCGATTGGCCGACGACCGACCGGCGGAAGAGCTTGTTCCAGAGGTGCCCGCGAATCTCTCCTCGAAGCACCGCGGCGAGCGCGCCCTGCCGATCGAACTCGGCACCGGGTCGCGGCGCCGAGACGGGTACGCGCTCGCCGGATGCCACGATGAGCCGTTGCGCCTGAGCGATGACGACATCGGCGTCGTGTGCGCGCGCCGCATCGTGGAGCGATCGCAGCGCGTGCGCGGGCCAGCGGTCGTCGGCATCGACCATCCACAGGTACTCGCCCCGCGCATGACGGATGGCGACATTGCGTGCCTCGGCGGCACCGACGTTCGCACTGAGCAGCAACACGGTGAGGTCGAGCGTCGTGTTGAGCGTCGACAGCACTTCGCCGCTACCGTCGCGTGAGCCGTCGTCGACGATGATGACCTCGAAGCCGCCGTCGACCGGAAGAAGCGACTGAAGACCGGCGATGCAGCTCTCGAGGTGACCTAACGCGTTGAAGACGGGAATGATCACCGAGACGGCCGGCGCGCGACCGTCATCCGTCGGGGTCTCGTGCTCACCGCCGACGTCGACGCGAATCGTCTTCGCGCTCATCGCGTGACCTCCGGCTGCCAGAGGTCGTGCGGGAAGGCCGCACGCAGCGGCGCCGGGTCCCACTCGAGAGGCGGCTCTCCGCCGAGCGCAACCGCCTGCGCGACATCCGCGGCGGGCGTGTACCCGTCGCGTCCCGTCCCCCGGTAGTAGTCGTCGTACTTGAACGAGGGCTCCGTGCCCGGCTGGACGAGACGAGCGGGTATGCCGAAGGCCTCCGCGACGACGATGCCGTGCAGCGATGAACCGACGACGAGTCGGCTCGACGCGATGCGTTCGATGCACTCGACGAGCGGGCTGCGCGGGTCGAGGGCTTCTCGATGCGAGCGACGAGTATGCGCGAAGTCGTGCAGGTTGGGAACGATCGTGACATCCGCGATTCCCCGACGCTCACGTATCTCGTCACGATCGAAAAGATCGGCGACGAGGAGCCCGGGGTCGCCGAACACCGAGGGGGCTGCGACCCCTCGACGCTCGAGGAACTGCTGAGTGAGCGGGCCGCGGACGGCGCGAACGTCGAGTTCACCCGGGCCGAAAGCGACGTCGGCCCCGAGCGACTTGCCGTTGACGCCGGTTCCCCACACCGAATCGCCCGGCTCGGCCAGACGCATGATCGAGCCGACGGTGAGAAGTCGCAGCCCGGATCGCGTGGCGCGCGCCTGCCGATCGACGAGGCGATCGACGAGGAACGGCCCGATCAGGTCGCCGAAGTTGTCGACCGGCCGCCGCCCGATGCGCACTCCGAATCGGGTCACGGCGCGCTGCGGGTTCCAGTGCACGACGCTCACCCCTCGAACATCGACCTCAGCCACGAGCGAACACCTTTCGTGCGGGCACGCCGGGCACATGCGATCCGACGGCGAGATCGGGGTCGGGCGCATCGAGCGGCGTGCGCACGATGCGTGCCGACAGGAAGGCGAAAACGAACATCACGAGCATGAAACCGCTGTCGGCCAGGAGACCCCATCCGGTCACTCCGATGATGACGATCCCGGGCACGGCGGCCACGACCGCGACCGCAGCGGGGGTCGAGTCGCGACGGAGGAGCGCGGAGGCGGATCGGAGGATGAGCGCGAGAAGCGGGAACAGCACGAGGATGACGCCCACGATGCCGAGCTCGGCGAGAGCGAGCAGGAACGAGTTGTGCACGGGCAGACCGAGCGTCGTATACGGATCGACCTGCGACACCGTGCTGACGTACGAGTTCGGTCCGATGCCGAAGACCGGGGTGGCGGCGATCTGATTCAGTGCCGCCTGAAGCAGGAGGGGTCTCCGGCCGCCACTCGGGTCGACCTCGAAACGAAGAAGGAGGAGCCCAATGAACGGGAGGGCGGCGAGAGCGAGAAGGGCGAGGATGCCCACCCTGCGAGCCACCCTGCGCCCCGGGCTCAACAGAGCCCACAGGCCGATCAGCACCGCGATCGCCGCGAAGTTGGCTCGACCGAACGACAGTCCGATGAGCACGATGGCCGTCACGATCCCGACCCAGGAGATACGCCGGGTCAGCAGATCACGCGATCGTGTCGCCGGCAGCAGCAGCACGACGAGCAAGAAGAGCACCTTGCCGAGGGTGCCGGGGTGGCCCAGCGTTCCGTTGATGCGCGTGAGGTCGATCGCCCCCGTGAGCACGCTGCCGACATCACGCAGGCCGGCGAGCTGCAGGGCTGCGGCCGCGGCCTGGATGAGGATGATGGCGGTGACGACGATCGCCAGCACCCGCTCGTGGCGGTCGAGGCTCGAGAGAGCCGTCGACAGCGCCGACCCCACCGCCCACGCGAGGCAGGCCAGGGCGATGTGCAGGAATCCCGACCAGCGTTCGACGGTCGGCACCCATTCGCCGAGGAAGAGCACGAGCATCAGCACCAGCGCGGCGATATGGGGCAGCTGAAAGCGACTGAGCGGGTTGTTCGGCGAGGGAAGCAGGAGACACAGGACGAGAGCGAGTCCATACGTCGTGACGACGATGCCGCCATCGGCGATGCCCGAGTGCTCCCACTCGGGCGGGATGACCTCGATGATGACCCGCGGGAGCACGGCCATCGCGAGGAGCACACCGATGAAGAGGGTACGCGTCAGGCCGAGTGTGCCGAGGAGGGTGAGCCCGACGATGAGCAGGGCAGCTGCGATGAGTTCGGTCATTCGACACCCGCCGTCTCGGCATCGACCGTCGCCGCACCGCCGCCTCGGCCCCTGACCAGCGCCGGTACGCGCAGGAGCGCGAGAAGATCTCGACGCAGGCGCGGGATCGAGAAGGCGATGCCCGCGCTCGCAACGACCATCACCGCGAACGACGCGACGAGGTTCAGACCGAGCGGTAGACCGCTGAAGTACAGCTCGCCGGCCCCCCACGTGATGACGCCGGCGAACCCGTAGGCGAGGATCGTCCGCACGCCGTTCCACGCCATACGCCTGGCCGGAGCCCCGGCCGATCGCGCCGACCAGACGAGTCCGAAGATCCACAGGTACGCAAGACCGGCGGCGTAGGCACCGGCGAGCGTGTAGAGATCGCCGATCGCGCCGAGGAGCACGATCACGATGAAGACCGGCCGGCTCACGAGCGAATAGCGCAGCAGCGAGCCGGCCTTGCCTCGAGCAAGGAAGACCCAGTAGGTCGCGTAGTTCGCGGCTTGGAACACCCCGCCGATGGCGAGGATCTGGAAGAGGACGCCGGTCTGCTCCCACTGCGGTCCGAGCAGGAGCGCGACGAGAGCGGGGCCGGTCGCAGCGGCGAAGGAGAAGATCGCGACGACGGGGATCAGCAGGATGGTCTGCGCGGTCAGCAGGAACTCGGTGAAGCGTCGCGGATCGTCGCGCAGGCGCGAGAGCACGGGCAGCGCCACACGTGTCGCGGGTGCGTTGAGCTGGTTGAGCGGCATCATGAGCATCTGGAAGGCGCGGTCGTACGCGCCGAGCGCGCTCGGACCGAACCGCAGGCTGATGACCAGAGTGTCGACGTTGCGACTGATGTAGGTGACGATCTGAGACCCGAAGAGGGCGCCCCCGAATCGCAGCAGGGGTGACATTCCGCCGGTGCGACGCGGCAGCCCCGGCCACCAGGGCGTGACGATCACGAGCAGGACGAGCGCGATGACGGCCTGAGCGAGCTGTTGCAGCACGAGTGCCCCGTAGCCCGCACCGGCGAGGGCGGCGACGAGAGCGATGGCGAGGGCGGCGGCCTGCGCGACGACATCCGACACGGCCAGTCTGCCGAACAGCAGGTCGCGTGTGAGATGGGCGCGGAACTGCGTCGACAGACCATTGATCAGGAACACGGGCGCCAGCGCCTGCGCGATGAGTTCGAGCTCGGCGTGCCCGTAGAAGTCTGCGATCAGCGGCGCAGTGAGGAACAGGATGACCGTCAGGACGGCTCCGAGAACCGTGTTGATCCAGAAGAGGTTCGCGCGCTGCGGCGTCGTCAGCTCACGCGACTGGATCGCCGCCGACGACAAGCCGAAGTCACGCAGGAGTTCCCCGAAGCCGACGACCACGATGACCATGGCCAGAAGGCCGAAGTCCGCCGGGGCCAGGATGCGCGCGAGGACGATGACGCCGACGAGTTGGATCACGACGCGCGAGCCCTGCCCGGCGAGGGTGACGACGACGCCTCGGGCGGCACTCGATCCGAGAGATCTAGCCACCGTCACGCCCCGCGAGCACAGGGGCGACGCCGGCGACACGTCGGTACGCCTCGGCGTGCAGATGCCCGATGGTCGACCAGTCGCGCCCGACGAAGGGGGCGTGCGGCTCGTCGCGCAGGGCACCCGACGCGCGGGCCGCGTCGGCCAGACGGCCTTCGGTGAGCGGCCCGTCGTAGAGCGACAGCCACGCGTCACCGACCTCGGCTCGGATCGACTCGTTCACATCGCTTCTCGGAGCGAGCACGGGCTTGCCGAGCGAGAGAGCCACGAAGAGCGCGCCCGAGTTGTGCATCTGGGCGTAGGGCAGCACGACGAGCGATGCGCGACTGATCTCGTCGACGAGTTCCGCATCGGGAAGGAAGCCGTACCGGTGCGAGATGCGCGCATCGCGCGTCTCGGCCTCGGTGATCTGCTCGGCGACCGAGGCTTCGAACGGTTTGCCGACGAACCTCAGTGACAGGTCGTCGGCGGCGATCGCCCCGAACGCCTCGAGAAGCTGCGCGACTCCTTTATACAGACGGAGGTGGCCGAAGAGCAGAATCCGACCGTCGACGGCGTCGGTTCGATCGATGTCGGCGAACCGCTCCACATAGTCGGCGTGGGGAATCACGATCCGCTCTGCCCCGGCTGGCACCGGGGTGTGCGGGTTCAGGGTGATGAAGAGGTCGGTGGTGCGATCGATGGACCGGGCGAGGGCACGGCCGAGCACGCCGTCGGTCTCGTGCGGACGAACGTTGTGCACGGTCCGCACAATCCTCGTGCCGCGCCGTCGTGCGAGGGTGAGCGCCGACCATGTCAGGGCGAGCTTCGGAAGCCGAAGCAGCCTCCGCGGGCTGCGATAGAGCTTCTCGGGCCAGTGCAGGTGGAGGATGTCGTACCGGTGACGGAAGACCGCGCGCCACGAGAAGAAGTCGACGTCGATGTCGACCGGCAGGTCGGTCACCAGCTGATCGACATATCGCGTCGTGCCGTCGGGCGGTCGGAGTGCGAGGAGCACGCTCACCCGCTGTTCCATCGGTCGGGCCGTCATCCTGCCCGCCGTTCCGCTGCACGCACCACTCGCTCGCCCAGGTCGGCGATGGCCGACCGGGCGACGTCGAGGTGGTCGGGCAGTTCGTGTCGTCGATCGACGAGTCGCTGCAACCGCTCGGGGGCGTCGCCCGCCTCGGGGTCGTCGACCGCGAATCCCGTGAGGCCCGCGGCGGTGAGGGTGCGGCCGATCTTCGCGTCGGGAGCCGTGCCGAAGACGACGGGCACCGCGCCCTCGGTCGCACCGAAGACGAGCGCATGCAGCCGGTCGCCGAGAACCGCGATACTGCGGGTGTACAGACCGCGGACGAGCTCTTCGTACTCGGCATGCGAGACACCGGGCCAGTCGAGCACCCGCCCCTCCAGCCGCCTCGCCACATCGAAGGCCGCTTCTCGATCGCGCGCGACCTGGGGAACCGCCACGACCTCAGCGCCCTGCGCATGCGCGAACGCGCGTACGTTCTCGATCCACCGATCGGAGGGCGCGGGGCGGTCGCACCGGAGCGAGAGGGCGACGATGTCGCGGGGGGATGCCGCCCTGGCGCGCAACTGCTCGCTCGACTGCCCTTCGCCGAAGGCCCAGTCGGGCACGACGGTGCCGACTCCCGCGGCGGTGCAGCTCGCGTCATCCCGCCACGTGACGAGCGAACCCATCGACAGGCGCTGGCCGAGTACGCGAGCCCAGGGGCTCGCCGGGTTGCGCAGACCGTAACCGAGGTGGAGGAAGAGTCCGCCGCGACGCAGCCCGTCACGGATGAAACGACGATCCTCCGTCTCGAGACGCGCGACGGTGCCGGGCGACGCGACGAGCTCGCCCGCGTTCGCCCCGTAGGCCGTCCGTCCGGTGGTCGTGAGGCTGCGCAACTCCGCACCCCATCGCTTGCGCGACCGGTAGACGACGTCGTCGGGCTCGAGCTGCAACCCCGACTCGTAACTTCGATGGCTGTCGTCGACGAGCACGTGCAGTCGTCCGGCGCGGCGCAACGTGCGCAGCAGGCCGCGGCGAAGGCCCGAGTCACCCAGGTTGTCACGCTGCCCGTGACCGCTGACGAAGATGTCGAGGGTGTCGACGCTCATGAGGGCAGCTCCATGGATTCGGATCCGAGCCGCGCGTGTTCGCGAAGGCTCTGCACGAGAGTATGGCGCGCGCGCGTCGCCCGCACACGTCCGGCCGCGATGGCGGCGTCGTACTGCGCGCCCGCCGACTCGGAGGTGAGGAGCTCGTCGACCTGATCGCGCACGGTCGCGACATCGAACGAATTGACGTTGTGCACGTACTGCCCGATGCCGAGATCGTCGAAGGCGCCGAAGCCCTTCCGTTCGTAGGAGAGGTGGATGACGCGGTGGCCCGCGTTGATCGCCATGATCGCCGCGTGCAATCGCACGGCGACGACGACGCGGCGCGGGCCCTCGGGCGAGAGGTACTCGTCGCGCGACAGCGTGCGGCGCGGTGAGAGCGACGCCATCGCCCGCACGTCGTCGTTGCCGGCGCCCGTGCTCTGCACGTAGCCGTCGACCGTTCCGAGCGCTCGTCGTAGTTCGATGACTCCGGCGGAGACCTGACCGTGGACGGGGCGAACGGTGAGAACGGGAACGGGATCGGGAAGGCCGGGCGCCCTCTCGACGAACTCCCGCGTGAGGAGCGCGAGGTCGGGCGTGCGGGTCGTGTTCGGCAGATCGACCTCGGCGATGCTCCGCGGGTCGCGGAGGTGAACTTCATCGACGCGCGCGAGGTACCGGCGGAAGAACCAGGAACTGCCCGGCACACGGAATGGCCCGATGCTCTGCGGCAAATACACGACCGGTCCGATGCGGCGCGCAGCCGCACGCAACTGGTACCCGTGAGCGAGCACGGCGACGAGAGCCTCCCGCGGCCGCCCGGCGCGCAGATAGCCGCCGCCGACACCGACGACGAGATCGAAGGAGTCGATCTCTCGCAGTACCTTCCTCATGGGTGCCCGCGGCAGGTGCGGCACGAGGCTCGAGTCGACCACGGTGGCGTCGAGATCCGCGAAGGTCTCGGGGTGACCCGCGGCGAGGGTGAAGCGCGTGTCGGCTCCGAGCGCCTCACGGATGAGGCCGATCGTCTCGACGACGAGCAGCCCGTCGCCCGCGTTCGAGGCGCTGTAGCCGTGGAGGATCAGGACGTTCATCGGGCGCTCACCGCTCGATACACCGAGAGATGTCGCTCGACGCTGTCATCCCACGCGAATCGGCGCGCCCAGGCCGGGCCGTCGACGGGCGCCACCGCCCGCCACGCCGCGTCGCCGAGTGCGTCGACGAGTGCGCTCGCGATCCCTGCCTCGTCGAGATCGACGATCTCGCGCGCAGGGCCGGCGACCTCTCGCAGCGACCCGCGACGCGATGCGACAACCGGTGTGCCCGCGGCGAGCGCTTCGAGAACGGGGAGACCGAAGCCCTCGTAGAGACTCGGGAACACGAAGGCCTGCGCAGCCTGCATGAGCGCGATGCGATCGCTGTCGCTCACGAACCCGAGGTGGAGGACGTTCGGCGCCGACGCGATCGCGGCCATGGCCTCGTCGAAGTTCCAGGCGGGCTTGCCCGCGATGACGAGGGTGATCCCCGTGCGGGCGAGCTCGGGCCGGGAGAACGCCCTGACGAGCTCGACGAGGTTCTTGCGCGGCTCGATGTTGCCCAGGTAGAGCACGTACTCGGCCGGCACGATCGCGCGCAGCTCGGGCGAGAGGTCGGTCGGCGCGCTGAAGTGGTCGACATCCATGCCGTGCGGAATCGTCGTGATTCGCGCCGGGTCGATGTCGAAGACGGCCGCGACGTCGTCGGCGGCGGAGGTCGACACCGTGATGACGCGCTGCGTCGAGCGGATGGCTCGCGCGACGCGAGCACGCCAGAGCTTCTCCTGCAGCGGCGAACGTGCCACCGAGATCCACCGACTCGCCACACCGTGCACCGTCACGACCGACGCGCCTCGCGTCGGCAGCAGCGGCCCCGTGTCGGCCGAGTAGTGCAGGACCGCCCCGGGATGACGGCGGAGGCCGTACATCGTCTCGGCGAGTGCCGTCGTCGCGGGGTGCTTCCCGCTCGGGATGAGCCCGGTCTCGACACCGCGGCGCCGCAGTCCGTCACGCAGTTGCCGCGCGTAGGTCGTGTTGCCGCCGACGTGTCGCTCGACGATTCGTTCGGGAAAGTGCACTCGGAGTGCGTGGTCGCTCATCGCGTGGCGTGTTCTCTCGTGTAGCGGTCGTACAGGGTGTTCAACGATTCGACGTGCGCGGCGATGCTCATGGATTCATGGAGGGCGTCCGTCGCGCGCGCCGTCTGGAGGCGCTCGACCTCGTCATCCAGCACGGCGACGAGCGCGCGCGCGGCCGCAGCCTCGTCGTCGACGACCCGCAGTGGTGTGCCGTCGAACGCGGGAATGCGCCGCGCGATCACGGGCACTCGTCGCGCGGCGGCGTCGAGCACGCTGAGCGGAAAGCCCTCGTAGCGGGCGGAGTGGTAGTAGACCGCGGCCCGGTCGAGGTGGTCGACCAGGCGGTCGCCGTCGAGCCAACCCGTCACTCGAACCCCGGCGCTCTCAAGCCGGTCGCGCGAGCTCGTCGGCCCGGATCCGATCCATGTGAACGGCGTTCCCGGCCTCAGCCGATTGACGAGTTTCGCGACGCGGGCGAAGTGCTCGGGGTCTTTCTGGGCGCTGAGCCGACCCACCATGACGACCTCGTCGCCGACGCGCGCGCGAGCGGGCGCCACCGCAACGGTCGGCGCGTTCGTGAGGACGTGCACTCTGACACGGCGGTCGAGCGAGAGCGCGAGTCGAGCCTCGTGCGCTGACAGCACGACGACGCTGTCTGATCGCGCGGCGAGCAGCCGTTCCGCAGCGCGGTACGCACGCCGCACGATCGATGCCGTCGAGGGGTCGTCGAACTTGTAGCAGTGCGGTTGATAGACGACCGGCACGTCGAGCGGGCGGACGCGCGCGTAGACGCCCGCCCAACTCGAGTGAGCGTGGACCACGTCGGGCTTCACCCGTCGCACGCTGTCGCGCACGGCCCGCACTCGGGCGGCGACCCCGTCGGGCAGGTGCGTGGCGGTAGCGAAGTCGGGAAGCGGCGACGCGTCAGATCGAGCGCTCCACAGCAGGTGGTGCTCGCGATCGGGTGTCAGCAGCGCGATGGAGTCGATGGCTCGACCGACACCGGCGTTGTAGGCCTCCGTGATGTGCAGCACCCGGGTCACCGAGCACCGCCGGCGAGATCGGTCACTGAACCTCACCGTCGCCGGGTCGAACGACGACGCGAACGGTTTGCAGCAGAATCGCGAGATCGTTCGTGAGCGACCAGTTCTCGACGTAGTAGAGGTCGAGCCTCAGGGCGTCTTCCCACGCGAGCTTCGACCGCCCGCTCACCTGCCACAGCCCGGTCATACCGGGCGGAACCAGCAGCCGGCGGTGCGCCGTCGAGTCGTACAGCGCCACCTCTCCCTCGCGCTGGGGCCGCGGCCCCACGAGACTCATCGTTCCCGTCAGCACGTTGAACAGCTGCGGTAGCTCGTCGAGCGAGTAGCGGCGCAGCGTCGCGCCGATACGGGTCACGCGGGGATCGTTGCGCACCTTGAACAACGGTTCGCCCGTGGAGCCCTGCTCGGCGAGCAGCGCGTCGAGTCGATCATCGGCATCGACCTGCATCGAACGGAATTTCAGCATCGAGAAGGGCGCCCCCCGGCGCCCGATGCGCTCCTGCCGGTAGAACACCGGGCCTGCGCTCGTCGTCTTGATCGCGATGGCGAGGATGACGAAGAGGGGCGCGAGCACGACCACGAGAACGAACGAGACGACGATGTCGAGCAGGCGTTTCATGTAGAGCTTCGACCCCTCGAAGCGCGGCGTCTCGACGTGGAGCAGTGGCAGACCGGAGACGGGTCGCGTGTGGATGCGAGGGCCGCCGATATCGACCAGGCCGGGCGCGACGACGAGATGCTGCCGCCCCGGCTCGAGGCCCCAGCTCAGTTCGCGCACCCGCACAGGAGTCAGCTCGTCGGCGCCGGTAATCACGAGTGTGTCGGCACCGGTTGCGGTCATCGTCTCGAGCGCAGAGTCGAGAGTGCCGATGATCGGAACACTCGTGCCCGATAGGGTCTCGGCCTCGTCGGCGATCGGTACGCACGCACCGACGACGCGGTAGCCGGCGCGGGGTGCACGCGCGAGTTCACGCGCGATGACGGCGGATGACGACGACGTGCCCACCAGCAGGACCGTCGAGGTGAACTGCCCATCGAGTCGCTTCACCGCGAGCCATTGCCGCCAGAGCCATCGCGACGCGATCAGCACGGCGAGGCCCAGCGGAAAGGAGATGAGCACGTAGCCGCGCGCCAAGTCGAGCTTCACGAGGAAGGCGACGATCGCGACGACGCCGAACACGCGCACCGTCGCATCGGCGACGAGCTTGTACTCGACCGTGCCCGCACCCGCGACCCGAAAGCCCCGCGACCCGTAGACGTGCAGCGCACACATCCACATCACGATGATGCCGATCGAGACGGCGGTGTAGCTGATCGCGATGTCGTCTCGCGAGCCACTGAAGCCGACGGCCGTTCGGTCGAGACCGAGCCAGGCGAACTGCGCGCCCACCACGACCCAGATCAGAACGAGCGCATCGGTGATCGTGAGCTGCCAGGCATAGCGCCGACGCCAATCGTCGGCCGGGCGCGCAGCAGATGCGCGAACCCGGCTCTCGACCTGCTGCAGCACTGCATCTCCCCATCGGCTCGGCCGCCGCGAGGAAAGGGCACGGCAGCGTCGCCGAGTCTACAGAGAATGCAAGCGCTTACGGAAGATGGCCGGACCTCACGACGTTAACGTCGTGCAACAACTACTCACGTAATGCGGCGTCTGAGTGCCGAACTGCCAGTATCGAAGCTGTGAAAGGCATCATTCTGGCCGGCGGGTCTGGCACGCGACTGCATCCCATTACTCTCGGCGTTTCGAAGCAACTCGTTCCTGTCTATGACAAGCCGATGGTGTACTACCCGCTCTCGACCTTGATGCTTGCTGGCGTGAAGGAGATTCTCGTAATCACGACGCCGCACGACGCGGACCAATTCAGAAGACTGCTGGGGGACGGCTCACAGTTCGGAATCGAGCTGTCGTTCGCAGTGCAGCCATCTCCAGACGGACTCGCACAAGCGTTCACGATCGGTGCAGATTTCATTGGTACTGATCGGGTCGCCCTCGCGCTCGGCGACAACCTCCTCTACGGGCCCGGCTTAGGCTCGCAGCTCAAGCGCTTTGCAAACATCGACGGCGGCGCGGTGTTCGCGTACTGGGTTGCTGAGCCCTCCGCATACGGTGTAGTTGAGTTCGACGGCGAGGGACGGGCTGTCTCGCTCGAGGAGAAGCCCCTCAAGCCGAAAAGCAACTACGCAGTACCCGGGCTCTACTTCTACGACAATGGCGTGGTCGAGATCGCCCGGGGCCTGCGCCCCTCACCGCGAGGCGAATTGGAGATCACCGACGTGAATCGTACCTATCTCGAACGCGGGGCTCTCGCCGTCGAGGTACTCCCTCGCGGAACGGCCTGGCTCGACACCGGCACCTTCGACCAGATGACCGATGCAGCCGACTACGTGCGCACGATGGAACGTCGCACGGGACTACGTATCGGGGTGCCCGAAGAAGTCGCGTGGCGCGAGGGCTTCCTAACTGACGATGAACTGCGCACTCGAGCGGAGACCCTCGTCAAGTCTGGCTATGGTCGGTATCTGCTCGACACCCTGCAGAGGGGACGCTGATCGTGACTGCGCTCCTCGTCACCGGTGGTGCAGGTTTCATCGGCTCGAACTTCGTCCACCACGTCATCGAGCACACCGAGCATCACGTAACCGTGCTCGACTCATTGACGTATGCGGGCAATCTGGCGTCACTCGCTGGTCTTCCCGAATCACGGGTGTCGTTCGTGCATGGCGACATAACAAATGCTCCACTTGTCGACAGCCTCGTCGCCGAGACCGATGCCGTCATCCACTACGCAGCGGAGTCTCACAACGACAACTCACTAGACAACCCTCGCCCTTTCCTCGACACGAACATCATCGGTACCTACACATTGCTGGAAGCAGTGCGTCGTCACGAGACGCGGTACCACCACATCTCTACCGACGAGGTATATGGGGACCTCGAGTTGGATGATCCCGAGCGTTTCACCGAGTCGACTCCGTACAACCCTTCATCCCCGTATTCATCAACGAAAGCGGGCAGCGATTTACTGGTCCGCGCCTGGGCACGATCCTTCGGCGTCCGAGCGACAATCTCAAATTGCTCGAACAACTACGGTCCTTACCAGCACGTCGAGAAGTTCATCCCCCGGCAGATCACGAACGTTCTTGACGGGGTTCGGCCGAAACTCTACGGCGCTGGTCTGAACGTCCGCGACTGGATCCATGCCGAGGACCACTCGTCCGCCGTGCTCTCGATCCTCGAACGGGGCAGTATCGGCGAGACGTATCTCATCGGCGCCGATGGCGAGAAGTCGAACCTCGATGTCGTACGCCTAATCCTCCGCCTCACGGGAAACCCCGAGGATGACTTCGAACACGTCACGGACCGCCCCGGTCATGATCTCCGCTATGCAATCGATTCCACGAAGCTTCGCACCGAGCTAGGTTGGAGTCCCTCATTCGGCGACTTTGAAACAGGCATCGCGCACACCATCGACTGGTATCGCAACAACCGCAGCTGGTGGTCTCCCGCCAAGGCTGCAACTGAGTCCTTCTACGCCGCCCGCGGCCACTAGACCCCACAGATCGGCGACAAGCAGGCATGGACTTCCAGAAGACACTCACCGGAATACCGACGACCATCCCCGGGCTCACGGTCTACGAGCTTCCCGTGCACGGCGACAACCGCGGATGGTTCAAAGAGAATTGGCAGCGGGAGAAGATGCTCACGGCAGGTCTGCCTGACTTTGGCCCCGTCCAGAACAACATCTCCTACAACGACTCGCGCGGCACCACACGCGGCATTCACGCCGAGCCGTGGGATAAGTTCGTCTCGGTCGCGACAGGTCGAATCTTCGGAGCCTGGGTAGATCTGCGCCGCGGCCCAACTTTCGGCACGGTCTTCACAGCTGAGATCGACCCTTCCCGCGCGATCTTCGTTCCGCGCGGCGTTGGGAACGCCTTCCAGACTCTCGAAGATCACACGGCCTACAGCTACCTCGTCAACGACCACTGGGCAGCGGATGCTCAATACACGTTCCTGAACCTCGCAGACGAAGCCGCGGCGATCGATTGGCCGATAGCACTTGAAGGCGCCGAGCTTTCAGATAAAGACAGGAGCCACCCCCGCCTCGCCGATGTGACCCCGTTCGAGCCGCGTCGGACGCTGGTGCTCGGCGCGGGTGGACAGTTGGGCCGCGCCCTTGCAGCGCGCTTCGCGGGCAACTCCAGGTTTGAGTTCGCGCAACGCTCCGACATCGAGCTGGGAACGACTGACCTCGAAACGGTACGCAATTGGCGGGACTACGACACGATCATCAACGCATCGGCCTACACTGCGGTCGATACGGCCGAAACTGAGCTCGGTCGCAGCGACGCATGGCGAAGCAACGTCAGCGGCGTAGCTGACCTCGCTCGTCTGTCCCTCCGCCATCGGCTGACCGTTGTGCACATTTCGAGCGACTACGTCTTCGACGGCACAGGACAGGCGGCGTACAGCGAGGATGAGCGGGTGAACCCTCTCGGCGTCTATGGCCAGACCAAAGCCGCCGGCGATGCAATCATCGCAATGCTTCCGAACCACTACATCCTCCGCACAAGCTGGGTAATCGGGGACGGCAACAACTTTGTCCGTACGATGTGGAATCTTGCCCAACGCGGCGTTTCGCCTTCAGTCGTAGACGATCAGCGTGGTCGGCTCACATTTGCCAGCGACATCGCTGAGGCGGTGGAACATCTCCTCGCTGTGCGTCCGGCCTACGGCACCTACAACATTTCGAGTGGAGGACCAGTATTGACGTGGGCGCAGATTGCGCAGCTTGTCTACGCATCTGCAGGTCGCAGCATCACCGACGTTACTCCAGTCAGTACCGTGGAGTACTTTGCCAACGCGGCCGCTCCAGTGGCCCCCCGCCCGGCCCACAGCACGCTCGATCTCTCCAAGATCACCGCAACGGGATACACACCAGCAGACGGCGCAGTCGCCCTCAACGACTACCTCTCTCAACTAGAAATCGAGAGGACTTCATGACGCGAGCAATCAGCGACATCACCTACGGCGCTCTCGTTGGCGCAACAGACCCGACTCGGGGAGCGTCAAGCGCACTGCAGGCGACCTGGCAGCTATTCAGAGCTGCTCGCTCCGCCGATGTGATTCTGACGAACGAGGGAAAACGTTCCCCAGTGGGTCTCGTCCTCCTCGCTGCACTCCTTGTGCTGACGCGTCAACGCAAGCTTGTTCTCTCAGAGTTCCTACCCGGAACGCGGCGAGGCTTGCGTGGATGGCTGACGACAAACGGCTACCGACTATTCCTTCCTCGAGCGCTGCTAGGCGCACAAGTCATGACCGCGTGGGAGCGTGACGACTACGCCAGCCGATACAAGATCGCCCCCGAACGGCTGAAGCTCATTCCGTTCTACTACTTCGATGACCGTGTCGTCACGGAACCACGTGAGTGGAGTCCGGACGGTCGAGTGGGCTACTTATCGACCGGCAAGAACTCATGCGACTGGAGTACGGTCATCCAAGCGGCCGAAGGCCAGAACTGGCCACTCACCATCGCGTGCAAACGGTCAGAGTTCGACGAGCATTCGGAGGCAGCCGGGCACGCAGGAATCGAGATGCGCAGCAACATTCCTCGCGCGGAGCACGACGAGAAACTCGCGCACTCGCAACTCCTCATCGTCGCCCTCAAAGAGCGTCGGTTGAGTGCGGGTCACGTTCGTCTCATGACCGCGGCTACGTACGGAACACCCGTCATAGCTACGAGGGTCAGTGGTATTCGCGGATACGAAGAACTCGCTGCAGCGCTCGTGGAACCTGGCGATGCCGAATCGCTTCGAGCTGGTGTTGCCTCCCTCATGGCGGACCCCGACGAGCTCCGCGAACAGATGAATCGAGTCCGCTCATTTGCACGCTCTCGTCCGTACTCGGTTTACGCATCCGAACTCAGGTCATTTGTGCTGAAAGCTTCTGACCAAGGCCGATAGCGGACGCTCCGAGCCGGAGTTATCCGCCACAGAGACCGCTGTGCCACGGCTTCCCTCGGCAGGTTCAAAGGGGATCAGTCGCCGCCATCCCCACGCGTGCTTCCAGTTCAGCGTCTGACCTCGGTGCCCGGCTGAATATGACCATCCGTTGCGAGCTCGGTTCGTGAGCCGGTCCTACGTACGTAGTCGTCGGGAAGTGAGTGCGATCGGAGCCGATTTCGATTCCACAGTCTCATCTCGGCCCAACCCCAGCATGTCGCTAGCGTGGCGAGAGCTAACATAAGCGCGAACTGCGAGTCGTTCGCATAGACGACGAAGCTCGGCACGACCACCGCAACTGCAGCCTGGATGAGGTACCCGTCCAAACTTCTGCTTCCGATGAGCTCAATCGGCCGAAAGACCCAACGTGGCAGAACACGCAGCGTCCATGTCACAACTATGAACATCAGGGTGACAACCGCGAATGCGTTCACGATCGTGCCGGGCGCAAACATCACCTTGGTGAAGAGCCGCGGCGTCTGTATCTCACCTATGTACGCAAGCACCACGAAGCCGGTACAAATCACTGCGACCCAGGCCGATGCCTTTGTCAGTCTTTCTGCCACAAGGTTTCGACGCCAGTACCAACCAATGACGAGCGCAACCGTAAACATGAGCTGCCATGTGGCCCAATTGGCGCCAATTCCGCCGTCAAACCGCGTGAACGCGGTTGCCTGTGGAAACACATATCCCGCCCCGTATAGAGCTACCGCGAATGCAAGGGCTCCAATCCACCAGCCTCGGGCTAGGAGAAAATACGTGAACAGAGCCAGAAGCATCAGGATGACGTAGAGACGAAGGACGCTTCCCGCAGGAGGCGAAAGATGGAACGAGAACACTCCCCACAACAGATCAGGCAGTCCTAGATCTCGAACTGGCGGCAAGTTGCGATGCTCACGCGTAGCGCTGAATGCAGCGATCAGTCCAAGCAGAACGATTGAATACTGCGCGACGACTATGACAACGACACGGCGAAGAGTCGCGCCCTGAACCTTCCTTAAACCGGCGACGGAGAATCGCTTGCTCTGCAAGATGCCGAGCACGACCCCCGACAGCAGCACGAATCCCGAGGCGCGTCAAATGCGGGGATGATGTGAAGTGCACGAGAGAAAGCAGTGCCGGCAGCGAGATGGCCCGCAACCATACTGAAGATGCAGAAACCGCGAATGATGTCGATCGCTGCCAAGCGTCCGTTCATTGCTAAGCGCTCCAGGGGGTCGGGATTGCCATTTTTATACGCAGCAATGATGGAAAGCTCAGGTCGACTCTCACGATCGAGTTTGCCGAACAACTCGAACGGCGTCGGCGTAGGCATCCCTCAGCTGAAAGCCAATGCGCTTCCAATCCCGTCGCGACAGATCCGGGGCGTCCCGCGGTTCATGTTGGACGCGAGTCAGTGCAGCCTCAATATCTGAAGCCTTCAGATCATCGTCGTATAGATAGATCCAGCCCTCACCTACTTCGGCGATAAGTGCCTCGTTGATGGGGTTCCTCGGCAGAAGCACCGGCTTCTGCAGCGAGAGTACGAGGAAAGTCGAGCCCGAATTGTGCATATCTCGGTGCGGGAGCACCACGAGCTCGGAGCTCGCGATCTCAGCCATCAATTCGTCGTCTGGAACATATGCAAGGCGTGACGAGATACGCGAGTCGAGCTCCTCAGCCGATCGAATCGAATCTCCTCGGTCACCCTTGGCGCTTCCAACGAACCTCAAGCTGAGGTCGGCGGCGGACGTCTGCCCGAATGCCGCGAGCAGGTCATCAACGCCTTTGTAAGGACGAATGATCCCAAAGTAGAGCACGCGTCCACGGGTCAGTGTGAACTCCGACCCATCAACTCGATTGAGATAGTGGGGATGAGGAATTGTGACGACGCCCGCCGCGCCTGGCACCTCGGTGAAGTCGTTGAGCCTGATGAATAGATCGGTTCGGCGATCGATGAGATGGAGAAGACTCGCCTCGAACCGCCCACCCGGCTCGTGCGGGCGCACATTGTGCAAGGTGCGCACGAGAGCGACTCGGCGTATCTTCAGCAAGGTCAGAAGTACGAGGGTCCTAAAGACGCCGCGACGAACCAAGCGCTCCGGCCAATGCAAATGGAAGACGTCGTATCCACCGCGGAGTGCGTCCTTCCAACGGAAAAAGCGAATCTCCACTCCTGGAGCTGCACCCTCGACCATGTGATCGACGAAGCGAGTAGCACCTGCCTCGGGAGGCGCGACGGAGAGCATTACTCGGATGCGCTGAGGGTCGCTGGGCATCATCAACGTCCACTAACCACGCGGGACTGCAAACGCACGACGAGATCGCGCAGATCCTTCGTGCTCGACTCTGGGGTGAAGCGGCTCAACCACGGGTAGAGATCGGATTCGCTTAGCTCAGCGCACGCGAGCACAGCATCCGCGATGACGGCCGGATCCGCGCTTGCCGAGAGCTGGCCGGAGAGACCAGGAACGACAGCGTCGGCGGTACCAAGCGCAGCCGAAAGCGCAACTGAAGGAAGTCCGGCGCACGCAGCCTCGACGAGAACATTTCCGAACCCCTCACGAAGCGACGGCAGCAGGACCACGGAGTTCGATGGGGTTTTCACAAACCACTCTTCCTCCCAGCCCGCGTGTTCGAACTCGACGTTCAACTCGCGAGCGGTCCGAAAACAGGCATCGAGCAAAGGGCCTTCTCCGAAGCTCACTACTCGAGCCGCAAGTCCGCGTCGGTTCAGTTCGTGTGCGACGTGAAGTGCCAGCAGCGGCTGCTTCTGTTTGACCAGCCTCGACGGAAGCACCAAAGTGATCGTGTCGGTTGCGTTCACGGCCTTCACGTAGGTGGGCTCAAGCAATCCGGGCTTCGAGGTGGCGGGATTGGGGACGACAGTGCACTTGTCACCGTCGACATTGAACCAACTGACGAGCTCAGCCGCTACGGGGTGCGAAATTGCGACTGCATGATCGGCTCGCCGGTACAAACGACGCGCAACGGCGATCTTCAGCCTGTGGCTTCGCGAGGCACCCTTCATGCCGAGTGAGACCAGATTGCGCTCGCTAATGAGATGCAACGGCCTGTGCCCGTCGCCCAGAGAGCGCAGAGCCGTGAGCGCGATCAGATTGGGATACGTCTGAAGCGAGACGACAACATCGACACGCTCCATGGCAAGGAGCGATCGTAACGCCTTGATCTGCGCTGACCGGCCGCTACCCAGCGCCGTTACCGGCACCTTCGTCCATCGCTCAGAACCGTCGGCACTTCCCGAGGCGATGGCGATGCTGACGTCATCTCCACCGGCCTGCAGAGTGTCCGCCCAGGTCCGAGCAACGAACTCAGCACCACCTCCGTGTAGCGATGTGATGAGGAATACGATTCTCACTACGACCTCCGTCGCTTGATGTGCGCTACGCGCTGAAGTGCCATACGCGGCACTGAATAGAAAGGTCCGGCTGTCCGCGCCAGCAGGGCTCGGCGCCGGACGGATGGTCGCAGTTGATCGAATGCCGAACGCGGTAGTTGACGCAAACGGGCTCTCGAGCGCCTGCTCTCAGCAACGACGACGCCGAAAGGTGCACCTACGCGGCCCGGCGTCTCAGCCATCGGCAAGAGAACGAACCACGTCACGAACGACGCGTAGAGCGCGGAGTCGACGAGGTCAGGTGCATCGGCGACGAGATGAGCACGAAGCTCGGCCACACACACATCGAGGTTGTCGACGCGATGCTGGCGAGATCTTGTGATCGACCCCTCCCGCACCACGTGTTGATACAAGACGTCGGGAATGAACGCGATGGTCTCCGACTGTGAGATAGCGCGAGCGACTCCTGTGAAATCTGACTGCGATGACAACAGGCTGAACAAGTTGTCAAGCAGCACCTGTCGCCGGAAGAGCTTGCTCCAGAGATAGCCGTGCAATTCTCCTCCGAGCAACGCGATCCAGGCGTCGCGACGCGACAGCGCGCGCTCGTCGGGAAGGCCATCGATGACAGTGGCCTGGCGGCCGACGCCTACTAGCTGCGCTTGACACACGACAACATCCGCCCCCGTACGTTCGGCGGCCGAACGCAGTAAGTGGATGATCTCCGGAGACCACTCGTCATCAGCGTCGGCGAACCACACGAACTCGCCGCGCGCGAGAGTCAACGCGTAGTTCCTCGCCGACGCAACTCCCGCTGATCGCGGATTCTGCACAACGCGGAACTGATCGAGCCCACGGACCGCCTCATGAAGCACAGCCCAGGTGTCATCGGTCGAATGGTCTTCGACGATCACGACCTCGGTCAGCTCATCTGCTGCGCCCACGAGGCGGGCAACGAGATCGGATACGAGGTCTCTCCCGTTGCGCACGGGCACGATCACGGTTACGAGTGAAGGATGGATCGGCTCAGCAACACTCATCGCGCGCTCATCGCAGTCCACTCGTGCTCCAGATCAGATCTAACGTTTTCGACGGAGTATCGCGTCTGCACTCTGCTGCGGGCCGCATCAGATCGGTCCTCGAGATCAGTGCTCGTCGCAAGGGAGATGAGACTCTGCGACAGCGCATCAGCATCGCCAACTGGAACGACGTCGCCGATGCCTTCGATCAGCTCGGCCACCTGGCCCACAGGGGTGCCCACCGGCACGCATCCATTGGCCATCGATTCGATCAGGAACATGGGCAGCGCTTCGTGGCGGGACGGGAGCACTGCGATGGCAGCCTGAGCCTGGAGCTTCATGCTCTCGTTGTGCGGTACAGCGCCGACGAGTTCCGCACAACGAGGAATATCGCTCACATGAAATCCGGATGCCATCGGCCCGGCCACCGTCAGTTTCCATCCGTCCATCGAGTCGATCGATTTCGCCCATGCCTCGAGGAGAACATCGACACCCTTCCGATGACCGACCTCTCCGCAGAACAGCACGTTCTTCTGCTTCACGGCAGATCGTGAAGGTATTCGTATCGCGTTGACCGTCTTCACTACCCTCACTCCGCTGCCGCCAACGAGCCGTTCCACAATGCCCTTCGACTCGTCGGTCAGGACGAAGACCGTGAGCGCGGATCGACACACGAACGACACGAGACGAGGGCTCTTCGCGGCGAACTTCGCGAACTCGCTGCCATGGAGGTGGATACCCACCGGGACTTTGGCCATACGCGCGAGAACGACGAGCGAACCCTCACGAATAAACGAACCGCGAGCGGAGATGTGAACCAGTGCCACGCGATCACGGCGGAACGCCATCGCCAGAACGACGCCCAGCGAACGCAGCCACCGAAAGACGGAAAGCCTATCTCCGCGCCCCTTCGTGGTGCGCACGCCGCTCAAGTTGAGTCCCGTGTACTCCCACGACAGGTACTCGTTCACGACCTGAGCCATCCCACCCGGCAGGTCGCCGAGCGGACCGAAATGCACGACCTGGATCTTGCCTGCTGACACATCACCTCTCGGCATAGGTCACCTCCTTATGCGCGATTGCCCGTGATCGAGGTCCCCACTCGGCGTTGAGCGCGATGATGAGGAGACAGCCGAGGAGCACATGTGCGCTCCGGCGGTCGTCGATGAGGTTGTAACCGGCGATTGCGACGAGGTACGCAACAAGACCGCCAAACGCGGCGATATCGATTCGACGTATCGTGACGCTCAGAGCGCTGACACACAGGAGAGTGAAGACGACGAGCCCGGGAATGCCCAGACTCACGAGGATCTGTAGGTACGAGTTCTCGATCGGAAGCGTGAATCCGAATTGCTGGGCCGCTACTGCGGAAGTACCCGGCCCGGTGCCGAGCCAATGTCCCCATTCGGCAGCGGAGAGCGCAACCGAGAACCCGCCGTCCCGTGCATCAGTGGACCCGGCTGCCTCCGTCGACGTCCACCGGTCGACCACGGACGTACCGAACACGACCGTGACCACACCTGCAAGCGCGAGCGCGCCAAGCCCGACGAGACGTTTGGAGCTGCGCCCCTCGCTTCGGGCACCCGCAAGCAGATAGACGGCGAAAATCGTGACGATTGCAGCGAGTATGGCTCCCCGAGAGAGGGACATCACCACGCCGGTTAAAGAAAGTGCTCCTCCGACGAGCGCCGATTTGCGGCCATACTGCAGCCACATGCCGACTCCCAGGCCGAATGCGACGACGAGGAACGTCGACAGGAGGAGTGGATGACCAAAAGGGCCCTCGGCTCGATACATCGACCAGTGCTGCGAACTTGGCATACCGAGCGCCCAGTACAGGAAGTTCTGACGGAGAGCAGACTCGATCACAGTGTAGAAGCCGATGATGCCGCCCAGGGCAATCCATGTGGACTTCAACGCGCGCGCTTCTCGCTCAGAGAAGCCAACACAGACCGGGACGAGGACTGCGGTGAAGAAACTGATCGCCCAGCCTTGGCCCTGACTTCCGAGAGCTCCAGCGAACAAGGTGAAGATAACCCAGACGCCGAGGGCCAATGCCGACCAGAGACCGACATGCGAATTGCCGATCCGCGGCACGCTCGCTGCACCGTTCGCATGCTGACGCAACGAGTCCAGAAGGCGCCGAATAACCCAGAGCATCAGAATCAGTGTGGTCGGTGGTAGAGGAAGCGAAGCCGGCAACGTGACGACGGCGAAGACTCCCAGCGCGTACAGGCCGAGCATGATGGCCGGCAACGACCATGTCGGAACGAGGAGGAGCACGACAATTCCGACGATCATCGCAGCGACGCCGACGATCGACGCAAATCGCACGGGCTGAACTGTGTGCACGGTCGCGACAGCGAAAACCGCTGTACCGGCAGCGACGGCCAGGGCCCAGAACGCGCCGACGGCCACCGACTTGAAGCCACGGGATGGCTGAGTGAATACGGTCATTTCTTTCGCCCTCCCATGAACACCCGGAGCGCAGCGAGAGATGCCAGATCGCGGCGGAAGCTCGGAACTATTACAGCGCACACCGCGACTGCCGCGACAAACGCGAGAAGAGAGATTGAAAGAACGAAGAGCGGGTGCAGGTTTGCGACCAGAAGACCGACGGCGAACGCAGCGCCGCCTGCGACGGCATAGACGACTACCGTGCGAATGCCGACCCTGAACATGCGACCGACGGGAGCGTTCGATACACGCCGAAGCCACAGCAGCGTGCACGGCCAGAGCAGAAAGCTCGCGGCGGAGTATGCGATCGCGACTCCGAGCGCCCCGAACATCGAACCCACGACGACGCTTCCGATCAAGAAGGGGCGGGTGATGAGGGAGAAGACGAGGTAGCTGGACGTGAGCCCCTTCGAAAGAAACACCCAGTAGCAGGCGTAGTTTGCCATCGACGCGAGTCCGCCGATCGCCAGAGCCTGGAACAGCGGTGCGGCCGAAACCCACTGGTCGCCGAGAACGAACGAGAACAGCACGGTCGCTTGTGAGGCGGTGAACGCGAGGACAACGGCGACAACATGGAGCAACGCGGTCTGACCCTGAAGAATGAACGCGTCGAAGCGAGGCTTGTCGTCTTGAAGTCTCGACAATATCGGCAGGGCTACGCGCGTCGAGGGCGCCTGCAATTGGTTCAAGGGAAGCAACAGCAATTGGAACGCTCGATTGTAGAAGCCCAATTGAACAGGTCCGAGCGCCAACCCGATGACGAACGAATCAGCGTTCTTCCCTGCGTAGTTGACGAGTTGAGAGCCGAGCAGCGAGATACCGAATCGGAAGAACGGCCGGATGTCAGCCTGCCGGTTGTACCACCGAGGCATCCACCTCGTCGACACGGCTGAGCCAGTCGCACTCACGAGAGCGATTGTGACCTGCATGGCGACCAGAGACCAATACTCCGCACCAAGAAGCGCAGCGCCGACGCCCACAGCGAGACCGACGAACTGGCTGACGACGTCGATCACGCTGAGGGTTCCGAACTTAAGCGATCTGTTGAGGTCGGCTCGGAACTGGGTCGCGACTCCGTTGATGAGGAACGTAGTCGCCAACAGCTGTGTGATGAGGGTCAGCCTCGCATCACCGTATAGGACCGAAAGCAAAGGTGCTGCCGCGAAGCAGATGAGCGACAGCACGACGCCGATCACGCTATTGAGCCAGAAGAGATTACTTCGTTGCGCATTGCTGAGGGTCTTCGACTGGATAGCCGCAGACGACAGACCGAAGTCGCGGAATAGCTCGCCGACCCCGATAACCACGGTGACCATCGCCAGGAGACCGTAATCCTCGGGGCTCAAGAGACGGGCAAGCACGATAATCGACAGGACCTGGAGGAGTATTCGCGCAAGCTGCCCGAATCCCGTCACCGCTGCACCGCGGAACGCGGATTCTCCGAGCGACCGAGGAGGCTTAGCCATCTTTGCCTCGACCTTCGAGGACTCGACGCGCCATGGCTCTCACACGCCGGGGCAGCGAACGCTCAAAAGTTCCCCTCGCCGCCTGAAGGTTCTTCTTCGCGTAGGGCTTCGCCAAACGAATCAAGCGATAGCCCTTCATCGACGGAATGCTCCGTCCTGCTACACGACGACCGACCAGCCGTCCCAGAAGTGTTCGCTTCCGGGTCACCTGCAGCGGTTGGATTCTAGCCACGTCCTCGAGGTCGATCGGTTCAAGCCGTATTGCGCCTTCAGCAGCAGCACGGAGCAGGAGCGCATGTCCTCGCGAGGTCCGCGCGATGGCCACAGACACGCCAGCTGTGTTCTCGAAAACAGGAAATCCTCTTTCGTCCGCCTGCCAGTAGTCACCCACCGCAACGTCCGCATCGGCGCCCGTACCGTCAGGACACACCTTGCAACGCCACTGCAGGTCCTTGCCCAAGTGCGCTCCCCACGATTCCTCGTAGCTGAGCCGTTCAGAGGAGTCGCGTGTGTTCACCCGGAAGTATCCCGGCCATCCATCGCCACGGTACGCGAGATCGGTGACGTCGTCGACGTCGGCACCTAGCAACACGATGAGTCGGTTCGTCGCGTCCTGGCTCGGCACTCCTGCACAGAAGAACGACAGAGTCAGGGGCTGAGCTGCCTCATCCTGTCCGGCGCGTTCGCGAACGCGCCGGAGGGCCGATATCTCGCACGGCTTCCCCACGACGGCTGTCGTTTCGCCCAGGTCTGGCCGAAGGACAGAGACCGGGGCGTAGCGAGATCCAGCAGCGGCGAGCGCTTCGTTGCGGGTAAGGATGGTCACGGGGACCGTGCGAGTTGGAGACGCAGCCGATGCCGCGGCTCCTGCGACGGATGGAGCCAGCTTCTGCTCGACGATGAACGTACTGAGTGCAGTCAATACTCCTGCGCTACTGCCACGGTGCCGCACCTCGTCATCGACGGCGACAGCACGCCATGCTGAAACATAGCGACCGAATGTCGGGTGAGACTCGAATTCTCCGGCGTCAGGGGCGCGCATCGATCGGCCTGGGCACACCTCACGGAAGGCGGCTGCAGCGTTGCGCTCCGATTCCAATGCACCGTGCGTGAACTGAGGCCGCATGAAACCATCACGCAACCGCATCTCCACTCGGTTCGACAGCATCGAGCATCCGCCGCAGCCGGAGCAGTTGCCCTCGCGGACAACCTTCTCTACGGCACGTTCGAAACCTGTGCTCACTTCTGCTTCCTCGCTCGAAGACCGGCAATGAGCCCAGCCGTCGTTCCTCGGATAGAGGCGGACAGAGCTGCGCCGCGTCGTCCCGGCTGCACGTTCGCAGACCGCAGCATGCGTCGCCAATACCTTGGGCTCGAGATGAACCACCACAGGGCGGAGGATGTGCGCAGATTGAGGAAGCCGAAGAGGATTCGATTTCGACAGTTGTATCGGAAGTAGGTCGGAGACTTCTCGTCTTCAAGCCCTTGCGTACCGCCCGCGTCATGAAGGGCCGTCGCAGTTTCGACGACGCGCAGGCCGCCGCCGCTCGCCCGCCACCGGAAGCTCAGGTCGACGTCTTCCCAGTAAAGGAAGTAGCGCGAATCGAATCCGCCGAGGTTGCTCCAGGCGCGGGCCGGCACCAACATGCACGCACCGGTGAGCCACACAGGATCGACCGGTGCGGCCGCGTGTCGCGCCACGCCCTTCGAGACATCGAGCTCTCCACCTCGGAACCAGACCTTTCCGTCGGGACGCAGGATGAGCGGCGAAAGTATTGTGTCGTCATCCGCCTGTTCGATCAGCTGATCGAGCGAATCTGCACGGATGGAGGCATCAGGGTTGAGAAGCAGAACGTGGCTGCATCCGCGGTCGATCGCCGCTTCGGCTCCGGCATTCGACGCCGAGCCAAAGCCGACGTTCTCGGACATGGCAATGTAGAGCCACCCCTCTGCTTGCGCGAGCAGCTCAGTTGCGTCGCGCTCGAGTTGAATGGTCGAGTTATCGACCACCACGATCGCGACTCCGGGAAGCGGGTTCTTCGCGAGGTTCTCTCTCAACAGTTCCACTGAGTTGAAGGCGACGACAACCGCTGCCACCTGTGTGCTGCGTCCGGGTGGCGACGCCAACGCTAGACGCCCTCTCGAACGAGGGTCGACCCGAGTGCACGAAGCGCGTCGGTTACGTTCGACAACCGATCATCCGCCGCCTCTCGAAGCGCGGCAAGGTACGCGTCCCACGTCGAAGCATCCCGAGCCACGAGCGCCAACGTCTGTTCCTGGGGACGTTGCTCCGTCTTGAGGTCAATCGAGATGGGCCAACCGAGGTCACGAAGAAGAGGAGCGAACTTGCGCGAGTAGGCCCACGGGATCGCGGGCGTTCCTACTGAGAGCGCGTTGAGACACGCGTGCATTCGCGAACCGATCACGATGTTTGCTCCCCGCAGTGCGCTACGAACCTCGTCGAGGGAGTTCGGAACAACGGACTTCACTCGGTCTCCGAACTCACCTTCCAGTTCACGCATAGCAATGAGGTCATTGTCCTTCGTCGGATTGTCGATCACGTGTGCGAGTAACGAGACACGACGCCCGGAAGCATCGAGCTGAGTGATGAGGCTGCGAACCGATTCCTGATACCGCGATGCGTCCACGTGCGAGTTCTCCTGCCACAACAGTCCGGAGACGTTGAGAAGAACATCACGTGCCGGACCAGCGTCGGGGATCTGGAGCCCGAAGACGACGTCGGTTGACGGAAGGAGACGCCGCGCACCGAGCGACTTCGCATAGTCGAGGCTCGCGCTGTCACGCGCGAACGTGCTGCTCGCCTTCGAGAGTGCGAATCGCGCAACCAGTCGCGAGAGGAATCCGTCGAAAGGCCCAATTGTCTGCGGACCGAGGACGACAGGCAATCCGAGCGAGGAGGCCGTGAGCTGCGTGTAGATGATTCGCCCGAGTCGGTTGCGACCATAGATATCGGCGAAGCTGTCGCCTGCACCTGTGTCGACGACGAGATCGAAGCTCCTCAGCCAGCGTTTGATAGGACCCTGCGGGCGCCCGATGTCGGCCTTGACGAGTTGCATCGAGACGCGGAAGCCCTCCTCATTGGGGCCGAGATCCTGAAACGTGATCGCGGCGTCCGGCCAGACCTGGCGGACCAACTCGGCGCTGCCTTGAGCAAGTGCGCGCACTCCCAGATTCGCAGAATGAGCGTTCGCCCAAAGGATCAGGACGCGGGGGCTGACGTCATTCATGGTGTAACGAGTCCACATCTCACGAGGTTGTCGGAATTGAGTTCAGCGCCGCGTACGATGAGCGCGCGGCCTCGCTGATTGCATGATCCGGGCATGGGCCAGGCGATGGTGCCACTCAGCGCGGCGAACGCGAAACCAGGACGGAGTCCTGCGAGCTCGATTCCCGAACCGTGGAACTCAAGACTATCCTTCACGCGTTGACCATGTCTGACGGAACGATCGACCGAGCACTGGCAGAGATGATTGTCTCTGCATCAAGGTCGGGGCCATCGACCGCGCGAGCAATGTCGAGCGAGTTGACGAGATCGGCGATCTGCAGCTGGTGATCATCGACGTGCTCGTTGCGAACACGCCGCCGAGTGACGAGCACGGGAAAGATGCCGAGCTCGAGGAGCGCGAGCAAAGAACCGACACCAGCGTGCGAGATGACCGCGTCAGCCTCGAGCGAGTATTTCTCGAAGTCGGCGCCTGACACTTGCTGAAACACGCGCCCCGGAAGATCAGTACGGCCATATGTCTCACCAAGCTGCCACACCGTGCGGTCATCGGCGAGCCCGGAGGCGAGTACCTGATCGACGACTGAGTCGAAGCGATACTTCTTGATCGTTCCGAGTGTGACGAAGAGACTCGGATTCTCGACAGGCGACTGTTCGATCGAGGTGAAGGACTCGAGCACGCTGCGGTGCGGCTGCCACCGGTGATCGGCCCAGCCGTGGTGCTGTGTGAAGAGTTCGGCCGATCGCGTAGCCGCGATGATGCGCCCGGAGAGTGACGGACCGTTGACTCGAGAGACGCTCTCGATATATGTGGTCTCGATTCCACGCGACTTGGCGACGGGAAGAACAGAGACCGCAAGCGCCGCGCCCGTGCTCACTGCGGCCTCGAAGCTTTCCGAGTCGAGAAGTCGCCTCATCTGACGAGCTGCACCGATCGCTCGACGGAAGTCGCGCGAAGCGATGTACGGGACATAGTGCACCCGCTTCCCGGCGAGGAGTGACTCACTCTGAGGAGTGCGGAAAGTGACCCACAACGAATCGTCGGACGCACCGAGGTAGGGCGCCAAACGAGCCAGTTGTGCGAGGTGCCCTCCGGTTGACGCTGCAAGCAGCAGCTTGCGCGACGGGCGAGCGTCAGAACTCACGATGTCCCCTTCCATGATGCTCTAGCTCTTCCTTTAGTACGCACCATCCCGGGCGAAGACCGCTTTCACGGTGCGCCACAGGATGATGATGTCGCCCGCGAGCGACCAGTTCTCGACGTAGTACAGGTCGAGACGGACGGTTTCTTCCCACGACAGATTCGATCGTCCGCTGACCTGCCAGAGACCGGTGAGTCCCGGCTTCACCAGGAATCGACGGTGCACGTGGCGGGCGTACTGATTCATCTCGCGCACGAGCGGCGGACGCGGACCGACGAGCGACATCGAGCCGCCGAGCACGTTGAAGAGCTGAGGGAGTTCGTCGATGCTGAACCGACGCAGGAACTTGCCCACGGCCGTGATGCGCGGGTCGTCCTTCATCTTGAACATGACCGAATTGCCGGCATCGCGATCCATCTCGGCTTCGAGCGCCTTGAGGCGATCTTCGGCGTCGACGACCATCGAGCGGAACTTGAGCATCTCGAACGTCGAGCCGTTAATACCGACGCGCTCCTGGCGGAAGAGGATGGGTCCGCGCGACCCGAGCTTCACGAGCAACGTCACTATAAGAAGGAGTGGCGAGAGCACGACGATAATCCCGGCCGCGCCGAGAAGGTCGAGTGCGCGCTTCGCGAACTGCTTGCGACCCTCGTACCGCGGAGTCTCGACGTGGATCAGTGGCAGACCGGCAACCGGTCGAGTGTGCAGGCGGGGGCCACCGATGTCAACGAGGCTCGGCACGACGACGAGGTGCTGCCTGCCGGGCTCGAGGCCCCAGCTGAGCTGACGCACCCGGTCGGGCGAGAGTTCGTCGGCACTCGTGATCACGAGCGTATCGGCGCCCGTGACGCGCAGAGCGGAGAGTGCCGAGTCGAAGGTTCCGATAACAGGGACGTCGATTCCCGGCAACGTTTCAGAGGGATCGTCGTCGGGCACGCACGCGCCGACGACGACGTAGCCCGCGGTGGGTACCCGGGCGAGCTCGCGAGCGATGAGCGCCGATGACGACGGAGTACCGACGAGCACGACCTTCGAGACGAACTCGTTCTGGCTGCGCTTGACGTTGAGCCATTGACGCCAGAGCCATCGAGAGAAAAGGAGCACGACGAGCCCGAGGGGCAGCGAGATGAGCACGTAACCGCGCGCGAGGTCGAGCTTGATGAGAAACGCGACGATCGCGACGAGGCCGAAGACCCGGATCGTCGCATCGGCGATGAGCTTGTACTCCTGCGTTCCGGAACCGACGACGCGATAGCCGCGCGTACCGTAGGCGGCGAGCGCCCCCATCCAAATCAGGACGATCAAAATCGAGACAACGGTGTAGCTGACACCGATGTCGACACGCGAGCCACTGAAACCCATGGCTTCACTGTCGGCGCCGAGCCAGGCGAACTGCGCGCCGAAGACGGCCCAGACGAGCACGAGGGAGTCGGTGATTGCGAGTCGACCCGAGTAGCGGTCGCGCCAATCCGTGGCGATGCCGCCGGTGCGCGTTGCACCTGCATGACCCACTGATTGCTCCGGCACTGCGATCCTTCGTCTACGCACGACACGTGATTGCTGGTCGGCGTCGACCTGCGTCCGAGTCTAGGGAAAACGGAGGCTGTACTACTGATTGTGTCGTGACTGTTTACTCAGCCTTAACGAGGGCCGCTTCTCGCGGGAGAGTTCTACTATCGCACGGCCTCTCCCAATGCCCCCCCATTCGGCCCGACATTCGGGTGTCGGCCGGGGAATCGTGCGTGGCAACCCTTCTGAGTACAAACACTCAGTCGAGAATGCCGGGTCTATCCGGAGATGCTCACGCTCGTACCCGTGCCGGGTACGTCCTTATCCGCCGAGAGCGCGGCGTACGCGAGTCCGATCGCGGCGGCGGCGACAACCGCCAGGATCACATAGTGCCACCACCGGTAGCCTCGGCGACGCGGCGGTCGCGGCAGGCCCGTCCGACCCGAACTCGTCGTGGCTCGGCGTACACGAGCATCCGTGTCATTCACCATCGCGACAGTCTCCTGATTCTCGTCAGACGCTCGATCTACCGAGCGGAGCCGATGCTAGGCGTGCACATGGCGAGTGTTCGCATGGGGTGAGTATTTCCACGCAGAATTACCTCGACTGGGGGGTACGAGGCAGCGAAAAACGGCGGCAAGAGGTGGTTATGCTCAAGAAGTCGCCAATAGCCCGGAGTCCTGTGGCGGCATCCCCCCACTGCACGACCAGGAGATCCGGTGAGTGTTCTGCGTGTCGCGATCGTCGAGGATCAGCCACTCTTCCGTCAGCTTCTGACGAGCCTGGTGGCCTCGGCTGCCACGTTCGTCGTGCACGCTTCGGTGTCGAGCCTGACGGAGGCTCGAGCGCGGATAGACCCCCGGCAGATCGACGTCGCGCTCCTCGACATCGGCCTGCCCGACGGCAGCGGAATCGACTACGGGCGCGAGCTTCGGCGCGAGCGCCCGCGGCTCGGCATCGTGCTGCTGTCGGCCGTCGACCGCATGGATACGCTGCTCGATTTGCCCGCGGCCCAGCACGCCGGGTGGAGCTACCTGTCGAAGACGTCGTCGCTCTCGGCACGCGACCTCATGCTGACCCTGCGCGCCGCTGCGGAGGGTCGGAGCGTTCTCGACCGGGATCTCGTCGCCCGCCGCCGCGCGCGCACGAACACGCGGCTCGCTGCTCTCAGTCCGCGCCAGAGCCACGTGCTGTCGCTCCTCGCCGAGGGTCATACGAACGCCGCCATCGCCCGCGAGCTCGACGTGTCGCCGCGATCGGTCGAGAACCATGTCTATGCGATCTACTCGACGCTCGGCATCTCGCGCGATGACGACCGCAATGCACGCGTGCTCGCCGCGCGCATCTATCTCGCCGAGACCCGGTGACGACCCCGATCTCGGATTCGAACGCTCTCGCCCTTCGCGAGAGTCGAACTCGTCGCGACGACGAGGCGCGCGACACGCGCACGACCGTCATCATCGTCGGCGTGCTCGCGGCCTCGCTCGGTGTCGCCGCCACGGTGCAATCCGTGCTCATCTTCGGACTGCAGTCGGCCGATCTGCACGCTGAAGCATCGCCCCTCGCCGAACTCGCTCGGCGCTTCAGCATCAACCTCGTCTCGGTCACGATCGTCACGCTGTGCGCGGCCACCCTGCGGCTGCCGCAGCGACGCCGCGCAGTACAGATCGCCCTCTCGGCGGCCGTGGGCACCGGCGTCGCACTCGTGAGAGCCGGGCTGCAGCTCGTCGGCGGGGTCTACCTCGGAACCCAGCTCGACGCCGCGGCACCCGATGCCCTCGTCGTCGCCGTGATGGTCACGCTCGTCTTCATGACCGCTCTCACGATCACCCGTGCACAGCAGCGGGCACGGCGCGAAGCTCGAGAGCGGGTGTTCCAGGCGACCCTCGCGTCCGACGCTCTCGCCTCGCTGCAGCAGGAAGAACTCCGTGTGCGTCGCCTCGTCGCCGACGGCATCCACGGCTCGCTGCAGAATCGCTTCGTCATCCTCGCGGCAGAGTTGGGCTCGATCGCGCGCGAGTCGTCCGCACCGCACCGAGAGCGCATCGACGCCGTGCGGCGTCAGCTCGACGAGCTGCGAGAGACGGAACTGCGCTCGCTGAGTTCTGCGCTCTACCCCGAGCGGCTCGACGACGGTCTCGTGCCCGCTGCGCGCGCGCTTCTCGCACGCTTGCCCGCCGGCATCGCCACTCGCCTCCGGGTGCGCGACACCGCCGCGTCGAACGACCGCGACATGCGCCTCATCGACGTCAGCAAGAGGCTGCTGCTCGTGCGCGTCATCGAGGAGGCGCTCACGAACGCCCTCAAGCACGGCACGGCGACGAGCGTCGCCCTGTTCGTCTTCCGCGAGGAACGTTCCGTCACGATCGAGTTCCATGACGACGGAGTCGGTATTGACGGCCCCATCGAACTGCACGGACTCGCGCTCCTTCGCGATCGTCTGCACCACCACCGCGGCGAACTCACCCTCGACTCGAGCGCGGAGGGCGGGGTCGTCGTGCGCGCCGGCATACCCCTGAACCCGGACGAGGAAGTTCCGGCACCCGCCGAGAGTGCACCTCTACAACACCGCACTGAGCCGTGCGAGCCGGCCACCGCCTGAGACGCGGGGAATCGGGGCACAGCGATGGCGCTACTGCACGCTCACCGAATCGTTCTGCCACACCCAGGTGGACTCGCCGACGCGGTCGAGAGCAAGGCTCGTCGGCGGCGCCTCCCCCGCCCGGCACGTCGTCGCATCGGGAACCGCGACATCGGCGAGAGCGACGCCCACACACGACTCATCGGCCACACGAGCGATCGTCACCGCACCGTCATCCGCCATGGCCAGCGCACCGACGTCGGCCACCGCGAAGGACGACCAGTCAGCGGCGTCGTTCGCGCGCACGCGCACGTCGCCGTCGCACAGCACGGCGACGGCCACCGGGCTGCGCGCGACCTCGCGCGCCGGAGCGCAGGGCGGCGGGGTGGCGACGCCGTCGATGACGACCGTGACGCGATCGGCCGGGTCGACGTAGGAGCGGGTGCCGAGCTCGCCCGGCGCCTCCTCCCAGAACTCACCGGCCGTGAACGATCGGAAGACCGTGACCCGGCAGTCGTCGCCGGTCTTCGCGACGAGGCTCACGGGGCCGCCCGCGACGACATCGATCGCCAGCACTTCACGGATGCCGGCCGGCGCGGTCGCTGACGCCTGCCACGTCGCTCCGCCGTCGGCCGTCGACTCGACGACCGGCTCGGCGCCGCCGCACGAGCCGGGCACGGCCCGCCACGCGGTCGACGTGTCGAGCGCCTGGAGCAGACGCAGCTCGGGCGCCACGAACGGCGCGGGGGTCTCGGTCGGGGACGCGGTGGGCGTGGGCGCCGCCTCCGCCGTACGGTCAGGCTGGGGCCGCACCTCGGGCGCGGACGGGCTCAGCGCCCACGCCACGAGGGCCGCGTCGATCGCGACGAAGACGATGACGCCCGCCGTGATCCAGCGCCGACGTGCCCGCTTGCGACCCTCGGTCGGCAGGGGGCGCTCGGCGCGGGGTGGCCGCCTAAACGCCATCGCTCCGATTCGCGGCGACCGGTGCCGCGGCGGCCAGTGCCGCGGCGATCACGCGCGTCGAGTCGTCGATGAGGCGACCGGCCTCGTCGTAGACCGACTGCTCGCGGCGGTACGGGTCGACGATGTCGTCGTCGGCGGGATCGGCGGGCGGCGGGAATGCCCCGCGGAGAGCGGCGATCTCGGAGACGAGGTCGATGGAGGCGCGCAGAGGCGCCTGGTCGAGCGTGCCGTCGGCCGACGCCGCTTCGATGAGTCGGGCGAGTTCACGAAGGGTGAACGTGTAGCGACCCGCACGCGGCACCTCCTCGACGACCTCACGGCGGTGCGACCGGCTCGCGACGAGCACCAGGTCGGCTGCCTCGATGAGAGCGGGAGTGATCTGCCTCGCGGTATGCGTCGTGTCGCTCACGCCGAGCGCGCGGGCGAGATCGGCCGACTGCGGCGTCATCTCGTGGCCGTCCATCGCGCGCGTTCCCGCGCTCTCGACCGTCGCGGTCACGCCGGCCTCGGCGAGGCGCTCGCGCAACACCTGCTCAGCCAGGGGCGACCGGCAGATGTTCCCCGTGCAGACGACGAGGATGTTCATGAGGCCGAAGTCTTCGCGTCTTTCTTGGCCTTCTTGGCGGCGCGCTCGGCCTTGTCGGCCTTCTCGGCCTTCTCGCCCTCTTCGACGCCATAACCGTACCCGTAGCCATAGCCATAGCGGCCGTAGCCGTAGGCGTCGGGGCCCTTCGTCGGCATCATCGTGAGCACGAAGCCCGAGATGGTGGCGCCGACGTTCTCGAGGGCGCCGACGGCACCCTTGAGCTGGTTCTTGTGCGTGCGGCCCGCGGCGACGACGACGATCGCACCCGCGACGACGCGCGACAGGATCGCCGCGTCGGTGACGGGCAGGAGCGGCGGGGCGTCGAACAGGACGACGTCGAACGCGCCCGAGAACTCTTCGAGCAGACGCACCATGGCGGCAGAGCCGAGCAGCTCGCTCGGGTTCGGGGGGATGCGGCCGGCGGGAAGCACGTAGAGCTGGCCGCGACCCCACTTCTGCACGACGTCCTGCAGCTCGGCGCGGCCGATGAGCAGGTCGGTGAGACCGGCGCCGCCCTCGATGCCCATGTACTGGTCGACCTTGGGGCGACGCAGGTCGGCGTCGACGAGCAGCACGCGAGCACCGGCGTCGCCGAGCGCGATCGCGAGGTTGGCGGCCGTCGTCGACTTGCCCTCGCTCTCGATCGAGCTCGTGACGACGAAGGCGCGCGAGGGGTGACCGACGTCGAGGAACTGCAGGTTCGTGCGGAGCGTGCGGAACGACTCGGCGCGCGGGCTGCGCGGGTCGACGTGCACGATGAGGGGCCGCTCGCCGGCCTTCGCGTCATACGCGATGCCACCGATGATCGGGCGGTCGCTCACGAGTTCGACGTCGCGCTCGTTGCGGATGCGGGTGTCGAGCGTCTCGAGCAGCACGGCGAGGCCGATGCCGAGCGCGAGACCCACGAGGGTTCCGAGCGCGAGGTTGAGCGGCACATTGGGGCTCGTCGGCGACTGCGGAACCGAAGCATGCTGCACGAGGGTCAGACGCACGGGCGAGGCACCCTCGGAATTCGTCTTCTCGATCGTCTCGACGACATTCGTGAGGCTCTCGGAGATCTCGGTCGCGAGTTCGGCGGCGAGAGCCGGGTCGTCGTCGACGACGGTGATCTCGATGAGGGTCTCGTTGAGCGGCGCGCTCGCGGTGACGTTGCGCGCGAGGCTCTCGGAGGAGCGGTCGATACCGAGGTCGGCGATGACGGGAAGCAGGACGATCGGCGTCGTCGCGAGGCTCGCATACGTCTTCACGCGCTGCTGGGTGAAGGTGTTGCCCTGAGCGAGTTCGCCGACGGTCTCACCGCCCGAGGTCGACACGAAGACCTTCGCCGAGCTGGTGAACTTCGGCGTCTGCAGAATCGAGTAACCCGCTGCGGCGCCGAGGCCGATCAGGGTCAGGAGGGCGATGAGCACCCATCTCTTACGCAGAATGCGAATGTAGTCGCGAAGCTCCACTCGGTTTCCCCTCCGATTGCGGAGTCGTACGCACTCCGATTGACATGGTGCCATAGTTCGATCGAGCCGATCGCATCGTCGCCGCTACGCTGACGGGGTGACCGCCGCCTCCGACGCCCCGCAGACCCCGCCCTCGGTGCTGCCGTCCGCGGTCGGTGTGGTGCTTGCTCTCGCGGGAATCTACGGTTTCGGCATGCTGGTGCGCACCGTCGTGGTCCCCTTCGAAGCACAGCTCCTCGGGTCGTATCTCGTGGTGTGGGTACCACTCATCGCGGTCGTCGTCTGGGCCGTCGCCACGCGCCGCACTCCGGCTCGATCCCTCGGCCTGCGCTTCACGTGGCTCGACCTGCTGTGGGGCGCCGGCATCGGTCTGCTGCTGCGCGCGGTCGCGACGCTCATCGAGATCGGCGTCTACGGTCAGCCTGCGGTGCACCTGCAGCTCGGCGACACGGGTGCCGACCTCTGGTGGCTGTTCGGTGTGGTGCTCGCACCCGTCGTGATCGGCCCGATCATCGAAGAGGTCTACTTCCGCGGGTACGTGCAACACAGCGTCATCCGTGCGTCGACGCCCGTCGTCGGCATCGTCGTGACGGCGCTCGTCTTCGCACTCCTGCACCTCGCGGAGGTGACGTCGCCGGGCACGGCGCTCGTCGTCGGCCTCGCGACCTTCGTGTTCGGCCTCGCGGTGGGCACACTCGCGCACACGACCGGCCGCATCGGCGGCGCGATCATCGCGCACATCGTCTACAACGGAAGCCTCATCGCGACCCAGCTGCTCTGAGTGCTCGTGCGTCACTTGAGAATGTAGGCGGCCACGGCGAGCGCGACGGCTCCGATGCCGACGACGATGAGCAGGGCCAGGAGCCACGGCGAGGTGCGGCTCGAATCGCGCGGCGGACGGACAGGTGTGGGAGCCTTCACTCGCGGCTCCGGCGGCGGTGTCGGCATAGCCCGAGACTACGTCGGCTCGCCCATAAACGGAGGCCCGACTACCGATTTGTAACGACGTGTTCACATGCGTCACAGACCGGCGAGCGACTCGACCGTTACTGCGTCGCCGACGCGGGTCAGACCCGTCATCGACATCGACGACGACTGGCCGTTCTGGCACGTCTGGTAGACGAGGTCGAAGCCGCGCGGAATATCGTCGGTCGTCGCCGTCGCCTGGTTCAGGATCACCTGGATGCCCTCGACGCGATACGTGCCCGAGTGCTCACCAGTGAGAGTGATGAGCGTGCCGGGCTCCTGCGGGAACTCGCGCCCGCCGCACGACCAGTGCTCGGCGATCGTCGGCACGCCGTCGTAGCGCGCGGTGAGGTCGACCGAGCCCTTGCACGCGTCGAGCTCGGGATACCAGCCGCTCGCCCAGACCGTGTTGACGTAGCGGTCGCGCACGATGCGCTCCTGCTCTTCTGTCCACGCGGCGACGGCGAGAGTGATGTCTGCTCGCGGCCCCTCGAGCAGAGCGGATGCCGCGGTGAACCGGTCGGTCTCCGGAACGCCTGCTCGGGCGAGCTCCTCGGCACGCGCGCGATCGGTCGCACCGAAGTCGAGGGCGGCTGTGCTCCCGGCGGCGCGCACCGCGGCATCGAGCGCATCGAGCTCGGCACGGGCCGCGACCCGAGCCTCGTCGGCGGTGTCGACGAGGTCGGCGAACGCCGCGCGCGGTGCGTCGTCGAGCACGCGCCCGTCGCTCTCGTCGAGGGTGTCGTGAGACTTCTCGAGAAGGCTGTCGGCTGCACGGAACTCCCCCTCCGCACGCTCGAGCAGAGCCGAGGCACGCGTCGAGGCGGCATTCAGCGAGTCGGCAGCGATGGCCGACGAGACGATCGCCCCCGTCGCGACCGAGGCGACGAGCACGACGGCCGCGATCGATCCGGCGATCACGAAGCGCCGGCGGCGGGGAGAGGTCATGAATCCAGTGTGCCTGAGTGGCGCGCTCAATTCACCGTTCCGTCGCGCATGACCGCGTAGACGTCTTCGACACCGTCACGTTCGATGGCGACCGACGCGACCGCGAGACGGCCGGCGGGCAGGAGCCGCGCCGTCACCGATCCCGTGTCGAGGGAGAGGAGCTCGGCGGCGAGCAACGACAGCGTCGCCGTCGTATCGGTCTCGCCGTCGGAATCGTCGAGCAGGGTGACGACGACGCCGCGTCGCCTCGCCGAGCGCGCCACCGCGGCGATCTCGGGTGTCGCGAGTCCGCGACCGCGCACCTGATCGCGGAGTGCCGCCTCGACGAGGAGGCACTCCTGGCGCTCGTCATCCGTCAGCGGCTCACCGGCGGCGACCTTCGTGAGCAGCCCGCCGGCGAGGCGGTCGAGGCGGTCGAGCTGCTCAGCGCGCTCGCGCATGCGCTCGGCCTGCGTCGCCTCGGCCTCCTCGCGGTCGACGAGACGCATGGCGATCCGGGTCATGGATGCCGCGAGCGAGCGCAACCCGATGGCGATGAGCGACGCGACGGCGAGAGACCCGGCGTGACGCACGACGAGTTCGACGCCGTCGAGGATGCCCGCCTCGCTCACGAGCGACCACACGAGTGTCACGACGACGACGAGCGCGAAACCGATCCAGGCCTCACGCGCCCGGGCACGCAACGAGAGCACCATGAAGATGACTGTCACGGCGCCCACGTGCCACGCCGCGAACAAGGGCCGGTCGGTCGGCGAGAGCTGGAAGCTCTGCAGCACCGTCACAGCGACCGAGAGCCCGACCACCCCCCACGCCCACTCGCGCGGGTACGGGTCGGGCGCGGATCGCGTCACCCAGAACGCCGCCACGACGACGCCGGCGAACGCCACCGCTGTGCGCCACGGCACGGCCGCGGCATCGGGCAGCGCGAACGCGAGCACGCCCTGAGCTCCGATGAAGATCAAGAGGATCGTGCGCGCCTCGGGCCCGGAGAGCTCGAGGAGCGACGAGACGTCGACCCGCACGCGGGCTTCGGCGGCGCGCGGCTCGGCGCGTTCGGCGACCGCACTCATCGTGCCTCCCAGACGAGCGAGACACGGGTGCCCTCACCCGGTGCACTGACGACACTGGCCGATCCGCCCGGGATCGCGCGCATGCGTGCCTCGATGCTGCGCGTGAGCCCGAGACGGCCGGGCGGCAGCGACAGGCGATCGAAGCCGCGCCCGTCGTCGCGGACGACGATCTCGACGGCGTCATCCGTCACCGAGAAGAGCACCGCCCGGCGAACGCGCGGACCGGCGTGCACGACCGAGTTGCGCACGGCCTCGGCGGTCGCGCTCTCGAGGGCCTCGGCCACGTCGGCGGGCAGGGCGAGTTCCGACAGCGGGCCGCGGAGGAAGTCGACCCACACGGTGTAGGTGGCGAGCAGCGAGCGCAGCCGCTCGTCGAGCTCGTCGGTCGAGATGGCGGCGCCGCCGGGCTCGCGCACATCGGCGAGCTCGGCGAGCGTGCGCTGCGCCTGCGCTGCTCCCGCGACGCTGTCGAGCGTTCCGCGGCCCGCCATGAGGAGCGTGGAGATGACGCCGTCGTGGATGAGCGCCTCGAACCGCGCCCGCTCGCGCTCGCGGGCGGCTGCGGCGGCGTGCTCGCGTGCCTTGGCGGCGGATGCCACGATCGAGGCGTCGAGTCGGCGGGCGTTCGCGATCGCGGCGACCGAGCATCCGACGAAGATCGAGCAGAAGACCGCGCTGTAGAGGGCGATCTCGAGAGCTTCGACCGTCGCGTCGGGCGAGCTCGACGACCTCTCGGCGATGACGAACGTGAACGCCGTCGTGATGGCGAGGTAGCCCCAGACGGGCGGGCGCGGATACGCAACGACCGCGGTGACGGCCGGGATCGCGGTGAGCGAGAGGGGCCACACGTCACCGTGAGGCGCGACACCGATCGGGCCGTCGAAGGCCCAGAGCACGAGAAGACCGATGTAGCCCACGGCGGTGACGCCCGCGAGCACGCGCACGAAGACGATGCTCGCCCGGATCGCACCGAGCGCGAGCAGCACGGGCAGGCCGAAGGCGATCGAATAGGCCGCGATCGATTCGCTCGGAGCCTCGGGGTTCAGCTGTTCGAGGAACGGGGCGAGCGTGAGGACGGAGAAGAGGAGTGAGGCCGCGCCGGCAGCGACCGCGACGAGGCGGACGGTGCGTTCGTACGCACCGCGCCATCGAGCGCGGGTTCGGGCCGGCGCGGAACTCAGCTGGCCCTCCCGGGAGCGGGGAGAAGGCCGTCTTCGATGGCCCGCTGATAGAGCTCGACCTTCGTGTTCGCCGGGCGGCCCGCGCGAGCGTACTTCGACCGCACACGACGGATGTAGTCGAGGACCGTCGACTCCGACAGGCCCGTGCGTGAGGCGACGAGCTGGGTCTTGGCCCCCGCGGCGTACATCGAGAGCACCTCGCTCTCTCGAGCGCTCAGTCCGGCATCCGCGAGCAGGGGGTCGCCGTCGATCGCGGCCGCCCACTCGGTCGAGGCCACGGGTTCGCCGCGTGCCGCCTGCAGCACGGCTTCCTTGAGCACGGTCGCGGGCTCCGACTTCCGCACCACTCCGAGCACGCCGGCGTGGGCCGCCGAACGCACGAGCACGGGGTCGTCGCCGCCCGTGAAGGCGAGCACCTCGGCACCGGAGTCGCGGATGCGCCGCACGTTGTCGATCGGCATCGACCCGTCGGCGAGCCGCAGGTCGAGGATCGCGAGGTCGAGGGCGAGGCCCTGCTCGAGGAGCTCGTCGACCGTGCGCACCGTCGCCGCGACCTCGACCTCCGCGAGCTCGGAGAAGAGCTCGGCGAAGCCGTGAGCGACGATCTCGTGATCATCGATGAGTGCGACGCGAAAAGTTCCCACGAGGGTTCACGCTACTCCCCGAGCGCGGCGGGGCACAGTCGGGATGACGTTCGCGCGCGTCATCCGCCGCCCTGGTGCCGCGCTCGGCGGTCGTTCGTAGGGGAATCGGCGCTGTGTAGGGGATCGCGCGGCTTCTCGGCCTACGAAGGGTCGAATCCCCTACGAACCGCGAGGGCGGGGCCGGGCCGCGCCGGGCGGGGCTGGGCCGGGCGGGGCCGGCCGGGCGGGGCGGGGCCGGGCCGGGCCGGGCGGGGCTACGCCCGGCCGGGCCGCCTCACGACCAGCGGAAGAAGCGCGTCGCGAACGCACCGCCGACGACGAGCGTCACCACGAGACTCACGATCGACGCGAGATCGGGAACGTTTCCCACCCACGCCGCCGACATCGCCTGAACGGCCGCGCCGAAGGGAAGCGCCGTGCCGACCTCGGCGAGCGCGGGCGGCAGGTTCGTGACGGGCCCGAACATGCCGCCGAGCGCGCCCATCGCGAAGAACACGACGAGCCCCACCGCGACGGCCGAGTTAGCCGTCGGCACGACCGCGGCGATGACGAGTCCGATCGCGTACATCGCGCCTGCGGTGAGGGCGAAGACGCCGACGGCGAGCGCGAGATTGCGCGGAAGCCCCGCCCCGAACATGAGCATCGCGATCGCGACGGCGAGCACGACGCCGACGAGGGTCTGCGCGAGGCTGACGGCGACCTGCGCCCCCAGCACGAGCGACGGCCGCGCGGGCGTGACGGCGAGCCGCTTCAAGACACCGCTCTTCCGATACGTCGCGAGGAAGCTCGGCATGTTCACGACGCCGATCGTCGCGACGACGACCGCGAGCACGAGCGGCAGCACGTAGACGTCGAAGACGGTGAGGCCGTCGGTGCCTGGCAGCACCGCGTCCTCGATGCCGAGCCCGTTCATCACGAGGATGAGGATCGGCAGACCGATGGGGATGACGAGGCCGGCCGTATCGCGCACGACCATGCGCAGCTCGGCGCCGACGAGGGCGGGGAACGCGCCGATGCGCGGCGGGGCGGATGTCGGCATAGACGTGGTCATGAGGGCTCCCCCTTCTCTCCGGTGAGTGCGAGGAACGCGTCATCGAGGGTCTCTCCCCCGGTGCGCGAGACGAGCTCGGCGGGAGTACCGCGCGCGATCACGCGCCCCGCGTCGAGCACGACGACCCGGTCGCACAGGCGCTCGACCTCTTCCATGAGGTGACTGACGAGCAGCACGGCGAGGCCGTCGGCCCGCAGGGCGCGGACGAGCGACCACATCGACCGGCGCGCCTCGGGGTCGAGTCCTGTAGTGAGCTCGTCGAGCACGACGACGCGCGGGTCGCCGATGAGGGCGAGGGCGATCGAGAGGCGTTGCTGCTGACCGCCCGAGAGGTTCTCGAAGCGCGTCTTCCGCTCGGCGGTGAGCCCCACCCGCTCGAGGAGCGCGTCGGGGTCGAGACCGTCACGGTAGAACGAGCGGTACAGGCGGGCGAGCTCGCCGACGGTGAGCGCGGCGTGCAACTCAGCGTCCTGGAGTTGGACACCGAGCACCGCGCGCACGCGGCGCCGGTCGCGAACGGGGTCGAATCCGTCGACGCGCACCTCACCGTCATCCAGCCCGATGAGCCCTGCGATCGCGGCGACCGTGGTCGACTTCCCCGCGCCGTTCCGACCGAGGAGCCCGACGATCTCGCCGTACTCCACCGTCAGACCCACATCGTCGATCGCGGTGCGCGAGCGATACCGCTTCGTCGCTCCGCGCAGTTCGATGGCCGTCATGGAAACCTCCTGAATCGTCGTGATTCGACGCTACGAAACGGAAGTGCCGCACACAGGTGCCGCTCGTCGCGGACCCCGACCGTGACGATCGGCAGGGGCGGGATGACGCCGCTCCTCCTACGCTGGAGGGATGAAGCGCGTCGAGGCCACGACCTGGGCGGGAGTCTTCTCGACGCTCATCTGCATCGTCGTCGGGCTGCCCGTGCTGTTCTCGGACGCGTCGACCGCCGACCTTCCCCCGTTGCTCTGGCCGAGCGCGTTCGTCGGGTTCATCGCGGCACTCGTCGCGGCGACGTGGTTCGGCTGGTCGATGCCGCGGGCGATCACGCTCTCGATCTTCGGGGCGCAGGTCGTGCTCGGCGCCGCCGTCGTGCTGCTCGCGCCGACGGCGGGGTGGCTGCCCATCCTGCTCGTCTTCACGTCGACGCTCGGGGCGTACCTGCTCGGGCCCGCCCTCACCGTCGCCGTCGTCGTGCTCAACACGGCCGTCATCGCGTGCGCCGCGTGGCTCGCGACCGAGTCGCTCGGCTCGACGATCATGGGCGCCCTCATCTACGCGTTCCTGCAGTTCGGAACCGTCTTCTGGGTGCGGGCGGGCGAGCGCGAGACGGCGATGCGGCGGGAGCTCACCGCCGCGCATGCCGAGTTGCGGGCCGCCGCGGCTCTCCGTGAATCGTCATCGCGCGCCGACGAGCGCCTCCGCATCTCGCGGGAGCTCCACGACCTCATCGGTCACCAGCTCACCGTGCTCGCCCTCGAACTCGAGGTCGCTTCGCACCAGGCCGAACCGCCCGCCCTCGAACACGTCGAACGCGCGCGCGGAGTCGCTCGCGACCTGCTCGCCGACGTGCGCGAGACGGTCGGCGAGCTACGCCGGCAGACGCCCGACCTCGTCGAGATGCTCACCGAGATCACCGCCGAGCTTCCCGACCTCGACGTGCACCTCGACATCGCCGCCGACGACCTCAGCGACGAGGTCTCGACGACGCTCGTGCGCTGCACCCAGGAGGTCGTCACGAACACGCTGCGGCACGCCGACGCGACCGAACTGTGGATCTCGATCCGCCGCGAGGGCGACCGGGTCACGCTGCTCTCCGAGGATGACGGTTCGGCCAGCACACCGCTCGTCATGGGCAACGGGCTGCGCGGTCTCACCGAACGCGTCGAGTCGCACGGGGGCACCGTGACGTTCGAGGTCGACGGCGGGTTCCGGATGCGTGCGGAGGTGCCCGCATGATCCGCGCCCTGCTCGTCGACGACCAGACCCTCGTGCGGCAGGGCATCCGCGGGCTGCTCGAACTCGTCGAGGGCATCGACATCGTCGCCGAGGCGGCCGACGGGCAGGAGGGGCTCGACGCCGTCATCCGTCATCGACCCGACATCGTGCTGCTCGACCTGCGGATGCCGCGCTTCGACGGCCTCTACCTCTTGAACGCGCTCCGTGACGGGGCGATCGACGTGCCGGTGCTCGTGCTCACGACGTTCGACGACGACGAGCTCGTGCTGCAGGCGCTGCGCGCGGGAGCACGGGGATACCTGCTGAAGGACGTCACGCTCGACCAGCTCGCGGGTGCCGTGCGCACCGTCGCGGGCGGCGGCACGCTCATCCAGCCGGCGATCACCGAGCGACTGCTGCGGGCGGTGCGATCGGGTGCCCCGCTCGATGAGGCACCGACGGCACCGCTGACCGACCGCGAGCTCGACGTGCTGCGGCTCGTCGCGAGCGGATACACCAATCGCGAGATCGGCGAGGCGCTCTTCCTCGCCGAGGGCACCGTCAAGAACCATGTCTCGACGGTGCTCGTCAAACTGTCGGCGCGCGATCGCACGAACGCCGTGCTGCGGGCGCTGCACGACGGGCTGCTCGGCTAGGTTTCACCGGCTGAGCCCGGCGCGGTATGTAGGCTTTCGGCCCGAATGTAGGCCCACGCGCGTCGCTGGAGCCTACACAGGCCGCGATCCCCTACACACGGCAGAGCGGTTGCGTGCAGAGCAGGGGGATGCGCGGCCAGCGCGTCAGCCGACGAGCGCGGCGATCGCGGCGAGGGCCGACGCGAGCGCGATCGTCAGCGCCACCGCGATGAGCACGGTGTGCACGATGAGGAAGGGCGTGGGCTTGCCCGCGGCATCCTTCGACCGGGCGTCGCGCGCGACGCGACGGTAGAAGGTCGGCCAGACGAGGGCGTTGAACGCGGCGTTGATGAGCAGAAGGGTGGCGAGGAGCGGGGTCACCCTCCGAGCCTAGGCGGCGGATGACGCGCGCTCGCCCGTCAGGCCGGCTCGGGCGAACCGCCGGATGCGGTGTCGTCGGCGGTGTCCGACGAGTCACCCGACTCGTCGTCGTGCGCGTGCTCCGTGTAGTCGGCCAGCGCGTCGGCGGCGGCTTCGGCCTTCTCGGTGTCGGGGCCGGTGTTCTCGTTCGGTGTCGACATGATGTCTCTCCTCGACCGGTGGCGCCGACGTTCGGTGTCACCGGGTCGTCCAGAGTATGTCGCGGCAGCGATTGCCGCACCCGGGTTGACTTCTCGCGTCTCAGCCGACGGTCGCGTAGACGTCGGCGACCGCGGCGACGCGGTTGTTGTACTCGATCGACGAGTTGTAGGCCGAGACCGCGGCGATCCAGCCGGCGGGCGTAGCGAGGTCGACGCCGGTGTCGCACAGGTAGTACGCCGCCGAGAGCACGGCGTCGTCGATGTTCTGCGGGTCGGCGCGGCCGTCGCCGTCACCGTCGACCCCGTGAGTGCTCCACGTCGACGGGATGAACTGCATGGGGCCGACCGCGCGATCCCACGTCGCGTCGCCGTCGAGGGCTCCCCCGTCGGTGTCGCCGATCGCGTCGACACCGCCGCCGTCGAGGGCGATGCCGACGATCGGCGGCACGGCGACCCCCGCGGCGTCGAGTGCGGAGCCGTCGATCGTGCCGTGCTCGGACTCGACCGACCCGATGCCCGCGAGCGTGTTCCACGAGAGCCCGCATGCGGGGCGTTCGGACGTCACGCGGAGCGTCGCCCCCGCGTAGGCGGCGAGCGCCCGCTCGGGGATGCCCGCCGCCGAGGCCACCCGAGAGACCCAGGCCGTATCAGCGAGCGCCGACATCGGTGTGGCCGTCGACTCGGGAGCGACATCGATGCCGTCATCCGCCGTGCTCGGCTGCGGAGCCGCCGTCGCCGGAGCCTTCGGTGAAGCCGGCCCGCGCGCGTCATCCGCCGCGCCGATCGCCGCGAACGCGAGCGACCCCGCCACGGCGACGGCACCGAGAACGCCGAACCCGACGGTCGCGAGAAGCACCGCCGTGCGGCGGCGTCTCGGAGCGGCGGCGTGCGAACCCATACCGCGCCATCCTCTCCCGAACGGGTGAACGGCGCCAGTACGACGGATGTCGGCGGGATCAGGGTACGGGGACGACCTTCAGATCGACGTCGAGCGAGTTCGAGAAGCTGATCGTGAGGATGCGGTGGGTGCGGTTGCCGAGGTACGAGCGGTCCATCGGCGCGTACTTCGCCTCGAGCGGCGTGCCCCAGCTGATGACGAAGCGCAGCCCGCCACGGGTGACCGTGATCCCGGTGGTAACGGTGATCGTCTCCTGGTCGTAGGGTGCCGCCACTCCGTTGGCGAACTGCACCTGATCGGTCGTCGCGATGATGAGCGGGATGCGCTCGCGCGACGGTCCCGACGTCGTCATGACGCGACGGATGCCGTCGGCGCGGTGGGTGACGTCGGTGCGCACGGCGTTGTCGGCCGTGACGTACCGCGTCGTGAAGACGCCCGTGTACCCGGTGAGCGCGGCCGGCGCGATGACGGCGCCGCTCGCACTCGACCCGGCGTGGTGCGTCGCCGTCACCGGTCCGCGCGACGACGCCGTGCCGACCGCGTCGGCGACCGTGGTCCAGTCGTCGGGGCCCGTGCTGTTGATCGTGAGGGCGAGCATGCCGGCGACGGGATGCCAGAAGGCGTTCGTTCCCATCCGCTGCAGCGAGTTCTGTCGCACGCCGTAGAGGCCCGCCGTGTAGTAGCCCGGCCGGCGCACGAACACGTACTGCTGGTCGAGGGTGCCGAGGCGCAGCTCGGTGAAGGTGCTCTCCTGCCGGTAGCGGAGCGCGGCGACCTCGGCGTCGCGCTGCGAGCCGGGCACGCCGACGGGCGCCTGCGGTACGTGCATGTGGAGGCGCGGCGACGTATTCGGCTTCTCACGCGGCGACACGGGAGCGGTCGATGCCGCCCAGTCGGCCCGTGCCTGTGTCTTCTCCTCGGCGCTCGCGAAGAACGCTCGGAGAGCGGGCACGTGCGGCAGCAGGGTACGCGCGAGCGCACTGCGGTCGACGTCGTCGACGGGGGTCGGCTCGAACGTCGCGACGATGTTACGTGCGCTCGTGCCCGAGAGGATGAACCCCTCGTTCCGACCCGGCTCCAGGACGACGACGTAGCCGAACCACTCGGCGAAGCGCTCGGCCAGCTCGATGATGGTCGGGTCGGGCAGTCGCAGGTAGAGCGCACCGAGGTCGGGGAGCATGACGTCGAAGTTGTAGCCCGCGTCGGGCGCGACGGGCTCGTGGAAGAAGCCCGCGGGTGCCTGCCCGTCGTCGAGGATGATCTGCAACCGGTTCGGGACGGACGCGCTCACGGCCGGTTCACCGAGGATGTGGGCCGCCTCGACGACGCCGGAGAGGCCCGCGACGACCTGGTTCGCGAACTGCACCGGGCGGTTCCAGTGCGGCTTCGACGTGTCGACGAGCCAGGCCGAGCTCGCCCGGATGGCATCGCGGATCTCGACGCGGCGGTCGTACAGTTCACCCGCCGCGCGGAGGTCGCGGAGCACGGCCGACAGAGCGACCGTGCCGAACCCGGTCGGAGAGAGGTGGTGCTCGGTCGCCGAGTACTCCGGGTACGACCCGTCGGCGTGCTGCAGCGAGAGGTAGTAGCCGAGCGCCGCGTCGAGGCGGCCGAGCAGCGCCGGGTCGCGGTAGTACGGGTTCCACGGCCGGTTGTTGGCGTAGAACCACGACAGCGTCGCGACGTGCTCCATGATGCGGGAGTTGAAGGGCTGGTTCGGCGAGCGCCACCAGCCGTCCTCCATCCAGCCGTAGTTCGGGGCGACGTCGCGCACGCTGTTGGCGAGCGGCGCGACGATCATCAGGTACGCCGCGAGCACCTGCTCGTTGGGTGCGAACTGCGACCGCACCGGCTGGCCGGCGGGCAGCGCGGCGACGAGCGGGAGCACCGCACCCGCCGATGTCGCCCAGGCCGGGTTCGCGCGCGCCTCGCCGAGGGCGAGCAGCGCGGCCGTCGCCCCCGCCCCGGCGAGGAAGTGCCGGCGGCTGAGAGCCGGGGGAAGGGGGGGTCGGATCGCGTCGTCGTCATGCATCGTGTGGACTCCTTCGTCTCGCGACCGGTGGGGTGTGGCCGCGGCGACGTCCGGTCAGCAGCGCCGCGGCGAACGGATCAGCCCTTCAGTCCCGTCTGCGCGAGGCCCTGCACGAACTGCTTCTGCGCGATGAGGAAGACGACGAGGATCGGGATGACGGTGAGCGACGCCGCGCCGAGCTGCGTGTTCCACATCTGCTCGCCGTAGAAGTCCTGATAGCGCGTGATGGCGAGACCGAGGGTGAACTTCTCGGGCGTCCGCAGGAAGATGAGCGCCTCGAAGTACATGTTGAACGAGCGCAGGAACGCCATGATGCCGACCGCCGCGATCGCGGGCGTCGCGAGCGGCAGGGCGATGCGGAAGAACACGCCCGCTCGGCTCACCCCGTCGAGTCGCGCGGCCTCCTCGTAGTCCCGCGGGAAGCTCAGGAAGTGCTGCCGGAAGATGAACACGGAGACGACCGACGTCGGCCCGAAGATCGGCAGGATGATGAGCGGCCAGTGGGTGTCGTTGAGGCCCATCGCGTTCACGGCCGTGAAGATCGGGATGATCGTCACCTCGACGGGCACCATCATCGCCGCGAGCATGAGCACGAAGGCGGAGTTCCGCAGCGGGAAGCGGATGCGGGCGAAGGCGTAGCCGGCCATCGCCGACAGCAGGATCGACGACACCGTGACGATCACGGCGATATACATCGAGTTGCCGTACTGCTGCAGGAAGGGCTGCGCGGTGAACACCTGCACGAACCCGTCGAGCGTCCACTCACGGGGAAGCAACGTCGGCGGCTGCAGGAAGATCTCGTTCGCCGGCTTGAACGACGAGAAGAACATCCACAGCGTGGGATAGAGGAAAGGGAAGGACACGGCCACGAGCAGCACGTAGAGAGTGACCGTGGTGACCCGCGAACGCTTGCGCGCCGCGCTCGCTGCATCAGACCTCATCGTGCACCCACTTCCGACGGGTCGACCACTGCAGCATCGTGAGCGCCAGGATGATGGCGAAGAGCACGACGCCGATGGCGCTGGCGTATCCGAACTGCTGACTGATGAAAGCGGTGCGGTAGAGGAAGAACGGCAGCACGTTCGTGGTGTTGCCCGGCCCGCCGCCGGTGAGCAGCTGCACGGGAGCGAACACCTCGAGCGAGCCGATCGTGGTGAGGATGCCGGTGAGGAGGATCGTCGGAGCGATCATCGGCACGGTGATGGACCAGAACGATCGCCACGGTGACGCCCCATCGAGCTGCGCGGCCTCACGGATCTCTTCGGGAACGCTCTGCAGAGCGGCGAGGAAGAGGACCATGTTCATGCCGACGCCCTTGAAGACCTGCACGACGACGAGCGAGATGAGCGCCGTCGACGGGTCGGCGAGCCAGTTGGGCCCGTCGATCCCGAGGAGTTCGAGCGCGCCGTTCAGGCCGCCGTCGGGAGCGAGGAGGAAGCCCCACGTCACCGACCACGCGACCACCGACACGACGACCGGCGAGAAGAAGATCGTGCGGAAGGCCGTGATGCCCTTCAGCCGACGGTTGAGGAGAACGGCGAGGCTGATCGCGATCACGAGGTTCAGGATCAGCACTCCCGCGCTGAACAGCAGGCTCGCGACGATCGATGCCGAGAACGTGGGGTCGGCGGCGAGCCGGGAGTAGTTGTCGAGTCCGATGAACTCCATCTGGCCGGTGAGCGGTCGCCACTCGTTGAAGCTGTACCAGACGACGAAGATGAAGGGGATGACGCCGAGGACGATCACGCCCAGGACCTGGGGTGCGACGAAGGCCACCCCGAGCCAGCGGTCCGCGTCAGGACGCGGCCGCCGGCTCGGGACGATTCTTCGTCCGTCTGTCGATGTGGTGCGTGTCGTCACTCGGCTCAGCCCTCGAGGATCGGGGAGATCTGCTCGCAGATGCCGGTGACGGCCGTCTCGACGTCTCCGCCGGACCACACGGGGTCGAGGCCCGCACGGACCGCGTCGGTGAACTGCGAGAGCACGGCGTTCTGCGGCTTCACGGTCGCCTCGGGCACGACGTCGATGATCGCGCTCTGAATCTCTTCGGGCGACAGCTTCGGTGCGGCCTGCGAGAGCACCTCGACGTTCAGCAGCGACTCGCGGGGCGGCGGGAAGAACTGGGCGAGGAGTTCGGCGTTCTCGGGGTTCGTCAGGTACGCGAGGAACCCGGCGGCCTGCTCCGTGTGGGCGCTGCGCTCGAGCACGCTCACGCCGGCCTGGCCGACGATCGGGTGGTAGCCCTCCGGTCCGGCGGGAAGGGGCAGGAACGACCACTCGAAGGTGTCGTCGAGGCTTCCCGACTGGCTGAGCTGCGCGACGCTGAAGGCGACGTCACCGCTCGCGAACGCGGCCGGCGCTGCGTTGCCCGAGACCGGCGGAATCGCGCCGCGCGTCATCTGCTCCTGGTACCAGGTGAGGTAGTCGATCATCTCGGGCGACGAGAACTCGCACGTCTTCCCATCCGCCGACCACGGCGCGGCGCCCCACGCGTTGCCGAGCATCGTCACCGCGCTCCAGTTCGTCGGGTTGAACGTGGGGATGTTGAGACCGACCGAACCGGTCGCGCCCGCCGTCGCCGCAGCGATGTCGGTGACCGTATGCCACGTGTAGTCGGGGGTGCCGACGAGTGCCGTCACGTCGGGCTGGCCCGCCGCGGCGAGGAGGTCCTTGTTGACGTAGAGGGCGAACGGCGAGTTGGAGAACGGGTAGGCGTAGACGCCGCCGGCCTCGTCCTGCCAGGGCGCGAGCGCGGCGGGGAGGATGTCGTCGAGCGCGTACCCCTCGGTCGTCTCCAGGGTGTCGCCGACGTTGTGCAGGATGCCGGAGTCGACGAACTCCGGTCCGCTCGCCTCCGGGATCCAGGCCAGGTCGGGAACGTCGCCGCCGGCGATCTGAGTGGTGAGACCCGCGACGTAGTCGGGGTTGGTGACCGGTTCGAACGTGATGGAGGCGACCTCGTCGCCGTGCTCGGCGACGTAGGCGTCGCCGATCTGCGTGAGCAGCGCGAGGTGGTCTTCGTTCGACGACCAGAGCGCCATCGTCAGATCGACAGGGCCGGATTCACCGGACTCCCCTCCCGCCGCACATGCGGTGAGCGAGACGGCGAGAACGCCGGTGAGCGTGATCGCCGCCACTCGGGATCGGGTAGCTCGCATGAAGTACTCCTTCGGACTCATGACGCACCGTGTCGCGCGCTGAAAGAAAAAGTACCAGAGCTATCGAGAAAATCAAGCGTTATTTTCGAGATCTTCCGGCGGGGCCGTCGAGTCACGAACGACGAGCTCCGTCGCGAGGTCGGTGTGGAACGTCGCGGGAGCCGAACCGAACAACAGACGCTGGGCGATCTCGACCGCGTACGACCCCATGGCCTCGGAGGGCTGGCGGATCGTCGTGAGCTGCGGCGCGGTCATGCGGGCGACGAGCTGGTCGTCGAAGCCGATGACGCTGAGATCGCGCGGCACCGAGAGCCCCGCGCGACGCGCGGCCTCGAGCACCCCGGCAGCCTGGGCGTCGCTCGCCGCGAAGATCGCGGTGACCCGATCGGGCCGGCCGAGGAGCTCCTCTGCGGCCTGCATGCCCGACTCGTAGGTGAAGTCGCCGTCGTGCACGATGTCATCGCCCGGCAGGATGCCGGCGGAGGCGAGGGCGGCGAGGTGCCCGTGCTTGCGCGCGACCGAGGCCTGGGTGTCGGCGACCCCCTCGAGGAAGCCGATGCGCCGGTGCCCGAGGCCGATCAGGTGCTGGGTCGCCGCCATTCCGCCCGCGAAGTTGGTCGCGCCCACCGAGTACGAGTCGCTGTCGGGCAACTGGTAGGTGTCGACCTCGACGAGCGGCACGCCGCCCTTCGCGAGCATCGCGCGCTCCTCCGTGCGCAGGCGCGACTTGAGCGCGATGACGGCGGTCGGGCCGTTCCGCTTCGTGCGCTCGAGCCATCCCACGGCGGGCACGTCGTCGGGAAGGTCGAGCAGGACGAGCTCGACGCCCGCCTCGTGCGCGGCGCGCATCGTGCCGCGGAGCATCTCGACGGTGAGCGGGGACGAGAGGCTCGAGCTCGCCACGACGACGACGACGGTCGCGACGTCGCTGCGCGAGCGCTGCTTGGGAGACATGTACTGCTTGTCGCGCAGCACGGACTCGACGCGCACCCGTGTCGAGTCGGCGACGTCGGGGGCTCCGTTCACGACCTTCGAGACGGTCGAGATCGAGACACCCGCCTCGCCCGCCACCTCGGCGAGAGATGGTCGACGCTCCTTCGCGCGCATGCCTGTCCCTTCGATCACTGCAAGTCCTGGAATTCTATGGCGGCCGAACCGCCTTCATGAGATTTTACTTGCAACTCTTCGAGAAATATCCATAGAGTTCTCGGGAAAGAAGGGTGTTCTTCCGTGAAACAACAGCAGGCCGATCTCCTCATCGTCGGAGGCGGCGTCGGCGGCGTCGCCGCAGCCCTCGCGGCACTCCGGCGCGGGGCGTCCGTCATCATGACCGAACAGACGCCATGGCTCGGCGGGCAGCTCACCACGCAGCTGGTGCCGAGCGACGAGCACCGCCGCATCGAGACGACGGGCCGCAACGAGAGCTACGCCCGGTTCCGCGATCTCGTCCGCGACCACTACCGGGCGTACTATCCGCTCACCGACGCCGCCCGTGCCGATCCGCACCTCAACCCCGGCGCCGCCTGGGTCAGTCCGCTGAGCGTCGAGCCGACGGTCATCCTCTCCGTCATCCACAGCATGCTGCGCCCCTACGAAGCGGCGGGCCGACTCGTCGTGATGCGCGAGACGGTGCCGCTCGCCGTCCACTCCGAGGGCGACCGGGTGACCGGCGTCACCGTGCGCGACGCGGAGGGGAACGAGCTCGACCTCGCCGCACCCTTCGTCATCGACGCCACCGAACTCGGCGACCTGCTCGACCTCGGCGGGATCGAACACGTCACCGGCCGCGAGAGCCGGGGCGACACCGGCGAGCCGAGCGCGCCCGAGAAGGCCGACCCGCTCGACATGCAGAGCGTCACGTGGTGCTTCGCCGTCGAACACCTCGCGGGCGAGGACCACACGATCGATCGCCCCGCCGACTACGACTACTTCCGCGACTGGCGGCCGCCGCAGCTCGACGGCGAACGGGTGCTCGGCTTCCGCCGCGCCGCCCACGACGGCTCGATCGCACGCGACTACACGCTCACCATCAACGCCGACGACGACCCGTTCGCGATCGACGTCGACCACCGCAACATGGGCGAGGCACCCGAACTCTGGAACTATCGTCGAGTCGCTGCACGCCGCCAGTTCCAGCCCGGAACGTACGAGAGCGACGTCGTGATCGTCAACTGGCCCATGAACGACTACGTCGGCGGCCCACTGTTCGGCACCCCCGACGCCGCGAGCCACTGGACGGGCTCGAAAGAGCTCAGCCGATCGCTCCTCTACTGGCTGCAGACGGAGGCCCCGCGCCCCGACGGCGGTACGGGGTGGCCGGGCCTGCGGCTCGCACCGCGCGTGACGGGCACCGCGGACGGATTCGCCATGATGCCCTACTTCCGCGAATCCCGGCGCATCCGCGCCGAACGTACGATCGTCGAGCAGGACTTCGACCGCGACCTCCGCGACGGCCGCGGCGCGGAACGCTACCCCGACACGGTCGGCGTCGGCCACTACTACTGGATCGACCGGCACGCGACGACGGGCGGCAGTGCGGGCGGCGGCGGGCTGCCCGAGCCGTTCGAGATCCCGCTCGGCGCGCTCGTGCCGCAGCGGGTGCGGAACCTCATCCCCGCGGCGAAGAACATCGGGACGACGCACATCTCGAACGGCAGCTACCGACTGCAGCCCGTGGAGTGGTCGATCGGCGAAGCGGCGGGAGCGCTCGCGGCGTATTGCATCGCGAACCGCCTCGAGCCCTCGGCGGTGCGTTCCGACGCCCGTCACCTCGACGACTTCCAGCGCGACCTCGAGCGCGGAGGCGCTCAGTTGCGCTGGGACCCCGCGCTCCGCTGGTAAGGGGCGTCGGACGGGTCAGGCCTCGGCCGGCGGGGGGCCGGTCGAGGCTCTGATCTGAAGGGTCGGCGTCGCCTCCTGGTGCGCGGCCGGCTCGGCGCCGTCGATCACGGCGAGCATGCGGCGGGCGGCATGGGCACCGAGCGCCACGATGTCGTGGCCGAGGGCGGTCACGGGCGGGGTGACGAGTCGGCACAGCAGGGAGTCGTCCCACGCGACGATGGACACGTCGCGGGGCACCGAGAGACCGAGTTCGTGGGTGGCCGTGAGGGCCGCGACCGCCATGACGTCGTTGTCGAATACCAGGGCCGTCGGGGGGCGCGTCGATGTGAGCACGGCTCGTGCGCCGGCGGCTCCCGACTCGAGCGACAGGTCGGTGCGCACGATGTCGGGCTCCATGCCCCGGGCGCGCGCTGCTCGCTCGAACGCGGCATCCCTCACGGCCGTGTAGGCGAACCGCGCCGGCGCCGTGAGCCGCGTGATCCGTCGGTGCCCGAGTGCCGCGAGATGCTCGACGGCGTGTTCCATCGCGCTCGCGTCATCCGTCCACAGCGCCGTGAGCCCCGCGGCCGCCGCGGGGTCGCCGATGACGACCGCGGGGATGCCGCACTCCTGCGCCACGGCGATCCGCGGGTCGTTCGGGATGACGTCGGTCAGCAGCACCCCGTCGACCCGTCGTGACCGGTGCCACCGCCGGATCGCCTCGACCTCTGCATCGGCGTTCGGAGCGAGTTCGAGCACCAGACTCATCTCGCGCTCCGCGAGGGTCGATTCCACGCCGGCGATGAACTGCATGTAGAACGGCTCGATCGCGAGCTCGCGCGGGTCGCGCCCGACGACGAGCCCGATCGCCCCCGAACCGCCTCCCGCGAGCACGCGCGCCGCGCTCGTCGGCGACCAGCCGAGGCGGGCCGCGGCGGCGAGCACGCGTTCGCGCGTCGCCGGCGACACCCCTGGTCGATCGTTGAGGGCGTACGAGACGCTCGCGGTCGACGTCTGGGCCTCGCGTGCCACGTCGGCGATCGTGACGCGACGGGGCTGCCGTGCGGTCGTCATGTGCGGTACCGGGCCCTTCAATCGGGATCGATGATATCCCTCAGCGACGAGACGACGAACGCTCCGCGGGCCGCCTCGGGGTCGAGGCTCTCCGGTGCGCGCACGCGGAACGTCGCGGACTCGCCGGGCAGCACGGTCGTGAACCCGCGGTCGACGGTCGCCCGCGGATGGATGCGGTCGGGTTGCACGAGCACGTCGCGGGCGAGCCCGTCGGAGGAGACGACGATGTCGAGACCGCCCGGCACCGCGGTGACGGCGACGTCGAGAGGAGCGCTCGCCCCCGGCATCCTCGGCGGGGCGAAGCACCACAGCGCACGCTCGCCGTCGAGGGTTGCGGCGAGGAACTCCGAGCTCCGATCCGCCGACTCGGCGCGCCCCTCGGGCATCGCGAGACGGATGACGGAGCGGGGCGCCACCGAGACGGGCTCCGTGCGATCGGAGAGCACCTCGCCGTCGACGCGTCGGCGCATGATGCGGGCCGAACCGACCCACGTCTCGTCGTGGTCGTTGATGATGCAGAGCTCGAGCCCTCCGTCGGTCGGCTCGATCGTCATGGCGCGCGGGGCGTACATGTCGCGGATCGCGAAGTAGAGGGGCTTGCACCGACCGGCGCTGTCGATCGCCGACCAGGAGGTCACGGGCCAGAGGTCGTTGAGCTGCCACACGATCGTGCCCGCCGTGCGCGGCCAGTTCGAGCGCCAGTGCAGCACTCCCGTGCGCACGGCCTCGACCTGCATCCACTGCGTCTGCAGGTGCCAGCGATCGAAGTCGTCGGTCGCCGGGAGGTGCCGTGCGAGGTTGCGGGCGATCTTCGTGTGCCCGTCGATGGCCTTCTGGTGGTGACGCACGTTGTCGGAGTCGAGGCGCAACGCGTCATCCGTGATGGCGTCGCGGAGGGTCCGCCACGTCGCCGCGCCCTGCCAGCCGAACTCCGACACGAAACGCGGGGCGCTGTCGCGGTAGACGGCGTAATCGTCCTCGTTCCAGGCGTCCCACGAGTGGAAGGTCTGGTGGTCGACGTCGTTGGGGTCGACCACGCCGTCGCCCGACCACGGGCTGCCCTCGGTGTACGGGCGGGTGGGGTCGAGCTCGTGCACGAGCGCGGGCAGCCACTCGAGGTAGTAGCGCTCTCCCCAGCTGAGGTCGCCGCCCGGCTGCGCCGCCCAGTCCTTGTCGAAGCGCATCCACAGGTTCTCGTTGTTGCCGTTCCAGAGGGCGAGGCTCGCGTGCGGGCTGAGGCGCACGATGTTCTCCCGGGCTTCCGCCAGCACCTCGGAACGGATCGGCTCCTCCTCCGGGTACGCCGCGCACGCGAAGAGGAAGTCCTGCCAGACGAGGAGGCCCAGTTCGTCGCACGCGTCGTAGAATTCGTCGCTCTCGTAGACGCCACCGCCCCACACGCGCACGAGGTCGACGTTCGCGTCGGCGGCCTGCTCGAGTCGGGCCCGCACCCGCTCGGCCGGCACGGTGCCGGGGAAGACGCTCTCGGGAATCCAGTTGACGCCCTTGATGAACAGGGGCCGGTCGTTCACGGTGACGACGAACGGCGTACCGAGGTCGTCGGGGGTGCGGTCGACCGAGATCGTGCGGAATCCGACCCGGGTGTCGCGTTCGTCGAGGCGTTCGCCGTGCGCCCACAGCGAGATCGCCACGGGGTAGGTGTGCGGCTCTCCGAGGCTGCGCGGGAACCAGCGCCGCACGTCGGGAACGTCGACGACGACCGTCGCGGTCGACTCCCCCGGCGGAACCTCGACGTGCACGGCGTGACCGGCGACGTCGACCTCGAGGTGGAGCGGCAGCGCCTCGCCGGACGCGGCGCGTTCGATGTCGATGTGCGCGGTGAGGATGCCGGTGTCTTCGAAGACGTCGACGAGGGGTCTCACCGCGCTGACGCGCGCCGTGCTCCACGCCTCGAGCCTGACATCCCTCCACAGTCCGCACCCGGGGAGCGTCGGCCCCCAGTCCCAGCCGAAGCTGCTGGCCATCTTTCGGATGAACGCGAACGGCTCGGGGTAGGCGCTCGGCCTCGCGCCGAGCTCGCGCTCCCACTTCTCGGCCTCTGTATACGGCGAGGTGAACCGCACCTCGACGAGGGTGTCGTCGGCGATCACCGACGAGACGTCGAATCGCGCGGTGCGGTGCATGTTGCGCACGGTGCCGAGCGTGTGTCCGTTCAGGGTGACGGCGGCGACCGTGTCGATGCCGTCGAACACGAGGTCGACCCGCTCGGCGTCGGCCGGTCGGTCGATGCGGCGGCGGAGCAGCCAGTCACAGCGCGAGACCCAGCCGACGAGGTCTTCATTGCTGTCGACGAGGGGGTCGGGGATGACTCCCGCAGCGAGGAGGTCGGCGTGCAGGGCGCCCGGCACGTGGGCATCGATCTCGCGGCCGATGAGCGACCGCGCCTCCGCGGGCACGGGTGTCGGGCCGGTCTCGTCGACCGACCAGGTCCATCGTCCGCCCAGGTCCAGCGTGGTGCGCATGTGAGTCCTCTCCCTCGATTCCTGACAGGCCCACGTTACCTTAACCGGTTAAGTACGGGCGGGGGATGCCGGTGCGCGCGGTTACAGTGAGCAGAGCGATCGAGAGGAGCACGCATGGTCTCGTGGGCGGCCGTCATCGGCATGAGCCTCGTAGCGCTCGGCATGGTCCTCACACCCGGCCCGAACATGATCTACCTCGTCTCCCGCAGCATCAGTCAGGGCTGGCGAGCGGGAATGATCTCACTCGGCGGAACGGTGGTCGGCTTCATCGTCTACATGACCCTGGCCAATATCGGAGTCGCGGCCGTGTTCCTCGTCGTGCCCTGGCTCTACATCGCGCTCAAGTTCGCCGGTGCGGCGTACCTCCTGTGGCTCGCTTGGAAGACGCTCCGACCCGGCGGGCTCTCGGTCTTCGAACCGAGGGCCCTCGCCCGCGATTCACGCGGTCGACTGTTCCGCATGGGGCTCCTCACGAATCTCTTGAACCCCAAGGCCGCGATCATGTACCTCGCGCTCATCCCCCAGTTCATCGACACGTCCGCGGGCAACGTCATGCTGCAGGGGTTCCTGCTCGGCGGGGTTCAGATCTCGGTGAGCCTCGTCGTCAACGCCCTACTGGTCGTCGCCGCGGGAGGCATCGCCGTGTTCCTCGGCTCGCGCCCCACCTGGATCCGGTGGCAGCGGCGCATCACCGGCACGCTGCTCGGCGCCGTGGGCGTGAAGCTCGCGATCGACGCTCCCGCGCCGGCCTCCGCCTAGCGGCGTTCGGACTCGCCGATCGCCTCGCCCGCGTCATCCGTCGACGCCAGCTCGTCGACTCGATACCCGACGCGTGCGGTCAGGCGGCCTTCGAGCGCTTGCCGGCCCGGTCGCGGAGGAACAGGAGCGGCAGCACCCAGCCGCCGAGCGCCGTCACGAGCCACACGATGAGCGTCGCGAGCACCCACGCGGGGATGCCCGTGATGGTGAGCCCGCCGGGGAAGAACGTCGCGATGAGGAGGGCGACGAACGTCGAGACGAGCCCGATGCCGCCGAGCAGCGCGGGGGCGTACTTCCGCGCCATGTTGAGGATGAACGGCGCGAGGATGCTCTGCGCGATCGCGAAGACGATGACGGCCGTGATGAAGCCCGACGGCGAGAGCACGACCTCGGGCAGGATCCACGCCGCGACGAGCAGGCCGAGGGCCGCGGTCACGAGGAAGATCGCCGCGCGGATCAGGAAGCGGACCATGACAACCCCTTGTTCGGAAGATTCAGCGGCGCGTCATCCGCACCGTTCGCTCTCACCGTATCGCCCGTGCCGTTCTGGCGGATACCTGGGCCGACACGCCGCCCACCGCCATCCGCCACCGGCGCGTTGCGCCGAACCTCCGCCAGAACGGCAGGAACCCGCGGGGCGGGCGGATGACGCGGGCGCCGGTTCAGGAGGCGGGGAGCACGACCCAGAAGCGCGTGCCGCCGAGCGGCGAATCCTCGATGCCGATGCGGCCGCCGTGCCCCTCGACGATGCGCTTGCACGTCGAGAGCCCGATGCCGAGCCCCGCGACCGAGTGCGCCGAGCCGCGCTCCATGAGACCGAAGACGCGATCGCGTTGATCGACGGGGATGCCGGGACCGTTGTCGTCGACCGTGATGTGCCACCCGCCCGTGATGAGCGACGAGCGCACCTCGATGTGCGGTTCACGGCCCGAGGCGGCCGTGAACTTCACGGCGTTGGCGATGAGGTTCTGCAGGAGCACTCGCAGGAGGGTCGCGTCTCCGGCGACATCGTGAGGCGTGTCGACGACGACCGTACTGCCGGTCGCCGCGAGGGTGGCGTCGAGGTCTTCGACGGCGGCGCCGACGATCTCGGCCAGGTCGACGTCGGCGCGACGCGGGCGCGTGCCCCCGCTGCGGGCGTAGTCGAGCAAGTCGGAGATCATCGTCGCCATGCGATCGGCCGCGGCCTCGGCGCGCAGGAGGGACTTAGCAGCCTCCGGCGCGTTGGCCATCTCGGGGCTGTCGCTCGCGAGCTCGATGAAACCGGAGAGCGCCATGAGGGGGTTGCGCAGGTCGTGGCTCACCTGACCGGCGAACTGGGCGAGCTGTTCGTTCGACTCGCCGAGCACACGCGTCATGCGCCGGAGCTCGAGAACGTCGACGATCTGGTGAGCGAGCACGTCGAGTGCGCGCCCCTGCTCGTGGTCGAGGTTGCCGACCTCCTCGTCGAACACGCAGATCGTGCCGATCGGGATGCCCTCGGGCGTGATGAGGGGGCTCGAGGCGTAGAAGCGCACGAGTCCGATCTCGCCCGTCACGAACGGGTTGGCCGAGAATCGCGGGTCGACTCGCGCGTCGGCGACGACGACGCTCCCCGGCTCCTGGAAGACGACCGCGCACATCGAGTCTTCGCGGCTGCAGACGCCCGGCTCGAGGCCCACGGCGGCCACCTGGTGCTGGTACCGGTCGTCGATGATGTTGATGACCGCGGTCGACACGCCGCACACCATCGCCGCGAGCTGCACGAGGCTCTGGAGGTCGGACTCGGGTTCCCGGCCGACCACCTGATAGTCGGCGATCGCCAGCCGCCGCGTCTCGTCTTGCGCAGTGATCACGACGCCCCCTCGTACACGTTCTTGATCGTCCCAGACTATCGGCGCACCCTCGCCGATCGTGATCCCTCGCTCTGGGGACGGCGCGCGCTACGAGCGCGCCACGCCGACCAGATGCATGCCCTCGCGCAGCTGCAGGACGGTGCGGCGGAGCGGCTCCACCATCGAGTGCGGCCACCGCTCGTCGGTGCGGCTCGTGGGCATCGTGATGCTGAGGGCCGCCGCGACGCCCGTCTCGTCGGGCCACGTCAGCGGCATGGCGACGCACCGGCACCCGTCGATGAACTCCTCGTCGTCGACGAAGTAGCCGAGGTCGCGGCCGCGCGCGACGACGCTCATGATCTCGGTCGGTTCGGTGAGCGTCTTGTCGGTGAGACGCGGCAGGGCGACCTGGCGCAGCCGATGGAGCGCATCCTCGTCGCTCAGCGTGCTCAGCAACGCCTTGCCGATGCCCGTGGCGTGCGCGTGCAGTCGCATCCCGACGTTCGACGCGAGCCGCATCTGGTGCGGCGACGGCGTGATCGCGATGTAGACGTTCTCGACGCCGTCGAGACGCGCCATCTGCACCGTCTCGCCGGTCTGGTCCGTGAGCGCGCGCATGAGCGCGGGTCCCGACTCGAGCAGCAGACGGTGCCCGTCGTACCGCTGGCCGATCTGCCACGCCTTCAGACCGAGCGAATAGCGCTTGGTCGCGGGATCGAGCTCGACCCAGCCCGCGGAGACGAGGGTCTTCAGCAGCCCGTGCGTGCTCGATCGCGGCAGCTCGAGAGCCGCGACGAGCTGAGGAAAGGACTGCGACTCGGCCGCTTCCGCGAGGAACTCGACGATCTCGAGGGCGCGGCCCGCGGACTTCACCGAGCCCTGAGGTTGCTCGCTCACCGACATCCGACCTCCCAGAGAAATGAATTGTGCGCTGCTCGCGGATATGTCACACTACCGTGCGTTCAGGTCTGAGACGGTCTGTTCACATACATGAACGCATCGGATACTACTCGTCAATGGAGATGCCTCATGTCCACTCACACACTCGCGCAGCCCGAACTGGCGGCCGTCGTCCGCAAGGTCACGTTCCGGCTCATCCCGATTCTGCTGCTCATGTACATCCTCGCGTTCCTCGATCGCGCCAATCTCGGCTTCGCGAAGGTCGCGTGGCAGGCCGACACCGGCATCTCCGACGCGGCCTACGCGCTCGGCGCCGGAATCTTCTTCCTCGGCTACGCCCTCTTCGAGGTGCCGTCGAACCTCATCATGCGCCGCGTCGGCGCGAAGATCTGGCTCGCGCGCATCATGGTCTCGTGGGGCATCGTCTCGGCACTCATGATGTTCGCCACCAACGAGTGGATCTTCTACACGCTGCGCGTTCTGCTCGGCATCACGGAGGCCGGATTCTTCCCCGGCGTCATCCTCTTCCTCACCTACTGGGTGCCGCTCACGTTCCGGGCGCGCGTCAACGGCCTCTTCTACTTCGGCGCCCCGCTCGCCTTCATCTTCGGCGGCCCGCTCTCGGGCATGCTCCTCGACCTCGACGACAAGGTCAGCATCCACGGCTGGCAGCTCATGTTCCTCGTGACCGGCATCCTGACCGTCATCGTCGGCATCGTCGCCTTCTTCTACCTCGACAACGGCCCGAAGGATGCGAAGTGGCTGAGCGAGCGTGAGCGCACGACCCTGCTCGCGGCCCTCGATGCCGAGGACACCGCCAAGGAGAACCACTCGCCCCGCGGCGTGCTCCGCACCCTCGGCAACCCGATCGTGCTGTACTTCGCGGCGATCTACCTGACGATCCAGATGAGCGTCTACGGCGTCACCTTCTACCTCCCGACCCAGATCTCCGAGATCGTCGGCAAGCCCGTCGGCCTCGAGGTCGGGCTCCTGACGGCCGTGCCGTGGACCTTCGCGCTCATCGTGACGTTCGTGCTCTCGCGCCTCGCCGACAGCACCGGCCAGCGCCGACTCATCGCGACGTGCGCTCTCGCTGCGGCCGGAGTCGGCATCGTGCTGTCGGCGGTCATCGGCGAACCGATCCTCGCTCTCGCCGCCCTGAGCGTCGGCGCGGCCGGCTTCATCTCCGTGCAGCCCGTCTTCTGGACGCTCCCGACATCGTTCCTCGTCGGTGCGGCTGCAGCGAGCGGCATCGCGCTCATCAACTCGCTCGGAAGCCTCGGCGGATTCCTCGCCCCGGTGCTGAAGAACTGGGCCGACGCGACGTTCGGCGACAACGCCGGACTCATCGTGCTCGCCGCGATCGCGTTCATCGGCGCAGCGCTCATTGCGCTCAGCCGCCTCGTCAGCCCCGCCGTCCGCGAGACCGACGGCGTCGGACTCGACACGACCCTCGCCCGCCAGCGCTGACCGCGGTCGGCAGAAGAAAGGAGAGCCGCTCATGCGCGAGCTCGTACTGACCGAGATCGGCCACCTGGCCGTCCGCGACTCCCCCACGCCCGAGCCCGGGCCGGGTGAGGCACTCATCCGCGTCGCCGCGACCGGCATCTGCGGTTCGGACGTGCACGGCTACACGGGCGAGAACGGTCGACGCTTCCCCGGCCAGGTCATGGGCCACGAATCGAGCGGAACGATCGCGGCCGTCGGGCCGGACGTGACGGGCCTCGAGGTCGGAACGCCCGTCACGTTCAACCCCGTCGTCGTGCCCGCCGAGGATGCGGCGACCTACGCCGGGCGCGAGCAGCACCACCCCGGCAAGCACGTCATCGGCGTCGCCCGCGAGATCCCCGCGGCATTCGCCGACTACATCGTGGTTCCCGCCCGCAACGTCGTCACCCTGCCCGAGGCCCTGCCGATCGAACTCGGTGCCCTCATCGAGCCGCTCGCGGTCGCCGTCCACGCCGTCCGTCGCCTTCCCGCGGAGCGCCTCGGGCGTGTGCTCGTCATCGGCGGCGGCCCCATCGGGCAGTCGGTGGTGATCGCCCTCCGCGATGCGGGTGCGGGCACGATCATCGTGAGCGAGATGGATGCCGGTCGGCGCGACCTCGTCCGTCAGCTCGGCGCCGAGGTCATCGACCCGGCGACCGGCAGCGTGCACGACGCCCTCGTCGCGACGGGCGGTCTCGCCGACGCCGCGATCGACGCCGTGGGCATCACGCCGACGCTTCGCGACGCGCTCACGAGCACGACGCTCGGCGCGCCGATCTGCCTCGTCGGCATGGGGGCCCCGCAGGTGAGCCTCGACGCCTTCCTCATCAGCACCGAGGAGCGCTCGCTCATCGGCAGCTTCACCTACGGCTCGAACGACTTCACCGACGCCGCCCGCATCATCGGGGCGGAGCCGGAACTCTACCGAGCACTCATCAGCCGCGAGATCGACGTCGCCGAGGCCGACGCCGCCTTCACCTCACTCGCCGCCGGCGACGGCACACCGGGCAAGGTCCTTGTCCGATTCGACCGAAATGGAGACGCACGATGACCGGAACACCCACGATCCGCGAGGTCCGCGCCTACACGGTGCGCGGCGGCGGCGCCGACTACCACGACCAGGGCGACGCCCACTGGATCGACGATCACATCGCGACGCCCATGAGCATGTACCCCGAGTACCGCCAGTCGCGGCAGAGCTTCGGCATCAACGTGCTCGGCACGCTCGTCGTCGAGATCGAGGCGAGCGACGGCACGGTCGGCTTCTCGGTCACGACCGCGGGCGAGATCGGAGCCTTCATCGTCGAGAAGCACCTCGCGCGCTTCCTCGAAGGCCAGCGCGTCACCGACATCGAACGCATCTGGGACCAGATGTACAAGTCGACGCTCTATTACGGACGTCGCGGTGTCGTGCTCAACGCCATCAGCGGCGTCGACCTCGCGCTCTACGACCTGCTCGGCCGCATCCGTCAGGTTCCCGTCTTCGAACTGCTCGGCGGCCCCGTGCGCGACGAGCTGCAGTTCTACGCGACGGGCGCCCGCCCCGATAAAGCGAAGGAGCTTGGTTTCATCGGCGGCAAGATGCCCCTGCACCACGGCCCCGCCGAGGGCGAGGAGGGCTTCCGGAAGAACATCGAGCTGCTCGCCGACATGCGCGGCAAGGTCGGGGATGACTTCTGGCTCATGTACGACTGCTGGATGTCGCTCGACGTCGAGTATGCGACGAGACTCGCGCACGCGGCATCCGACCACGGCCTCAAGTGGATCGAAGAGGCGCTCATCCCCGACGACTACTGGGGCTACGCCGAGCTGCGGAAGCGCGCCCCCTCGACCATGCTCATCACCACGGGCGAGCACGAGGCGACCCGCTGGGGCTTCCGCCAGCTGCTCGAGACCGGCGTCGACCTCATCCAGCCGGATGTCGGATGGTGCGGCGGCATCACCGAGCTCATCAAGATCTCGGCCCTCGCCGACGCCCACGGCACGATGGTCGTGCCGCACGGCTCGTCGGTCTACTCGTACCACTTCGTCGTGACGCGCACGAACAGTCCGTTCGCGGAGTTCCTCATGATGCACCCGACCGCCGAGGAGGTCGTGCCGATGTTCTCGCCGATGCTCGTCGGCGAGCCGGTGCCCGTCAACGGGCGACTGAAGGTGCCCGAGACGCCCGGCTTCGGGGTCGAGCTGTCGGCCGACATCCAGAAGCACCGCCCGTACACCCACTGACCCCGACCCCTGGAGCACACCATGGAATTCCTCCGACTCGGCGAACCCGGCGCTGAACGCCCCGCGGTTCGACACGACGGCCGCACCCATCGACTGGACTCGCTGACAGCCGACATCGACGGCGCCTTCCTCGCCGACGACGGCATCGCACGCACCCGGGCCGCACTCGCGGCGGGTGAGCTGCCCCTCCTCGACGGAGCCGAGGGTCTGCGCGTCGGCGCGCCGATCGCCCGCCCGCCGGCGGTGCTCTGCATCGGGCAGAACTATGCGGCGCACGCGGCGGAGTCGGGCGATGCACCGCCGACGATCCCGATCCTCTTCCACAAGCACCCCAACACCGTCGTCGGACCGTTCGACGACGTGTTCATCCCGCCGGGAGCGGAGAAGGTCGACTGGGAGGTCGAGCTCGGCGTCGTCATCGGCACGCGCGCCCGGTACCTCTCGAGCCCCGAGGAAGCGCTCGCACACATCGCCGGATACGTCGTCTCGCACGACGTCTCGGAGCGCGCCTTCCAGGTCGAGCATTCGGGCGGCCAGTGGTCGAAGGGCAAGAACGCCGAGACCTTCAATCCGCTCGGGCCCGCGCTCGTGCCGGCCGACGAGGTCGACCCGCAGGCGCTGCGGCTGTGGTCGCGCGTCAACGGCGAGCCCCGCCAGGACTCGAGCACCTCCGACATGATCTTCACGGTCGCCGAGATCGTGCACCACCTCTCGCAGTACCTCGTGCTCGAACCGGGCGACCTCATCAACACGGGCACGCCCCAGGGCGTCGCCTTCTCGGGGCGCTTCCCCTACCTCCGCGCGGGCGACGTCGTCGAGATCGGCATCGACGGGTTGGGCGAGCAGCGGCAGCGGTTGGTCGACGCGGTCGTGTGAGCGTGCGAAAGGGCCCGGTCGATTCGACCGGGCCCTTTCTCGTGGGTTCGTCGTACCCACACAAAGCGAAAGCCCCCGATCTCCTCATCGTTCTGAGGAGCGCGGGGGCTTTCTGTGGCGGTGACGGTGGGATTTGAACCCACGGTAGCTTTCACTACACAACTTTTCGAGAGTTGCACCTTCGGCCGCTCGGACACGTCACCGAGGACGAGCTTACTAGCCCGAGCCCGGCTCGCCAAAACGGGCGACGAGGGGATGCCGCGGGCGGGGGTGTCGGCGGTCATCAGTAGTGTCGAGGGCATGGCCCGATCGACCACCACCTACCGCTGCACCGAGTGCGGATGGTCCACCGTCAAATGGGTCGGCCGCTGCGCCGAGTGCCAGCAGTGGGGCACCGTCGTCGAGATCGGTGAGCCGACGGGCATCGCGAAGCGCGTGCAGACCGTGGCCGTCACGACGGCCGCCCGACCGATCACCGAGGTCGAGACGTCGGAGACGGGCCACTCCCCTACGGGCATCACCGAGTTCGACCGCGTGCTCGGCGGTGGCATCGTGCCCGGCGCCGCCGTGCTGCTCTCGGGCGAACCGGGCGTCGGCAAGTCGACCCTCCTGCTCGAGGTCGCGGCGCGCGTCGCCCGATCGGGTCGCCGGGTGCTCTACGTGAGTGCCGAAGAATCCGTCGCTCAGGTACGACTGCGCGCCGGGCGCACCGACGCCCTGCACGACGAGCTCTTCCTCGCCGCCGAGACCGACCTCGGCACGATCCTCGGTCAGGTCGACGCGGTGAACCCCGGCCTCCTCATCGTCGACTCCGTGCAGACGGTGTCGAGCGCGTCATCCGACGGTCTCGCCGGTCAGCCCGGCCAGGTGCGTGAGGTCGCCGCGGCCCTCATCCGTCTCGCGAAGGAGCGCAACGTGCCCGTGCTCCTCGTCGGCCACGTCACGAAGGACGGCACGATCGCCGGGCCTCGCCTGCTCGAGCACCTCGTCGACGTCGTGTGCCAGTTCGAGGGCGACCGGCAGACCGCGCTCCGCTTCATCCGCGCGCTCAAGAACCGTTTCGGCCCGACCGACGAGGTCGGCTGCTTCGAGATGACGGGCGACGGAATCGCCGAGGTGCCCGACCCGAGCGTGCTGTTCCGCAGCAACAGCACGACGCCCGTGAGCGGCACGTGCGTGACGATCGCGCTCGAGGGTCGCCGTGCGCTGCCCGTCGAGATCCAGGCACTCGTCGTGCGGTCGAGCTCGCCGCAACCGCGTCGCGTCGTCAACGGAGTCGACCCGGCCCGCGTCGCGATGATCGTCGCCGTGCTGCAGAAGCGCGGCCGCGTGCCCGGCCTGTCGGAGCACGACATCTACGTCTCGACCGTCGGCGGAGTGCGACTCGTCGAGCCCGCAGCCGACCTCGCGATCGCCCTCGCCATCGCGTCGGCGACGACCGACACCGTCATCTCGCACACCATCGCGGCGTTCGGCGAGATCAGCCTCGCGGGCGAGGTGCGTGCCGTCACGGCCGCGCGTCAGCGCACCTCCGAGGCCGCGCGGCTCGGCTATCGCACCGTCTTCGACTCCGAGATCGGAAGCGTGCACGGTGCCGTGGCGCGCATGCGACTGGCGTCCGCCCCCGTCACGCCGATCCGGCCCGACGTCGACATCCGCTTCTAGAGCGGGATCCGGGTTCGGGTTCCAAGTCTCGGCTTTGGGTTCCGGGTCCGGTTTCCGGGCTCCGGCTCTGGGTCTCGGGCTCCGGGCTCCGGGTCGGGTACTCAGGCTTCGAGCGCGGCGAGCAGGTCGGCGGGGGGAGCCTGCATGGGGTGCGGGCCGGCGATGTCGAGGAAGACCGTCGTGATCTTCCCCTCGTGACTCGAGAGGAAGGAGCGCAGCCACTGCGGCGGCTGCAGACCGACCGCGGGAGGCAGGTTCTCAGGCTTGTTCTTCGCATCGCTGAAGAGCAGCAGCGCGACATCCCCGGTGTTCGGGTCGCGGTACGTCCACACCTCGCCCGCGCCGGGCTTGTCGCGCGGCGGCGGCTTCAGCAGCGGCACGATCGTGTTTCCGTGGCGGAGCGCGAGGGCGACCGCGGCAATGTCCTGACGCTCGAGCGCTTCGGCGAGCGCCTCCGATCGGAACTCCGGGGCCGGCTTGCCGCCCTTCTTCTTCGCTGCCATCCCTCAACGATACCGAGCGCGCGTGGGCGTCAGCTCCGCCGGGAACCCCTCTGGCCGGTCACGGATGCTGCCGAATGGGGCTCACCCCGGCGTGTTCCGGCCTCAGCCCGGCGTGTCAGCCGCATCCGCAGCATCCGTGAACGGAGACGGGATGCGGATGATCACATGAACCAGCCGAGGATGATGCCCGAGAGCGCGACGACGGTCGTCGCACCGACGAGCAGAGCCGTGATCGGCAGGGCGAGCGGGGCGTGAGCACGCGCGGCGAGCACGACGGCGATGACGCCGAGGATCGTGGCGATGAGCGCCGTGATCGCCGCGAAGGGCCCGAGCACGATGAGCAGCCAGTAGATCGCCATCATGTCGGGGATCAGGCCGATGAGGAACACGACGACGAGCGGGATGAGTCCGAGGGCGGACACGATCAGGGAGGCGACGCCGAAGCCCGACACGCGTCGCTTCGGAGGAACCACCGGTGTCGTCATGCCGCGAGTGTAGCGAACGACGAGGCGCTAGTTGAGGATGAACTGCTTCGTCGCGGCCGACTCGATGCCCGCGACGGTCACGGTCAGGTGGTACGACGCCCCTCCGGCGGGAACGGGCTCGCGCTCACCGTCGCACGTGTCGACGCTCGAACGGGTGCGGTCCCAGACGATCGGCGCCGCCGAGCTGATCGGAACGTTCGGCTCGAGCACCACGTCGGCGTCGACCGCGTCGGTCTGGCAGTCCGTCGACGTCCAGTACGCCTCCTCGCCGCTCGTGATCGTGAAGACCTGACCGCTCGTACCGGCGTTGATGACGCACGCCTCGGTGCCCGTGTTGGTCAGCTGCACCGAGAGTTCGGGCGAATCGCCCGGCGCGAAGACGTCCGCGTTCGTCAGGGCCTCGACGAGCACGTTCGATGCATCGCACGGAGCGCCCTCCGCCGCGGCATCCTCGGTGGGGATCGCCGTCGATGCGGCATCCGTCGCAGCAGGCTTCGACGCAGAGTCCTTCTGCTCGTCGGCACTCGCCCCGGGCCGCACGACGATGAGCACGACCACGACGATGACCGCGAGGAGTCCGAGAAGCACCAGTATGCGTCGCCGCCAGTACACCTTCGGTGACTGCGGGCCGACGGGGTTCTTGAGCGTCGACATGCCCACAGGGTACGGCGAGGCGACGGATGACAGAGGATGACGCGCCGCGAGCACCGCGCAGACTCAGGCTCGCCTCGCTCGGCCTCCGTCGCAGCGGGCGTACGTCAGACGAGGAGCTTCAGCATGCGGGTGTTGCCGAGCGTGTTCTGCTTGACGCGCGCGAGGTCGAGGAACTCGGCGACACCGTCATCCGTCGACCGCACGAGCTCGGCGTACACCTCGGGGTCGACCGTCTCTGCGCCCATGTCGGCGAAACCGTGTCGCTCGAAGAACGGCACCTCGAAGGTGAGGCAGAACAGGCGGGAGAGGCCGAGCGCACGGGCATCCGCTTCGAGTCGGTCGACGAGGGCGTGACCCACACCGCGGCCGAGCCACTCGGAGGCGACGGCGAGCGTGCGCACCTCGCCGAGGTCGGCCCACATGACGTGCAGCGCTCCGCAGCCGATGAGCGTGCCGTCGGCGGCCTCCGCGACACGGAACTCCTGCACCGCCTCGTAGAACACGACGCGCTCCTTGCCGAGCAGGATGCGCGCCTGGACGAGCGGTTCGATGAGCGCGGCGATCGCGGGCACGTCGCTCGTGCGAGCGGTGCGCACAGTGAAGTCGGTCACCCGCTCACTCTACGCCGGGGCCCGGCGCGGATGACGCGGGTGCGCGCCTCCCCTGACACGCGTGCCCTCTCGCGCGAGTGCCTACCGCAGGAGTTCCGTTCGCGCGGTGGAGTGCCGCACGAGTGGTACTCCAGCGCGCGAAGTGCACTCCAGCGCGCGGGGGGCGGACGGGAAAAGAAGGTGGAGATGCAAGAGGGGCGAAGTAGTGAGGAAAGGAGGCGGGGGGTTGAGAATGCGCGCCTCAACGACGAATGCCGCGGGCGCCGCGTCCGAAGAGACATGCGCCCGCGGCATCCGCGGTGCTGGCTGGTGTCAGTCGCCCGATGCGGCGGCGAGGTCGGGTGAGACCGGGCCGGTGCCGATCGCGGCGCTCGAGTTGACGCCGACACCGACGGGGAGTGCCCGCTGCGTCGTCGTGAACACGAACTCGTTCTCGAGGAAGTCGACGTGCACGTGGTCGCCCGAGTTGAGCTTGCCGTGCAGGATCTCCTCCGAAAGGCGGTCTTCGATCTCGCGCTGGATCGCGCGACGCAGGGGGCGCGCACCGAGCGAGGGGTCGAACCCGACCTCGATGAGACGCTCCTTCGCGGCCTGCGTGAGCTCGACGGTCATGTCGCGGTCGAGCAGGCGGTCGGAGAGACGCTTGATGAAGAGGTCGACGATCTGCAGCAGCTCGGGCTTCGTGAGCTGCGGGAACACGATGGTCTCGTCGACACGGTTGAGGAACTCGGGCTTGAAGTTCTTCTTCAGCTCTTCGTTCACCTTGCCGCGCATGAGGTCGTACGCGTTCCGCGTGTCACCCTCGAGCTGGAAGCCCGTGGGGCTGCCCGTGATGTCCTTCGTACCGAGGTTGGTCGTCATGATGATGACCGTGTTCTTGAAGTCGACCACGCGACCCTGACCGTCGGTCAGGCGACCCTCTTCGAGGATCTGCAGGAGCGAGTTGAAGATGTCGGGGTGAGCCTTCTCGATCTCGTCGAAGAGCACGACCGAGAACGGCTTGCGGCGCACCTTCTCAGTGAGCTGGCCGCCCTCTTCGAAGCCGACGAATCCGGGAGGGGCACCGAAGAGACGCGAGACCGTGTGCTTCTCGCCGTACTCCGACATGTCGAGCGAGATCATCGCGGCCTCGTCGTCGAAGAGGAACTCGGCGAGAGCCTTGGCGAGCTCGGTCTTTCCGACACCGGTGGGGCCGGCGAAGATGAACGAACCGCTCGGACGCTTCGGGTCCTTGAGGCCCGCACGCGTGCGACGGATGGTCTTCGCGAGGGCGGCGATCGCCTGCTCCTGGCCGATGACGCGCTCGTGCAGCGCCTTCTCCATGAAGACGAGTCGGCTCGACTCCTCTTCCGTGAGCTTGAAGACGGGGATGCCGGTGGCCTGGGCGAGCACCTCGGCGATGAGACCTTCGTCGACGACGGCGGTCGTCGTGACCTCGCCCGACTTCCACTGCTTCTCGAGGCGCAAACGCTCGCCGAGCAACTGCTTCTCTTCGTCGCGGAGCGAGGCGGCCTTCTCGAAGTCCTGGTCTTCGATCGCGGTCTCCTTCGCGGCGCGCACGACGGCGATCTTCTCGTCGAACTCGCGCAGCTCGGGCGGGCTCGAGAGGATCGAGAGGCGGAGGCGTGCGCCGGCCTCGTCGATCAGGTCGATCGCCTTGTCGGGGAGGAAGCGGTCGGAGACGTACCGGTCGGCGAGGTTCGCCGCAGCGACGATCGCACCGTCGGTGATCGAGACCTTGTGGTGCGCCTCGTAGCGGTCGCGCAGGCCCTTCAGGATGTTGATCGTGTGGGGCAGGCTCGGCTCGGCGACCTGGATCGACTGGAAGCGACGCTCGAGAGCGGCATCCTTCTCGAAGTGCTTGCGGTACTCGTCGAGGGTCGTCGCACCGATCGTCTGGAGCTCACCGCGAGCGAGGAGCGGCTTGAGGATCGACGCGGCGTCGATCGCGCCCTCGGCGGCACCGGCACCCACGAGGGTGTGGATCTCATCGATGAAGACGATGATGTCGCCGCGCGTGCGGATCTCTTTCGTGACCTTCTTCAGTCGCTCTTCGAAGTCACCGCGGTAGCGGCTTCCGGCGATGAGCGAGCCGAGGTCGAGCGAGTAGAGCTGCTTGTCCTTGAGCGTCTCGGGCACCTCGCCCTTGACGATCGCGAGCGCGAGGCCCTCGACGACGGCGGTCTTACCGACGCCGGGCTCACCGATGAGCACGGGGTTGTTCTTCGAACGACGCGACAGGATCTGCATGACGCGCTCGATCTCTTTCTCGCGCCCGATCACGGGGTCGAGCTTCGCGTCGCGCGCCGCCTGCGTGAGGTTGCGGCCGAACTGGTCGAGGATCTGCGAGCCGCCCTGCGCCTGCTGCTGCTCGTTGGCGCCGCCGACCTGCACCTGCTCCTTGCCCTGGTAGCCCGAGAGCAGCTGGATGACCTGCTGGCGCACGCGGTTGAGGTCGGCGCCGAGCTTCACGAGAACCTGGGCGGCGACGCCCTCGCCCTCGCGGATGAGGCCGAGCAGGATGTGCTCGGTTCCGATGTAGTTGTGGCCGAGCTGCAGAGCCTCACGGAGGCTGAGCTCGAGGACCTTCTTGGCGCGCGGCGTGAAGGGGATGTGCCCCGTCGGCTGCTGCTGGCCCTGGCCGATGATGTCTTGGACCTGCTCGCGCACGGCGTCGAGCGAGATACCGAGCGACTCGAGCGCCTTCGCGGCGACTCCCTCGCCCTCGTGGATGAGGCCGAGCAGGATGTGCTCGGTGCCGATGTAGTTGTGGTTGAGCATCTTGGCCTCTTCCTGGGCCAGGACGACAACACGGCGAGCGCGGTCGGTGAATCTCTCGAACATCTCTACTCCTCTCGGCACCACGCAGGGATGCGGCTCCGATACAGAGAGACTAACCACGCTTTCGAGCCGATATGGCGGTGTTCGCCCTCGGCGCATCGTCGCCGTCATCCCCCGCCTCACCCACCCGGGCCGCGAGCGGCGGATGACGGTTGACAGAGCCATCCGCTCGCCCTAACGTATCGTTTATCGTTGTTATCGATAATCGTTAGGAGTCGAGATGAGCACCGTCGACACGTACAAGCAGAGCCGCGGCGACACGATCGGCCTGTACACCTTCATGGTCGCGGGCATCGCGATCGCCGGCATCACGACGTGGGCCGCCGTCGCTCGCATCATCGAGGTCCTGCCGAATCGCGACGTCACCGTGTTCGCCGACTTCTCGGGCACCATCGCCTCGGCGCCGATCGGCCCCGACGGCGCGCCCGTCGACGTCGAACTCGACACGGCCCTCATCACGGCGGAGTCACTGCCCGGGGCATCCGTCGCCGCGCTCGTCATCCAGCAGATCGTCCTCGCTCTCACGGTCATCGTCGTCGTGGGCTGCCTCATCGGGCTCTGCCGCAACATCATCCGCGGGCAGGTGTTCAGCCGCACCAACACGGTGCTCGTCACGACGGCGGGCTTCACGGCGCTGGCGGGCTTCGCGCTCACGCCGTTCTTCGGCAACATGGGCGCGAACGGGGCGTTCGCCCGACTGAGCGACCGCACGTTCAACAACGTCGTGCTCGCGGTCGACCCGTTCGCACTGATCATGGTCGCCTTCGTCGTCGCCCTCGCCTCGACCGTCTTCGTCGTCGGCGACCGCATGCGGCGCGACACCGAGGGCCTCGTCTGATGGCTCCGGTCGACCTCGACTCGCACGACATCCACTGCCGACTCGACGAACTGCTCGCCGAGCGGGGCATGACCCTCGCGCGGCTCGCCGAACTCGTCGGCGTGAGCAACGTGAACCTCAGCGTCTTGAAGAACGACCGGGCCCGCGCCATACGCTTCTCGACACTGCAGGCGATCTGCGACGTGCTCGAGTGCGACGTGGGCGACCTGCTCGTCGTGCGCCGCGCCCCGCGCGCCTGAGCCGAGAACGACGAAGCGCCCCGGCACTCGGTGCCGGGGCGCTTCGCTGAGTCTTACTTGACGTCGAGCTCGATCTCGCGGTCGAGGACCTCGATCGTGAGCGGCTCGGTCGTCGTGACCTTGACGGGCGTCCAGAAGACGGTCGTGTGAGGGACGAGGTCCATGGTGCAGGGCTGGTCGGGCAGCGGCGGAACGACGATCTCGACGCGGTTGCCCTCGCCGGCCTCTTCGAGCACGCGGATGTCGCTGCCGACGTACGGGCAGGTCGACGAGCCCCACAGCGTCACGGCGATCTGACCGCCCTGCTGGAGCCACTGTGCGACGGGCTCGCCGTCGAACTCGGCCTCGTCGCCGTGGTCGCCCGACTCCTCGTGATCGCTCACCGGAAGACCGGAGTAGTCCTCGACGGTCCCCCCACCGGGGTTGCACGCCGAGAGGAAGAGGACGGATGCCGCCGCAGCGGCGACGAGGACGGAGCGACGAAGAGCGGAAGCCATGCCGCCAGCATATCGTTCGACCGCATCTCGCCGTGGGCGTCGGAGGCCCGGCACGTCGGAGGCCCGGCATAGGATCCCGGCATGAGCAATCAGGAGCGCGACCCGGCCGAGCTCGTGTGCGCTCCGGCGGCGACCGACGTGCGAGCGCCGATCGAGATCCTCGAGCCGCGCGACGTGCCCCTCGGCGGGCCGCGGGCCATGCCCGTGCGCCGCACGCTCCCGCAGCGAGGGCGCACGACGATCGGCGCGTGGTGCTTCGCCGATCACTACGGCCCCGACGACGTCGCCGAGACGGGCGGCATGGTCGTCCCGCCCCACCCGCACACGGGTCTGCAGACGGTCAGCTGGCTCTTCGAGGGTGAGATCGAGCACCGCGACAGCGTCGGCAGCCACGCCCTCGTGCGCCCCGGCGAGCTGAACCTCATGACGGCGGGGCGCGGCATCCAGCACTCCGAGGTCTCGACCGACGAGACGCGTCGACTGCACGGCGTGCAGCTCTGGGTCGTCCTGCCCGACGATTCTCGCAACACGGCACCCTTCTTCGAGGCCCACGAGGCCGTGCACGTCGACCTCGACGACGCGCACCTCGCCGTCTTCGTCGGCTCTCTCGCGGGGGCCGATACCGAGGTCACGACGTTCTCGCCGCTGCTCGGCGCTCAGATCGACCTGCCCGCGGACGGCACCGTGCTGCTCGCGATCGATCCCGCCTTCGAACACGGCGTCCTCGTCGATGCCGGGCCCGTGAGAATTCAGAGCGACGACGACGCCGCGGCCGACGTCGCCTGGTCGGAGCTCGCCTTCATCGAGCCCGGTCGGCGCGCGCTGCGCCTCACGGCCGGAGAGACACCGGCTCGCGTCATCCTGCTCGGGGGCACGCCCTTCGAGGAAGAGATCGTCATGTGGTGGAACTTCATCGGCCGCGGGCACGACGAGGTCGTCGAGTACCGACGCCAGTGGCAGGCCGACGTCATCGCGCAGGGCAACCTCGACGGCCGCTTCGGATCGGTCGCCGACTACCCGGGCGAGGCGCTGCCCGCACCCGAACTGCCGAGCGTGCGGCTCAAGTCGCGCTGAGCGACGCGGGCGCTGCGCTACTGCAGCGCGCTCGTGAGACGAGCGAGGTTGTCGAGCACCGTCGAACGCAGGGGCTGCTTGAGCCACGATTCGAGCGTGAGCTCCGTCGAGATCGCCCGATAGCCGTCTTCGACGCGGCGCATGTCGGCCACGAACGTCGCGCCGCGAACGAGCAGCGAGACTTCCATGTTGAGTTCGAACGAACGGATGTCCATGTTGCTCGACCCGATCACGGCGACGTCGTCATCGATCGAGAAGTGCTTCGCGTGCAGGATGTACGGCCCGGGGTACATGTAGATGCGTACGCCCGCGCGCAGCAGCGCCTCGTAGTACGAGCGCTGGGCGTGGTAGACGAGGGCCTGGTCGCCGATCTCCGAGACGAAGAGCTCGACGTGGATGCCGCGCTGCGTCGCACCGCTGATGGCGAGGAGCATCGCCTCGTCGGGCACGAAGTAGGGGCTCGTGATGATGATCTTCTCCTGCGCCGCGTACATGAGCGCGAGGAAGAGCTTGAGGTTGTTCTGGTTCGGGAACCCGGGGCCGCTCGGCACGACCTGGCAGTCGAGGTTCTGTGCCTCGGCAGGCTGATCGAACGGCACGGGCGAACGCTGCAGCAGCTCGTCGGTCTCGAGGTACCAGTCGGTGAGGAAGATCGCGTTGATGCCCGAGACGATCGGGCCCTCGAGGCGCACGATGAGTTCCTGCCACTGCAGACCGCGGCGGATGTTCGACGGCTTGTTGTAGCTGCGGTCGATCATGTTGAGCGAGCCCATGTAGGCGACCTCGCCGTCGACCACGAGGAGCTTGCGGTGGTTCCGCAGATCGGGGCGCTGGTACTTGCCCTTGAAGGGCTGCACGGGAAGCATGAGATGCCACTCGGCGCCCATGTTCGTGAGTCGCTTGAGGGTCTTCCGGTAGCCCTTCGACCGGAGCGACGCGATGTGGTCGAGCAGTACGCGCACCGTCACGCCGCGCTTCACCGCACGCTCGAGCGCGTCGAAGAAGGGAGCCGTCGTCTGGTCGAGGGCGAGGATGTAGAACTCGACGTGCACGTAGTTGGTCGCGTCGTCGACCGCGGCCGTCATGGCGTCGAGCGAGGCCTGGTAGTCGCCGATGAGCGACGCGCCGTTGCCGCCGATGAGGGGCATGGCTCCGAGGTTGCGGTTCTGGCGCACGATGCCCTCGAACCAGTCGGGCCAGAGCTCTTCGCTCGAGACGTGCTCGACGCCATCCGTCGTGTCGAGGATGAACTGGTTGACCTCGGCCTGCTGCTCGCTGCGGTGCTTACCGAGCTTCGGCGAACCGATGAGCAGGAAGAAGAAGACGCCGAGGAAGGGGATGAAGAAGATCGCGAGCAGCCAGGCCATGCCGGCCGTCGGGCGACGGTTGCGGGGGACGACGATGACGGCGACGACGCGAACGATCAGGTCGATCGCGATCAGCACTCCACCGAGGATGAGTGCCGTCTGCTCCCCCGAGGGCATGTCTATGTCGCCGTGCTGTCGAGCCCGAGTCGGCGGCGCTCTTCGGCCTCGATCTTCGCGTAGGCGGCACGCTCGTTGCGATCGGAGCGGATGACCGCCCGCATGACGACCCAGAAGAGCACGCCGATGAGGATCGTCGGCGAGACCGACCAGATCGCATTGAGCCAGTAATCATCCATGGTCAGTCCAGGATACGGCCCGGCGAGCGTTTCGCCCACCACCGTCATCCGCCCCCTCTCCCCCTCCCCCAACAGTCTCGGCGTCACGACACGCTGGCTATCGCACGGATAACCAGCGTGTCGTGACGCCGAGACGGGGGTGGGGGTGGGGGGGGGTGGGCGGTGGGTCAGGCGGCGACGAGGGCGGGCTCGGCCTCAAGCGCGACGGGGGTCTTGCGAGCCCAGCGCTTGAGAGCGATGACAGCGAGCGCCGAGACGACGGTTCCGGCCGCGATCGCGATGACGAACCACAGCAGGTTGCCGATCGCGAAGAACACGAAGATGCCGCCGTGGGGCGCCTGCGAGGTGACGGATGCCGCCATGCAGATCGCACCCGTCGTCATACCGCCGAGGATCGACGCGGGGATGACGCGCAGCGGGTCGGCCGCGGCGAACGGGATCGCTCCCTCACTGATGAACGCTGCGCCGAGCAACCACGCGGCCTTGCCGTTCTCGCGTTCGACCGCGGGGAAGAGCTTGCGGTCGAGCACCGTGGCGAGCGCCATCGCGAGCGGCGGCACCATTCCGGCGGCCATGACGGCGCCCATGATCATCCACGGGAACTGGTTGTCGACCGAACCCGCGCCGAGTCCCGCGACGGCGAACGAGTACGCCACCTTGTTGACCGGACCGCCGAGGTCGAACGCCATCATGAAGCCGAGGATGAGGCCGAGCACGACGGCACCGGTGCCCGTGAGCGACGAGAGCCAGTCGTTGAGGGTCGTCATGAGCCACGCGATGGGGCCGCCGAGCACGATGAGCATGAGACCGGAGGCCACGATGCCGGCACCGAGCGGGATGATCACGACGGGCATGAGACCGCGCAGCCAGCGCGGCGCGTTGATGCGACCGATCCAGTACGCGACGGCACCCGCGAGGAGACCACCGACGAGACCGCCGAGGAAGCCCGCGTTCATGAGCAGCGCGATGGCACCGACGGTGAAGCCCGGCGCGATGCCCGGTCGGTCGGCGATCGCGTAGGCGATGAAGCCCGCGAGGGCCGGCACGAGGAAGCCCATCGACGCGGCACCGATCGTGAAGGCGACGGCGCCGAGGTACTCGCCGAGGCCGCCAGCCGGGAGGTTCCAGAGCGTTGAGCCGAGCACGACCTCGGTCGCGTTGTCGGTGATGTCGTAGCCGCCGAGCAGGAAGCCGATCGCGATGAGCAGACCGCCACCGGCGACGAACGGGATCATGTAGCTGACACCCGTGAGGAGCCAGCGCTTGAGCTTCGCCCCGACCGATTCGTCGGTCGCGGCCGCTGCCGACGACGCGCTCTCGGCGCCCGCGGCGACGCGCGGTGCCTTCGGGTCGTGCGACGCCGCGACGGCGTCGGCGACGAGCTTGTCGGACTCGTCGATGCCGCGCTTCACGGGCACCTGGATGACGGGCTTGCCCGCGAACCGTGCCTTGTCGCGCACGTCGACGTCGACCGCGAAGATCACGGCCTCGGCGCGGGCGATGATCGCCGGGTCGAGCGGTGTCGCTCCGGCCGAACCCTGCGTCTCGACGTGGAACTCGACGTCGGCGCGCTTCGCCGCGGCGGTGAGCGCGTCGGCCGCCATGTACGTGTGCGCGATACCCGTCGGGCACGCGGTGACGGCGACGATGACGGGGCGGGCGGATGACGCGGGCGACGCGGCATCCGTCGGCGGAACGACCTCGGGCTCGGGCTCGTCGCTCTCTTCGAGGGCGTGATCGAGGATCGCGACGACCTCCTCGGGCGTCGATGCGGCGCGGATCGCACCCGTGAAGTCGTCGTCCATGAGCGAGCGCGCGAGCGTCGCGAGGAGCACGAGGTGCGCCTCGGCGGCACCGTCGGGCGCGGCGATCATGAAGACGAGGTCGGCGTCGCCCTCGCCGAAGTCGACGCCCGGCGCGAGACGCGCGACGGCGAGGCTCGGGCGGATGACGGCGGCCGACTTGCAGTGCGGGATGGCGAGTCCGCCGGGGAGACCGGTCTCGGACTGCTCCTCGCGCTTCCACGCGTCGGCGAACAGCTGCTCGACGTCGGTCGCGCGGCCGGCGGCGACGAACCGTTCGGCGAGTGCGCGGATGACGCTCGCCTTGTCGCCGAACGCGCCGTCGAGGACGACGAGGCCCGGCTCTGAGATGTCGGTCATGAGAGCTCCTTCGGGAGGTCGGCGGCGTCGCCGACGGGGGTGACGTCGACCACGGACGGGTCGACCTGTTCGCGAGTGGGGACGATGCTGCCGGGCAGCGAGACGGCGGCCGCGCCCGAGGCGACGGCGCGCGCGAGAGCGGCGGCAGGCGCTGCTCCCTCGGTGGACGCGACGAGGAATCCGGCGAGCGACGAGTCGCCGGCTCCGACGGTGGAACGAGCCTCGACGCGGGGGGCACCGGCGAACCATGTGCCCTCGCTGGTGACGAGAGCGGCGCCGACCGACCCGAGGGTCACGAGGCTCGCACGCACCCGGTCGGCCGGGATGGACTGCGCGAGGGCGATCGCGGCACCCGGGCCCGCCTCGAGCTCGGCTTCGCTCGAGCTGCCGAGGAGTTCGGCGAGTTCGGCGGCGTTCGGCTTGATGAGGTCGAGCGCGAGGCCCGCTTCGACGACGGCGATGAGCGCGGGGCCCGACGTGTCGACGGCGATGCGGGGCGCGCTCGTCGCACCCTCGCGCACGGCACGCACGATGCGGGCGTAGAAGTCGTCGGCGACGCCCGGCGGCAGCGAGCCCGCGAGCACGAGCCAGTCGGCTCCGTCGCTCGTCGCCACGATGAGCTCGACGAGTTGCGCCTGCGCGCGCTCGTCGAGCGTCGGGCCGGGCTCGTTGATCTTCGTCGTCGTGCCGCCCGGCTCGGTGATCGTGAGGTTCGAGCGGATGCGCCCGTCGATCGCGACGGTGAGCGTCGGCACATGCGCGGCCGCGAGCAGCCCGAGGAAGGGGTCGTCGGTCGCACCGGGCAGGATCGCGGTCGCGTCGACGCCGGAGGCGAGGAGCGCGCGGGCGACGTTCACGCCCTTGCCGCCCGGGTCCTCCCGCGTCGAGACGGCGCGCTGCACGTCTCCGCGTTCGAGGCGGTTCTCGAGGAGCACCGTGCGGTCGGTCGACGGGTTCATCGTGACAGTGACGATCATGCGATCACGACCTCGACGTCGGCCGCGTCGAGCGCTGCGGCGAGCGCGGCGGGCGGAGCGGCATCGGTCACGAGGGTGTCGATCTCGTCGAGGCGGGCGAACCGCACGAGAGCCTCCGACTCGAGCTTCGACGAGTCGGCGAGCACGACGACGCGACGGGCGGCGTGCGCCATCGCGGTCTTCGCGGCGGCTTCGGCCTCGTCAGGAGTGCTGAGCCCGAAGCCCGCGCTCACGCCGTTCGTGCCGAGGAAGGCGATGTCGGGCCGGAGCGACGAGATCTGCGCGACGGTCGCGGCACCGACCGCAGCGCCCGTGATGCCGCGCACCGATCCGCCGAGGAGACGAAGGCGCACATGCGCTGCTCCGTGCAGAGCGGATGCCGTCGGCAACGAGTTCGTCGACACATCGAGCGTCGCGCCGGGAGTGCTCGGCGACCAGGCGGTCAGCAGTTCGGCGAGGCGGCTGGTCGTGGAGCCCGCGTCGATGAGGAGCGAGCCCTCGAAGGAGTCGGGCACGAGTCGAAGGGCGGCTCGAGCGATGGCGTCCTTCTCGGCGCTCCGCTGCGGAAGACGATCGGCGAGGGATGTCTCGGCGAGGGTCGTGCTCGCGGCGCCGACCGCTCCCCCGTGCACGCGCCGCAGGCGTCTCTGCTGCTCAAGGGCGTCGAGGTCGCGGCGGATGGTCTCGCTCGTGACGTCGAACTCGCGCGAGAGGCCCGCGACCGAGACTCTACCGTCGCGGGCGATCGCCGAGACGATGTGCTCGTGTCGCTCCGTCGCGTACATGCTGTCTCCTTCTCGATCGACAGCCGGTCACCGTCGACTCGAGAATAAAACCACACATTCCCACACAAAACAATATGTTCACAGAATCATGGACACCTGGCATCCCGTGCCTGCGCCCCGCCGCCGGCCCGCCGCACCCCGTCCCACACCCCGTGGGCGCGTGAGGGGCCAGTAATGAGGGCTCTGCGCGCGCGATAAGGCGATCTACTGCCCCCTCACCGACCGGAATGGGGCAGGGGGCAGGGGGCAGGGGGCAGGGCAGAGTCGGACAGAGCCGGCGGCGGATGACGCGGGCGGGGGCCGCTCAGTTGTTGATGATGCCCCAGACGCCCGAACCGATCAGGTACAGGGCTACGGCGGTGACGACGATCCAGATGGTGAGGCGCGCGTTCGACGTTCGCTTCGGGTCCTTCTCGGGCTCGAGCTCGCTCTTCGGGAGGTAGTCGTTCATCGCGTCATCCGTTCACTGGGTGGAAGGAGCTCTTACTTGACGAGCGGGAAGAGGATCGTCTCGCGGATGCCGAGGCCCGTGAGCGCCATGAGCAGGCGGTCGATGCCCATGCCCATGCCGCCCGTCGGGGGCATGCCGAACTCGAGCGCGCGCAGGAACTCCTCGTCGAGGCGCATGGCCTCGGGGTCGCCCTTGGCCGCGAGCTTCGCCTGCTCGACGAAACGCTCGCGCTGCACGACGGGGTCGATGAGCTCGGAGTAGCCGGTCGCGAGCTCGAAGCCGCGCACGTAGAGGTCCCACTTCTCGACGACCCCGGGGATCGCGCGGTGCTGACGCACGAGGGGGCTCGTGTCGAGGGGGAAGTCCATCACGAACGTCGGGCGCTCGAGACCCGACTTGACGTGGTGCTCCCACAGCTCTTCGACGTACTTGCCGGGCAGCGGGTGGTCGACCTCGACGCCGGCATCCTCGGCGAGCTGCTGCAGTCGTTCGATCGACGTCTCGGGCGTGACGGTCTCGCCGATCGCCTCCGAGAGCGAGTCGTACATCGAGATGCGCGCCCAGTCGCCGCCGAGGTCGAACTCGGTGCCGTCGGCCCACGTGACGACGTGGCTGCCGGATGTCGCAAGCGCGGCGTCCTGGATGAGCTTCTGCGTGAGGTCGGCGATGGCGTTGTAGTCGCCGTAGGCCTGGTACGCCTCGAGCATCGCGAACTCGGGCGAGTGCGTCGAGTCGGCGCCCTCGTTGCGGAAGTTACGGTTGATCTCGAAGACCCGGTCGATGCCGCCGACGACGGCGCGCTTGAGGTACAGCTCGGGGGCGATGCGGAGGTACAGGTCGGTATCGAACGCGTTCGAGTGCGTCACGAACGGGCGAGCCGATGCGCCGCCGTGCATGACCTGCAGCATGGGCGTCTCGACCTCGACGAAGTCGAGCGCGTCGAACGTGCGACGCAGGCTCTGGTTGACCTTCGCGCGGTCGAGCACCGTGCGACGCGACTGCTCGCGCGCGATGAGGTCGAGGTAGCGGCTGCGCACGCGCGTCTCTTCCGAGAGCTCGTTGTGCAGGTTCGGCAGCGGCAGGATCGCCTTCGATGCGATCGCCCACGTGGCGACCATGATCGAGAGCTCGCCGCGGCGGCTCGTGATGACCTCGCCCGAGACGAAGACGTGGTCGCCGAGGTCGACGAGTTCCTTCCACTCCGCGAGCGAGTCCTCGCCGACGTTCGCGAGCGAGACCATGGCCTGGATGCGGCTGCCGTCGCCCGACTGCAGCGTCGCGAAGCAGAGCTTGCCCGTGTTGCGTGAGTAGACGACGCGGCCGGCGATTCCGACGAGCTCGCCCGTCGCGACATCGGCCTCGAGACCCTCGTGGCGCGCACGCACGGCCGGGATCGTGTCGGTGACGGGAACGCTGACGGGGTACGCGCCTCCGCCGAGGTCGGTGGATGCCGCGATGAGGCGTTCCCGCTTGGCGAGACGCACGGCCTTCTGCTCGGAGACTTCCTCAGCCGTCAGTTCGGTGTTCTCGGACGACGTAGCTTCGGTCACGACCAGGACTCTCTCTCGACGGGGCGGGCGCCCACCAGCCTACTTCGCACCGCGGCATCCCCTCGCGCACCGCTCTCACCCACCCCGCGCAGACGTCTCGGCGTCACGACACGCTGGTGTTCGCGCGCATGACCAGCGTGTCGTGACGCCGAAACACCCCCGCGAGAGCTGTTTCGGCGTCACGAATGTGCTGTTCAGCGCGCGCGAGCAGCACATTCGTGACGCCGAGACGGGAAGAGGGTGGGGCGTCAGAGGGTGAGGGGGGCGTTGTCGATGAGGCGCGTGCCGCCGACGCGGGCGGCGACGAGGGCGAGGGCCTCTCCGCGGAAGTCGTCGGCGACGGGCAACAGCGTCGCGGGGTCGACGATGACGAAATAGTCGAGCTCGGCGTCGTCGTGGTCGCCGAACGCCGCGGCGGCCTCGGCGAGAGCCTCCGCGAGGCCTTCCGCAGCCGCATCGGATGCCGCACGGAGCGCTTCCGAGAGCGCGAGCGCCGCGCGGCGATGCGGTTCGTCGAGGAACCGATTGCGACTCGAGAGCGCGAGGCCGTCGTCTTCGCGCACCGTCTCGACGACCTCGATCACCGTGGGCACGTCGAGGTCGGCGACCATCCGCTCGACGAGGAAGACCTGCTGGGCGTCCTTCCGGCCGAAGAGCGCCACATCGGGCATCGCGATGTGCAGGAGCTTCGCGACGACCGTGAGCATGCCGTCGAAGTGACCCGGGCGCGACGACCCCTCGTAGCGGTCGCCGACGGGTCCGGCCGTGATGCGCGTGGAGACGTCGCCGCGCGGGTACATCTCGCGCGCGGTCGGCGCGAAGACGAGGTCGACGCCGCGGCTCGCGAGCGCGGCGACATCGGCGTCGAGGGTGCGCGGGTAGCGGTCGAGATCTTCGCCGGCGCCGAACTGCAGGGGGTTGACGAAGATCGACACGACGACGACGTCGGCGAGCTCACGCGCCCGGTCGACGAGCGCGAGGTGACCGTCGTGCAGCGCACCCATCGTCGGCACGAGGGCGATCCGGGCACCCGCCGCACGTGCGGCGCCGAGGCGCTCACGCAGAGCCGCGATCTCGCCGACGACCTCGGGGGCATCGGTCGTCATGGGAGCTCCGCATCGGGGAACGGGAAGTCGGAATCGGCGCCGTTCAGGGCCGGATCGATCGTACTCGCGCCGGTGCGGGCGAGCGCGGCCTCGACCGCCGAACGCACGAGCGGAGCGAGCACGCGCCCGGGTCGCTCGACCCTGATCGACGAGAGGAGCCCGGTCGCCTGATCGACGATCGCCGTCGAGAACGAGACGGCCGTATCGACCGCCTCGGCGTAGGCCGCGCGATCGGATTCGTCGACGACGTGCGGCTCGCCGCCCATCTCGACGACGAGCGCCTGAGCGATCGGCAGCACGGGAGCCGGGGCGGTCACGGCGAACCAGGTTCCCGCAAGCCGGGCGAGGTCGAGGGTCGTGCCCGAGAAGACCATCGCCGGATGAGCGGCGAGAGGGATGACGCCCTGGGCACGCGCCGGAGCGAGAACGTCGACTCCGAAACGCGCACTCGTGTGGAGCACGAGCTGACCGGGCTGCCAGGCTCCGGCCGCGGCGAGGCCCGCCACGAGTGCGGCGAGTTCGTCGTCGGGAACGGCGAGCAGCACGAGTTCGCTGCGCTCGACGATGTCGGTGACGGGAAGCACGGGCACTCCGGGCAGGATGACCTCGGCGCGTTCGCGGCTCTCGGCCGACACCGCGGAGATACCGGTCAGCGCGTGGCCCGCACCGCCGAGCGCGGCCGCGAGCACCGGACCGACGCGGCCCGCGCCGATCGTGCCGACACCGAGGCGACCGGCGCGTTGCTCAACGCCCATCGGTCGTCTCCTCCGGCGCCGGGGCGGTGGGTCCGATGGGCTCGGCGTCAGCGGCTGGCTCGGCGTCGCCGGCTGGCTCAGCGTCGCCGGCCGGCTCAACGTCGCCGCCCGGCTCAGCATCGCTTACCGGCTCAGCATCACCGACCGCCGCCACTTGTTCGGCGGAGGCCTCCGGCTCGAGCTCGGGCTCGGCACCCCACGAACTCGACGTGTCGCGCAGCGCCCACTCGACGGCACCGGTCGCGACGTCGTCGAAGAAGCGTCGAGCATCGCCGATCTCGATGACCGGAAGCGTCGCGATGACGGGGCCCGCGACGGTGTGCACACGGGCATGTGCGAGCCCGAGCGCCCGGCGGATCGGACCCTGGTGGATCGCCGCGCTCTGCACGCGCGCGAGCGAGACGAGGATGAGGTCGCGCTGCACGACTCCGCGGCGGAGGAACACGACGCCGTCGGCGATCGTGTACCCCGTGCGACGCCACGAGAACGGCGCGAGCCACGCCGCCCGGCGCGGGGGCGTCGAGTAGACGTCGTCGGAGCCGCGCGAGAACATACCGCTCGCGACGATCTCGCTCAGCCGCTCGAGATCGGCCGACGGGAGGATGAGCGAGAGCACCTTCGTCACGTCGGCTCGCGTTCCCACGGGCAACACGATCGAACGGCTCTGCGAGCCCGATGCCTCGGCGATCGACTGCCCGGCGGTCGTGATGCGGATCATCCACCACCCGAACGGTCGCCAGACGATCGACTGCTGCACCTGGATCGCGTGGATGCGCCCCGGCGGAATCGTGTCGTTCGAGGTTGAGAGCAGTCCATGACCGATGCGCACACCGTCGGGGGTGCCGGCGATGGTGAAGCGCAGCGACTTCGTCACGCGCGACCAGTAGTAGCTTCCGAAACCGATGAGCGCGGGGATGAAGCCGAAGAAGACCCAGCCCCGCCCGGTGCTGAGACCCCAGATGAAGGCGCCGATGACGATGAGCAGCGCGATCGTCGCGCCCGAGAGCAGAGTCGATCCGACCACGCGACCCGGAGGGATGTGCACGACCGATTCGGGGGTCGCGAGGCTCGGGTCGAGCTCGGGGGCGAGAAACTCGCCGACCCGGTCGCGCGCGAACTCGGCAGCGCGTGAACCGTTCGCCGCCGGGGCTACGGGAGCCGGCTGATCAAGCACCGGCGCACCCGCGGGCGGCGGATAGTCGGCGAACACCGGGCGCGCGTCATCCGTCACGGCCGCACGCGGCCCACTCCGCGCACCGGACGCGAGGCGCAGGATGTCAGCTCGGAGGCCATCGGCGAGCTTGCCCGACAGGTAGGCGAGCTGCACATTGCCCGACTGACCGGCGACCGCGACCTCGAGGCGCGCGGTGCCGAGGATGCGCGGAAGCAGCGGCCGCGAGATGTTGATGCCCTGGATGCGGTCGAGCCGGGCGCTGCGGTGCGAGCGGAACACGATGCCGCTGCGCACCTCGACCGATTCGCCCGTGATGCGGAACGTGTGCATGCGCCACGAGAGCCAGAAGCCCACGAGCAGCACGATGAGAATGCCCATGACCGCGAGGATCGCCCATCCGAGGGTTCCACTCTCGACGAGACCGTTGACGGGGTCGTTCGCCCATTCGGAGCCGTCCCCGTCGTACCCGGGGAGGTCGGGCGCGAGTCCGCCGAAGAAGATCTCGACGAGCCGTTCGCGCATGTTCGCGATCGCGAAGCCGAGGATGGCGAGCACGAAGATGCCGCCGCGGAGGAGCGGCGTCGCGGGGTGCAGGCGGTGCCACTCGCCGTCGGCGAGACCGGTCGCCGTCGGTCCGAGCGGGCGAGGGGCCTCGGGCGCGGAGTCGGTCACAGACCCGCCCGTCGCGACTCCGCGAGTTCGACGAGTCGGTCGCGGAGCCCCTCGGCGTCGGCCAGGGGCAGACCGGGCAGGGTGACGCCCGTCGTCGCCGCCGCCGTCACGAACTTGAGGTCGGCGAGGCCGAGCATGCGGGCGAGCGGACCGCGAGTGATGTCGACGAGCTGCATGCGGCCGTAGGGCACGGCGACGAAACGCTGGAACATGATGCCGCGGCGGAAGAGCAGATCGTCATCGCGCAGCACGTACCCGATCGAGCGCACCCGCCGGGGCTCGAGGGCGATCGTCACGATCGCGATGACGGCGACGGCGCCCGCGGCCCACGGAGCCCACACCCACTGCCACAGCAGCGCGGCGATGACGAGCCCGGCGATGAGGAGGATCGTGAAGATGATGGAACCGACGACCTCGACGAAGATGTACTTCGGCGACACGCGCTTCCATTCGGGAGCGTCGATCTCGAAACGTTCAGGCACGGGCTTCCTCGGGGTTGGGGGCGTCGTCGTCGGGCGGGAGAGTGCAGAATCGTTCGGCGATGAGGCCCCCGGCGAGCAGGATGCCGGCGCCGATGAACGTCGCGATCGAGAGCAGGATCGGCTCGGCGCCGCCGATGACGCTGCGGGTGAGCAGGAAGGCGGCCACGCCGGCGCCGAAGCCCACGACGATCGCGCCACTCAGGCTGCAGGCCTTCGCGAGGGCCGCGATGCGAATCGCCCGGAAGGGGTCGACACGGCCCCGGCCCTTGACGGCCTTGCGCACGGGCCAGGCCACGGCGACGACGACCACGGCGACGCCGATGAGGGTGATCGGGAGCGAGATCGGCGGCACGATCGTCGACCGGCCGACGGAGACGAGGGCGAGCTCGATGAGGAAGGATGCCACGAGGCCGACGACACCGATGGCGATGAGCGACGTCGCGCGGGTGCGGCTCACGGCTCGTCTCCGTCGGACTCGTCGTCGACGTAGAGGCGCACCTCGTCGGTCGCGAGGGCTCGCACGGCGGAGATCGGCCCATAGCCGGGCAGCACCGCACCCGGCTCGATGTCGAGCCACGGCTGCAGCACGAACGCGCGCTCCCAGGCACGCGGGTGCGGGATCGTGAGCGTCTCGTCGCGCATCTCGAGCGAGCCGTAGACGATGATGTCGAGATCGAGGGTGCGATCGCCCCACACCTCGTCGCGCACGCGGCCGTGACCGCGTTCGATCGTGTTGAGCGCGTCGAGCAGAGCGTGAGGAGAGAGCGTCGTCTGCGCGGCGATGACGGCGTTGAGGTAGCGCGGCGCCTCGCGGTCGACACCGTCGATCTTGATGGCCGGGGTCTCGTAGTACGGCGAGATCGCCCTCACGCGCAGTTCGCGCAGCGCATCGATGTCGGCGATGGCCCGGCCGAGCGTGCCCTCGCGGTCGCCCTGGTTGGAGCCCAGAGCGACGATGACGTGTTCGCCGGCCTCGCGGCTCGAACGGAAGAGCGCCATGCTCAGCCCCTGCCCCGCACGATGCGCACGGCGACGTCGGTGAAGGGAACGGGGATGGGCGCCTGCGGCTTGTGAACCGTGACCTCGACCTCGTCGACCGCGCGGAATGCGAGCACCGTTGCCGCGACGCGCTCGGCGACCGTCTCGATGAGGTCGACCGGGTCGCGCTCGACGGCGTCGTGCACGGCGATCGCGAGTTCGCCGTAGTGCACGGTGTCGCCAAGGTCGTCGGTTCCCGCGGCTCCGGCGAGGTCGAGTCGGGCGACGACGTCGATGAGGAAGTCTTGCCCGTCGGCGCGTTCGAAGTCGAAGACCCCGTGATTCGCCCGGACCCGCAGGCCGGTCAGGATGATGCTGTCAGGCGCGGTCGTCACGCCCACCACTCTGCCATGCCCGGGCGACATCGAGTGCAGTGCGCGTCGAACGCACGTCGTGCACGCGCACCGCCCACGCGCCGGAGAGCGCGCTCAACGCGCTCACGACGGCCGTCGGGAGGTCGCGGGCTTCGACGTCGGCGTCAGGAGCGACGACGGCGCCGAGGAATCGCTTGCGCGACGCACCGACGAGGACGGGGAACCCGAGGTCGATGAGCCGGTCGAGTCCGCCGAGCAACGCCCAGTTGTGCTCGGCGCGCTTCGAGAAGCCCAGCCCGGGATCGAGCACGATCCGCGCGGCGTCGACACCGGCATCCGTCAATGCGCCGACCCGCACGGCGAGCTCGTCGCGCACCTCGGCGACGACGTCGTCGTAGTGGGCGAGGTCGTCCATGCGGTCGGAGTGACCGCGCCAGTGCATCGCGACGTAGAGCGCGCCCGTCGCCGCGACGATCGGCGCCATCTCGGCGTCGGCGAGACCGGCCGAGACGTCGTTGACGATCTCCGCCCCCGCGTCGACCGCGGCCGCCGCCGTCGCGGCGTGCATGGTATCGATGCTGACGCGGATGCCGGCGGCGGACAGTTCACGGATGACGGGAACGACGCGTCGCAGCTCTTCGTCGGTGCTCACGCGCTCGGCACCGGGTCGCGTCGACTCGCCTCCCACGTCGACGATGTCGGCACCGTCGGCGACGAGCGCGAGGCCGTGCTCGATCGCTGCGGTGTGCTCGAGCCAGCGACCGCCGTCACTGAACGAGTCGGGCGTGACGTTCAGCACGCCCATGATGAGCGGCCGCGCGGCACCCGACAGGTCGAGGGAGTCAGTCACGGCGCGCGCCGATCAAGGCCATGATCTCGCTGCGGGCCGCGGGCTCCGTCAGCTCGCCACGGCTCGCGATCGTCACGGTCGAGCTGGCGACCTGACGCGGCCCCCGCGTCGAGACGCACTGCTGCGCCGCATCGAGCACGACGAGCACGCCACGCGGTTCGAGGCCGGCGTCGAGCGCGTCGGCGATCTCCTCCGCGAGTCGCTCCTGCAGCTGAGGGCGCGCCGCGAGCGTGTCGATCACGAGCGGGATGCGCCCGAGACCGATGACGCGCTCGTGAGGCAGGTACGCGACGTGAGCGACGCCGGTGAACGGAAGCAAGTGGTGCTCGCACATCGACCGGAACGCGAGATCGCGCACGATCACGGCGTCGGATGTCGTCTCGCCACCGTCATCCGCCGCGCCCAGCGGCACGCAGTCGGCGAGGTGGACGAGCGGATCTTCGCTCACACCGTGGAAGAACTCGACGTACGACTCGGCGACCCGCTGCGGAGTGCGCTCGATGCCGGGCCGCGTCGGGTCCTCACCGATCGCGAGCAGGAGCTCGTGAACGGCGGCCTCGACGCGCGCCCGGTCGACGGGAGGCATCGCGCTCAGGCCGTCGCCGGTCGTGATGTGCCCCACGTGGGAGTGCTCTGTTCCGTCTCGGGAAGGGGCTCGGAGTCGACGCCGCCATCGACGGCGCCTTCATCGATCGGCATCTTCTCGTGCGGGAAGTCGATGGGAGGGAGGTCAGAGACCGGGCGATTGTCGCTCGAGAGCCAGACCGGGCGCTCGGGGAGCTTCTTCACATCGGTGAAGATCTCGGCGATCTGGTTGTGATCGAGCGTCTCTTGTTCGAGCAACGCGGCGGCGAGTTTGTCGAGGATGTCGCGGTTGTTGTTCAAGACCTCCCACGCTTCGTCGTGCGCCTTCTCGATGAGAGCGCGCACTTCGGCATCGACCCGCTCCGCGATCCGCTCCGAGTAGTCGCGCTGGTGGCCCATGTCGCGGCCGAGGAAGACCTCGCCCTGCGCCTGACCGAGCTTGACGGCACCGACGTTCGCACTCATGCCGTACTCGGTGACCATGCGGCGGGCGATCGAGGTCGCCTTCTCGATGTCGTTCGAGGCTCCGGTCGACGGGTCGTGGAAGATGATCTCTTCCGCGACGCGGCCACCCATGGCGTAGGTGAGCTGATCGAGGAGTTCGTTGCGCGTGACCGAGTACTTGTCTTCGAGGGGCATGACCATCGTGTAGCCGAGGGCACGGCCGCGCGGAAGAATCGTGATCTTCGTGACCGGGTCGGTGTAGTTCATCGACGCCGCGGCGAGGGCGTGTCCACCCTCGTGGTAAGCGGTGATGAGCTTCTCGCGGTCTCGCATCACACGCGTGCGGCGCTGCGGTCCGGCCATGACGCGGTCGATCGCCTCGTCGAGGGCGCGGTTGTCGATGAGTTGGGCGTTCGAGCGAGCCGTGAGGAGCGCGGCCTCGTTCAGCACGTTCGCGAGGTCGGCACCGGTGAAGCCCGGGGTCTTCCGTGCGACGACTTCGAGGTCGACGCCGGCGGCGAGCGGCTTGCCCTTGCCGTGCACCTGCAGGATCTTCTGGCGGCCCTTGAGGTCGGGGGCGTCGACACCGATCTGACGGTCGAAGCGGCCCGGGCGAAGGAGCGCGGGGTCGAGGATGTCGGGGCGGTTGGTCGCCGCGATCATGATGACGTTCGTCTTGGGGTCGAAGCCGTCCATCTCGACGAGGAGCTGGTTGAGCGTCTGCTCGCGCTCGTCGTGACCGCCGCCCATGCCGGCACCGCGGTGGCGACCGACGGCGTCGATCTCGTCGACGAAGATGATGGCGGGCGAGTTCTGCTTCGCCTGCTCGAAGAGGTCGCGCACGCGGCTCGCGCCGACGCCGACGAACATCTCGACGAAGTCGGAACCCGAGATCGAGTAGAACGGCACTCCCGCCTCACCGGCGACGGCTCGCGCGAGCAGCGTCTTACCGGTTCCGGGAGGGCCGTAGAGCAGTACGCCCTTCGGGATGCGGGCGCCGACGGCCTGGAACTTCGCCGGCTCCTTGAGGAACTCCTTGATCTCGTGGAGCTCTTCGATGGCCTCGTCAGCACCGGCGACGTCGGCGAAGGTGACCTGCGGGCTCTCCTTCGAGACGAGCTTCGCCTTCGACTTGCCGAACTGCATGACGCGGTTTCCGCCGCCCTGCATGCTCGAGAGCATGATCCAGAAGAAGAGGCCGATGAGCACGAGCGGCAGCAGGATGCCGAGCATCGACAGCCACCAGTTGCCCTGAGGAACCTCGTCGGTGTACTCGATCGCGGGGCTCGCGTCGTCGATCGCCGTGATGACGTCGAGGCCGCGCGGAGTGACGTAGTAGAACTGCACCTGGGTGCCGAACTCCTTGTCCTCCTTCGTGAGCGTGAGGTCGACGCGCTGCTCGCCGTCGACGATCTTCGCCGACTTCACGTCGCCGTTCGAGATGAACTCCAGACCCTGCTGGGTCGAGACCTCGCGGAACCCAGAGGCGGTGATGAGGCTCGTGCCGATCCAGACCGCTGCAACAGCGAGCAGGATGTAGATGAGCGGTCCGCGCAGGATCTTCTTCATGTTCATGGTGCTGAAAGGCTACCGCTCCCGCGCTGGAGGCCCGCTGCATGTTCGCTGACGGCAGGAAGCGGACCAGAAAGTACAGCCGCTGACGGCAGGAAGCGGACCGGCAGGCACAGCCGCTGACGGCAGGATCCGCCGCCATCTGTTCGCAATTCAGGAGAGGAGCGGCGAGCCGCGGCATCCGTCACGGCAGTTCGACCCTCGACACACCTCCGCACCTGAATTACGCACAGGCGGGAGGGCAATGGGGCGAGCAGCGGGGATGCCGGAGGCGGCGTGACCTACGAGTAGACGTGAGGCGCGAGCACGCCGACGTCGCGGAGGTTGCGGTACTTCTCGGCGTAGTCGAGGCCGTAGCCGACGACGAACTCGTTGGGGATGTCGAAGCCGACGTAGCGGCATTCGATCTCGACCTTGGCGGCCTCGGGCTTGCGGAGCAGGGCGCACACCTCGATCGAGGCGGCGCCGCGCGAGGCGAAGTTCTCGAGCAGCCACGACAGGGTGAGGCCCGAGTCGATGATGTCCTCGACGATGAGCACGTGACGGTCGGTGAGGTCGGAGTCGAGGTCCTTCCGGATCTGCACGACACCGCTCGACTTCGTGCCGGCGCCGTACGACGAGACGGCCATCCAGTCGGTCTCGACGTGCAGGCGGAGCTCGCGCGCGAGGTCGGCCATGACCATGATGGCGCCCTTCAGCACTCCGACGAGCAGCACATCCTTGCCCGCGTAGTCCGTCTCGATGCGGCGCGCGATCTCGGCGAGTTTGGCGTGGATCTCGGCCTCGGTGACGAGAACGGTACTGAGGTCACCTTCGATGTCACTGGCATGCATGGAACGAGCCTAGTCGCCGCCTCCACGCGGGAGAGAACCGGCCTCAGGCATCCGTCGCGGTGAAGTTGATCGAACCCGACTCGCGGTGGGCGGTGAGCCCCGGCAGGTCGATCGGGCCCTGTCCTCGCCAGTCGGTGACGAGGCGCGCGACGTCGAGGGTCTGCGAGCGCGAGAGGGCGACGCCGAACTCGCTCTGGACGACGAAACGGATGACGCGCTGCCGGAGCGCCGCGGGATTCGCAGCGAGAGCCGCCGCCGAGATCGCGATGCCGGCTTCGGCGGGTTCGCAGATCTCCTCGATGAACTCGTCGATCTGCTCCTGGAAGGCCGCGGAGTCCTCGCGTGCCTGCTCGGCCGTGCGGGCGAGCGCCTCGGCGATGCCCGGGCCGAGTTCGGCCTCGAGCACGGGCAGCACCCGCTCACGCACGCGCACGCGTGAGTAGGAGGGGTCGGTGTTGTGGGGGTCGGTCCACGGCTCGAGGTCGGCGTCGACGCACGCCTGGTGGGTCGTGGCGCGGCGGATGCCGAGGAGCGGGCGGACGAGGTTCACTCCCCCGGCGCCGATGCTCACGGGCGCCATTCCCTGCAGGCTCGTCGCGCCGGAGCCGCGTGCGAGCCCGAGCAGCACGGTCTCGGCCTGGTCGTCGAGGGTGTGGCCGAGCAGCACGATCTCAGCGCCCGCCTCACGCGCCGCGACGGTGAGTGCCTCGTAGCGTGCGGCGCGGGCCGACGCCTCCGGCCCCTCCCCCGTCACGTCGACCGACACGCGGCGCACGCTCACGGGGTCGAGGCCGAGCTCGCGAGCGACGTCGGCCGCGTCATCCGCTACCGTCTCGGAGCCGGCTTGCAGACCGTGGTCGACGATGACGGCACCCGCGCGCCAGCCAGCCCGCGACGCCTCGAAGGCGGTCGCGGCCGCGAGGGCGAGCGAATCAGGGCCGCCCGAGAGCGCGACGAGCGCGAGCGGCGAGCGGTCGCCCGCGGCGGGAAGCGCCTCGCGCACCGCCCGGCGTACGTCTGCGACGGCAGGAGTCAAGCGGGGACGGCGCTTCTCGGGCATCCCGTAACCTTAACCGGTCTTCGACATCAACGTTCAAGGAGTGAGCATGGGCGAGTACGCCGCCGTCATCGAGATTCCCAAGGGAAGCCGCAACAAGTACGAGGTCGACCACGAGACCGGTCGCGTCTTCCTCGACCGCGTGCTCTACACGACGTTCGTGTACCCCACCGACTACGGCTACTTCGAGAACACGCTGGGCCTCGACGGCGACCCCGTCGACGTGCTCGTGCTGCTCGACTACCCGCTGTTCCCCGGCGTCGGCGTGAAGGTCCGCCCCGTCGGCGTCTTCAACATGACCGACGACGGCGGCAGCGACGCCAAGGTCATCGCCGTGCCCGCAGGCGACCCGCGCTGGAACCACATCCAGGACACCGACTCGATCCCCGAGTACACGAAGAAGGAGATCGAGCACTTCTTCGAGCACTACAAGGACCTCGAGCCCGGCAAGTGGGTCAAGACCGAGGGATGGGGCGACGCGGCCGAGGCCGAGCGCATCATCCAGGCCGGCTTCGAGGCGTTCCCCGGTCACTGACCGACGCGCACTCTCACGAATCCCGTCTCGCCACGGCCCGCACCGCGGGTTCGGGCGGGGCGGGATTCTGTGTAAGCGGCCCGGGTGTGCGCCCGTTCGTCGCGGAATGCGCCCGTATGCGTGGCGCATTCGTGCACGATGTGGCGCAGAGCGCGCGGGCACGCGACGGATGACGCGAGCGGGGTCAGCCCGAGGGGCGACCGACCCAGGGCGACACGTCGCCCATGCCCCAGATGTAGTACTCGCGCACGGGCTTGCCCCAGTCGGGCGCCTCGAGGATGCGGCCGCCGCCGATGTAGAGCGCTACGTGGTAGTAACTCCCGCCGCCGCCCCAGAACACGAGGTCGCCGGGCTGGGCCTGATCGAACGGCACGAGCTTGCCCTGGTTCTCCATCGTGTAGAACTGGTTCGTCGCCGAGTGCGTTCCGATGCTGATGCCCGCCGCGGCGTAGGCGGCGCGGGTGAGACCCGAGCAGTCCCACGAGTCGGGGCCCGCTCCGCCGAGACGGTAGGGCTTGCCGAGCTGGGCGCGCGCGAAGGCGAGGGCCGTGTCGACGGCGCTGCCGTTGGGCGGGCCGGGGGCCGGTCCGGGAGCAGGAGCCGGCGCGGGGGCACCACCGCCTCCGCCGGAGCCGCCGCCCGAGTTGCCTCCGCCGCCGCCGGTTCCTCCGCCGGCGTTGCCGCCGCCGGGAGGCTGGGCTGCTTCCTGACGAGCACGCTCACCCTCGGCGTACTCGCGCTCGAGTTCGGCCGTCGTGTCCTTGAGCTCGGCGAGCTGCGCGTACATCGTCGCGGAGTGCTCTTCCTCGACCGCGACGGCTGTGCGCGCGGCATCCTCGGCCGACTTCGCCGCGTCGTACGAACCGCGGGCCTCGTCGGCGAGGCGAGCACGTTCGCTCGACGCCTTCTCGGCCTGACCGCGGAGCGACTCGGCGGCGTTCTTGTCCTGCTCGGCCTGCTCGTAGGCGGCCTGCGACTGCTCGCCGATCTTCGTGGCGGTGCCGAGCCCGCGCAGTACCTCGCTCGCGCCCGCGCCCTTGAGGAACAGTTCGAGCGAGAGCTCGTCACCGGTCTTGCGTGCGAGGTGCGCGGCCAGCAGACCGGCACGCATGCGCGACGTCTCGGCTCGCTTCTCCGCGTCATCCGCTTGGCTCGCGAGGCTCGACTCGCGCGTGATCGCGGCCTGGTGCGCCTCGTCGGCGATGCGGTAGGCCTCGGCGGCGATGAGCGACTCGCGTGAGGCGGCCTCGGCGGCGGCGCGCAGGCCGTTCAGCAGTTCGGTGAGCTTCGCGATCTCGGCGAGCTTGGCGGCTTCGCTCTGCTTCGCCTGCTGCACCTCGCTCCACGTCGGGTAGTCCTCATCGGCGTTCGCCGGGTTGCCGACGACGATCGTCGTCGCGGTGACCGCGCCGATCGCGACCGCGGAGAAGAGTGTGGCCGGCTTCACGCGCGAGACGGGCCGGGTGTGGTTGTCAGCCAAGACCGATGCCCCGATCTCCCATGAAGCTCATCGGGTCGATGCGGCTGCCGCCGTTGTAGACCTCGAAGTGCAGGTGGCATCCGGTCGATGCGCCGGTGGTGCCGGCCGAGGCGATGTTCTGGCCCGAGTCGACCCACTGGCCGACACCGACGAAGAGGCCGCCGTTGCGGATGTGGGCGTAACCGGTCGAGATGCCGCCGCCGTGGTCGATCTTGATGAAGTTGCCGTAGCTGCCCGACCAGCCCGCGTACGTCACGACACCGCTGTTCGCGGCGTAGATCGGGGCGTCGCAGCCGGTGCCGAGGTCGACGGCGTAGTGGAAGCTGTTCGAGCAGTAGCCTCCGCCGCAGATGACGCTGCGCGGGCCGTAGCTGCCGGTGATGCGCCCTGATGCGGGCAGCGACCAACCGGATGTCGCGGGGATGCCGGGGCTGCCGGCGCGGAGGGCCTCTTCGCGGCGACGCGCCTCCTCTTCCTTCCGGATGCGCTCACCCTCTTCGAAGCTCGCCGTCGTCTTCGCCTCGGCGTCCTGCAGGAACTTCACCTGCTGCTCGAGCTCGATCTTCTTCGACTGCGACTCGGCGAGGGCGGCCTCGGACGCCGCCTGCGCCTCGCGTGCCGCGACGAGCGCGGCCTCGGCGGCGACGCGCAGCTCCTCGCGCGCGGCGCGGGCGACGGATGCCTGCTCCGAGAGCGACTGCGCGGTGTTCTCGGCCGTGCGGGCCTGCTCGTAGATCGAGGCCGTGCGTTCGACGATCTTGCTCATGTTGCCGAGCTTCGACAGCAGCTGCTCGGTGTTCTTACCCGATCCCGCGTCGAGGAACAGGTTGACGCTCACATCGCCGCCGCCGGAGCGGTAGAGCTGGGCGGCGAGCTGGCCGGCGTTCTTCTGCGCGTCATCCGCGGATGCCGCGCTCGCGTCGGCCTGCGCCTGGATCTCGTCGGCCGTGCGCACGGCCTCGTCGAACTTCTGCTGGGCCGCGAAGAGTTCGTCGGCGCGCTGCTCAGCGAGGGCGATCGCCTCGGCGACCTGCACCTCGAGTCCGGAGATGAGGGAGCGGATGTTCTCGACCGCGGCGTTGGCCGCCGCCGTGTCGGACTTCGCCTTCTGCACGTCGTCCCAGCTCGGGTAGGTCGCCGCCTGCGCCGGAGAGGCGACGGATGCCCCGAGAGACATCAGTATGACGGCGAGACCGGCCGTGATCCGGTGGCGCCAGGCGCCCTGCGTTCGACGCGCGCCACCGTGCACGCTCGTGTCAGCCGTTCGGCCCATCTGTACAACCCCATCCCGCGCGGGGTACCCGTCCCGCTTGGTCAGTCTTCTGGCAACTGCCCGACACAGTCACTCCCCGGCGACGCTACCCGCGAGTTCTCCGCCGTCGATGCATTGCCCCGCGAGTGTCGGATACGGGCGCCCGGGCCGCTCGCGACCTCGTTTTGGTATCTGGCCGGAAGACCCGTATGCTTGGCTGTCGGCGGCCCTGGAAACACGGCCTCCGGCCCCATCGTTTAGTGGCCTAGGACACCGCCCTTTCACGGCGGCAGCACGGGTTCGAATCCCGTTGGGGTCACGCAACACATATAATCGAATAGCCTGATGTTCGTCAGAACATCATCGAGGCCCTGTAGCGCAGTTGGTTAGCGTGCCGCCCTGTCACGGCGGAGGTCGCGGGTTCAAGTCCCGTCAGGGTCGCAGAGGCGACAGCCCTTTCGCAAGAAGGGGCTTTCTCCTTAAAGCGGCATCAAGCCGAACGGCTCTGTAGCTCAGTTGGTAGAGCGCACGACTGAAAATCGTGAGGTCACGGGATCGACGCCCGTCGGAGCCACTGGCCCCTTTTCCAGGCTTCTACTGGGATCGGGGCCTTTTTCTTTGCCTGGGGTTCTGGGCCCGGGGTTTTGCGCCTGGGTTTCGGCTCCCGGCATCCGCGCCGCGACGCGCCCGCGTCATCCGCCCGCCCCGCCTCATCTCCCCCGGTCTTCCCGATGAGTTGCCAACTTAGGCCCGTGTGAGACGCCCCACACGGGCCGAAACTGGCAACTCACGACGGCGACCCCAGGTGGTGAAGCACGAGCCGACGGATGACGCGAGCTGCCGTCATCCGCCCGCTCCCTCGCCCTCCCCCGGCGAGTTGCCACGAATGCCCCGTGCGGCGGCCTCCGCACGGGGCATTCGTGGCAACTCGCAACCGCGGGCACGCGAGAGGCCCCGCGGCACGCGAGCCCGCCGTAGCGGGCCCGCGCGACGCGGGGCCTGAGTCGGAGCCGACGACTACTCGGCGACCGGGATCGACTGCGCCTTGAGCGTCGAGATCGTCGAGTCCTGAGCGGACGAGAGCGCCTCGAGCAGCGTGCCCTGACCGGTGACGGCCTTCTTGAAGCCGTCGGAGACGTCGGCGTAGGTCTGCGTCATGGTCGGGCCCCACACGAAGTCGGGGTTGACCTGGCCAGCGGCCTCGGCGAAGACGTCGTAGATGGCCTGTCCGCCGTAGAACTCCACGCCCTCCTGCAGCGACGGGAGCGAGAGGCCCTCGGTCGTGGCGGGGTAGATGTTCGCCGACACGTTGAGCGCCGTCAGCGCCTCTTCCGAGGTGTTGAGCCACAGAGCGAACTTCGTCGCCTCGTAGAGGTGCTCGGTTCCCTTGAAGACGGCGACCGACGATCCGCCCCAGTTACCGGCGCTCGACTGTCCGGCTTCCCACTGCGGCGACGGAGCGACCGACCAGTTGCCGGCCGTGTCGGGTGCACCGCTCGAGATCGAGTTGGCGCCCCAGACGGCGGAGTTCCACGACCAGACCTCGCCCGAGTTGTAGGCGTTGTTCCACTCCTCGGTCCAGGCCGGGTACGACGACACGAGGTCGTTGTCGATGAGGTCCTGCCAGTACTCGGCGACCGTGGTCGACTCGTCGCCGGTCAGGTCGACCGTCCACGCGTCGCCGTCGTTGGTGAACCAGTCACCGTTCGCCTGCCACACGAAGCCCGCGAACTGGTTGATGTCGCTCGTCGAGAAGTTCGTGATGTACCCGCCGAGAGCACGGATCTGCTCGGCAGCGGTCTTGTACTCGGCCCACGTCGTGGGAACGGCGATGCCGTTCGCCTCGAACAGGTCGGAGCGGTAGAACAGGGCCATGGGGCCCGAGTCCTGCGGAACGCCGTAGACCTCGTCAGCGGTGCCGAGCGTGACCTGGCCCCACGTCCACGGGATGAACTGGTCCTTGGCGGCGACGACCTCGTCGCAGACGCCGATGTTCTCGAGACCGTTCTGCACGCGGAAGCTCGAGATCGCGTCGTACTCGATCTGTCCGAGGTCGGGCGCGTTGCCGGCCTCGAGCTGGCTGAAGAAGTTCTGGTACGTGCCCGAGTTGCCGTTGGGTCCGGTCTGAACCTTGACGGTGATGTCGGGGTTCTCGTCGTTCCACATCTTCACGGCATCCTCGATGCCAGGGATCCAGGACGTGAACTCGAGCGTGACGGGGCCGTCGCTCGGAGCGCACGACGCGGCGGCGTCCGTGCCGCTGTCCGAGTCTCCGGTGGAGCAGCCGGCGAGGGCGATCGCGGCGAGCAGTGCGACGCCGATGGCGCCTGCTCTCGTGGTGTGCTGCATGGGATGCATCCTTTTTCTTGGTGGGGTGGTGCGAGCCGGCGGCGCCGACCTGCGGGACTTACTTCACAGACCCGGAACCGAGCCCGTTGCGCCAGAAGCGCTGAAGCAAGAGGAACGTGACGATGAGGGGGATGACGGACAGGAGCGATCCGACGAGCACATAGGTGCGGAGCTCGGGGATCTGGTTCAGCTGCGTGTTCCACGCGTAGAGGCCGAACGTGACCGGGAACAGCTCTTCGCTGCGCAGCATGATGAGCGGCAGGAAGAAGTTGTTCCAGATGGCGACGAACTGGAAGAGGAAGACGGTGACGAGGGCGGGCGTCATGAGGCGGATCGACACGGTGAAGAAGGTGCGGAGCTCCCCCGCCCCGTCGATGCGGCTCGCCTCGATGAGTTCGTCGGGCACGCTCGCGGCCGCGAAGATGCGGCTGAGGTACACGCCGAACGGGCTCACGATGCTCGGCAGGAGCACCGCCCAGTAGGTGTTCGTGAGGTTCACCTGGCTGAAGATGAGGAAGAGCGGCAGGGCGAGCGCCGTCGCCGGCACGAGGACACCGCCGAGGATGACGTTGAAGAACAGTTCACGACCCGGGAAGCGGTACTTCGCGAGGGCGTAGCCGCACATGCCGGCGACGATCGTCGCGAGGAGCGCGCCGATGCCCGCGTAGCCGAGGCTGTTGATGAGCCAGCGGAGGTAGACGCCGTCGCCGTAGTTGATGAGGTCGCCGATGTTGTTCCACAGGTTCCAGTCGGCGAACCAGAGTGACGGGGTCGTCAGGAACTGGCCGCGGTCCTTCGTCGCCGAGACGAAGAGCCACCAGATCGGCACGAGGAAGTAGAGCGTGAACACGCCCATGATGAGGAGGGCGGCGCCCCGGGAGATCATGCTCTCCTTGGGCTTCGTGCCGGAAATCTTCAGGTCGTCGGCGGTCGCTCCGCGAGTACGGGTGAGCATGCTCATCAGTCAGCCTTCCGCTGCGTTGCCTTCAAGAACGCGAAGGACAGGATGAATGTCGTGAGCGCGAGCACGACCGAGAAGGCCGCCGCGAGGTTGACGTTCGGGATCGAGTTGGTCGCGTAGACCGTCATGTTGGGGGTGAAGGTGCTCGAGACCGCGGCGCTGAACGAGCGGAACACCTGCGGTTCGGCGAGCAGCTGGAGCGTGCCGATGATGGAGAAGATCGCGGTGAGCACGATCGCGGGGGCGACCATGGGGATCTTGATCGCCCACGCGATGCGGATCTGACCGGCGCCGTCGAGACGCGCGGCCTCGAAGATCTCCTGCGGGATGGCGAGGAGCGCCGAGTAGATGATGAGCATGTTGTAGCCGACAAACACCCAGGTGACGACGTTCGCGATCGACCACAGCACGAGCTGCGGCGAGAGGAAGTCGACCGCGCGCGTGACGTCGGTGAACGGCGAGAGGTTCGGCGACATGAGGAAGCCCCACATGATCGCGGCGATGACGCCGGGCACGGCGTACGGCACGAAGAAAGCGAGGCGGAAGAACCGCTTGCCCTTCAGCACGGGCGAGTCGAGCAGCAGCGCGAAGAGCAGCGCGAGCCCGAGCATCACGGGAACCTGCACGGCGCCGAAGAGGAACATGCGCCCGACCGACTCCCAGAACGGGCCGCTCTCGAAGACGAGGCCGTACTGGGTGAACCAGCCGAACACCTGGCGGGGCTCGCCGTAGGTGCCGTCGCGCTCGACGACCTGCAGCGACTGCCACACGGCGTAGCCGATCGGGATGAGGTAGAAGGCGAGGAAGAGCACGCCGAAGGGTGCGGCGAACAGCGCGATCGCACCCTTGTGGGGCACGTGCGCTCTGCGCTTGGTCGCCTTCCGCGGGCCCGCCGTTCGGGCGGGCGGCGATTCGATGTCGAGGGTCATGAGACCTGTTCCTCTCGGATGATGCGGACGGCTCCGGCGGGGGCCGTGAGCGTTCCTGTGCACGAGGTGCCGGTCACGAGTTCGTCTCCGCGGGCTTCGAGGAGGACGTCGTCGGTTCCGTGATTGATGACGAAGAGGTAGCTCGCGTCGTCGGAACGACGACGAACCACGTCGAGGGTGGGCTCGGCTCCCGCGCTCTCCGGCATGAGACGAGCGGGCGGGCGGATGTCGGCGTCGTCGGCCAGACGGGCGACGATGTCGCGGTAGGCATCCGCGCTCGGCAGCGTCGCGAGGTACCACGCCTCGCCCTCGCCGCGCTCGTTGCGGGTGAGCGCGGGGAAGCCGGCCGACGGTCCGTCGACGAAGCGGTCGACGACCTCGGCCGTCGTCACGCGCGAGCGCTCCGTCCAGAGCGATGCCGACGCTCCGCTGTCGAGCGTGAGGGGTTCGTCGGCCGCGACGGGTGCGAACTCCTCGACGGCGACGCCGAGCGTCTCACGGAATGCGCCCGGGTATCCGCCGGTTCGCACACGGTCATCCTCATCGACGATGCCGCTGTAGAAGGTGACGAGCGCCGTGCCGCCCGAGCGCACCCATGCGTCGATGCTCGCGGCGTCGGCGTCGGAGACGAGGTGGAGGCCGGGGATGACGACGAGGCGGTAGCCCGAGAGGTCGGAGCCGGGGGCGACGACGTCGACGGTGATGCCGAGGGCGTGCACCGCGCCGTAGGCGGCGTGCACCTGGTCGAGGTAGCCGAGCTCGTGGCTCGGGCGCATCTCGGTGTCGGTCGCCCACCACGATTCCCAGCTGAACAGCACGGCGACGTCGGCGTCGACGCGCGTGCCGGCGATCTCGCCGAGGCTCTCGATGACACGTCCGAGTTCGACGACCTCGCGCCAGAGCGTCGAGTCGGTGCCGGCGTGCGGCAGGAGTGCCGAGTGGAACTTCTCGCTGCCCTGCACCGAGGCACGCCACTGGAAGAAGCACACGGCGTCGGCGCCGCGCGCGACGTGGGTGAGGGAGTTGCGGGCGAGCTGGCCCGGTTCCTTGGCACGGTTGATCGGCTGCCAGTTGACGGCGCCCGTCGAGTGCTCCATGAGCAGCCACGGGGCGCCCTCGGCGAGGCCGCGCGTGAGGTCGGCGGCGAAGGAGAGCTCGGTGCGAGGGTCGGCGAGACGGTGATCGAGGTAGTGGTCGTTGGCGATGACGTCCATCGCGCCGGCCCACGACCAGTAGTCGAGGTTCTTGATGTGCGCCGTCACCATGAAGTTCGTCGTGGCGGGGATGTCGCTGCGACGGGCGAGCACCTCGACCTCGGCGCGGTAGTACGCGAGCAGTTCGTCGGAACTGAAGCGCTGGAAGTCGAGGAGCTGGCCCGGGTTCCGCGTCGAGAGCGTCGCCCGCGGCGGGAGGATCTCGGCCCATGCGCCGTAGCGCTGGCTCCAGAATCCCGTGCCCCACGCGTCGTTGAGGGCGTCGATCGTGCCGTAGCGCGCTTCGAGCCAGCGCCGGAACGACGCGGCGCTCTCGTCGCAGTAGCAGAGCGCGTTGTGGCAGCCGAGCTCGTTCGAGACGTGCCAGAGGGCGACGGCGGGGTGCGAGCCGTAGCGCTCGGCGACGGCGTCGACGAGGCGGAGGGCGGCCTCACGGAAGACGGGCGAGCTCGGGCACCAGGCCTGGCGTCCGCCGGGGAAGCGGCGCGTGCCGTCTTCGGCGACGGGAAGCAGTTCGGGGTGCGCGGTCGTGAGCCACGGGGGCGGCGACGACGTTCCCGTGCCGAGGTTCACTCGGATTCCGGCCGTGTGGAGCTGTTCGATGATCGCGTCGAGGGCGGCGAAGTCGTATTCACCGGCGCGCGGTTCGATGTGCGACCAGCCGAAGACGTTGATCGCGACGAGGTCGACCCCGGCCTCCTGCATGAGGCGGATGTCCTCCGGCCACACGGCGGGATCCCACTGCTCGGGGTTGTAGTCGCAGCCGAACGCGATTCCCTCGTGTTCGAAGCGTCGTGCGGGGTGTTCCATCGTCTCCTCGATCTGTGAACGTGCACAGATTGGAGTGCGAACGCTCCGCGCCGAGAGTCTGTGAACGTACACAGAGTAGATATGGCCGGCCCGAAATGTCAACTGCGCGATGAGTACGATGAGATTCGTGGACAGAGTGCTTCGTCGCCGCCGCGCGACAGTGAACGACGTCGCCCTCGAGGCCGGTGTCTCGCGCGGCACCGTGAGCCGGGTGCTGAACGGTGAGCGCTACGTGTCATCCGAGGCCCGCGCGGCGATCGATGCCGCCATCGCCAAGGTCGGCTACGTGCCGAACACCGCGGCGAGGAACCTCGTGACTCAGCGCTCCGGCGCGATCGGCCTCGTCGTGCACGAACCGCACTCGCTCTTCGTCGAAGACCCCAACATCGCGTCGATCCTGCTCGGCGCGAACGCCGCGCTCTCCGAGGCCGACTACCAGATGGCGTGCCTCATCGCCGATACCCGGCGCGACGTCGACCGCCTCGCGCGCTACCTCAGCGGTGGCCTGCTCGACGGCGTCATCATCGTCTCGGCGCGCACGAGCGACCCGATCACCAGCGTCGTCGAGAAGCTCCAGCTGCCCGCCGCCTTCATCGGTCACCCCGTCGATATCTCGACGTCGGCGTACGTCGCGATCGACAACGTCGCCGGGGCTCGCGAGATCACGTCGCGGCTCGTCGCCACCGGCCGGAAGAAGATCGGCATGATCGCCGCGGCCCTCGACCGCGACTCGGGCGCCGACCGTCTCGCGGGCTTCACCGAAGCGCTCGGCGGCGACGTCGATCCGAGCCTCGTCGCCGGCGTGCGCCTGTATTCGTATTCTGACGGTCAGGCCGGCATGCGAGAACTGCTCGAACGTCATCCCGACATCGACGGAGTCTTCGCGTCGAGCGACGCCGTCGCCGCGGGCGCACTCGACGTGCTCACCGCGGCCGGGCGCTCGGTTCCCGGCGACGTCGGCGTCGTCGGCTTCGACGACAGCTCGTGGGCGCTGCGGTGCGACCCGCCGCTCTCGACGGTGCACCAGCCCGCGACCGAGCTCGGCCGAGCGGCCGCCGACGCCGTGCTCCGGCAACTCCAGGGCGAACCCGTCGAGCCCGGCGGCATCTTCCTCGACACCCCGATCGTCTGGCGCGCGTCCGCCTGACCACGGCGCGCCCTCTCCCTCTCCCGCCCCTACTCCCCCGTCTCGGCGTCACGACACGCTGGCCAAACGCGTCTTACCCAGCGTGTCGTGACGCCCAAACGCCCCGCGCGCAAGCGAGAGCGTCGTCCGTCTCGGCGTCACGAAATGGCTGTTCAGGGTGCCCGAACAGCACATTCGTGACGCCGAGACGGGTGGACGGGTGGGGGCGAGAGGGCGGGCGCCAGGGGGTGCGGATGACGCGGGCGGCGGTCGTCGCGATTGACACGTTCCGCGCGGCATCCCTAGTCTGTGTACGTTCACAGATTCTGTGAACGTACACAGAACCGGCGCTCCCCCGCCGGACCCGGTCGCTCCGCGACCACCACCGAAGGCACCGTCGCCGACGAGCCTTGCCACCACAACGAAGTAGGAGCAAGTGGATTCTCTGAACACTCGATGGCGCCGCAGCGCCACCGCACTCGGGGGTGCGGCGCTCATCGCGGCATCCCTCGTCGTCGCCACGCCGGCGACGGCCGACCCCGCATCGCCCTCGACGGTCTCGATCGACCTCGAAGGCACGTGGAAGTTCTCGTACGGCGATGACGCCGCATTCGCCGACCCCGGCTTCGACGACTCGGGCTGGGCCGACACCCAGGTGCCCGGTGACGGCGCCGAGTTCGCGAACTACGACGGCTTCGGCTGGTACCGCCTGACGTTCGACCTGCCCGCCGAGGCAGCCGGAACGAACCTCGTCGCGTCGCTCGGCTCCCTGGATGACGTCGACGAGGCGTTCCTCAACGGCGTCCGCATCGGCGGTTCGGGCTCCATGCCGCCGAACGCGAGCAGCCAGTGGTTCGAGAAGCGCCTCTACCCGGTTCCGGCGAGCGCTCCCGTCTTCGGCGGCGAGAACGTGCTCTCGGTTCGCCTCTACGACATGAACGGCGGCGGCGGCTGGTACGAGGGCCCCGTCGGCATCTTCTCGAAGGATGCCGTGCGCTCAAGCGTCTACGGAATCGAGGGCTCCCCCGCGTCGGCAGAACAGACGGCTGCCGTCACCGCGGTGCTCGAAAAGCAGCGCGCGGCCCTCGCCGCGGGCGACGTCGATGCGTTCGTCGCGACGCTCGGCGAGGACTACTTCCACGACGGCCGTTCGCGCGAGCGCCGTGAGCGCGAGATCCGCTCGTGGATCGAGGAGTCGGGTTCGCTCACGCTCCTCGACGGCGAGGTCGAGGTCATCGTCGCCGCCGACGGCACCCTCATCGTCGACACGAACCGCTCGATCACGGGCACCCGCGACGGCGGCTCGTACGCCTTCCAGCCGGCGGCGCAGCAGTTCCTGCGTTTCTCGCCCACGACCGTCCTCGAGTCGGGCAACGCGTCACGCTTCTTCCGCGAGACCGTCGACTCCGAGCTCGAGGGTTCGGCCCGCGAGTTCGTGACCTACCTGCCGCCGTCGTACCTGACGGAGCCGAACCGCCAGTACCCCGTCGTCTACCTCTTCCACGGCATCAACGGCGGAAGCCGCGAGTGGGAGCCGCGCGACATGGACGACGTGCTCGACGCCCTCTGGGCCGACGGCCTCGCCGAGTCGATCGTCGTCATGCCCGACGGCGAATCGCTCTGGTACGCCGACCAGCCGAACGGCGGCGTGCCGTGGCGCAGCATGTTCCTCACCGAGATGCTGCCGCTCGTCGACGCCGAGTACCGCACCCTCGACTCGCGCGACTTCCGCGCGATCACGGGCATCTCGATGGGCGGCTTCGGCGCCTACTCGATCGGCCTGTCGAACCCCGAGAAGTTCTCCTCGCTCGCGTCGCACATCGGCGCGCTGAGCTTCTCGTCGGCCGGTCTGCCGACGCCGCTCGCCCAGGTCGGAGCCATGTCGACCGAGCAGCTCTCGCAGTACGACTTCTACTACGACGCGTGCGAGTTCGACGAGTACCGCTTCGACAACGCGGTGCGCAGCATGGACACCCTGCTGACCGCGAAGGGCATCGACTACACGTCGATCGTCTACCCCGAGGGCCGTCACAACGACGCCTGCTGGCTGCCGAACATCGGCTCGTCGTTCACCGTGCACTCCGACCACTTCCGCGCCGCGGGACTCGTCGAAGACGCGGTCGCACCGGCGATCAGCATCGACCTCGGCGTGGCCCCGAACGAGCGCGGCTGGTTCGCGGCGCCCGTCACGGTCACCCTGTCGGTGACGGATGCCCGCGACGAGGCGCCTCTCGTCGAGTACCGCTTCGGCGAGGGCGAGTGGGCCACGTACACCGAGCCGATCGTCGTCGCTGACGACGGACGGCACGTGCTCGAGATCCGGGCGACGGATACCGCGGGCAACGTCGGCACGCTGACGCAGACGATCGACCTCGATGCGACGCTGCCCACTGCGGCCGCCGACCTCGACGAGGAGTCGCGCACGCTCACGCTCTCCGGATCGGACGCGCTCTCCGGCATCCACGCGATCGAGTACACGACGGCGCCGGCGCCGACCGCCCGCGCGGTCGACCCGGGTGCGGCCGACGGCTTCGTGGCCTACACCGAGCCCGTCGTGTTCGACGCGGATGCCGCCGAGGTGCGTTACCGCGCGATCGATGCAGCGGGCAACGTGAGCGCCGAGGGCACGGTGTTGATCCCGGCAGCCGTGACGACGCCGACGCCGACCCCCGGCGAGCCCACTCCGGGAACGCCGACGCCGGGCACCCCCGGTGGCACACCCGCGGGTGAGACACCGGGCGGGTCGCTCGTGTCGACCGGCTTCGACCCGATGCCGTTCCTCGGAGCGACGCTCCTGCTCGCCCTCCTGGGCGGTGCGTTCATCGCCCTGCGCCGTCGCCGCGCAACGCGCTAACAGCGACACACGAGAGGGGGAGCGCCCACCCGGGCGCTCCCCCTCCTCGCGTCATCCCCCACCCCTTCGCCCCGCCCCACCCCCGGGTTTCGACGTCACGAATGTGCTGTTCCGGCTGCGCGAACAGCACATTCGTGACGCCGAGACGAGTGAGGAGGGGGTGCGGTCGACGGGGCACAGTGCCACCATGGACGCATGAACCCGACGCTGCACATCACCGGCGACGACGCCGCTGACGCCCTCCTCTCGAGCAACCCACTCGCTCTCCTCATCGGAATGCTCCTCGATCAACAGGTTCCGATGGAGACCGCCTTCGCCGGCCCCGCGAAGATCTCCGACCGACTCGGCTCGTTCTCGGCCGAGGCGATCGCCTCCACCGACCCCACCGAGTTCACGGCGATCTTCAAGGAGTCGCCCGCCGTGCACCGCTTCCCCGGCTCGATGGCCGAACGGGTGCAGGCGCTCTGCCAGGCACTCGTCGACGACTGGGGAGGCGACGCCGCGGCCATCTGGACCTCGGGCGACCCCGACGGCGCCGAGATCCTCGCGCGGCTCAAGGCGCTGCCCGGTTTCGGCGATCAGAAGGCGACGATCTTCCTCGCACTCCTCGGCAAGCAGTACGGACTCACCGCCGACGGATGGCGCGAAGCAGCGGGCCGCTACGGCGAGGAGGGCAGCCTCCGATCGGTCGCCGACATCGTCGACACCGACTCGCTCGCGAAGGTGCGTGAGGCCAAGAAGGCCGCGAAGGCCGCGGCTAAGGCGGCCAAGGCCGCGAAGTCGGGCTAGCGCTCAGGCCTTCTTCTTCGCCCTCGGCTTCGATGCGGCCGAGGCCTTCGTCGATGCCGTCGCCTTCGTCGAGCCCGAGGCCTTCGTAGACTTTCCAGCGCTCGACCGGCTCTTCCGAGAACCAGCCGAGGATGTCTTCGACGAGCCCTTCTCGGCGCGCGAGCGTTCGACGCTCGCCCGCAGTGCCTCCATGAGGTCGATGACCTCGCCGCCCTCGTCATCCTCGTCGGACTCGCCGAAGGTCTCGGCGGTGTCGAGTGCCTCGCCCTTCTCGAGCTTCGCGTCGATCAGGGTGCGCAGCTCCTCCTGGTACTCGTCGACGAACTCCGACGGGTCGAAGTCGCTCGAGAAGCTCTCGACGAGGCTCGCCGAGAGCTCGAGCTCCTTCGCCGAGATGCGCACCGTCTCGTCGAGGGCGGGGAAGGCCGCGTCGCGCACCTCGTCGGCCCACAGCAGGGTCTGCAGCATGAGCACGTCGTCGCGCACGCGGAGCGCCGCGAGCCGCGTCTTCTGCCGCAGGGCGAAGCGCACGATCGCGGTGCGGTCGGTCGCCTCGAGCGTGCGACGGAGCAGCGTGTACGCCTTCGGCGACGACGAGTCGGGTTCGAGGAAGTACGCACGATCGAAGAGCAGCGGGTCGATCTGCTCGTTCGGCACGAACTCTACGACCTCGATCTCGCGACTGCGCTCGGCGGGCAGCGACGCGATGTCCTTCGCCGTGAGCACGACCGTGCGCTCGCCGTCGTCGAACGCCTTGTCGATGTGTTTGTACTCGACGACCTCGTTGCACACCTCGCACCGCCGCTGATAGCGGATGCGACCGCCGTCGGCATCGTGCACCTGGTGCAGTTCGACGTCGTGGTCCTCCGTGGCCGAGTACACCTTGACCGGCACGTTCACGAGTCCGAACGTGAGCGCACCCTTCCAGATCGCTCTCATCTCCCCAGTAGACACCTCGCGGATGCCGGGCGCCACCCCCTGGCACACACCCGCCGATCGGGCCAGCATGGAGGGATGGCCGAGCAGACCGTACGTGTGGGCGGCCGTCGACTGCGCCTCTCGAACCTCGACAAGGTCATGTATCCCGAATCGGGCATGACGAAGGGCGAGGTCATCGACTACTACCGCCGCATCGCGCCCGTGATGATCCCGCACATCACGGGTCGCCCGGGGACGCGCAAGCGCTGGGTGCACGGCGTCGGCACGACCGATGAGCCGGGCGCGGTCTTCTTCGCGAAGGACCTCGGCCCGGGTGCGCCCGAGTGGGTGCACCGCGCGACGATCGCGCACGCCGACCACGACAACGTCTACCCGCTCATCGACGACCTCGCGACGCTCGTCTGGATCGCGCAGTCGGCGGCGCTCGAGATCCACGTGCCGCAGTGGCGTTTCGGCGCGGGCGACACCCACGAGCCGCCCGACCGGCTCGTGCTCGACCTCGACCCGGGTGAGGGCACCGGCCTCGCCGAGTGCGCCGAGGTGGCACGCCGAGCCCGCGTCATCCTCTCGGGAATGGGGCTCGATCCCGTTCCCGTGACGAGCGGCAGCAAGGGCATCCATCTCTATGCGCCGCTCGACGGGTCGGTCGACTCCGAGCAGGCATCGGCCCTCGCCCACGAGCTCGCCCGATCGCTCGAGGCCGACGACCCCGACCTCGTCGTGAGCCGCATGAAGCGCGACCTCCGCGGCGGCAAGGTCTTCGTCGACTGGAGCCAGAACAGTGCGTCGAAGACGACCGTCGCGCCGTACTCGTTGCGCGGGCGACCCCTGCCGGCCGTCGCGGCGCCGCGCACGTGGGAGGAGATCGACGACCCCGACCTCCGCCAGCTGACCCCCGACGAGGTCGTCCAGCGCGTCGAGGCCGACGGCGATCCGATGGCGCGCCTCGGCTTCCACGCGGGTGCGCGAGCGGATGACGGCGGCGGGCCGCTCGCGTCCTATCGGGCGAAACGCGTCGCCGCGAAGACGCCCGAACCGGTGCCCGAGAGTTCGGTGCCCGCGCTCGCGGCCTCCGCCGACGACCCGCGTTTCGTCGTGCAGGAGCACCACGCGCGCGCCCTGCACTTCGACTTCCGTCTCGAGCACCACGGCGTCTTCGTGAGCTGGGCGGTGCCGAAGGGCATCCCGATCGAGTCGAGCGAGAACCACCTCGCCGTGCAGACCGAGGACCACCCGCTCGAGTACGGCTCGTTCGAGGGCACGATCCCCGCGGGCGAGTACGGTGCGGGCGACGTGACGATCTGGGACGAGGGGCGTTACGAGCTCGAGAAGTGGCGCGCGGACGAGATCATCGTGCGCCTCTCGGGTCGACCGGGTGGGCCGATCGGTCGGGCTCGCTACGCGCTCATCCGTACCGACGGCGAGGGCGAGAAGAGCTCGTGGCTGCTGCATCGCATGAAGGAGGGGCGCGCGCCCGCGAGCCGTGCGACGCGAACCGCGACGAGCCGCGCGCGCCCGACCGCCCAGGCGCCGATGCTCGCCTCGCCCGCGACGCGCGCCGAGATCGGCGATCGCGAGGTCTCGGTCGAGATGAAGTGGGACGGCATCCGCGCGATCTGCACGATCGATGACGGCACGGTGCGCCTCACGACGCGCAGCCGCTCGGATGTGTCGAAGCGATACCCCGAGCTCCTCGATCTGGCGGGAGCCGTCGACGCGAAGCACGCGGTGCTCGACGGCGAGATCGTCGCTCTCGATGCGCGCGGCCGCCCCGATTTCGGTCTGCTGCAGAAGCGCATGAACCTGTCGAAGGAGCGGGAGATCACCCGCGAGGCCGAGCGCACGCCGGTACGTCTCTACCTCTTCGACGTGCTCGAGATCGACGACGAGTCGCTCCTCGAGGCGCCCCTGACCGAGCGACGCGCGCGCCTCGAAGCCCTCGTCACCGAGTCGACGACCGTGCTCGTCCCCCCGACGTTCGGCGACGACATCGACGCCGCCGTGTCGGCGAGCCTCGCGCACGGGCTCGAGGGCGTCATGGTCAAGGACCCCGCCTCGACGTACGAACCCGGCGTGCGATCGACGAGCTGGCAGAAGCTCAAGAACTCGCGCATGCAGGATGTCGTCATCGGCGGCTACCGGCCGGGCCAGGGCGCGCGGCGCGGGCGGATCGGATCGCTCCTCCTCGGCATCCCCGACGACGAGGGTCTCGTGTACGTCGGCCGTGTCGGCACCGGCTTCACCGATCGCGAGCTCGACCGTCTCGGCACCCGGCTCCGGCCCCTCGAGCGGAAGACGAGCCCGTTCGTCGCCGTTCCCGCACGCGAGTCGTCGGATGCGGTGTGGGTGACGCCGAAGCTCGTCGGCGAGATCGAGTTCGCCGAGTGGACGGCATCGGGCAGCGTGCGTCAGGCGTCGTGGCGGGGCCTCCGACCCGAGACGACGGCCGCCGAGGTCCGACGCGAGTCGTAGCGCGGGGTAATTGTGTAACAATGTGCCATGCGTTCGATCGTGGCCGTCCTCCTCGCCGCCGTCTGCTTCGGCACGACGGGCACGGCGGCCGCCCTGCTCGCGACCGGGTCGACGGATGACGCGAGCGCTCTCTCCCTCGGCGCGGCGCGCATCGTCATCGGCGGCGGCGCACTCGCCCTCATCGCGTTCGTCGTCGCGCGACGTCGAGGCGCACGCACGGCGAGCGCGGCCACCGGAGCGCTCCGCCGCCTCCCGTCGTGGCTCATCATGGGCATCGGTGCCGCGGGCATCGTCGCCTACCAGCCGGCGTTCTTCGCGGGAACGGCGGCGAACGGCGTCGCCGTCGGCACGGTCGTCGCTCTCGGGTCGGCACCCGTCATCACGGGAGCGCTTGACTGGGTCGTGCACCGCCGATTCCCGGGCGGCGTGTGGCTCGTCGCTACGCTCATCGCGACGATCGGCGTTGCCGTGCTCGGCTTCGCCGACGGAACCGCGCCGGGCGGAGCCGACCCGCTCGGACTCCTCGCCTCGCTCGGGGCCGGCGCCTCGTACGCCGTCTACACGCTCGCGAGCAAAGAGCTCCTCGACCGCGGTGCGAGCCCGACGGGCGCGATGGGTGCGCTCTTCGGAACGGCCGCCGTCGCGAGCTTGCCGCTGCTGCTCTCGACCGATCTCAGCTGGCTCGCGCACCCCGCGGGTATCGCAACGGCGCTCTGGCTCGGACTCGTCACGACGACACTCGCCTACGTGCTCTTCGCGCGCGGCCTCGCGGGGCTCCGCGCCTCGACCGTGGCGACGCTCACCCTCGCCGAACCGCTCACGGCGAGCATCCTCAGCCTCGCCGTACTGCACGAACCGCTCTCGGCGGGCGCGACGCTCGGACTCGTGATCCTCGCCGGCGGCATCGTCGTCCTCACCGTCGGTTCGCGCCCGCGTCGCCCGGTGAACGTGTGAGCCCGCGGCGGCGGCCCGCGCCCGGCCCGACCCTCGCGACATCGATCGCCGATGACCTGCGTACGCGCATCCTCTCGGGCGATCTCGAGCCGGGAATCGCCCTCCGCGAGGAGCAGATCGCCGCATCGACGGGAGCGTCGCGGCACACCGTGCGTGCCGCCCTCGCGACGCTGAACGCCGAGAACCTCGTCGAGTCGGTGCCGTATCGCGGGTCGCGTGTCGCCCGACTCGACGATGACGCCGCGCGCGCCCTCGCCGAATTCCGCGGGGCGCTCGAGGCCGAGGCGGTGCGGTTGCTCGGGTCACGCGACGAGTCATCGTGGACGGATGCGCTCGAACCGGCGCGTGCCGCCGTCGAGCGGGTGCGTTCGGCGACGACGTGGGCCGAAGCAGAGGCCGCGCACGCCGACGTGCACCTGGCCCTCGTCGCCGCGGCCGGCAGCCCGCGCATCACCGCGGCGTACGCGGGGCTCGGCGCCGAGATGCGGCTGCTGCTCCTCCACATCCGCCCGCACTACGACGCCGAGTCGCTCGCCGACGAGCACGCGGCCTACCTCGACGACGTCGTGACTCGCGGCACCGACGCCGTGCATGCGCACCTCGCGCGCTCGACCGCCCTCGTCACCCGCCCCCGAGAGGTCAATCCACCCCGGTGACCGGGCCCGGCAACCCCAGCGATTGACCTCTCGAGCATGTTGCGCGGCCACTTCGCCGAGAGGTCGATTCGACGGGGTGTGTGACGCCCGACACCCCGAGCGATTGACCACTCGGGCGGGCTGGGCGGGTTGCGACGGCACCCCACCCCGAAAGGTCAATTCGACGGGGTGTGTGACGCCCTGCATCCCGAGCGATTGACCTCTCGAGCATGTTGCGAGGGCACTCCACCCCGAAAGGTCGATTCGACGGGGTGCGTGACGCCCGGCACCCCGACGGATCGACCTCTCGGCGGGTTACGCGGGGGGCGCGGCCGGCGGGAGCGCGCGCGTCAGAGCACGATGTCGGCGAGGGATGCCAGCGGTCGCGTACTCCGCACACCGACCGCCGCGGGAAGACGGTCGGCGGCCGCGAGCGAGCCGAGGTCGACGCCCGCGAGCGACTCGATGCGGGTCACCGCGACCTGGAACGTACGGAACGGCCCGAGCGGCGGCGGCCCGGCGGTCACGGGGCGCTCGAGCTCACCGCGATCGAGCACGGGCGACTGGTCGAGGAGGAAGGCGACCGCGGCGAGCTCGCCGTCATCCACCCAGGCCGCGACCTTCCAGAACAGCAGGGGAACCCGGATGCCGCGATACCGGGGGTCGTCGTCGCCGAAGACGGGAGCCGTGAAGACGCTCAGCCGGGAGTCGTTCGTCTCGGCGTACGCGAGCACGTGGTCTTCGAGCCCAAGCCAGAGTTCCTTCGACTGGTTGAAACCGCTCGCCTGCGGCGCCGCGTTCGGGTAGACGAACGTGTCGGCGTTCGCCGCCGCCGCGTCATCGCCCCACACGGGGTCGCGGCGACGCACGAGGTGCCCGCGATCGAGGTCGTTCCGCGCGTAGACCGCCGGCCCGGCCTGCCATTCCGCGCGCGCCCGTTCGTCGAGCCGCCAGTCGTCGGAGCGCCCGAGATCGATGAGCTGCGCGCCGTCGATGTTCACTCCGGTCACCCGTGCGAGGCGGCGGTCGTGGTCGAGCAGCACCGAGAAGTGCACATAGTCGAGGAGTGTCTCGCCGGCCGCCGGCGCCCCTCCCGCGTCATCCGTCGTCGGAAACGGAAGATCGACACCGAGGAAGTCGCGGTCGTAGCCCATGCGACCAGCCGACCACACCCTGACGACTCCGACAAGGGTGGTTTCGCGCGCATCGACACACCGATCGGCCCGAACGGGGGGTCACACTGTTACGTGAACGAAACAACGGGTACTCCCGCTGGCCGGAAGCTGTGCGGTAGTGTGAGCCAACGTTGTCGTGTTTCACAATGCAGTTCAGCGTGTTCTCCCCCGGGCGGACACGCTTTCTTCAGGAGTGGTCCACCGCGACGGCGGCCTCGGAGGGCGAGGCTGATAATCCTGAGAAATGAGATGTAAGACACATGGCAACAGGCACTGTGAAGTGGTTCAACGCGGAGAAGGGCTTCGGCTTCATTACCCCCGATGACGGAAGCGCCGACGTGTTCGCGCACTTCTCGGCTATCCAGTCGAGCGGCTACCGCTCGCTGGAAGAGAACCAGAAGGTTGAATTCGAGACCGCCCGCGGTCCGAAGGGCCTCCAGGCGGAGAACATCCGCCCCCTCTGACCCACGATACGAACGGCGTCCGACTCACTGAGTCGGGCGCCGTTCGGCGTTTAAGCCCGGCGCTGCGGCGATCCGGGCAGTACCGTCGCCACGCGATACCCGCACCACCCCGCCCTGCCCCCCTCTCGGGGGCCGCGAGTGTCTTCTCGCGTGCACTAGTGTCTGCACATGTAGTTCTTAAGATCCTCTGACACCGGTCGTTCACCCTAGCGACCGGAGGGGTTCTTCAGAACTACAGACTTACCCACCATTACCTGTACACCCGAAATGCAGGACATTACCCGTGACGCGTACCCGTACGCTCCGGCCACCCACCCGGAGCTTTTCCCTTACCCTTCTGCGTGAGCCTGCCCGCTCGCCGCGCCGGGGCCACGAGGTTCTCTCGTGAGCACCCACGCGTGGAGCCCGGCCCCGCAGCTCCCCGATCTGCGTATCGTCTCGCCGCTCGGCGCTGACGCGACGGCCCCCATCGCCGTCGTCTCGCCGAAGACCGGCGTCCGCTGGGCGCGCCGCTACCGCACCCAGGTGCGCGCGACCGACATCGGCGTCATCCTCTTCGCGATCGCCGCAGCGTTCGTCGTGACCGACGGAGGCGTGCTGAGCGTCTCCGGCGTCGCGACCGCACTGCTCTTCGGCGCGGCCTGGGCGATCGCCCTCGACCTGCAGCGCACCCGCGACCCCCGCATCGTCGGTATCGGAGCGGCCGAGTACAAGAGCGTCGTGAACGCGAGCGCGCTCGCCTTCGGCGCCGTCGCGGTCATCGTCGCCATCGCGCAGGTGCCCGACACGCGCTTCTACTTTATGTTCGCGCTGCCCGCCGGCATCGTCGTCCTGCTCGTCGAGCGGTGGCTCTGGCGTCACTGGCTGCACCGCCAGCGGGCGAACGGGCACTACGTGTCGCGGTCGATCGTCGTCGGCAACCGGTGCGACGTCGAGTACGTCGTCGGCCAGCTCGACAAGCACTCGGGGGCGGGATACGCGGTCGTCGGAGCAGCGCTCATCGACGACGAGCGTCACGCCGTCGTCGCCGGCCGCCTCGCGGTGCCCGTCGTCTCGGGCATCGACGGTGTCGCCGACGCCGCGCGGCAGATCGGTGCGGACGCCGTGATCGTCGCCGGCCAGCCCGCCGAGGGCGGCGACTTCATCCGTCACCTCGGCTGGGAGCTCGAGCGCACCGACGCCGAGCTCGTGCTCTCGAGCCGCCTCGCCGACATCGCCGGCCCGCGCATCCACCTCCGCCCCGTCGAGGGGATGCCGCTCATCCACGTCGAGATCCCGCACTTCTCGGGCGGCAAGCACGTCTTCAAGCGGCTCGTCGACGTCGTGCTGTCGTCGGTCGCGCTCGTCGTGCTCCTGCCGGTCCTGCTCGGCATCGCGGCGCTCGTGCGACTCGACTCCCCCGGCCCCGTGCTCTTCAAGCAGCGTCGGGTCGGTCGCCAGGGCGAGACGTTCGAGATGCTCAAGTTCCGCTCGATGGTGCCGACCGCCGAGCGCGACCTCGACGGACTCCTCGACCGCAGCGACGGCAACGGCGTGCTGTTCAAGATGCGGAACGACCCGCGCGTGACGCGCATCGGCCGCGTCCTCCGGCGCTACTCGCTCGACGAGCTCCCGCAGATCTGGAACATCCTCGTCGGCCACATGAGCGTCGTCGGCCCGCGCCCGCCGCTGCCGACCGAGGTCGAGGCGTACACCGGGCACGTCGAGCGGCGTCTGTTCATCAAGCCGGGCCTCACGGGCATGTGGCAGATCAACGGCCGCTCGGAACTGAGCTGGGACGAGAGCGTCCGGCTCGACCTCTACTACGTGGAGAACTGGTCGCTCACGGGCGACCTCATGATCATCTGGCGGACCTTCAAGACCGTCATTCGTCCGACGGGAGCGTACTGATGCACATTGCGATGATCGGAACCCGGGGTGTCCCCGCGGCATACGGCGGATTCGAGACCGCGGTCGAGGAGATCGGATGGCGGCTCGTCGAGCGCGGCCACCGCGTGACCGTCTACTGCCGCAATGCGGCGGATGACAGCATGACCGAGTACCGCGGAATGGACCTCGTCCACCTCCCCGCCGTCAAGGTGAAGGTCGGCGAGACGCTCAGCCACTCAGCGCTCTCGGTGGTGCACGCGGTGACGCATCGCCGCCCCGATGCGGCGTTCGTGTTCAACGCGGCGAACGCCCCCTTCGTGCCGGCGCTCCGAGCACGCGGCATCCCCACCGCCGTCCATATGGACGGGCTGGAGTGGAAGCGCGACAAGTGGGGCGGCCGGGGTCGCGCCTACTACCGCTGGGCCGAGCAGTTCGCGGTGCGCACGGCCGACGCGCTCATCGCGGATGCCGAGGGCATCGCCGACTACTACCGCGACGAGTTCGAGGTCGCGACGAGACTCATCAGCTACGGAGCGCCGATCCTCCGCGATGCGCCGACGGATCGCCTCGCCGAGCTCGGCCTCGAGTCGCGTCGGTTCCACCTCGTCGTCGCTCGCTTCGAACCCGAGAACCACGTGGATGTCATCGTCGAGGGTTTCGCCTCCTCGAGCGCCGAGTACCCCCTCGTCGTCGTCGGCTCGGCGCCGTACGCGGCGGAGTACACCGAGCGCATCGAAGCCGCTGCCGCGGGCGACAGCCGCATCCGTCTGCTCGGGGGCGTCTTCGACCAGGAACTGCTCGACCAGCTGTATGCGAACGCCGCGACCTACCTGCACGGTCACTCGGTCGGCGGCACGAACCCGTCGCTCCTCCGCGCCATGGGCGCCGGAACCGCTGTCGTCGCGTGGGATGTCGTGTTCAACCGCGGCGTCTCGGGCGACGATGCCCAGTACTTCGGCAGCACCGCCGATCTCGCTCGTGAGGTCGTCGCGGCGGAGCACGACCCGCTGCTGACCGCGCGTCGGGGCACCGCCCTGCAGCTGCGGGCCGAGCAGCACTACGACTGGGACATCGTCACCGCCGACTACGAGCGGCTCGCCGTCGACATCGCCGCGGGCTACAGCACCGCGACGCATCACCGCGTCCGTCGCACCGGCCGCTACGGCGTCGCCGTGCCCGCACTCGGCGGCGCACCGCTGCCCGTGCCGGTCTCGGCGCCCGCTCCGGCACCCACGCCGGTACAGGTACCGGTCTTCGCGTCGATCGTTCGTCCGTAACACGCATCACCCCGGGGAGAAGAGAACCATGACGACATCGTCGATAGCGATCGACCAGCAGCACCGCGAACGCGAACGGTACCGCGATGTCGTCGCGCGTCTCGCGTCGGCCCAGAAGAAGGCGGCGCCCGGCTCGCCGGCCTACTCGGTCTACGTGAATCGTCGGGCGGGTCGCTATATAGCCGCAGCGGCATACCTCGCCGGCCTCCGCCCGAACGGGGTGACGGCGATCAGCGCGCTCTTCACGTTCAGTGGGATCGCCGTGCTCGCGTTCGTGCCGTCGGGGGTCGCCACGGGCATCGCCGTGTGGCTGCTCCTCGCGATCGGTTACGCGTTCGATTCCGCCGACGGCCAGGTCGCGCGACTTCTCGGCGGCGGTTCAGCCGCCGGCGAGTGGCTCGATCACGTCGTCGACTGCCTGAAGATCGTCAGCCTCCACCTCGCGGTGCTGTTCTGGGCGGTGCGCACCCTCGGCGTCGACTCGCCGTGGCTGCTCGTGCCGCTCGGCTTCACGATCGTGAACACGGTGAGCTTCTTCGCGATGATCCTCAACGATCAGCTGAAGACGACCCACGCGCTCCGCCACGGCGCGTCACCCACACCCGTGCGCTCCGCCTCGACGCTGCGTTCGCTCATCGTGCTGCCGACCGACTTCGGCGTGCTCTGCCTGTCGTTCGTGCTGCTCGGATTCACCTCGGCCTTCACGCTCGTCTACGCGCTGCTCTTCGTCGCGAGCCTCGGCCACCTCCTCCTCGCGTCCGCGAGCTGGTTCCGCGCAATGAAGCGCCTCGACACACCCCTGCCCACTCAGTGAGGGCCGGAGGCGACGCGCCGGTCGCGGCCGGCCGCCGTTCCGCGTGCGGATCACCGGGTGAGCGCGAAGTCCGCGAAGCGAGCGACGGCACCGCGTGCCGTCTCGATCATGGGCTGGTGTCCGTCGACGCCCAGCATGTGCACGTCATCGAGGTCGAAGGTCGCCGGCGGCTCAGTCTCGCGCGAGAAGAGCCGCGCCCATCGCCCGCGCGGCGGCTGCGGGGCCGCGACGGGAGTCGCGAGGCCGCGCTGGGCGGCCAGCCCTTCGGCGAGGCTCCGGAGCGCAGCCCCCGTCGCGCCGGGAGCGAGCGCGTGATCGCCGTCGCGATCGGCCATGACCTCGGCGAGCGCCGCGGCCTCGAGCAGGGTGAACGTGCGATCGCGCGACGCCGGGGAGATCCGGGCGGCAGCCGCCCGTTCGGCGCCCGACGCGACGATCACGAGGTCGGCTCGGTCGAGCATCTCGACATCGAGCTGCCGGGCGCGGTGCGCGTCGCCGCCGTCCGACGCGGCGAGGGCGTCGTCGTCTTCGATCGCCCGTGCGCAGACCACACACAGTTCGGCTCCGACGATCGCGTGCGTGCCGGCGCTCTCGACACGGATGCCTCCGGCGACGCCCGCGCCGGCGAGCTCGCGTCGCAGAAGATGTTCGATGAGTGGCGAACGGCAGATGTTCGCATGACAGACCACGAGGAGAGTGCCGAGTTCTTCCACCACGCGGTCGATCCCTACAGTCGTAGACTCACTTCAATGGCTCTGAGCCTACCGTTCGCCCGCGCTGTCGCGGCGAGTATCCGGGGGGAACACACGTGTCACTGAACGAGTATCTGAAGTCCGTGAGTCGACGGTGGCTCATGATCGTGCTCCTCGCCGCGCTCGGCGCCGCCGGTGGCTACGCGATGGCCGCGGCGACCCCCGACGTGTACCGCTCGACGAGCAGCGTGCTCCTCACGAGCGAGAACGGCGGAAGCGCCGCCGAACTCGTGCAGGGAACGGCCTACATCGAGAACCTCGTGTCGTCGTACGTGCTCCTCGCCGACTCCGAGCTCGTGCTCGATCAGGTGATCGACGACCTCGATCTCGACATGAGCACGGCACGCCTCGCGGGGCAGATCACAGCGGGCTCGCCCCTCAACACGACGGTCATCGATCTGAGCGTCGTCGACGGCACGGCCGAAGGCGCTCAGCGCATCGCCCGCTCCGTGACCACACACCTCTCCCTCGCGGTCTCCGAGGTCTCCCCCACGAGCCCCGACGGCACGCCGACCGTGCGACTCACGACGATCCAGTCGGCCTCGCTCCCGTCGTTCCCGATCGCCCCGAACACGCGCCTCATGGTCGCGCTCGGCGCCGCGGTCGGCCTCGTGCTCGGGCTCGTCTACGCGATCATCCGCGGTCTCGTCTCGCAGCCGATCACCGACCCGCGCGAGATCGCCCACCTGACCGACGACCCCGTCGTCGGCGAGGTCGTTCTCGCGAAGCGCGACTCGACGCTTCCGGCGCGGGTGCTCATCGACCCGCAGGGGCTCGAGGCCGAGTCGCTCCGAACCCTCGCGGCGAATCTCACATTCCTCACGGTCGACGGAGGCCTCCGCTCGTTCGTCGTCACCTCCGCATCGCCGGGCGAGGCCAAGAGCTCGATCGCCGCGAGCCTCGCGCTGACCCTCGCCGAGTCATCCCAACGGGTTCTGCTCATCGACGCCGACCTGCGGCGTCCGACGATCGCGACGCTCACCCAGCTCGACGACGCGGTCGGCCTGACGGGCGTGCTCATCGGTCAGTACGACCTCGATGTCGCCGTTCAGCGCTGGGCCCACGACCGCCTCGATGTGCTGACGAGCGGCGCCGTGCCGCCGAACCCCACCCAGTTGCTCTCGAGCGATTCCATGCAGCATCTCATCGAGCAGGCGTCAGCCGAGTACGACGTCATCATCATCGATTCACCCCCGCTGCTCGCGGTGACGGATGCCGCGTGGATCGGGCGCATCACCGACGGCGCACTCGTCGTCGCACGCTACAACAAGACGACGGCGCGCGCTCTCACCCACCTGTTCGAGAAGCTCGAGAGCGCCGGCGTCCGCATGCTCGGCGTCGTCATCAGTTGCGTGCCGCGCCGCACGCGGGCCCGATACGGCTACGTGGCCGAGTACGCGCCGAAGTCGAAGGAAGCTCCCAGGAAGGGCGCGGCGCCCCGCGAGACGCCCGCCCCGACATCCCCGCCGGCGCACAGTAAATCAGCGGCGAAGAGCCCGACCGCCGAATCCGTCGAGACGGCGTCGTGACCCCCCGATGAACCCCATTCGGGGGTCACAAAAATTGCATGCAGAGACATGGTGTGTTTATATGTCGCATCGCCGCCCGCCCTCCCCGAGCTTTCCTCATTGAGACACGCGCGCCTCAGCGGCATGAGAAAACCTCGAGGATGACGTCCTGTGCACAGTAGACCCCTGAAGCCCACTCATCGAGGCCCCCGAGCCTCACGTCTCACACTCGCTGCGATCACGATCGCAGCGTTCACTCTGACCGGCGTCGGCCTCTCGGCCCCCGCAACGGCCGCGACCCAGACCACCGACGGCACGTCCGTCGTGACCGATGCCTTCAGCCGCACCGTAGCCTCCGGCTGGGGCTCCGCGGCGAGCGGGCTCGACTACGCGTCGAACCGCGCCGCCGACTTCTCGGTCAAGGACGGCGTTGGAAGCGTCGCCCTCGTGCCGGGCGCCTTCGGAACCCAGACGCTCCCCGGCGTCAGCACCCGCGACGCGCGCATCCGCGCGAACGTCACGCTCGACGCGCTGCCCGCCGCCGGCAACGGTGCGACCTTCTCGCTGACGCTGCGGTCGAACGGCGGAACGTCGTACCAGGCCCGCGCACGCTTCACGAAGAGCGCCTCGCTCAACCTCAGCCTGTCGCGCTACGACGGCTCGACGAGCAAGGAGACGTACATCGGCGACACCGTCGTGGCACTCCGCGACGTGCGTGCCGGCGAACCGATCACCGTCGAGTTCGTCGCCGCCGGCGCCGACGCGTCGGTGCAGCTCCTCGCCCGCGCATGGAAGAGCGCCGCCACGGCACCGCCCTGGCAGATCGACCGCGCCGACACCGACGCGAAGCGCATCACCGCCGCCGGGGCCGCCGGCATCACGACCTACCTCTCGGCCGAGTCCGCGGCCACGCGCCTGAGCGTCGACGACCTCGGCGTCTGGAAGGACCCCGTGCTCTCGGGCGGCGGATCGACGCCCGCCCCTGCTCCGACGACGCCCGCTCCCGCACCCGCTCCCGCTCCTGCGCCCGCTCCGGCTCCGGCTCCCGCGCCCGCGGCCGGGCTGCAGAACGCGCCCGCGATCACGGCCGGCTCCGTCGCCGTGGGATCGGCGAACTACTCCGTCCCCTCCGGCGCGATCTACGCGACGGCGAAGAACTCGACGTCGGGCGCCGGCACGGCCGCGTCGCCGTACGGCAGCGCCCAGAAGGCGATCGACGCCGCGAAGTCGGGATCGACGATCGTGCTGCGCGGCGGCACGTACCGCGAGTCGATCTACATCCCCAAGGGCAAGAACCTCACGATCCAGGCCTATCCGCGCGAGAGCGTCTGGTTCGACGGCTCGAAGCCCGTGACCGGATGGACGAAGAGCGGCTCGACGTGGGTCGTCGGCAAGTGGACGTACGACTTCGACAAGCGCGTCTCGTTCAACAAGAACCTCGACGAGTCGTCGCGCTTCATCGATCCCGCCTACCCCCTCGCGGGCTACCCCGACCAGGTCTGGATCAACGGCTCCTCCCTCAAGCAGGTCGGCTCGGCCGCAGCGGTCAAGGCCGGCACCTTCTTCGTCGACAAGGCGGGCGACCGGCTCATCGTCGGCTCCGACCCGAGCGGCAAGACGGTCGAGGCGAGCGTCCTCACCAAGGCGATCCAGGTGCACGGCGAAGGGTCGACGCTCCGAGGATTCGGCGTCAAGCGCTACGCAACCACTCTCAATATGATGGGCGCGGTCTCGGCCGAGGTGCCGAAGATCACCCTCGAGAACCTCGTCATCACCCAGAATGCGACCGTCGGTCTCTACGCCTGGGCGGCGGGCCACAACTTCCGTCAGCTGACCCTCTCCGACAACGGCATGATGGGCGCCGGCGCGAACGTCGCGACCGGCATGAAGCTCACGAACTCGCTCATCACGGGCAACAACACGGAGCGCTTCAAGCGCGCCCCCGTCTCGGGCGGCGTCAAGATCACGAAGTCGAACGACGTGGTGATCTCGGGCAACGTGTTCGCGAACAACCTCACGAGCGGCCTCTGGTTCGACGACTCGGCGTACAACGTCACGATCACGCGCAACGTCGTCCGCAACAACGGCGAGCACGGCATCGAGTTCGAGGCGAGCAACAAGGGCGTCATCGCCGACAACCGCATCAGCGGAAACGGCAACACGGGTCTCGTGATCTACGACGCCGGCGACCTCGAGGTGTGGAACAACACCTTCCAGGGCAACACCCGCACCATCTCGTTCCTGCAGGATCAGCGTCGTCAGGTGAACGCATCACTCACGTCGAAGATCCCGTGGGTCATGCGCTCCGTGAACGTGCGGAACAACGTCTTCTCCTACGGCGGAGGCGGCTGCCCCGTGCTGTCCCAGGACATGACGAACACGTGGTCGGGCAACGACTTCGGCATCACTCTCGACAGCAACGTCTACCACCGTGCGAGCTCCACGAGCCCGAGCAACTTCATCTGCTGGGCGAACGGCAGCGCCGGCACGAAGAGCTTCAAGACGATCGAGACGTTCCGATCCGGAACAGGGCACGACAAGAAGTCGAAACTGTGGGAAGGTGCTGCTGTGGTGGATTCTTCCCTCAACCTCGTGAGCTCCCGACTCGCGGCACCCGGCGCGACGAGCGCTGCGCTGCCCGCGGCCGTCGCGAGCGCGACCGGTGTCGCCGCCGGAGTGAAGAGCTTCGGCGCCCTGACGAACGCACCGAGGTGAGTACCGCGCGGGTTCAGAAGAACACGGCGCCCGCGCCTGCCCTTCTGAACCCGCGCACCCTCAGCGGTCGCATCGAACTGCGGACCCACTCGATCGTGGGCCTCGCGACCGCCGCCGTCATCGGCATGCGGATCGACCTCCCCTACGGCCTGCGGGTCGGCACGGTCATCGCGATCCTCCTCATCCCCGTGTGGCTTCCGACATTCGTGCGGATTCGCTCGGCCGTCGTGTTCTCGCTCATCGGCGTGGCCGCCGTCGTGAGCGGAGTCGTGCTGACGAGCATCCACTCGATCAACCACGCGAGCACCCAGAGCGACACGCTCTCGCGCAGCGTCATGATCATCGGACTCATCGCCTCGACCGGTGCGCTCGTCTGGGCGGCACGCGCTGTCGGGGTGGGGCGCATGTGCCTCGCGTTCTCGGTCGGAATGGTCCTCGGCATTCCTTTTAATCTGTCCGACCAGGAGAACGCCTGGCGCTTCACCTATTCGATCGCCATCGGCGCCCTCGTGCTGACGATCGCGTCGCTGTCGGGCCGGCTCTGGGTGCAGCTCGCCGCCCTCCTGGCACTCGCCCTGGTCGGCGCCGTCAACGACTCCCGATCGAACTCCGCGATGCTCCTGCTCGCCGCGGTCATCATCGTCTGGCAGCGGGTCAGCCAGTCCGTCATCCCGGGCCGGCGCGGTATCGGCAGCCTGCTCAGTCTCGTCGTGGCGGCCGTCGCCGTCTTCCTGCTCGTGCAATCGGCGATCCTCGAGGGCTACTTCGGTGAGGCGACGCAGGCGCGCACCCAGGCGCAGCTCGACCAGAGCGGCTCGGTGCTGCTCGGCGGCAGGCCCGAGATCGCGGCGAGCACGGCCCTCATCAGCGAGTACCCCTTCGGCATGGGCTCGGGCACGAACGCCAACTTCCTCGACATCCTCTCGGCGAAGATGGGCATGGCGAGCATTGGGTACGACCCGAACAACGGCTACGTCGAGCGGTATCTCTTCGGCGGTGCCATCGAGGTGCACTCGATGCTCGGCGACTTCTGGATCTGGTTCGGCCTCGCGGGTCTCGCCCTCGGACTGATGTCGCTCGTCATCGTCATCCGCGGGTTCTGGGTGCGCATGCGCGACCATGCCCTCACCGCCATCTATGCGTACCTGACGATCCGCTTCCTCTGGGACCTCGCCTTCAGCCCCGCCGTCTCGGCCACGCGACTGCTCCCGCTCATCCTCGCGCTCGGCCTGGTTCCGCTCCTCGTGCGGCGGACGAGCGAGACGGATGACTCCCACGCGGCCTCACTCACGACCGTGCCGTGGAAGGAGCGACGTGGCTGAGACCGCGCGGCGAGCGTCGCGCCTCGACTGGGTCGACACCGGCCGCGGCACCGCGATCCTGCTCGTCGTGCTCTTCCACTCCATCAACTGGCTGCTCGAGGCGGGGTTCGACGTCGCGGGCTGGCAGACGGCGAGTGCGTTCATCGCCTCGCTCCGCCTTCCTCTCTTCTTCATGCTCGCGGGGCTGTTCGCACAGAAGTGGCTCACGGCGCCGTGGCCGAAGCTCTGGTCGACGAAGCTCTCGCTCTACGTGTGGGTCTACGCCCTGTGGAGCGTCATCGCGACGTTCACCTTCATGCTCGGGCTGAACCTCCAGGGGCAGGAGGGCAACTACCTCTACCAGCTCGTCTATCTCGTCGCGGCGCCCGTCTCACCGCGGTTCGAGCTGTGGTTCATCTGGGCCCTCGCCCTCTTCTTCGCCGGCGCGAAGCTCATCCGTCGCGTCCCGCCGTGGATCCAGCTCTCGCTCGCCGCGATCCTCTCGATCGTGGCGATGTCGATCGAGGGCTTCGGCGGTATCGGGTGGGGCGGCGCCGCGAAGTACGCCTTCTTCTTCCTCGTCGGTCTCTACCTGCGCGATCGCATCATGACGTACGCGACGAGCACGCGATGGGCTCTGCTCGGCGTCGCGTGCGCGGTGTGGGCCGCGGTCGCCGCCGCGGGCACGTTCGGCGGGCTCGCGACGAGCGTGCCGGGCTATTACTTCCTGACGTGCTGCCTCGGGCTGCTCGCCGGCATCTGCCTCAGCCGGGTGCTCTCCCCCGTGCGGTTCCTCCGCCGCATCGGTTCGCGCACGCTCCCCATCTATCTGACGCACACGTCGATCATCCTCATCGTGTGCTGGCTGCTCCACTTCCTCGCCGAGCCGGTGAAGGAGAACCTGCTCGTCGCGGTCCTCGCGCCGCCGCTCCTCGCGGCCGGATCGGCGTGGCTCTCGCTCGTCATCGCGAACCGCGTCGAGCGCTCGCCCGTGCTGCGCTACGCCTACGTGCAGCCTGCGTGGCTCAGCCGGTCGAAGAGCGTCGACTCCCGCTGATCAGTCGGCGGATGTCTGCTCGCCGGCAGCGCTCCGGCGCCGGGCCATGTCGCGCGAGACGTACCAGATGTTCGGCACGATCTGACAGAGCAGCACGGCCGCGGCCGAGCCGATGACCGAACCGGCCGGGCCGAGCGGCGGGATGAGCCACCACGAGAGTCCGAGTGCGACGGGGATCATGACGATCGTGGGGATGACCTGGAAGCGGAGGCCCGCGAGGTCGGTCATGTACATGCCGAGCGGGTACTTCGCCGCCTGGAAGGCGACGAAGACGACGAACGACGCGATGAGAATGCCGTCGACCTCGATCTGACCGTCGGAGACGAACTCGACGAGCCACGGGCACGGCACGGCGATGCCGCCGGCGATCGCGAGACCGCCGAGCAGGAACCACAGCACGGGCTTGGCCGGCGACTCGACGACGCCCGCCGACCGGGCGCGCGCGAAGATCGGCCACAGGGCCACGCCCGCCGCGGCGATCGTCTGCAGCGCGATGCCGAAGAGCTGGGCCGCGACGTTGTACTCGGCGAGGTCGTCGATGCCGCCGAGATGGCTCACGAGGATGCGCGACGTCTGCATGGCGATCGGGAGCGCGAGCATCTGCACGAGCATCGGCCAGGCGAGGTTGAAGACCTTGACGCCCGGAGTGCGGCGCGGGTGCGCGATCTCGCGCACCGCGTTGCCGAGCTGCGGCGAGATCGCGCGCCGGGCGATCACGAGGCTGATGACGGCGACGAGAGCCGCCGCTATATAAGGGAACACCGCGAGGAACTCGGCGGCGGGAAGGGCGAACAGCACGCACGCGCCGACGGCGAGCATGATGAACGGCGCGATGATCGACTGCACCGAGATCTGGGTGGCCGTTCGCCCGAGGCCCACGAGGATGCGGGGCCCGACGGTGAGCGGCAGGCCGATGCCGAATACGGCGAGGCACGCGAGCGCGGCCCACTCGCCGCCCGGCAGGAGCCCCTCGCCGAGGATGAGCGGCCACCAGCCGGCGAACGTCACGACGACGGCCGCCGCGACGATGACGAACCCCGAGATGATGAGCACGCGGAAGGCACTCGTGATCGCGCGCATCATGTCGTGATCGGTGCGCACCGACTTCGACTGGGCGACGGCGTTGATGACGACCGCCGCGATACCGAGGTCGGCGAACGGCAGAAGCGAGGAGAGGCTCGAGAGCAGGCCGTACTGCGCGTAGGCGTCGGTACCGAACTCGGTGATGATGAGCCGGCTCGTGAGGATGCCGAGCACGCCGGTGAGGCCCATGACGAGCACCTTGGCGAACGCGGCGTTGCCGACGCCCGCCCACTTCGAGGCGGGTCGCTTCCGACGTCTCGAGCGGCGCTCGTCCGTCGTCTCCTCGGCCTGGGTCTCGGTCATGATTCGGGGAGCGGGCCGCGAGCGCTCCCCCACTCCGCGACGTCTCCGACGTGCTGCGCCGGGTTGCCGATGACGATGGTGGAGGCGGGCACGGATGAGCGCACGACCGAACCCGCTCCGACGACGGCGCCCTCGCCGACCGTGACGCCCTTGAGGATGAGCGAGCCGGTGCCGATGAGCACGCGGTCCTCGAGCACGATGCGCTTCGTGTGCGCGTGGATGCGGCCGTGGTCGTCGCGGATCCAGTGGAAGTCAGTGTCGAGGATCTGCACGTCCCACGAGATGCGGGTGCCGACGCCGATGATGACCTCGGTCTCGACGTTGAGGATCGAGCGGTCGCCGATCTTCGAGCCGTAGCTCATGACGAGACGGGCGCCGGGGCCGACCCACATGCGCACGCCGCGCGTGATCGTCGCGCCGCGGTGCAGGTCGTAGTGGCCAGGACCCGTGAGCTTCACGTCGCGCCCGATGCGCACTCCGGGGTGTCCGCGGAGCGCCCCGCGCGCATAGTCGAAGAAGTGCCGACGGAGGTTCGTGAGGTTCATCGTCGCCCTCCCTCGTCGGCCCTGATCGCGTCATCCATGAGCCAGTCGTGGGCCGCCACTCGACCGTCGACCGGCGGGAGATCGGCCACGATGTCGGAGGGCGATCGCGTCGAGCGTAGCGCTCCGACGAGGGCGTCGGCCAGGGATTCCGCCTCGGTGACGACGGCGTGACCATGCTGGTCGAGCCACTCGGCGAGACCGGTCTCGGGTGTCGTCACGATCTCGCAGCCGCGCGCGAGGCCCTCGACGATCGGCAGGCCGACCTGCTCACGCCAGAGCGGGCGACGCCGGGAGGGAAGGGTCAGCACCTTCGCCTCGCGGAGCGCGGCGAAGATCACGGGGCGCGGCGGGTCGATGTCGACCGTGACCGCGTCGTCGGCGGCTGCGAGGTCGCAGGCCGCGTCCTCACCGACACCGCGGCCGATGATGCGGAGGCGCGCCTCGGGCACGTGCCGGGCGACGATCGGCCACGCGTCGAGCACGTCGACGAAGCCCTTGCGCTCCGACAGGTCGCCGAGGAACACGATGGTCGGTTCGGCGACGGCGGGCAGGGGTTCGTCGGCACGCACGGGGAGCGCGGGCACGAGGGTCGCCGTCGGTTGCGCACGGCTTCGGCCGAATCGCGCGCGGTAGAGCGAGCGGGCGAGCGACGTGCCGTAGGCGATCCGGTCGACGAACGACCAGACCGCGGGAACGAGCAGCTGGTGGAGGCGCCCCCGCCACCGTGCGCGCGCGGGGAGCACGTCGAACAGGTCGCGCGGGTCGAGGCTCGCGATCGCATAGGTGACGACGCGGGCGCGGGGCGAACGGGTCACGGCCGCCCGCAGACGAGCGCCGAGGATGACGGCGAGCGAACGCGGCGCCGCCCGCGCGATGAACGGCTCGTTGATCTCGATGACGTCGATGCGATGCCGGAGCCCGTAGACGAAGGCACCGACGACTCCCGCGCGGCGGAGGTCGACCCGCCCCGCGATCGACTCGTCGAAGTCGTAGCGTCGCGAGCGGTAGAGCACGACCGTTCCGGGCCGGTCGACGATCCTCTCGAGGTGAGCGGTGCGTACGACGTCGTACAACTGGACGAGGAGGGGTCCCCGGGGAGAGGAACCTGCCCCCTCGTCCAGTCGGTCTGATGTCGGCCCGAGGAGATACACCTACGGGGCCGCGGTCACGGTGATCGCATCGAACGACAGGGTGACGGGGGCCGCGGCTGCGCCGCTCGACGGCAGGTAGCCGAAGACGGTCGGGCTGCCGGCCGTCTGCAGGGCCGCGGCCGAGTTGGTGCCCGTCGCGAGCCAGCCGGGCTCGGCGTCGGTCGCCTTCCAGACCTTCGCCCGCATCGTCGTCGCCGACGTACCGGTCACCGATGCGCTCAGGATGTACTTCTCACCCGGCACGAGCGTGAGGCCCGGAACGACGATCGCGGGTGCGACGGCGGTGGCCGAGTTCACGAGCATGTGGAGTCGCACGGTGCCGTCGGCCGCGACGCGGAGCCTCGCGACGTACTGATCGGCTCCGACTCGACGCGGCACGACCGAGACGTAGGTGCCGTCGACGATCTTGTCGACGCTGAACTCGGCGGTCACCTGCACGTCGGTCGCGGTCACGCCGTTGAGGTCGGCGTAGAGCGTGGCGTTCGAGGGGATCTGCATTCGGCCCACGCCGTCGGCCACCGAGAAGCGGCTGTTGCCGCCGCGCAGCGTCCACGCTCCACCCTGATCGGCGGTGCCCCATCCGCTCGCGAGTGCGCGAGTGAAGGTGTCCTTCGCGAGCACCGTCGGCCCGGGCGGGGCGACGACCGAGACCGTCACCGAACTCGTGGTCGTCGCCGTCGCGCCGGCGTTATCCGTTACCGTGAGCGTCACCGTGTAGGTGCCGGCCGAGGCGTACGGGTGGGAAGCCGTCGGGCCGGTGGCCGTGGCCCCGTCACCGAAGTTCCACGCGTACGACGCGATCGTTCCGTCGGGGTCGGTCGACCCCGATCCGTCGACCGAGACCGTGAGGCCCGAGGTCGACGACTGGATGACGGCCGTCGGAGCGACGTTCGGAGTGGGAGCGACGGTCACCGACTTCGTCGTCGACGCCGCCGCCCCGTCATCGTCGGTGACCGTGAGGGTCACCGTGTAGGTGCCGCCCGTGGCGTACGGGTGGGAAGCCGTCGGGCCGGTGGCCGTGGCCCCGTCACCGAAGCTCCACGCGTACGACGCGACCGTTCCGTCGGAGTCGGTCGACCCCGATCCGTCGACCGAGACCGTGAGGCCCGAGGTCGACGACTGGATGACGGCCGTCGGAGCGACGTTCGGAGCGGTGACGACCACGGTGCCGGTCGTCGTACCCGTGGCGCCGTCGTCGTCGGTCACCGTGAGGGTGACCGTGTACGTTCCGGGTGCCGAGTAAGAGTGCGAGACCGTCTGGCCCGTGCCCGTCGCCGTGTCACCGAAGTTCCACGAGTAGGAGGCGATCGTGCCGTCGGAGTCGGTCGAGCCCGCGGCGTCGAAGCCGACCGTCAGATCGGTCACCGACGACTCGAACGACGCGGTCGGCGCCGTGTTGACGGGCGCTCCCGTGCTTCCGAGCGAGTGGTGCGCTGCGGCCTCGCTCGCGGTGAGCACTCGCGAGTACACGGCCGTCTCGTCGTAGGAACCGATGAGGAACGGCGAGGACGAACCCCACGTGGTGTCTCCACCGACTCGCCAGTACCCGGTGTAGGGCTGGGCGCCCGTCTGCGGGTTGGTGCCGATCGACGCACCGTCGAGGTAGAGGTGCATGCCGTCGGCGCCCTGCGTGGCCACGACGTGGTGCCACTGGCCGTCGTTGAACGCGCCGCTCGAGGTGATCGTGTTCGTCTGACCGGTCCAGGTGCCGAAGACCACGCGACCGTCATCCTGCATGTAGACGTGTCGGTCGTAGTTGTTCGACGTGCCGCCCTGCTGGTCTCCGAATCCGATGATCTTGCCGCCCTGGGTGCTCGACGTCTTGAACCACGTCTCGAGCGAGTACCGGCCGGGGCTCGTGAACGACGTGTTGCTGAAGACGTTGCCGCCGCCGTTCGTGAACCGGATGCTGTGACCGGTGCCGTTGTCGAGGGCGGACGCTTCGCCGCGGTCGAACGAGCCGTTCACGCCACCGCTCGTCCCCGTGATGCTCGAGTCGGCGACCGTGGAGCCGCTCGTCTCGTCGTAGCGCCAGTAGAACTCGGGGTCGGCGTTGTAGATGAGCTTGCCGTAGGCGTCGCTCGGCTCGGCCGCGCCGCTGAGGGTGCGACCCGACGCCGTGTAGTGCTCGCGCACCTGGGCTCGGGTGAGAGCCGTGCCGTAGATCGAGACCTCATCGATGGTGCCGCTGAAGTTCGTGTTCGACGGTCCGTTCGGCCATCCGCCGAGGTTGTCGCCGCCGATCCTCCAGTAGCCGCTGTAGCCCTGACCGAAGGTGACGTCGGCGCGCTGGTCGATCCGCTTGCCGTCGACGTAGAACACCATGCCCTCGGGGCTCAGCGTGCCGACAACCTGGTGCCAGTTGCCGTCGTTGTAACCGGGTGCCGACTGCAGGGTCGAGACGCGGTTGTCGTAGATGCCGTACGTCAGTCGACCGGAGTTGTCCATGTAGATGTGACGGTCGTACGAGCCGGAGTTGCCGGTCATCTGGTTGCCGAAGCCGACGATCTTGCCGCCCTGGTTCGACGTCGTGCGGAACCACGCCTCGACCGAGAACGTGTTCGGGCCGGTGACCTGGACGTTCGTGCTGCCCGTCCCGGTCGCGGTGCCGTTGAACGTCGACGCCTTGTCGGTGTCGGCGCCGATCGCGCCGGTGGCTCCGCGGGTCACTCCCGCGCCGAGCGTCTGGTCGGAGCTCCCGACCCAGTCGGCCGCGGTCGTGCCGCTCGGCTCTCCGAGGCGCCAGTAGTTGACGGCGCCGTCGTCGAGGACGTTCTCGGCGTAGGGGCTGAGCTCCTGGTCGGAGACCGTGACGGTCACCCAGTCGGACTTGGCCACGTTGCCGTAGGGGTCGGTCGCCGTCACGCGGTAGCGGTGCGTCGCGCCGGCCGTGCGGCCCGTGTCCTTGAACGTCTTCTGAACGGGGGTCCAGAACGGCGTCGCGATGTCCTCGACGACGAGCGGCGTGCTCGCCTCGCTGTCGCGGAAGATGCGGTACGTGAGGCTCAGGTCGTCACGGTCCCAGTTGGAGCGGTAGCCGATGCGCACCTCTCCGGCCGAGATCGACGTGACGCTCGGGCTCCAGTTGGTGCCCGACAGTCGCGGTCCCTGCTTGTTGGGTGCGATCGAGCGCACCGCGTAGCGGACGAGACCCTGCTGCACGGCGCCGTTCACCTTCGGGAACTCGCCGCCGTAGAGCACGTACTTGTCGTTGCCCGCGACGGTCCAGACCGCCTGCGACTTGCCGGTGAACGTTCCGACGTCGGTCTGCGGGAACCAGTTGAGGATCTGCGGCTTCGGCACACCGGGGTGGTCGGGGTAGCCGTAGATGTCGGGCTTGTTGACACCCTCGGGCGTCTTCGTCGTGACCGTCGAGTGGTAGAACGACCACGGGTCGGTCTGCGGGAAGCCGCCGCTGTTGCCGCAGTAGTGCTTGTGGCTCGCCGAGTAGACGAGGCTTCCGGCGGCGGCGATGTCGTAGGTGTCACCGTGGCAGTCCTCGATCCAGACGAGGCCGCCGTCGCTCCATCGTGCGGCGAACGATCCCTCGATGTTGCCGCCGGCTCCGTAGTGCCAGCCCGTGCCGTAGATGTTCGTGCCGTCGCTCGTGACGCTCAGGATTCCGGCGCTCGGGCCGGCGTTGCGCACCTGGCTGTTCGCGGGGAAGGGCAGGGATGCACCCGAGACCGCGTCGACGAGGGCCATGCCGTAACCGGGGTCGCTGACCCCGCCGACCGACGTGAAGCTGCCCGAGAGCACGAGCTTCGTGCCCTCGGGGTTCACCGTGAGCGACTGCACCTGGCCGTTGTCGACGAGGGGTCGGAACGGCAGCACGCGGTTGTTCGCGACGTTGATGGCGGCGATGCGCGCTCGCGACGTACCGTTGACGGCGCTGAAGTAGCCGCCGACGTAGACCGTAGAGTTCGTCGCGGCGACCGACTGGGTCACTCCGTTGATGTTGGGGATGAGCGTCGACGAGAGCTGACCGCTCGGCAGGTCGAAGACAGCGATGCGGTTGCGTGTCTCGCCGTTGACCTGGGTGAATGTGCCGACCGCGTAGAGCTTCGTGCCGTCGGGCGAGACCGCCATGTCGCTCACTCGGTTGTTGACGACGGGGTTGAACGAGTTGATGAGCTCGCCTGTCGTCAGGTTGTACGCGAGGATGTTCGATCGCGGCACCAAGTTGGTGCCCGGCGCCGCTCCGGCGGGCCGGGCATTGCTGAACTGACCGCCGACGTACACGACGTTGCCCGCGATGGCCTGCGTCCACACCACGCCGGAGTCGATCTGCACCGTCGGCAGCGCATCGGCGCTGACCGTTTCGGGGAAGCTCGCTGCGGCGAGAGGCGCTTCGGTCGGGATCTCCTCGGCGGCGGCTGCGGTGGGCAGAGCGAGAAGCCCTGCGAGCACGACGATGCTGCTGGTGAGAAGTCCGACGGCCTGACGGGAACGGTCGTTGAACGGCATGGTAAGCCCCTTGACGTTGCATGCTCGCGCTCGGGTAACGCTGAGTGACGACGGACTTTTCGGGTGACCGCCGCTTCCGCAACTTATCGCGCTAACAATACCGTCGGCGTCGAGAAGCACAGACCCCCAATGTGGGGGCAAAAAGTGAACCCGCTCGGCGAGCCGACCGATCAGCCGACGACGGGGCCCTCGAAGAGCACGATCGTCTGGTCGATGTCGACGTCGATCTCGACGCGCACCCGCTCGCGATCATCAGCCGGAACGCTGAAGACGTAGACGCCCGTCGCGCTCGCTCCGGCGGCGACCTCCTCGGGCAGCGGCGCGCCTCCGGGCTGCAGGATCGGGTTGCCCGCCGTGAGCGAATCGCCGTAGTACAGGTTCACGATCGTCTGACGGAGCGAGATCGTCTCGGCCGAGTCGTTCCGCAGGTCGACCGTGACACGGATCGCCGGACCGCTGACCTCACCGGGGATCTGGGCCTCACCCTCGACGGATTCGAGACCGGTGACGGCGATCGTGATCCCGTTCTCGATCGGCATGGGCTCCTCGAACGGCACGGGCACCGCCGTGGCGCGCCCGAACTCGTCGACGGAGGGCGTCTCCATCGGCGGCACGGCCGTCGGGGTCGCCGTCGCGGGGATCGGCGTGGGCGCGTCCGACACGGTGGTCGTCTCGCCGGCCTCCGCGCCGGGCTCGGCTACGCCGTTCGAGGCGACGAGGAACCAGACGAGTGCGCCGACGAGGATGACGGCGACGCCGCCGATCACCCAGAGCAGTGTCGTGCGCCGCGACGCAGGGGTCGCGGGTGCGGGAGTCTGTTCGTCCATGTCGATTCCGCCTCTTCGAACCGGGCCGCGGGGGTTCGGGCACCCGCGTGCTTTCTTGGATCGTAGGGGAGGATTCCTCGCCATCCCCCGTGAATCGGAGAATTACCTCCGCGCCGTCGCCGCGATCCGTCGCGCGTCGCGCACACCGCGCCATCCGGCCGACAGCGGCGCCCACGGCGACAGGAACTGGCGGCGGCCGCCGCGCAGCAGCACCGCTCGGGCCTGAGCGACGATGCCGCGCCGCCACCGACGCACGCCATCGGCGTCGAGGTGCCGCGTCGCGAAGAGCATGCGATTGCGGATGTTGTAGTAGTAATAACCGCTCGACTTCGCGCGCGACGGTGCAGCATCGGCGCGCTGCGTGCCGCCTTCGTCATGGATCGCCGTCGCCGCCTCGACGAGGGCCAGACGGCCTCCCGCATCGACGATCCTGAACGAGAAGTCGACGTCCTCCCAGTACAGGAAGTACTCCTCGTCGAATCCTCCCGACGCCTCCCACGCGACATCCGTCACGAGCACACACGCACCCGTGAGCCACTCGCGCCGAGGGGCGTCGGGGTGGAGGTCACGCCGAGATCGCCCGCGGGTCGTGCCATCGTCGAGATAGAGGTCGGCGCCCGCGAACCAGACCGCGCCGTCGGAGTCGACGATGCGCGGGGCCGCCGCGACGAGCCGACCGTCGTCGATCTCGGCTTCGAGCAGGGCGACGGATGCCGCATCGATCGTCGCATCGGGGTTCAGAAGCAGCACGGCGGTCGCGCCTGCGGCGAGCGCTTGGCGGACGCCGAGGTTCACTCCGCCGCCGAAGCCGAGGTTCGCGTCGGGCGTGAGGAGGGTCCAGGCGTGCTCGGCGCACACGGCGACGGCGCGCCGACGCTCGTCGTCGGTCGAGAAGTTGTCGACGACGACGATCGCGGCGTCCGGCAGCTCAGCGGCCGTCTGCGCGAGGTTCGTCGCGAGCAGGCCCGACGACGCGTAGTTGACGACGATCACTGCCAGTCGCTCGCTCATCGTTCTCCGAACCACCCGTCGACGTGGTCAGTAGTATAGGCCGAGCGTCGGCAGAGCCGACCGGAGGCGGACGGGGGCGTGAGCGACGTGGCTGCACGATTCCGCCGGGCCCGGAAGCCTCGCATTCTCGCGGTGCACCCGGGTGCCGAGCTCTACGGTTCCGATCGGGTGCTACTCGAGAGCGTCGCCGGCTTCGTCGCCGACGACATGGACGTGACGGTCGTCCTCCCCGCGGACGGCCCTCTCGTCGTGGCCCTGCGCGATGCCGGCGCACGCGTCGAGATCGCGCCGACCCTGGTGCTCAGGAAGAGCCTCGTGAGCCTCCGCGGCATCCCCGCGCTCATCGGCCAGAGCGTGCTCGGCGCGGTGCACGCGTGGCGCGCGATCAGCAGGTTCCGCCCCGATGCGATCTACGTCAGCACCGTCACGATCCCCCTCTGGCCCGTCATCGCCCGACTGCGGCGCACCCGGGTCATGAGCCACGTGCACGAGGCCGAATCGAGCGCGTCGGCGACGGTGCTGCGCTTGCTCTACCTGCCGCACCGCGCCGCACACGCGGTCGTCGTCAACAGCGAGTTCAGTCGCGGTGTCATCGCGAGCGTCGACCCCGACCTCGGCGAGCGGAGCGTCGTGGTCTACAACGGCGTCGCCGGCCCCGCGGCACCGTCGGCCGCGCGAGAGAGCCTCACGGGCGACATCCGCCTCGCCTATCTCGGCCGGTTGTCACCCCGCAAGGGCCCCGACCTCGTCGTCGACGCGGTCATCGCGTTGCGCGGCGACGGTCTGCCCGTCCGCGCAGACCTCATCGGCGCCGTGTTCAGCGGCTACGAGTGGTTCGAGGACGACCTGCGCGAGACGATCGCCGCCCACGGCCTGCGCGACACGGTCGCCCTCACGGGATTCCACTCCGACGTGTGGCCATTCCTCGACGCGGCCGACATCATCGTCATCCCCTCGCGCAGCGACGAGCCGTTCGGCAACACGGCCGTCGAGGGAGTGCTCGCTCGCCGGCCCGTCATCGTGAGCGACACGAGCGGTCTGCGCGAGGCGGCCGCGGGCTTCGACTCGGCCGTCACGGTGCCGGCCGACGACGCCGCCGCGATCGCGGCGGCCGTGAGGCGCATCGCCGACGAGTGGCCCGCGATGCGGGACGCCGCCGAGCGCTCGGCCGAGGATGCCGCGACGCGACTCTCACCGGAACGCTACCGACGCGAGCTCGTCGGACGGATGAACGCCCTCCTCGCCCCGCGCGGCTAGAGGCCGGAGCTCACCCGCGCCGGTACGGCGACGCCGCGTAGCCGACGACGGCCGCGAGCTCTCCGCGGCCGCGCATCGCGAAGCGTTCGCCGAAGGCGCGGTCGCGGAGGGAACCGCGGAGCCGTCCGCGCGTCGCCCGCGCGACGCCGATGACGATGCGCGCGAGGCCGCTGAGCGCGAGGCGGGCTCGCACGACGAGACGCTCGCCGAATGAATCGGCGAGCGCCAGATCGACGCGCGCACCCGCGTTCGAGAGCGAGAACACGCGGCGGAGGTTGTACGAACGGCTCATGCGATCGGCGGGGATGTGGTCGTGCACGACGGCCTCGGTGCACCACACGATGCGCCCGCCGAGCTTCACGAGTCGCCGGGTGAAGAGCGAGTCCTCGCCGCCCGTCAGGCCGAATCGCTCGTCGAAACGCAGCGCATGCCGCTCGACCCATGCGCGGTCGAGCAGCAGGTTGTTCGTCGCCGCCCGGTCGACGGCGTCGCCCGTGACGAGCCCCGCTCGATGCGTGCGCAGGTGCGACTCGCTCGCGACGACCCACGGGTCGACCGGCCCGTCGGGCGCCGCGACGACGGGGCCGGCGACGGCGGTCGCGGTGAACCGTTCGCGCGTCTCGATGAGGGCGACGAGCCAGCGCTCCTCGGGGCTCTCGTCATCGTCGATGAAGACGAGCAGGTCGGAGCCGGCCGACTCGTCGAGCGCCCGGTTCCGCACCGCCGTCACGCCCGGCGCGGCTTCGGTCGTGTAGCGCACACGATCATCGACGTGCTTGGCGACGGTCTCGCGTGCGCTCTCGTCGGGGTCGTTGTCGATGATCACGAGGCCGAGGGTCAGGTCGGGGCGCCAGGCCACGGCGGTCTCGAACTGGGCGAACAGTCGAGGGATGAGCGCGTGGAGGCGTTCGGGCCGGCGGAAGGTGGCCACGGCCACGGTCACCACACTCATTCGTCGTCCTCCGTCGGGCACCGGGTGAGGCCACCCGTACGGGGCAGTCGACGGGGGGCTCGGGGGGAGACTACACTCTCACCGAACGTCACGGCTCCCTAACCGTGGCGAACCCGATGAACGGACATACCCGAATGCCCGCCATACCGACGACCCCGAACGACCGCGCCCCGAACCGCCGTCGACGTGTCTTCCTCAGTGCCTACGCCTGCGGACCCGTCGAGGAACCTGAAGCGAGCGCCGGTTGGGCTTTCGCGACGGCCGCGGCCGAGCACGACGACGTCTGGGTGGTGACACGACGACGCTTCGAGCCCGCCGTGACGGCCGCCCTCGCGGCCGACCCCGAACTCGCGTCGCATCTCACCGTCATCCATATCGATCTCTCCGACCGCGTGCGTGCGTGGTGGAAGCACTCGTGGGATCTCTACTGGTACTACGCCCTGTGGCAGCGGAAGCTCCTCCGCACCGTCACGCGACTGCATGCCGAACTGCACTTCGACCTCGTCCACCACGTGACGTTCGCCAACGACTGGATGCCGTGCGGCCTCAGCCGACTGCCGGACGTGCCGTTCGTGTGGGGCCCGATCGGCGGGGCGACGAAGATGCCGTACTGGAAGCTGCGCCGCTGGCTCGGCACGCGGGGCCTCGTCTACGAACTCATCCGCGACCTCGTCACGCGCGTTCCCCGGCGTATCTTCGGCGACCCCGCGGCTCGTCGCGCGAGCCTCGTCATCGCGCAGAACCAGGACGTCGCCGATCGATTCCGGCGTGCCGAGCGCGTGATCGTCGAGCCGAACGCGGCGCTCGACCTCGCGGCGATGCCCGAACCCGAGCCCCGTTCGACGGGGCCGACGCCGACCAAGCGAGCCGTGTACGTCGGTCGCCTCATCCCACTCAAGGGCGTGCCGCTCGCGATCTCGGCGATCGCCCGCGAGACGAGCACCGAGTGGACTCTCGACATCTACGGATCGGGCCCGCAACGCGAACTGCTCGAGTCGCTCGCCGCCGAGCTCGGCGTCACCGCACGCATCCGGTTCCTCGGGCATCGTCCGCGCGCCGAGGTGCTGCGCGCCCTCGCCGAGGCCGACGCGATGCTCTTCCCGTCGATGCACGACCAGGCGGGGTGGGCGGCCGCCGAGGCGAGCACGCTCGGCTGCCCCGTCGTCTGCCTGCCCCTCGGCGGGCCGCCGCTGCTCGCCGAACCGAACGCCTTCGTCGCCTCGATCGACGGCGACATCGTCGGCAACCTCGCCGAGCAGTTGCGGCTCGCGGGCGAGCGCGGCGGCGTGCCCCACGACCGCTGGGGTGCGGGCCGGCTGACCCGCCTCGTCGACGAGTGGTACTCCGATGTGCTGCAGCTCGAGGTCGCGCGATGAGTGTGACCGCGCCGATCGTCGTGCTCGAGTCGTTGCGCGAGATCCGACCCACGACGAACCCCTACCTCGTGCAGCTCATCGCGGCGCTCGAGAGCGAGCCCGGCGCCGAGGTGCGCTTCTTCAGCTACCGCCGCGCGCTGTTCGGTCACTACGACGTCTTCCACGTGCACTGGCCCGAGATCATCTTCGGCGGGCATCGGCTCGCGGGCCGTGTGGTCCGCCGGCTCTTCGCCGCAGCCTTCCTCCTCCGCCTCCGGATGACGCGCACCCCCGTCATCCGCACCTGGCACAATCTCGAGCGACCCGACGGACTCGGCCGCATCGACGCACTCCTGCTCGACGGGTTCGACCGCGCGACGACCCTCCGCATCAGGCTCAACGACCTCACCGAGTTCCCCTCGGGCGAACTCGCGGCGACGATCCCGCACGGTCACTACCGCGACTGGTTCGAGCGTTTCCCGACGAGCGAGAGCGTCGCGGGGCGCGTCGCCTACGTCGGTCTGATCCGGCGGTACAAGGGTGTCGAGGGTCTCGTCGAGGCGTTCCGCTCCCTCGACGATCCGTCGCTCTCACTGCACGTCTCCGGGAAGCCGTCGACGCCCGAGCTCGCCGCGACCCTTCGTGGTCTCGCGGCGGGAGACGACAGGATCGCCCTGCACCTCGCCTTCCTCGACGAGCCCGACCTCGTGAGATCGATCGGCGAGGCCGAGCTCGTCGTGCTGCCGTACCGGCACATGCACAACTCCGGTACGGTGCTCGCCGCCCTCTCCCTCGACCGGCCCGTGCTCGTGCCCGCGAACGACGTCAACCGGCGTCTCGCGATCGAGGTGGGCGCCGGCTGGGTGCACCTCTTCGACGGCGACCTCGGCGCCGACGACATCGCGGCGGCCCTCGCCGCTCCCCGGCCCGAGACGGGCTCACCCGACCTCGGCGCACGCGAGTGGACTCTCGCCGGCGCCGCCCACGCGGATGCGTTTCGCACCGCGCTCGACGCACGAGCGGGACACCGCCGTCGCCGAGACCTGAACGTCGCACACTGAATCGCGCCCCGAACGCGCGAGAGGGGGAACCACCCATGGTCCTCAAGAGAATCGCCTTCGAAGTGAAGACCCGACTGGGAGCCCGATCGAGCCTCGCGCTCGAGCGGGAGTTCCGTCGGAACGATCACCTCGATCCCGCCGAGCTCGAGTCGCTCCGGGCGTCGCGCGCGATCGCGCACGCGCGGTTCGCGATGCAGAACAGCCCCTTCTACCGGGACTTCTACGGCGACGCCGGGTTCAGCCTCGATGACCTGCGCGACCCCGCCGCGTTCACCGCGCTCCCCCTCCTCGACAAGGAGACGGTGCGCGCGAACTTCGACACGATCCGCACACCCGAGGCGACGCCCGAGTCGAGTGCTCAGTCGGCGACGGGAGGCAGCACGGGCCAGCCGCTCCGCATCCTGCGCGACCTGCGCTTCCCCGCGCGGGCGATCGAGTGGCGGCTCTTCCGCTGGTGGGGCATCGACCCGTGGGACAACCGCGCGAACGTCTACCGGCACGTGCTCGTGGGGGACGCGCGCGTGAAGCACGACCGCCAGTGGTGGCCGTCGAAGCGCCTGCACCTCGATGCGTTCTCGATGACGGATGACGCGGTGCGCACGTTCGTCGACGAGTGGAACCGTGCTCGGCCGACCCTCCTGTTCGCCTACGTCGGGGCCGCTCTCGAACTCGCGCGCGCCCTCGGCCGTCTCGGTCTCGCGATGCACCCGCCGCGCGCGATCGCCGTGACCGCGGCGCCCCTGCCCGAGAGCCAGCGACTCGAGATCGAGGCCGGCCTCGGCGCACCCGTCTACGACCACTACCGCGCCTCGGAGATGCCGTGGCTCGCGGGCGAGTGCGCCGAGCAGCACGGCCTGCACCTCTTCAGCGACGTGCGCACCGTCGAGGTGCTCGACGACGACGGACACCCCGTCGAGGCCGGAACGACGGGCGAGGTCGTCGCGACCGACATGACGAATCGCGTCTTCCCGCTCATCCGCTACCGCATGGGCGACCGCACGACGCCCATCAACGGGAGGTGCGCGTGCGGCGTGACGCTGCCACGCATCGCACCCGTCTCGGGCCGACTCGTCGAGGCGCTCCGGCTGCCGGGCGGCGGCGTCGTCGCGGGCGAGGCGCTCGCTCAGCTCTTCAGCAAGACGCCCCGCGCCGTGCGACAGTTCCAGCTCGTGCAGGCGGCCGACTACTCGGTCATCGTGCGCGCCATCCCCGGCGACGATCCCGACGCACTCGCGATCATCGAGCGCGCGGCCCGACTCGTCCACGACAACGCCGCGGGCGCCGTTCCCGTGCGCCACGAGGTCGTCGACACGATTCCCCACGTAGGAGGCAAGACGCGATTCATCATCAGTGAAGCCCCGGTCTGACCCGATCCCCGACTCTGGCGCCCCGAACGCCTGAGCGCTACACTCTCCCCATCTCCCGACCCGAACGTCGACGCGGAACCCGAATCCCGCGGACGGCGTGAGAGAAAACCCGAGCTTACCCGCTATGACGCTTACCGAACCCGTTTCCCGACCCCGAACGACAGGCCGGATCGGCTATGCCGCCGGCGCCTACGATCTGTTCCACGTCGGCCACCTCAACATCCTCAAGCACGCGAAGAGCGCGTGCGACTACCTCATCGCGGGCGTCGTCTCCGATGAGATGCTCGAGCTCACGAAGGGCAGGGCACCGATCGTGCCGTTGTCGGAACGGCTCGAGATCGTCAGCCACATCTCCTACGTCGACGAGGCGCGGGCCGAGGTCGTGCCCGACAAGCTCGCCACGTGGAACGACGTGCACTTCGACGTCTTCTTCAAGGGCGACGACTGGCGCGGCACCGAACGGGGCATGCGTCTCGAGCGCGAGTTCGCGGCCGTCGGCGTCGAGGTCGTGTACTTCCCGTACACGATGCACACGTCGAGCACGAAGCTGCGCGCCGCCCTCGACGCCCTGCAGCGCCCCCGCGAGTTCGAGTCGGCCGCGCGCGAGTGACCGCAGCCCGAGACGGCCGGCCTGCGAAGAGTATGTGAACTCTTCTCCCCTGGCTTGCCACCGGCATCCCCGCTCACTAGCGTTTCGATCATCGACACGTTCTCAGCGACGATCATCGTCCCGACCTTTAACGAGAGCCCGAACGTCGGCGAACTCGTTCGTCGCATCGGCACCGCTCTCGTCGGTGACGAGCGCGCCGCGGGCGTCGAGATCCTCTTCGTCGACGACTCGACCGACGACACCCCCGCCGCCGTGCTCCTCGCGGCGGAGACGAGCGACATCCCCGTTCGGCTGCTGCACCGCGACGACCCCGTCGGCGGCCTCTCGGGTGCCGTGATCGCCGGCATGAATGCGTCGACGGGCACGTGGTGCGTCGTCATGGACGGCGACCTGCAGCACCCGCCCGAGATGATCCCGACGCTGCTCGATGCCGGTGAGGCGACCGAGGCCGACGTCGTCGTCGCCTCGCGTCACGTTCCCGGCGGCAGCGACGGCGGGCTGAGCGGCTGGGGCCGGCGCCTCGTCTCGACGGTCTCGATCGCCGCGACGCGTGCGATGTTCCCCAACAAGCTCCGCAACTGCACCGACCCGATGACCGGTTTCTTCGCGGTGCGCCGCGCCGCCGTCGACGTCGACGCGCTCCGCCCGCGCGGGTTCAAGATCCTCCTCGAGATCCTCGCGCGTCAGCCGCTGCGCGTCGTCGAAGAGCCGTTCGTCTTCGGCGAGCGCTTCGCCGGATCGTCGAAGGCGACGTTCACGCAGGGGCTCCGCTTCCTCACGCAGCTCTTCGCCCTGCGCTTCGGCCGCATGTCGGCGTTCGCGGTCGTCGGCGCCCTCGGCGCTGTCGCGAACCTCGCGATCATGGCCGGTCTCGTCGCGGTCGACGTGAACTACATCATCGCCGCGATCATCGCCGCCGTCGTCACGATCATCGGCAACTTCCTGCTGCTCGAGTTCTTCGTGTTCCGCGACCTGCGGAACGAGGGCAAGAGGTTCTGGACGCGCTTCGCCCAGTCGTTCGCGTTCAACGGCACCGAGGCACTCATCCGCCTGCCGCTCCTCGCGTTCCTCGTGCAGTTCCACCTCATGCCGAGCGTCGTCGCTCAGGGTCTCACCCTCGTGCTCGCGTTCATCGTGCGCTTCATCTTCCACTCGCGCGTCGTCTACCGCCCGCAGCGCACGACGCCGATCAGCCCGCTCTCGACGGGCACCGACGTCGCCCCCGCTCCCCTCGACGAGTCGGCGAAGCCCTAACCTGCGTCATCCGCACCCCTCTCCTCCCCTGCCTCCGCTCTCCTCTCCCCGCACCCGTTCACGGATGCTGCAGGATTACGTCCGTCCCGGCGTGTCACGCGCGACGCGCCGGGCGGATGACCGAACGGCAGCGTCCGTGAACGGAGATGGGGCGACGTGCTGAGGTCGCCGATCAGTGGGCGGGGCTCAGAGGAATGACGCGGCGAACGTGTCGCACGAGCCCGGGCCGCCGTCGTAGCCGGCCATGAACCAGCGCTGACGCTGCTCGCTCGTTCCGTGCGAGAACGTGTGGGGGTCAACGTAGCCCTGACTGGCCTGCTGGATGCGATCGTCGCCGACCGCTGCCGCGGCCGAGAGGGCTTCATCGATCTGCGCTTCGGTCACGGGTTCGAAGAAGGCCTGGCCCGCGTCATCCGTCGTCGTCGATGCATCGGCGACCCACGCACCCGCGAAGCAGTCGGCCTGCAGCTCGACGCGGACGGCGTTCGAGTCGGCGCCGGTCTGTCCGTCGCGCGTCGACTCGAGCGTGCCGAGGAGGTTCTGGATGTGGTGGCCCCACTCGTGCGCGACGACGTACATCTCGGCGAGCGGGCCTCCCGACGCCCCGAAGCGACTCGAGAGCTCGCCGTAGAAGTCGGTGTCGAGGTAGATCGTCTGGTCGGTCGGGCAGTAGAACGGGCCCGTCGCCGAGGTCGCATTGCCGCAGCCGGTCGCGGTGGCGTCGTCGAACATCACGAGGTCGGTCGGCGAGGTGTAGCCCTCGAGCGCGCGCGACCAGTAGTCGTCGAGCGACGCCGACGCGCCCTTCATGCGGCACTCGATGTCGGCGTTCGCGTCGGCGCCGGTCTGGCAGCGTTCGAGCGACTGCTCCTCGACCTGCTGCTGCGGCTGGCCTCCGACGAGACCCGTGAGGTCGACGCCGAGGAACTGCGAGAGCAGCACGAGGGCGAGTACGCCGAGACCGCCACCGCCGATCGCGAGGCCCGTCGTGCGGCCGCGCTTCGAGGCCTTGCCGCCGGAGATGTCCGCGTTCGGGTTGAACGTCATGCCGACACGCTACTCGCCCGCGTCGCGCGGCGTCTCGGCGAATCGGTCGGTCGCCGCGAGCAGTTCGGCGAGGATGCCGGGCTCGTCGAACGCGTGACCCGCATCGTCGACGATCGTGAGCGTCGCCTCGGGCCACGCGCGGTGCAGGTCCCACGCCGTCATGACAGGCGTGCAGATGTCGTAGCGCCCCTGGACGATCACGGCGGGGATGCCGGCGAGCTTCGACGACTCGCGGATCAGCTGCTCCTCGGTGAACCAGCCGCCGTGGCGGAAGTAGTGGTTCTCGATACGCGCGAACGCCGTCGCGTACTCGGGCTCGGTGAAGCGCGCGATCGTGTCGGCCTGCGGCAGGAGCGTGATGGTCGACGACTCCCAGCGCGACCACGCGATGGCCGCGGGGCCGTGGACGGCCGGGTCGGGGTCGTCGAGCAGGCGGCCGAACTCGGCGATGTAGCGGCCGGGCGAACCGTGCGGCGCCGCAGCGACGAACTGCTCCCACAGGTCGGGGAAGAGCACCGACGCACCTCCCTCGTAGAACCACTCGAGCTCGACGGGTCGCAGGGTGAAGATGCCGCGCAGCACGAGTTCGGTGACCCGGTCGGGGTGCGTCTCGGCGTACGCGAGCGCGAGCGTCGAACCCCACGATCCGCCGAAGACCTGCCAGCGATCGACCCGGAGGTGCTCGCGCAGCTTCTCGATGTCGCGCACGAGGTGCCACGTCGTGTTCACCGAGAGATCGGCTTCGGGAGCGCTCGCGTGCGGAATGCTGAGACCGCACCCGCGCTGGTCGAAGAGCACGATGCGGTACTTCTCGGGATCGAACAGCCGTCGGTGGGCGGGGCTCGTGCCGCCACCGGGCCCGCCATGCAGGAAGACGACGGGTTTACCCGTGAGGTTGCCCGAGATCTCCCAGTAGATGTGCTGTCCGTCGCCGACGTCGAGCATGCCCGTCTCGGACGGCTCGATCTCGGGATACATGTCTCGCATGCCTCACCGTACGTCCGGCAGCCCGGTGCAGACGGGCGCCACGCTCGCGGGTCGCGAAGCGGCGTAGGCTCTCCGCATGACGACGACCATCACGATCACCGGTGCCGGCGGACAGATCGGCTACGCCCTCCTCTTCCGCATCGCCGCGGGCGACCTGCTCGGTCCCGACGAGCGCGTCCGGTTGAAGCTGCTCGAGATCCCGCAGGGGCTCCGCGGCGCCGAGGGCGCGGCACTCGAACTGCAGGACGGCGCGTTCGGTCTGCTCGAATCGGTCGACGTGACGGATGACGCGGGCGTCGCGTTCGACGGAACCAACATCGCGTTCCTCGTCGGGTCTCGCCCTCGCACGGCGGGCATGGAACGCGGCGACCTCCTCGCCGCGAACGGCGGCATCTTCGGGCCGCAGGGTCAGGCACTCAATGCCGGAGCGGCCGATGACGTGCGCATCGTGGTCGTCGGCAACCCCGCCAACACGAACGCCTTGATCGCTGCGGCGCACGCCCCCGACATCCCCTCGGAACGCTTCACCGCGCTCACGCGCCTCGACCACAACCGTGCCGTCGGTCAGCTCTCGACTCTGCTCGGCGTGCCCGCGTCGGAGGTGCGCGACGTCACGATCTGGGGCAACCACTCGGCGACGCAGTTCCCCGATGTCGCGCACGCGACGGTCGGCGGGCGCGGTGTGCCCGAGCTGCTGGCCGAGCGTTTCGGCGGCGAGGTCGCCGCGCGGGCGTGGCTCGCCGACGAGTTCATCCCGCGCGTCGCGAAGCGCGGAGCCGAGATCATCGAGGTGCGCGGCTCGTCGTCGGTCGCCTCCGCGGCCAACGCCGCGATCGATCACGTGCGCGACTGGGTGCACGGCACGCAGAACGGCTGGACCTCGGTCGCGCTGCCGTCGGACGGCTCGTACGACGTGCCCGCGGGTCTCGTCTCGTCGTTCCCCGCGAGATCGGTCGACGGCGCGTGGCAGATCGTGCGTGACCTCGACCTCGACGACTTCGCGGCGCCCCGCATCGCGGCATCCGTCGCCGAGCTCGTCGAGGAGCGCGAGGCCGTCCGTACCCTCGGCCTCCTCTAGCCCCGCCCTCTCCCGCCCTCCCGTCGCGCCCCCTCCGTCTCGGCGTCACGAAATGTACGTTCAGGAGTCCTGAACGTACAGTTCGTGACGCCGAGACAGGGGGGGGTGTGCGGGGAGATTAGGCTGAGGGGATGGCCGATCAGCCCTCCCCCACCGCCCGTCGCAAGCAGATCATCCTCGGGATCATCATGGGTCTCGTAATGGGCGTCGTCATCGCACTGATCACCGGATTCTGGCCGTGGATCTTCGCCGGCATCGCCGTCGGTCTCGCCTCGGGCGCGATCCTCAAGCCGCCGGCATCCTGACCCGCCGCGATCGACCCGCCGCGATCGACCCGCCGCGATCGACCCGCGGCCATCGACCCGCGGCCACTGACGGGCCGCTCCCGCGACGCGGCCCGGATCAGCCCGCGAACTGCACGATCGTGGCGAGCGCGGCCGTGATGCCGTCGCGCACCTCGTCGCGCGGCATCGTCGAGACACCGTCGCCCGGCTGCGGGCCGTAGTCGCCGAAGTCGGCGTGGTTCGCGCCGTCGAGCTCGACCATGAACGCATCGGCGGGCAGCAGGGACCGCGCCGCCTCGATCTTCTCGGGCGTCGAGAGTCCGTCGTTCGGTCCCGAGATGCTCAGCACGGGGATGCCGCTCTCGGAAATGTCGTTCGCGCAGTAGCTGCCGAACAGCACGAGGCCGTCGACGGGCGGCGCCGAGACCGCATCGACGAGCTGGCACGCGCGCACGCCGCCGAGCGAGTGCCCGCCGACCATCCACGACGTGACGCTCGGCACCGGGTCGGTGAAGTCGTGCAGCGGGCGCGTATCGAAGAACGCGAGGTTGAGCGTCGGCTTCGTGATGACGACCGTGAGGCCTTCGTCGGCGACCGCGTCGCGGAAGTTCCGCATGTAGGCGTACGGGTCGACCTTCGCTCCGGGGATGAAGACGAGGCCGAGTCCCGTCGCCTCGTCGGTCGGCGTCATCACGATCGAGGCGTGGGTCGATGTGACCGTGACCGCGTCATCCCGCCACACCTCGAGCGCCGCCTCGCGATCGCCCGCGAAGACGATGTTCGCCCACACGAGGAACCCGACGGCGACGAGCGCGAGGACGGAAACGACGGCGATGACGATTCGGATGGCGCGGCGCATGCTTCTATTCTCGCTCACGGTCGCCTGGGAGATATCAGCGCGCCTTCTTCTCCGGGGTCGGCAGAGTGCCCGCCTCGCGCTGGGCCGCGTAGTGCGCCCGCGCCTCGTCCTGACGCTCCTTCTCGGCACCCGACGCGATCGACGCCCGGATGTGCCGCTCGTCGTATCCGAACGCGTCGACGAGGTCGAGCGCATAGGGGCGGAGCCGCGCGATGAGGCGGTCGATGTAGGCCGTCACGGCCTGGGCGCGCTGCGGCGAGAGCCGGCCCGAGATGAGGTACCACGCGAGGTGCTTCTCGATGAGGCCGAGCCCGAAGAGGTCGCGCAGCCACGTGAGCACCTGGCGCGTACCGGCATCGGGCGCCGCTTCGACGCCGCGCGTGAACGCCTCCCACTGCAGCAGTTCGGCGTGCGCGCGGGCCGCCTCGATGAGCTCGTTCTGGTTCTGGTTGAAGAGCGCCGCGGCATCCGCCTTCGAGAGCGACTTCGCGTCGCGGAGGCGCCCGGCGATACCCGCGATCATCGTCTCGACGCGGTCGGCGAGCAGTTCGTGCTGCGCCTCGGGCGTGCGGAGCTCGGTCACCGAACGGGCCGTCGAGCCGAGGTCGGCGACGTTCTGCGCGAGGCGGCGGAGGCCCGAGCCGTGGTAGGCCTTCTCGGCGAGGTGGGCGACGGCGAATCGCGCGAGCGTCGAGGCATCGGCACCGCGGAACTTCTTGGCGTAGTCGCCGAGCAGTCGCTTCGCGACGAGCTGCAGCAGCACGTTGTTGTCGCCCTCGAAGGTCACGTAGACGTCGAGATCCTGACGCAGGCCGACGAGGCGGTTCTCGGCGAGGAAGCCCGCGCCGCCGCACGCCTCACGCGCCTCCTGCAGAGTGTCGAGGGCGTGCCACGTCGAGAGCGACTTGAGCGCCGCGGCGAACGTCTCGAGGTCTTCGCGGTCGTCGTCGGTGTCGGCCTTGCCGCTGAACACGGCGTCGAACTTCACGAGGAACTCGTCGTGCGCGAACGTCTGCGCGTACGTCGTCGCGAGGCGCGGCAGCAGGCGGCGCTGGTGCCGCTGGTAGTCGAGCAGTACCTCTTCGTCGGTGTCGCTGCCCGCCGTGAACTGGCGACGCTGGGTGCCGTACGTGATCGCGATCTTCAGTGCGAGAGCGGATGCCGCAGTGGCGGCTCCATCGAGCGAGACGCGACCCTGCACGAGGGTGCCGAGCATCGTGAAGAAGCGTCGACCCGGGCTCGCGATGGGGCTCGAGTACGTGCCGTCCTCGGCGACGCTGCCATAGCGGTCGAGGAGGTTCGCCCGCGGTACGCGCACGTTCGAGAAGTGCAGGCGCCCGTTGTCGATTCCGTTGAGGCCGCCCTTCAGACCGTCATCCTCACCGCCGATGCCGCGCAAGAACTGGCCCTTCGCCCCGCGGATCGGCACGTAGAAGGCGTGCACGCCGTGGTTCACGCCCTTCGTGATGAGCTGCGCGAAGACGACGGCGGCCGTGCCGTGCACGGCGGCGTTGCCGAGGTAGTCCTTCCACGCTCCGCGGAACGGCGTGTTGATGACGAACTGCTTCTTCTTCTCGTCGTACGTCGCCGTCGTGCCGATCGAGGCGACGTCGGAGCCGTGCCCCGTCTCGGTCATCGCGAACGCGCCGGGAACCTCGAGGCTCATCGCGCCCGGAAGGAAGGTGTCGTGGTGGTACTCGGTGCCGAGGTGCAGAATGGCGGCGGCGAAGAGCCCCCACTGCACGCCCGACTTGATCTGCAGGCTCGGGTCGGCCGTGACGAGCTCCTCGAACGCGGCGATGTTGCCGCCGTGGTCGTCGAGACCGCCGAGTCGGCGCGGGAAGGCGCGGAGCACCTGGCCGTTCTCGACGAGGAGCTTCAGCTGACCGAAGACGCGGGCGCGGTGCTCGTTCATCGAGAGTCCGTCGATGCGCTGCATGTCGGGGTCGGCGGCGAGCTCGCGGGCACCGAGGCGCACATCGGCCCACGTGCCGAGCAGCTGTCGGCCGAGCGCCTCGACGTCGACGACGGGGTGCTCTCCCTCGTCGACGGAGGCTGCGGCGATCTCGTCGGCGGTGTTCTTGCGCTTCGCGGACTTCGTGACGGGAACGTTCGAGGCGACCTCGGCGCCGAGGTCGCTCGGGCTCTCGGTCGCGTCGTGCAGCGTCGCGTAGTCGTGCGGCATCGAGTCGTTCTGCAGGGCGGGGCGTGCGTGGGTGTCTACCATCGTCGGTCTTCCTTCGCGAGCCAATCAGGGATCTGGCTCCACGGTAGGACGACCGTCTCACACGGCGAAACAGTGCGTCGTGGCCCTACAAAAACCGGCCGAGACGGGTCGCGGCGCGTTGTGAGAACCCCACAAGGATGCCGCCGATGGGCGTGATGACTCAGACAAGCGTCATCCGTCGCCCGCGCGCTCTCGCGCGCCCTCTGCGCACCCACGCGTACTCGCTCTGCGCACCCACGCGCCCCCGCCTTCGGCCGAAAGGTCAATCCACCGGGGTGCATCGCGTGGGGAACCGCGACAGATTGACCTTTCGGCATCCAGATGGCGGGGCGAGAGGTCAATACGCCGGGGTGAGGCGGGCGGAGTACCCCCGCGGATTGACCTTTCGGCCATCGGAGAGGGAGAGAGCAGAGGGCAGAGCAGCTCGACGAGTTCGGGCAGGGCGAGGGCAGCGATGGGCGTGATGACTCAGACAAGCGTCATCCGCCCACCGCACCGCGTCAGAGGCGCAGACCGTGACCGAAACGGAAGAGCGGGTCGGCCGTGTCGAACGGCACGTCGGGGCGGCTCGCCTCGACGGCTGCGGTGCTCCGCGGGATCTCGAACGGCAGCGACCCTCGCCACGCCGACTCGCCCGTGAGCACGTCGAAGAGCGCCCGCGCGTTCGCGCCGAAGTCGGCGACGACCGCTGCGGCACTCGCGACGATCGGCTCGAGGATCGCGGGGCGGTCGAGATAGACGTCGACGACCGTGGGAACGACGGCGGCGACGGATGCCACGTGCTCGCGCACCTCGTCGGGGAAGTCGAGCGCGCCCGCGTGGAAGAAGTTCTCGAACGCCGTCGCGCGAACGTCGAAGGGAGCCGAGATTCGGAGGATCGCGACATCCGCTTCGTCCGGCGAATCGACGACGGTGCCGTACTCGGCGACGATGCTCGCGTCGAGGCCCTCGACATAGAGACGGAGGCCCCGGCGAAGCGGCAGCACGGCGTCGTCGTTCGAGAGCACCGTCATCGCCGCGCGCTGCGCGTCTTCACCAGCGGCGCGGAACTCGTCGGAGCCGACCGTCACGACGGCGTGATCGACGTCGACGAAGGGCGCATCGAAGAGTCCGAGCACGAACTTCTCGCGGAGGAGGCGCCGCAGCGAGACGTCGAGGCGCTCCTCGGGCACGTCGCCCGAGCGCACGAGGTCGATGAGGATCTCGGGGCATGCTTCGCCGCCGAACTGGTCGACACCGGCGTCGAGCGCCTTCTTCATGCGCTCACGCGGCGAGAGCTCTTCGATACCCCACGCGCGCGCCGGGTGCAGATCGCCGAGGATGACGTGGTCGGTGATGAGCCCCCAGTCGGTGCAGACGATGCCGTCGAAGCCGTAGCGCTCACGCAGGAGCCCCGTGATGACCTGCTTATTGAAGCCGAAACCGACCTCTTCGTAGTCGGTGCCGACGGGCATGCCGTAGTAGGGCATGATCTGGCTCGTGCCCGCGGCGAACGCGGCCTCGAACGGCTTGAGGTGGAGCTCGAACTGGTCGCCGGGGTAGACCTGTTCGCGGCCGTAGGAGAAGTGCGGGTCCTCGCCGTCCTTCTGCGGTCCGCCGCCGGGGAAGTGCTTCGTCATCGTCGAGACGGAGTCGGGGCCGAGTTCGGCACCCTGGAAGCCGCGGATGTACGCCGCTCCGAGTCGACCCGAGAGGTCGGCGTCTTCGCCGAACGTCGCCACCTGGCGCGACCAGCGCGGCTCGGTCGCGAGGTCGACCTGCGGGTGCAGGGCGACACGCAGGCCCACGGCCGTGTACTCACGACGAGCGATGTCGCCAAAGCGCTCGACCGTCTCTTCGTCGCCGATCGCGGCGAGACCGATCGCCTCGGGCCACTCCGAGAACGAACCGGCCTCGATCGAGGCGCCCGGGTTGTTGTTGAACGAGTGCCGCGGGTCGGTCGAGAGCGACACGGGGATGCCGAGGCGGGTCGACGCCGCGAGCTCCTGCAGCCGGTTGTGCCACTCGGCCATCGTCTTGGGGTCGGCCCCGCCGAGCACGTTGAAGTGCGTCATCCGTCGATCGAGCACGTAGTCGGCCGTCGACGGCAGGCTGAACGCCGGGTTCGCCTCGGCGAGCGCGCCGCCGTCGCCGATCGTGATCATCGTCTGGAAGAACTGGCCGGCCTTCTCGTCGAGGGTCATCTGACCGACGAGGTTCTCGACGCGGTCGGCGATGGGCAGCGACGCGTCGCGGAAGGTGGGATCGATCTCGGTCATTACTTCACTCCCTTGATGCGGTAGACGAGCACGGCGCCGGCGAGCGAGACGAGCGCGCCGAAGAGGTACCAGGTGGTGTAACCGCCGAGGGCGGTCGTCGCGCCGAGCGCGATGATGCCGGGTGCCATCGCGGGGGCGATCGACTGGGGCAGTGCGTTGGCGATGTTGAGCACGCCGAGGTCCTTCGCCGTGTCGGCGGGGTTCGGCAGCACCTGCGTCGCGAGGGCGAGGTCGACCGAGAGGAAGGCTCCGGCACCGAGGCCGATGATGCCCTGGGCGAGAACGACGAGCGGCACGGTCGGTGCGAAGGCGAGCAGCAGGAGGCCGATGACCATGATGAGGCCGGCGGCGGTCACGAACGGGCGGCGCTTGCCGAACCGGTCGGAGAGGATGCCGCCGATGGGGCTCGAGATCGCCATCATCGCGGTCGACGCGAGGTTTGCGAGCAGGATGATGCCGATGGTCTCCTGCTCGTCGAGGCCGAAGCGCTCACCGAGGTAGAACGGCAGGAACGTCGCGATGCCGGCGTAGCCGAACATGACGAGGAACTTCGTGAGCCACGTCCACCCGAAGTCGGGGTGCTTGACGGGGTTGAAGACGAACGATCCGAAGAACTGGCCGAGGGTGAAGCGCGTCGCGGGCTTCTCGGTGAGCACGCGGTCCTTCAGCACGACGACGAAGACGATGCCGAAGAGCAGCGCGACGAGGGCGGGAGCGACGAATCGCGTGACGTCGTCGCCGATGTAGTTGATGAGGAAGCTGCCGGCGAGGATCGCGAGCGGGGTCGTGATGCCCACGACGCCCGAAACCTTGCCGCGACGCGCGGGGGCGACCTGGTCGGGCAGGGTCGCGTTGGCGGCGGCGAGCACGGCGTTGAGGGATGCCTGTGCGAAGCACCATCCGATGAGCACGAGCCACACCGACGAGGCGACGCCGACGAGGGTGAGCGAGAGGAAGCCGACGATGACGCCGCCGAGGATCCACGGACGGCGGCGGCCGAAGCGCGAGGTGGTGCGGTCGGAGAGCCGGCCGACGAGCGGGTTCGCGACGAGGGCGAAGAGCGCGCCGACACCGAGCACGAGGCCAAGGGCGGCCGTCGCCTCCTCCTGCGTCTCGGTGATGCGCTGGAGCTTGAAGGCCATCGACACCATGACGGGCGTGAGCAGGGCGATCCAGACGCCGAAGTTCACGATGCCGAGAGCCGGCATGTACGAACGGGGTTCGCGCCCGCCCGGTGTGCCCTCCTGGGTGCTCTCGGCGAGGAGCGCAGCGGACTGCGCGCCGAGGCCGGCTGCCGGTGTCGACGACTCTGTCATGGGGTGTGTCCTTCCGCGGAGACCGGGGTCTATCGACCCGAGCAGCAGCATAACTCAATCCCGACCGATTGGTAACATTGCTGCGAGGCCAGCGCCGGTAGCCTCGAGTCAGAGCCGATGAGAGGAGGAGAGATGACCGATACCGCCACGCCGACGCGCTACGCGAACGGGCTCGCGCGCCGCGCACAGATCGTCGAGGCCGCTCGCGAGCTGTTCATCAGCGACGGCTTCCGAGCCGTGTCCCTCCGCGACATCGCCGCTCGGTCGGGCCTCTCCCACCCCGGGCTCCTCCGGCACTTCGCGTCGAAGGACGAGATCCTCGCCGAGATCGTGGCTGCGCTCGAGGCCCCCAACGAGGCCGAGATCGAGACCGTCGCCGACGATGCGGTGCCCCTCGAGGACATCGTGCAGGTCGCCCGTCGCAACCAGACGACGCCCGGCTACCTCGAACTGTTCATGACCCTCGCGGGCGAGGCGACGGTCGCCGGTCATCCCACCCACGCCGCGTTCCGCGACCGCTACCGGCGGCTCCTCGCCCTGTCGGCCGAGCGCATCGAGGCGGGGCGCGACGCCGGCCGGCTGCCGGGCGTCACCGACCCCCGCGGCGAGTCCATCCGCCTCGCCGCCGCGTGGGACGGCCTGCAGTTGCTGAGTCTCTACACGGGCGGTGCGATCGACCCCGCGACCCACCTCGCACGGCACGCCGCACAGTTGCGGGGCGATCGACTCCCTGCCGTCGATGCCGTCGCCACCGCTCCGCCGCTGCCCCCCGTGCCGGTCGACGCCGAGGCCGCGGGCTACCGTCCGGGCCGCGAGAACCGTCGCACGATCGTCGCGGCGGCGACGGCCCTCTTCGCGCGCGGCGGATTCCACGCGACGAGCCTCCGCGAGATCGGCGAGCAGGCGGGCGTGCCGAAGTCGACGCTGCTGCACCACTTCTCATCGAAGGACGACCTGCTCATCGCCGTGCTCGAAGCGCGCGACGCCGAGGTCAGCTCGGTGCCCCTCGACGACGGCTCCGATCCTCTCGAACGCGTGGGACTCATCATCGCCGAGGCACGGCGGAGCGCCCGCGAGTTCCCCGGACTCATCGAGTTCTACGTCGTGCTCTCGTGCGAGGCGGCGACACCGAGCCACCCGGCGCACGAGTACTTCCGGCACCGCTACGAGCTCGTGCGCGCCCACTTCGTCGGCCTCTTCCGGCAGCTCGCCGCGGCCGGCCACCTCGCGCCCGGGCGCGACCCGGAGCACGAGGGCGTCTGGCTCGTCGCCCTGTGGGACGGCCTGCAGATCCAGTGGCTCTACGACCCCGACGCCGTCGACGTCGCGGCCGAGCTGTCGGCCTACTTCGAGCAGGTGCTCGCCTGAGCCGACGGATGCCGCGAGCTCGCGTCATCCGTCAGCGTTCGACCGACGGCGGATGACCCGGGCGGGCGTCAGTTCTCGGCGACGACCCTGACGAGCGCCTCGCCGTAGACGTCGCGCTTCTTCTGGCCGATTCCCGTGATGCCGTCGAGCGCCTCGAGCGAGGCCGGTCGTTCGGCGGCGACCGCGCGAAGCGTCGCATCGCCGAAGACGATGTACGCGGGAACGCCCTGCTCCTTCGCCTCGCCGGCGCGCCACGCGCGGAGCGCCTGGAACAGCTCTTCGCCGGGCCCGTCGAGCTCGGTCTCGCCGGCCTTCGGCGCACGACGCGATGGGCGCGACGCCCGCTCGGGTTCGGTGCGGAGCTGGACGGCACGGCGGCCCGCGAGCACCTCGGCCGAGGCGTCGGTGAGCTCGAGCGTTCCGTACTCGCCGACCGAGGCGAGCAGCCCCTGCGCGAGGAGCTGGCGCACGACGCCCCGCCACTGCTGTTCGGAGAGGTCGTCGCCGATGCCCCACGTCGCGAGGGTGTCGTGACCGTACTGGTCGACGCGCGGCGTGCGCTTGCCGCGCACGATGTCGATGAGGTGACCGGCGCCGTAGCGCTGGCCGCGCTCGCGCTGCAGCCGCACGATCGTCGAGAGGAACTTCTGCGCGGGCACCGTGCCGTCCCACGCGGCGGGCGGAGTGATGCACGTGTCGCAGTTGCCGCACGGCTCGCTCGACTGCCCGAAGTAGGCGAGCAGGTTCTGGCGACGGCACTGCACCGTCTCGCAGAGCGCGAGCATCGCGTCGAGGTGCTGCTGCATGCGGCGCCGGTGGGCGAGGTCGCCCGGCGACTCGTCGATCATGCGGCGTTGCTGCACGACGTCTTGAAGGCCGTAGGCGAGCCACGTCGTCGACGGTGCGCCGTCGCGGCCGGCGCGACCGGTCTCTTGGTAGTAGCCCTCGACCGACTTCGGCAGGTCGACGTGCGCGACGAAGCGCACATCGGGCTTGTCGATGCCCATGCCGAACGCGATCGTCGCGACGACGATGATGCCCTCCTCGCGGAGGAATCGCGACTGCGTCTCGGCGCGCACGCGGGCGTCGAGTCCGGCGTGATACGGCAGCGCGCGGCATCCGTTCTGGGAGAGGAAGTCGGCGATCTTCTCGGTCGACGCGCGGGAGAGCGCGTAGACGATGCCCGCCTCGCCCGGGTGCTCGGTGCGGATGAAGTCGAGCAGTTGGCGCCGCGGATCGTTCTTCGAGACGATGCGGTACTGGATGTTCGGTCGGTCGAAGCTCGACACGAAGTGGCGGGCCTCGCAGAGGCTCAGCCGCTCGGTGAGTTCGCGGTGCGTCGCCTCGGTCGCCGTCGCCGTGAGCGCGATGCGCGGCACGTCGGGCCAGCGTTCGGCGAGCTCGGAGAGCGCGAGGTAGTCGGGGCGGAAGTCGTGACCCCACTGCGACACGCAGTGCGCCTCGTCGATGGCGAAGAGCGCGATGGTGCCGCGCTCAAGGAAGCGCTTGGTCGCCTCGTTGCTGAGACGCTCGGGGGCGACGTAGAGCAGGTCGATCTCGCCCGCGAGGTACGCGCGCTCAACCTCGGCACGCTCGTCGGCCTGCTGCGTCGAGTTGAGGAACTCGGCGCGCACACCCACGGCGCGGAGGGCCTGAACCTGGTCGTGCATGAGGGCGATGAGGGGCGATACGACGACGCCCGTGCCCTCGCGGAGGAGGGAGGGGATCTGGTAGCAGAGACTCTTACCGCCACCGGTCGGCATGAGCACGACGGCGTCGCCGCCGCCCACGACCTGCTCGATGATCTGCTGCTGCTCGCCGCGGAACGCGTCGTAGCCGAAGACGGTGTGCAGGGCCTCGCGGGCATCGGTGAAGCGCGGGGGTGCGGCAGCGCGGACCGCTGTCATGGGAGCAGCGGATGACGCGGGCGACGCCGCACGGAAGTCGGCCCCGTCATCGAACGGAGGCGCATCGTACGGCGGCGGCGGAGCGTCATACGGATCGGGCGGCGGAGCGAACTCGTCGAGGTTCCACGCGATGTCGTCGAAATCGTCGGCGCCGGGGTTCCCTGTCATCCGTCGATCCTAACGAGCACGGCTGACAGGGGGGGTTCGCGGCAGGACTTGACCCTTTCTAGGAACTGAGCAGCGCCGGAGATCATCGAATCCCGACAGCGAGCGGCTTCTTCGCCCCACTGACGTCATTGCGCAAGAATCGCCCGGGCGATCACTCGGTACGAATCGCGGCCATCGGCGAGCTCGACGGAATCCTCCCCGTACTCGCGGTAGGCAATGTCGACGAGTTCATCCGGGTCTGTGATGTCGAGGTGGCGCGCAAGAATCTTCAGGTCTGCAAGGTCTTGCTCTCGGGACGCAGCCAGCTTCATGGCGATGAGCTGCAACGGAGTGGCAATCGATATAGCTACGGCCGCATCGGCGGATGGCGGATCGACGCGCAACCAGGCTGCGCCCGAAGAGTTCAACCACCGTGGTGGCAAGCCGAACTCGGTGGCCATCTCGGCGATCAGCTCGTCGATCTCAGGTTTCGGCTCATACACGGCGTCAATGTCGCTCGTGACCCGGACCTCGGGGTCGTCCGGAAAGTTGAGCGCCATCGCAGCTCCACCCGCTACGCGAATCGTTCCGCTCACCCCTCGCGCTGTGAGCCGGCGGCTCAATTCATCGAGCAGCCAGCGCGTCTGTTCGGGATCGAGTTCGATCCTGAAGGGCTTCATGCTCGCGTCAGCGATCGCTCATCGATGAAGATATTGAGCTCGCGGAGGCGTTGGGGCGTGGACTCCTTCGCCCTCTCACGCAATGGCTCGAACTGGGATACATACCAGCGGCGATCAAGTCTCTCGGGGAGGGCCCACGTCGGCCGACGCTCCGCCGGAAGCGCATCACCGTAGAGCGCCCGGAAGAGTTGTTCCCATCGTCGGTCAGCAAGCTCGGAGGGTCGATACTCCAATTCGGCCTGCTCGAAGCTCTGCGCATTCTCCCGAACGACCGATGCCGCTCGCGTGAGCAGCCGCAGAGCGAACGCGGTGTCTCTGCTATCAAGCGCCTTGTTCAACTCTCTCGTGACGGATTCTGGTGCGTAGGCGTCGAGTGGCGACTGCGGTTTGGCGGCGAGCTGCAGTCGCTCGCCCATGGCATCGAGCGCTCGCTCGAGGGTGTGAATCTGAATGCGACCGTCGCGCTCCGACCTCTCCATCTGAGAGACGGCAGCGACGCTCACACCGAGGCGGTCAGCGAGCTCAGTGCCCGTGAGGCCAGCGCGTCGACGTGCGGAGCGGATCAGATCGGACATGCGTTGATTATAGCTGTAACTTGAATTTCTTACACATGGATTCGCGCCCATCGGGGCCGCAACGCCGGCTCGCGACCCCGACGCCACCGGCACTCGAACGGGGATGATGGCCGAACGAACACCGATCGCGGTACAGTCCGCTGTGGCAACGAATCGGTCGAAGCCCGCGCCGAAGGGAAACCCCGTGTCCAGACTTGTGAAATCGCTTGCGCTCGGGCCGGCCCTCGCCGTCGTGATCGCCCTCGTCGGAGGTTCGGCCGTCGCCGCCGAAGAGGTCGACTCCGGAGCGAGCGAGGCGAGCCTCGCCGTCTCCGGCCAGCTCCTCGTGCTGCCCGTCGAGACTCCGCACGCCGTCGTCTCAGCGGATGACGCGCTCGCCGCACTCGACACTCCCGCCGAGCACTCCTACGACTACTCGCTCGTGCTCGACGACGGCCGCGTCCTCGCGATCGAAGGCGACACCCTCGCCGACTCGAGCACGGGCGACCGCTTCGAGGGCGTCGTCGCGGTGCCCGACGAGGTCGCTGCCACCGTCGAGGGAGTCGAACTCGACGCCCTCATGACGCCCGACTCGATCGAGGGCACGACGACCATCGACACCGCCCTGCCTCTCGACGTCGCATTCGCGGTCGAGTCGGCGACTCTCGAGCCGGGCCCCGGCCTCGACGGCGCCCCGGCACCCATCGACCCGGCATCCGAGTTCGAGGCTCAGGCGCTCGTCGCGCCGCGCGCCCACCGACTCGACGTCGTCGTCGCCACGGGCGGTCAGACGGTGAGCGACTCGGACGTGAACCGCATCGTCGCGAACCTGCAGGAGTTCTGGGTCGCCGAGACCGCGGGCCAGATCTCGTCGATCTCGCGCACGACGTCGGTCAAGCGCATGGCATCGTCGTGCGACGCCCTCGACTCGTGGCAGCGCGGTGCGGCCCTCTTCGGCCGCGACTTCATGTCGTACCCGACGGGCGGATCGACGCCGACGCACCTTCTCGTGATCGACACCGGCTGCGGCGGCGGCGGAAGCGGACTCGGTTCGTTCACCCAGAACATCCACGCGGGCGGCGTCATGTGGGCGAGCGTGCAGCCCGGCATCGACCGCCAGGTGACCCTGCACGAGTTCGGCCACAACATCGGCCTCGACCACTCGAACTCGCAGGACTGCCGCACCTCGTCGGCCGTCGACGACCCCGCCGTCTGCACCCCGACCGAGTACGGCGACCTCTACGACGTCATGGGATACGGCTTCTACATCACCGATGGGGGCGGCGGCATCCTGACCTCGACCGAGGTCCCCGCGGCACTCAACGTGACGCACCGCACGACCCTCGGCACACTCGCTCCCGGGCGTGGTCTGCAGCGGATCGGCTTCCCCGCGGGAGCGACGGGCCCGGTCACGACGACCGTGAACCTCGAAGCGGCCTCGGCCACCGCGGGCACGCGAGGCCTGCAGGTGTTCGACCCGCTGACGGGAGCGGCGTACTACGTCGAGTACCGATCGGGCACCGGACGAGACGCGACGTCGTTCTACCGCACCGTGAACAACTACGTCTCCCTCCCCGAGTTCGGCACCGGCGTGCGCGTGCTGCGCATCCCCGCTGCGACGCCGTCTGGGCAGTCGAACGCCACGTCCCTCGCGCTCCGCACCCGCGGCACCGATGAGTCGAGCCGTCGGTTCTTCGTCGCCGCGGGCGAGCGCATCGTGCCCTCCCCCGGCATCCGCATCGACGTGAAGTCGACGGGCGCGACGGCCTCGGTCGCGGTCACGCTCTCGGGTCTCGTCGCGAAGACGCAGCGCCTCGCAGGTGCCGACCGGTACGCGACCGCGGTCACGATCTCGAAGCACGGCTTCCCGAGCACGGCGCCCGTCGTCTACCTCGCCACGGGCACCAACTACCCCGACGCGCTCGCGGCCGCACCCGCTGCAGCGGTCGAGGGCGGGCCCCTGCTGCTCACCGAGTCGAATCGCCTCACCCCCGTCATCCGTGCCGAGATCGAGCGCCTGAAGCCCTCGAAGGTCGTCATCGTCGGAGGTTCGGGCGCGGTCTCGGCGGCCGTCGAGAAGAGCGTGAAGCAGACTCTCGCGGCGCTCGGCGGCCCGCGCTCGGTCAAGCGCATCGCCGGCACCGACCGTTACGACACCGGCCGTCAGCTCGTGGACTACGCGTTCGGCTCCCGCGCGGTCGACAAGGCCTACGTCGCGACGGGCGCCAACTTCCCCGATGCGCTCTCCGCCGCGGCATCCGCCGGCGGTCGCGCCGCCCCCGTCGTGCTCGTGAACGGAGCCGCCGCCCTCGACGGCCCGACCCGCACCCTGCTCGCGGAGCTCGCACCGTCGAAGATCTCGATCGTCGGCGGCACGGGTGCCGTGTCGAAGCGGATCGAGACCGACCTCACGGGCCGCGGCTACGCCGTGCAGCGTCTCGAGGGCGCCGACCGGTACGCGACGAGCGCACGCATCAACGCCGTCGACTTCCCCGGCTCGGTGCCGCGCGTGTACTTCGCGACCGGCACCGGTTTCGCTGACGCCCTCGCGGGAGCCGCCGTCGCCGCAGCCTCGAAGTCGCCGCTCTACGTGGTACTGCCGACGTGCGTTCCGCAGTCGGTGCGCGGAGCGCTCGCGACGGGATCGACGCGCGACGTGTTCCTCATCGGCGGGCCGGGCGCACTCAGCCCCGCGGTGGAGAAGCTGACCCGCTGCTGACGCACGACACCCCACCCGCGAGCTGCCGAGCAACTCGCGGGTGGGGTGTCGGGTGATGCTGGTATTACGGGCGGCGGCGGACGAGCAGCCAGGTGATGAGAGCGGCGAGCGCGGCGAACAGCACCGCACCACCGATCCACAGCACACCCGAGTCGATGCCGGCGTCCGCTGCGGGCGCGTCGGTCTCGCCCTCGGCCTCGGCGGCGTCTCCGGCTTGCGGGTCGGTGCCGTCGGCGCACGTCGGCGCCGACTCGACGCCCTCGGCGAGAGTCTCGCCCTCTGCCGGCTGCCAGTCGAACGTGAACTCATCCGAGATCGGGTGTCCATCGGTCGAGACGACCTGCCACGCGACCGTGTACTCGCCGGCCGCGCCGAGCTCGGCGTCCATCGACACCGTCGGTCCGTCGATCGTCGCGCAGCCGTCACCGTAGTACAGGCCGTCGGGCCCGGTGACCTCCATGACCGTCACGCCGCCCTCGATGAGAGCGTCGTTGGTCGTGAGCGACACGAACCCCGGCTGCGTCGTGACGACCGCGCCCTGCTCGGGCGACGACCCGACGACGTAGTTGTGCGCTGATGCCGGCATCGCCGACAGGCCGATGAGCAGGGCGGATGCCGCGAACACACCGGCGACCCGGATGACGCGCATTACGCGTCCTTGCGGGAGCGGCGCGCCGTGATCGCGAGGATGATGCCGACGGCACCGACGACGAGACCACCCGCACCGAGGATGCGCGCGACGGTGTCGTCGCTCGACGCGGTCGTCGTGGCGGCGGCCTCTTCGGTCTCGGCGTGCTCGTCACCCTCGGCGTGCTCGTCGGTCGACGCGCTGTGGCCGTGGCCGTCACCCGTCGCCTCGGTCACCTCGATGATCGGGGCGGGAGCGTCGGCCGACTGGTCGGGGTCGCTCCAGTTGGTCTCGCCCGTCTCGCACGACTGCAGCACCGGGAAGGCGAGCGTCTCGCCCGCGGCATCTTCGGGCAGCTGCACCTGGATGTCGACGGTGTCGCGGAAGCCGTCGGCGATCGGCGTGACCGCGGTGTAGACGACCTGCGAGGTACGGTCGCCGTCGGCGATCTTCTCGATCGTGTAGTTCGAGTTGAGGCCCGGGGTGACACTGTTGATGCCCTCGGGGATGTCGATCGTCAGGGCCGTCGTCGGCGAGCCTTCGCAGCCGTGGCCGTAGGCGAACGTGAGCACGGCGTAGCTGCCGGCCGCCGTGCTGTTCGGCGTGACGGTGACATGAGCGCTCGCGGCGAGCGGCGCGGCGAGGGCGAGGAGGGCGCCGGCGCCGAGAGCGGAGACGGCGAGGGCGGGGGTACGGAGCTTCATATCAGGATCCTTCGGAGCAGGGGCGAGCGCCGGATTGGACTCGCCCGAATACAGGGGGAATGGCGGTGCGTTCAGACGAACGCGACAGCACCCTGCGGAGGACCCCGGCGACGGATGCCGGCGGCGACGTGAGCGGCGAGGGGAAGCGTGATCGGAGCTGCACTGACGCGAGCGGGGCGCGGAAGGATGACGGGAAGGACGAACTGCGGCCGCAGGGACCGCACGACGTGCGCGACGACCGACGAGACGGCGAGGGCCGCGCGGTCGGCGTAGCGGACGGCGAGGATCGTGACGACGGCGGCCGCGGCGTGGGCCGCGAGCATGGTCGCGTCGAGGTGCATCATCGACGATCCGCTCGCCGGAGCGATCGCGCCGACGAAGCCCGCGGAGTGGTCGTGCGCCGAGACGGTGCTCGATGCGCCGAGCCCGGCAGAGGGCGTGCCGATCGAGTAGAGCACGTGGAGCGCCGCCTGCGCGAGCACGATGGCGACGCTCGAGCGAGCGAGGGAGATACGGCGACCGACGAGCGGAATGCAGACGAAGGTCGAGAAGGCGAAGGCCAGAACGAGCGCGAGCGCGCCGGGAGCCGCGCCACCGCCGACGGTGTGCGACAGCGCGGCGACGAGAGTGGCGAACGCGGCGACGACCGCGCCCTGCGCTACCCGTCTCGCTCGTGCGTTCACGAAGACCAGACTACCCGCGGCATGTTACGACGATGAGACCGGCGGCCCGCTCACGCGGACCGCCGATCTGTTCCCGTCGGAGCGTCGGGTGGGCTACCAGGCGAGGACCGGAAGCGGGATCGACCGCGAGTCGGTGTAGGGCTCCGTGCCGACGTATCGTGCCGAGAGCAGGTGCAGGCCGCGGGAGAGTCCCGAGATCTTCACTGTCGCGCGGTTCGAGTCACCGGTGAGCTCGGCGGTGCCGACGGCCTTCGAGCCGTCGTAGACGGTGAGCGTGCCGACGGCGTTGCCCTCACCGAGTGCGATCACGTACGCCGTGTACGAGAGCGACGAACCCGACTTGACGAGGAACTTGCTCGGAGCACCGAGGGTCACCGTCGAGATGGGCTGCTGCGGCGGCTGCTCCTCGGCCACGACGATCGGCACCGAGACGGAGGTTCCCGTCGCAGCGACGGCGACCTCGAGCACCTGCGGGCCGCTGACTCCCGTCGGGATGGTGATCTCGACGCTCGCGCGACCTCCCTCATCGGTCGTCGGCACCGGAGTGCGATCGACCGGCGCCGTGCCGAGCACGGTGTCGCCGAGCGAGACCGTCACTTCGCCCGCGGCGGGTTCGGTCGTCGAGAAGTCGAGCGACGACAGGTCGAGGGTGACCGTCTCGCCTGCGGCGTACGCCTCACCGGAGGGCGGCGAGATGACGACGCCGACGGCACGCTGCGCGTAGTCGGGGCTCGCCGAGCCGTTCGCGGCGAAGTAGTCGACCATCGACTGCAGGTCGATCTTGCCCGAGTCGGCGCGGTTCGTGCCCTGGCCGAGCGTCGTGAAGTTGTCACCGCCGGCGGCGAGGAACGAGTTCGCGACGACGTCGTAGCTCGCCGCAGGGTCGAGGGGCTCGCCCGCGAGCGTGATGCTCGTGATGCGCGCTCCGGCCGCGGCCGTCGGGTCGTACGTGTACTCGAGCTCGGAGTTCACACCGAGCTTGAGGAACGGCCGCGACGCACCCGCGGGCTGCCACTGCTCTTCGAGCACCTTCTTGACCTGCTCGCCGGTGAGGGTGAGCGTGAAGAGGGTGTTGGCGAAGGGCTGCACGTTGGCCGCCTCGCGGTAGGTGACGTTGCCGTCGGGGTCATTGGCACCGCGCGACGCGAACGGCAGATCGGCGCGCAGGCCGCCCGGGTTCATGAAGGCGATGTCGACCTCGCGGTCCTGGTTCGCGGCCCACAGCTGGACGTCGGCGACGAAGTTGCCGAGCGTCGACTCCGCACCGCGGTTCTCGACGAGCGTCGGGTTGCCCTGCGAGTCGGTGCCGGGCTGCAGTGCACGGTTGAAGTCACCCGTGATGTCGCCGACCTTCTCGGCACCGAGCACGTCGGCCACGGCCTTCGCCTCGTCGACGATCGCCTGCACCTCGGGCACAGCCGGGTAGAGCGGTGTCGGCGGAGCCGGAGCCGGGTTGACCGTGACGAGCGGCTTCAGTTCGTTCGTGATGGAGAGGAGCTCCTTCGTCACGGGGTCGACCGAGAGCTTCATCTGACCGAAGTACTGACCGTACTGGCCCGCCGAGACGACGAGCGTGTCGCCGACGACGTGGTTGTAGGCCAGGTGGGTGTGCGCCGAGACGATCGCGGCGATGCCGGGGTCGACTCCCTGCACGATCTGACCGAACACCGAGTTGTCGGTGACGCTGCCGATGGCGGTCGTCGCCGCACCCTCGTGCACGAGGAGCACGAGCACGTCGGCCTCGCCGTTCGAGTCGTCACCGTCGGTGAGGTCGGCGGCGACGGCGTTGACCGAGTCGACGACGTCGCGCACCTCGAGGTCGGCGATACCCGCCGGGCTCACGAGCGACTCGAGCTCTTCGGTGACCGCACCGATGAATCCGACGGTCACGCCGTCGAGGGTCTCGGTGTAGTACGGCGCGAGGGCGTGCTCGTCACTGTCTTTCAGGAAGACGTTCGACGAGATGTACTCGAAGTCGGCGCGGTCCTGCACGCGATCGCGGAGATCGGCCCAGCCCTGGTCGAATTCGTGGTTTCCGGCGGCGCTCACGTCGAGGCCGGCGGCGTTGAGCGCGTCGATCGTGGGGTTGTCGTCTTGGATGAAGGACGTGAACGTCGAGGCTCCGATGAGGTCGCCCGCTGCGGCGAAGATCGTGTTCGGGTTCTCGGCGCGCACCTGCTGCACGGCACCGGCGAGCACGGCTGCTCCGGCCGATGCGCCGTCGGGTTCGATACGACCGTGGAAGTCGTTGATCGTGACGATGTCGATGTCGACGGGCACGACCTCGGAGGAGACGCCGACGAGCACGGGATCGTGGTCGCTCGAGCGGAACGGGTCACCCGGGTTGGTCGCACCGTAGGCGTAGCCCCGGTCGCTCCACTCGGGCGAGTTGATGTTCCAGACACCGACACCGGTCACGGTCGCCGCGGCCGAGGGGCTCGCGATGACGTGGTCGAGCGAACCGAGCTCGCCGTCGAACGTGTAGGTGTACTGGCCGGGAGCCTTCGCCGGCACGAGGTCGGTCCAGCCGGCCTCGGTGAAGACGTCGATCGGGTCTTCCTGGGCGTACGAGTTGAAGTCGCCGATGAGGTACACGTCGTCGCTGCCGGCGGCCGCGGTGACCTCGTCGGTGAAGGCGAGGAGGGCCTGCGCCTGCTCGACGCGCTCGGCGGTGAAGTGGCCCTGGCCGTCGGCCGGCTCACCGGGGTTCGGCGAGGGCGGGCTCTTCGACTTGAAGTGGTTGGCGACGACGCTCAGCACCTTGCCGGTCGACAGTTCGAAGGCCTGCGCGATGGGCTCGCGAGCGATGTCCCACACGGTCTCGTCGACCGTCGTCAGGCTGTCGCCGACGGGGGTCACGACGTCGTTGCGGTAGATGATGGCGTTCGTGATGAAGTCGGTGATCGCGGCGTCGTGGAGTGCGGCCGGGGTCGCGACGTAGCTCCAGACATCGGCGCCGGCGGCCTCGTTGAGACCCGCGACGAGGTCGGCGAGCGCGGTGTCGGGTGCGAGCCCGAGCTTCACCGAGTTCTCGATCTCCTGCAGTGCGACGATGTCGGCGTCGAGGCCCGTGATGGCGGCGACGATCTTCGACTTCTGGATCGCGAACTGCTCGGGCGTCGCTGCACCGCGCGCCTGCGAGTTGTCCTGCGTCAGGGTCGTGAAGTAGTTGAAGACGTTGAATGCGCCGATCTGCACGTCGCCGCCGACCTCGGGGGCCGTCTCGGGGCGCGGGTTCGTCGACTCGAACGTCGGCTTCAGTTCGGCGGGGCTCTCGCTGTCGATGGGCTCGGTGGGCTGGAGGCGCCACTCGTTGAAGCCCCAGCCGAGCACGTACGGCGTCTCGGGGAACACGACGGTGTCACCGTTCCGAACGACGGTGTCGGCCGTGAAGTACGGCTGGTCGTTGGGGTGTGCGGCGTTGTCGACGCGCGTCGACCAGCCGTCGTCGAGCAGGAGTCGCGCGGCGCGGTTGGCTGCGGCGATCGCCTGAGCCTCCTCGCCCGGCTGCACCTGCTCGGTGTTCTTCACGGGCAGGGTCTCGCCGGCGGTGAGCCACAGCTCGCCGAAGCTGAAGAGGGTGTGGCTCGAGACCACACGGTAGGTGCCCTCGGGCGAGACGAGCATCGACTCGAACTGCTCGCGGTCGGCACCGATGACCGAGTCGGGCAGCGGCGTCGCCTCGGGAAGACCGACGGCGGCCGTGATGAGTTCGACCGTGCCGCCCGTCGCACCGACGTTGATCTGGGTCTGGCCGTTGAACTCCTCGGCGCGACCGGTGACCCGCACGAGGTCACCCGTCTCACCGGGAGCCGCAGCGTTGCCGAGGAAGACGAAGACGCCGTCGGAAGCGCCGTCACCGGCATCCACCCCGCCCGATCCCTCGGTCTGGATCGTGATGCCGCGGTACCCGCCCGTTCGGTAGTCGCCCGTGAGCACGCCGTCGACGGTGACGGTCTGCCCGGCGAGCGGGGTCGCGGCGCCGGTGCCCTGCACTTCGGCGATCGTGTGCGTCACATCGGCGGCGTACGCCGGAACTGTGGCGAACAGCCCTCCGGCGAGCGCTCCCGCTGTGGCGAGGGCCATGAGTCTGAACGTCGTGCGACGGCGCATTCGTGTCTCCATCAGTCGAAAGTGCCCCCTCGATGAGGGGCACTCGATCGGGGGGTGCGTTCCGTAGCCTATGTATCCGCTCCGACACGCGGTACCCCCCGCACCGCTCTTTTACACAGCGTTCACCTGGTTCGCTCACATGAGCAGAAACGCTCGTCGAGGCCTCTCGATTGCGCGTCGAGCGGTGTCAGAGCCGCCCGGCACCCGTGATGCGCACGACCGCGGCGCCCTCATCGGTCGACGCGTCGAGGTCGATCTCGGCGTGGATGCGCCAGTCGAGATCACCCTCGGGGTCGCTGATGATCTGCGTCGCACGCCAGAGCCCGGGCCCCGCGTTCTCGTCGATCTCGATCATGCGCGGCGAGCGCGCGGCGGGCCCGGTGAGGATCTCGTCGTGCTCGCCGTAGTACGCGTCGAGCACCGCCGGCCAACCCACATCGGGGTCGAGTTCGGCGAGCTCCTCATCGCGCTCGAGGGCGGCGAGCTGCACGCGACGGAAGAGCTCGTTCCGCACGAGGACGGTGAAGGCGCGGCGGTTCGCGACGACGCTCGGCGGGGCAGGAGGCACGACGATCTCGCCCTCCGCCGTGGGGTTCACGAGTTCCGACCACTCGTCGACGAGGCTCGAGTCGACCTGGCGCACGACCTCACCGAGCCACTCGATGACATCTTTGAGTTCTTCGGTCTTCGCGTCATCCGGAACCGTCTGCCGAATCGCGCGGAAGGCGTCGCTCAGGTAGCGCAGCACGAGTCCTTCGCTGCGCGCCAGCTGGTAGAAGGAGACGTACTCACCGAACGACATCGCCCGCTCGAACATGTCGCGCACGACCGACTTCGGCGATAGCTCGAAGTCGCGCACCCACGGCTGCGACGACGCGAAGACCTCGAACGTCTGCCGCAGCAGGTCGTCGAGCGGCTTCGGGTGCGTGACGCCCTCGAGCGCCTCCATGCGCTCCTCGTACTCGACGCCGTCGCGCTTCATCGCCGCGACGGCCTCGCCGCGGGCCCGGTACTGCTGCTGCGAGAGGATCGGGCGCGGGTCGTCGAGGGTGGATTCGATGACGCTCACGACGTCGAGCGCGTAATGGCCGGTGGCGATGCCCGCGTCATCCGGCGTCGCCCCTCGGGGCGTCTCGTCGTCGGGGTCGAGGATCTCGATCGCCGCGAGCGCGAAGGGCGACAGGGGCTGGTTGAGCGCGAAGTTCGGCTGCAGGTCGACCGTGAGGCGGATCGTGGTGTCTGCCGAGAATCGCCATTCGCGTCGAGAATCGCCGTCAGAACGGTCGATCTCGACAGAATCGGCGACATTCGACGTCCAGATCTCGACGACGCCCGCGGCGACGAGCGTGCGGAAGATGCCGAGCGCACGACGCGCGAGCTCGTACTGACGCGCGCGGCTCTCGTGGTTGTCGAAGACGAGGGAGCGTACGTTGCCGAACACGTCTCCGCCGCGACCGATGACGTTGATCATCATCGCCGCGGTCAGCTGCATGCGCGGCTGCAGCGGCTCGGGCTCGGCCGCGATGAGCTTCTCGAACGACGCCGCGCTCCAGTTCACGAAGCCGTCGGGCGCCTTCTTGCGCACCACCTTCTTGAGCTTCTTCGGGTCGTCGCCGGCCTTCCGGACGGATGCCGCGTTCTCGATCTCGTGCTCGGGGGCGAGGGCCACGACCGTGCCGGCGGTGTCGTACCCTGCACGCCCCGCGCGACCCGCGATCTGGTGGAACTCGCGCGCCGAGAGCTGCCGCTGACGCTGACCGTCGTACTTCGAGAGCTGCGCGAGCAGCACCGAGCGGATCGGCACGTTGATGCCGACGCCGAGCGTGTCGGTGCCGCAGATGACGCGCAGGAGCCCGCGCTGCGCGAGCGTCTCGACGAGGCGCCGGTAGCGCGGCAGCATGCCCGCGTGGTGCACGCCGATGCCGGAGCGCACGAGCCGCGAGAGGGTCTTGCCGAAGGCCGTCGTGAAGCGGAAGCCCCCGATCGCCTCGGCGATCTCGTCGCGCTGCTCACGGCTGACGATGCGGATCGACGAGAGCGCCTGCGCCCGCTCCATCGCCTGAGCCTGCGAGAAGTGCACGACGTAGATGGGCGACTGCTTCGTCTCGAGCAGCTCCTCGACGGTCTCGTGCACGGGCGTCGTCGCGTACGAGAAGTGCAGGGGCACAGGGCGGTCGACTCCCGTGACGCGCGCGGTGTCGCGGCCCGTGCGACGCGTGAGGTCGTCGGCGATCGCTGTGACGTCGCCGAGCGTCGCCGACATGAGGATGAACTGCGCGCGGTTCAGCAGCAGGAGGGGGACCTGCCACGCCCACCCGCGATCCGGGTCGGCGTAGTAGTGGAACTCGTCCATGACGACCTGGTCAACATCCGCATCGGCGCCGTGTCGGAGGGCGAGATTCGCGAGGATCTCGGCCGTGCAGCAGATGATCGGGGCGTCGGGGTTGACCGACGAATCGCCCGTCACCATACCGACGGCTTCGGCGCCGAAGATGTCGGCGAGCGCGAAGAACTTCTCGCTCACGAGCGCCTTGATGGGGGCCGTGTAGTAGGTGCGGCCTCCCGAGCGGGCGACGGATGCCGCGTGCGCCGCGATCGCGACGAGCGACTTACCCGTTCCGGTGGGGGTCGAGAGGATGACGTTGTTGCCCGAGACGATCTCGATGATCGCTTCGTCCTGCGCGGGATAGAGGGTGAGACCGCGCGATGCGCTCCACTCGACGAAAGCGTCGTATGCGGCATCCGGGTCGTACGGGCGCGGCATCCGCTCGGTCAGGTTCACCCTCTCGAGTCTGCCCTACCCGCTCCCCCTCCCTCGCACCCGCCCCTCCCCCTCACGTCTCGGCGTCACGAATGTGCTGTTCGAGCCCCGCGAGCAGCACATTCGTGACGCCGAGACGGAAGAAAGAGGGGCGCAGGATGACGCGGGCGGGGGTCAGGCGAGGAGGAGGGAGACGACGAGGAGCACGGGGATCGAGCCGAGCGTCGTGAGGAAGACCGTGTCGCGCGCGAGGATCTCGGAGCGCTCGTACCGCTGCGCGTAGTTGAAGACGTTCTGCGCGGTCGGCAGCGCCGCGAGCACCGTGACGGCATAGAGCGCGTGCCCCTCGACGCCGAAGACGAAGCGGCCGATGAGCCACGCCGCGACGGGCATCACGAGGAGCTTGAGCGCCGAGGCGAGCAGCACGTCGCGTCGACCCGACCCCGCCTCGAGCATCTTCTGGCCGTGCAGCGACATCCCGAAGCTGATGAGCATGAGCGGGATCGCCGCGTGGCCGACGACGCTGAGCGGTTCGAGCACGATCTCGGGCAGCGTCGTTCCGGTCGCCGATGTGATGAGTGCCGTCGCGAGGCCCGCGAGCGACCCGAGGATGATCGGGTTCGTGAACGTCTGACCGACGATGCGCCCGACGGATGCCCGCCCCTGGGCTTCGGCGTCGAGGATCGCGAGCGCGACGGGCGTGAAGACGAGCAGCTGCAGCAGCACGACAGGGGCGGCGAGCGCCGCATCGCCGAGCATGTAGAGCGCGATCGGCAGGCCGATGTTGTTGGCGTTGACGTATCCCGAGGCGAGCGAGCCGACGACGACACTTCCCGCTCGACGACGCCACACGACGAGTGCGATGACCGCGAAGATCACGAACATCGAGACCGCCGCGAGCGCCGAGACCGGCAGCAAGGCCGAGAACAAGATGCGCACGTCGGCCGTCGCCAGCACGGTGAAGAGGAGGAACGGCGAGAGCACGAAGAAGACGAGTCGGCTGAGCACGTACCGGGCGTGCGGTCCGAGCACACCCGTGCGACCGGCGACGTACCCCGCGATGATCGCGACGGCGATGACGGCGAAGCCGGTCAGTGCGCCGATCACGCGTCGGTGCGCTGAGCGAGGGCTCGCTCAGCGCCCTCACGGTCAGCGCTCTCACGGCCAGCGCTCTCACGATCGGCGGCGGCCGAATCGACGACCCCGCGCTCGAGGATCGCGCGATCGACGACGGCCTGCGCGGCGAGGGTCACGGCTTCGACGATCGCGGCGCGACGTTCGGCGACCCGGTTCGAGGCGTCGCCCGCGAGCAGGGCGTCGAGTTGCGGCAACACGACCCAGGCGTCGCAGAGGCTCACGATCGTGAGCAGCAGATCGGCGGCCTCGCGTCGCGACGCGCACGGGAGCACCCGCGTGACGAGCGTCACCTTGAGCTCGTGGCGCTCGCGTCGTTCGGGCGACGAGTGAGCGTCTTCGCCGCGTTCGAGCCCCTCCCAGAACAGCAAGCGGGGAACGGTGCGATCGCGCACGTGGTGGTCGAAGAGTCGCCCGGCGTAGTCGCCCATCGCGGCGGCGCCCCGGCCCTCGATGGGCACCTCGTCCATGAGGCGGCGGAGCGCCGTCGCGACGACGGTGTCGAAGAGGTCGGTCTTCTTGCCGAAGTACTGGTAGATGCGTTCCTTGTTGACGCCCGCCGTCGCGGCGATGCGATCGACGCGTGCGCCGGCGAGCCCGTGGTCGCAGAACTCGCGGGTCGCGGCATCGAGCAGCAGTTGCTGCGTGCGCTCGATGTCCCAGGCCATGAGCCCATCCTACAGATTCCAACCAGATAGTTGCGGATGATGGCGAAGACGCACTACATTCACAACCGAACAGTTGGAGATTGGACGAGAACATGACCGCCACCACCCCCGAAGCATCGACCGCCGCGCCCGCAACCCTCGACTCGCCCGCGGTCGGCACGCCCGCGTCATCCGCCCCGCGACCGCCGTCGGTGCACGTGCGCGCCCTGCTCACCTGGCTCGCGATCTTCCCGCTCGTGACGATCGGCATGCTGTTGCTCGCCGACGTCTGGGCCGGGTGGCACCCCGTGCTGCGTTCGTTCGCGCTCACGCTCGTGGTCGTTCCGCTCGCCGTCTACCTCGTCGTGCCGAACCTCATGAAGGGATACGGTGCGCTCATTCGGCGCCGCGCGCGGTGATCTGATACACGAGGGGATGACGGCCGTACACCCCCTTCCGGATAACCGGTCGACCGATTAGGGTCGTGAGCGATGCCGCCGAGGGAGGCGGCCGAACGGGAGCTTCGATGAAGACGCGACGGATCGGTGACCGCACGGTGAGCGCGATCGGACTCGGCGGGATGCCGATGTCGATCGAAGGCCGCCCCGACGAGGAACGGTCGATCCGCACGATCCACGCCGCGCTCGACGCGGGCATCACCCTCATCGACACCGCGGACGCGTACCACCGCGACGCGGGCGAGGTCGGGCACAACGAGTCGCTCATCCGGAAGGCGCTCGATTCGTGGGGTGGCGATCGCGACGACATCCTCGTCGCGACGAAGGGCGGTCTCGAGCGCCCGGGCGACGGACGCTGGGTGCGCCACGGCGACCCCGAGTACCTGAAGCGCGCGGCGAAGGCCTCGCTCGAACGACTCGGCGGCGACGCACTCGACCTCTACCAGTTCCACCGCCACGACTCGACGGTGCTCTACGCCGACTCGATCGGCGCACTCCGCGAACTGGTCGACGAGGGCGTCGTGCGACAGGCCGGCATCTCGAACGCCGATGCGCAGCAGATCGACATCGCTCGCGGCATCCTCGGCGAGCACCTCGTCTCGGTGCAGAACCAGTTCTCGCCCTCGTACCGCTCGAGCCAGGGCGAACTCGACATCACGACGCGGCTCGGGCTCGCGTTCCTGCCGTGGAGCCCGCTCGGCGGCATCGCCGGCGCCGCACGCCTTGGCGCTCGCTTCGCCCCCTTCGCCGAGGTCGCCGCACGGCACGGCGTGAGCCCGCAGCGCGTGTGCCTCGCGTGGGAGCTCGCGCTCGCGCCGAACCTCATCCCGATTCCCGGCGCGTCGCGCCCCGAGAGCGTCATCGACTCAGCGCAGGCCCCCGACCTCGAACTCACCCCCGACGACATCGCCGCGCTCACCGCGGCCTGAAAGGCGACCATGACGAACGAGACCCCTCACCCCACGAACCCGCTCGGCACGACGGGCATGGACATCACGCGCGTCGGCTTCGGCGCATGGGCGATCGGCGGCAGCGACTGGGCATTCGGCTGGGGCGCGCAGGATGACGCCGACTCGGTCGCCGCCATTCGGCACGCCGTCGAGGCCGGTGTGAACTGGATCGACACGGCCGCCGTGTACGGCCTCGGCCACTCGGAAGAAGTCGTCGCGCGAGCCCTCGCCGACCTGCCCGAAGCAGACCGGCCGTACGTCTTCACGAAGGGCGGCATGGTCTGGGACCTGGAGAACCGTCGCGAGCGGGCGAAGCGCGTCGGCGACCCCGCGTCGATCCGGCGCGAGGCGGAGGCATCACTCCGCCGCCTCGGTGTCGAGCGCATCGACCTCTACCAGATGCACTGGCCCGCCGAAGATGGAACGCCGCTCGAGGAGTACTGGCAGACCTTCGTCGACCTGCGCGACGAGGGCAAGGTGCGTGCGATCGGACTCTCGAACCACTCGGTCGAACAGCTCGAGGCCGCCGAGGCGATCGGGCACGTCGACACGCTGCAGCCGCCGTTCTCGGCGATCCGCCGGGGCGTCGCCGACGAGATCCTGCCGTGGTGCGCCGCGAACGACACGGGCGTCATCGTCTACAGCCCCATGGGGTCGGGCCTCCTGACCGGCGCATTCTCGGCCGAGCGGGTCGCGAACCTACCGGATGACGATTGGCGACGCAACAGCGCCGACTTCACGACCAACCTCGACGCGAACCTGCGGATCGGCGACGCGCTCGCCCGCGTGGCCGCACGTCACAGGGTCTCGCAGGCGGCCGCGGCTGCCGCGTGGACGCTCGGCTTCGACGGCGTGACGGCTGCGATCGTGGGCGCGCGCTCCCCCGAGCAGATCGACGGCTGGATCGCCGCGGCCGACCTCGAACTCACCCCCGAGGACTACGCCGAGGTCGCCGCCGCCTTCTGACCGCCCCTCACCCGCGAGCTGCGCCCTCGGGCCGGCCCCGCTCAATCCGTCTCGGCGTCACGACACGCTGGCCACACTCGTTGTAGCCAGCGTGTCGTGACGCCGAGACTGTTTTTCGGTCGAGGTGAGTTAACGGGTTGACATTGAGGGTGTTAACGGGTTTACTCGGGGCATGCACCTCACCCCCGACGCCGACTCGCCGCTCGGCGACCGCATCACCGTCACGCTGCACGCCCTCGTCGAACGCATCGACGCGTTCGCCGACGGCATGCTGCGCGCTCAGTTCGGAATCACGTACAGCCAGTTCTTCTTCCTCGCCGTACTGTCGTCGATCGAGCGGCCCGGCCACCCCGACGTCACCGAGATGGCCGAGTGCCTCGGCGTCTCGAAGGCCGCGGTCTCGAAGCGCCTGACCTCGTTCGTCGACGCGGGCTGGATCACGCTGCCCGGCGACCCCGCCAACGCGCGCCGCGTCGTGCTCGCGCTCACACGCGCTGCTCGGGACCTCGTCGCGAACGCGGCCGCCGCACTCGACGCGAGCTTCACCGAGCACTTCAGTCGCGTCACGTCCGTCGACCTCGGCGCCCTGCACGACGACCTCAAGACCGTCATCCAGGTCCTTGATGAGCAGGGTCGTGATGAGCAGAGCCCCGAATCCCCCCTCCCCACCGAAAGGCCACAGTCATGAACACCCTCGTCATCGTCGGCCACCCGCTGACCGGCACGTTCACCCGCGCCCTCGCCGACTCGTACGCCGACGCCGCGCGCGACGGCGGAGCGGATGTCCGCGTCCTCGATCTCGCCGCGACACCCTTCCCGCACGACCCCGAGACGCGCGACGAGTTGCGTGCACGGGATTCTCGCGATCACCTCCCCGCCGTCATCCGTGAGCTCATCGCCGAGGTCGAGTGGGCCGATCACCTGGTCGTCGTCTACCCGCAGTGGTGGGGCACCTACCCGGCCGTGCTCAAGGCGTTCATCGACCGCGTCTTCCTCTCGGGGGTGTCGTTCCGGTACGGAAAGGGTCCGATCTCGGAGCGTCTGTGGGCCGGCAAGACCGCGCGCATCGTCATGGTCATGGACTCGCCGCGCTTCTGGAACCGTCTCGTGTACCGCAACGCGAGCGAGACGGCGCTCTCGCGCGCGACGTTCGGGTACTGCGGCGTGAAGACCGTCGGCATCACCCGGTTCACGCCCGTGCGCTTCTCGACGCTCGAGAAGCGGCAGGGGTGGTTGCGCACGGCCGCGGCGCTCGGACGAACGGATGCCGCGCGCGGCCGCTCTCGCACATCCCCCGCGCTCGTCGACGCCTGACCCGTTCGCAATTCAGGCCGCCGACCGTGTCGAGGTCGCGCGTGCCCTGTGGCGACCGCGACACACCGTGCGCGCACCTGAATTGCGAACAGGGAGAGCGCTGAGTGCGTCATCCCCTCGTCTCGGCGTCACGAATGTGCTGCTCGCGCTCGGCGGAGAGCACATTCGTGACGCCGAGACTGTGGGGAGGGATGTCAGTCGAAGAGTTCGCTCAACCAGTTGTCGCGCTTCTTCTTCTTGCCGTAGCCGTTGTTGTAACCGGAGTTGTTGTAACCGGAGTTGTTGTAGCCGGAGTCGTAGCGGTCATCGCGGTCGCGGTCTCGTGAACGGGAATCGCGGTAGCGGTCATCCTGCTGGCCGTAGGCGGGCGCGGGCGGTGCCATCGGCGGCGCCATCGGGGCCGCCTGGGGCAGGGTCGCGGCGGCCGGCCGGAACTCCTGCGCCGCACGGTCGAGGATCTTGTCGAGCTCGCCACGGTCGAGCCAGACTCCGCGGCACGTCGGGCAGTAGTCGATCTCGACTCCGCTGCGCTCGCTCATGACCAACACGGTTCCGTCACTGGGGCACTGCATGCTTCCTCCTGGGGTCTGGGAGAACTGAGCATAGAGCCACCAACTGAGGCGAAGCTGCGCGTGGCATCATGAGCCATGCCCTTCGGATTGCGGCGCGATGTTAGGCGCCCCGACGACTCTCCACGCACCGATCGTGTGAGCTTCATCGAGCTCTTCTTCGACCTCGTGTTCGTCTTCGCGCTGACGCAGTTGTCGGCGTACCTCTATGAGAATCAGACGCCTCTCGGCGCCTTCGAGGGCGCGATCATGGTGCTCGCACTCTGGTGGGCCTGGGTGTCGACGACGTGGGTGACGAACTATCTCGATCCGGTGAAGCTGCCCGTGCGCGGCGCCGTGATCGGTCTCGCGCTCATCGCACTGATGCTGAGCGTCTCGATCGCCGATTCGTTCGGTGAGCGCGCCTGGATCTTCGCGATCGCGTACGTCGCGCTGCAGCTCGGCCGGGTGGTCTTCGTCATCCTCGCCACGTGGCGGCACGACCGCACACTCGCTCGGCGATTCGTGCGCATCCTCGTGTGGACGATCGTCGCGAGCACGTTCTGGATCGGCGGCGCGCTCCTGCCGCTCGAGTGGCAACTGCCGTTCTGGGGCGTGGCGCTCACCGTCGAGTACCTGGGATCGAGCCTCGGCTTCCCCGTTCCCGGCGTCGCGAGCGACCGCGCCGACGACGAGTTGTCGGGCGCCCACATCGCCGAGCGCGCCGCGCTCTTCGTGCTCATCGCCATCGGCGAGGGGCTGCTCGTCACCGGTTTCACCTTCGTCGAGCTCGAGATCTCGGTCGAGGCGGTGCTCGCACTCTTCGGCGCCTTCGTCGCGGCGGCCGCGATGTGGTGGATCTACTTCGATCGCGGCGAACGCCTCGGCTCGGAGATCATCGAGAAGTCCGACTCCCCCGGCCGCCTCGCCCGACTCGCCTACACCTACGTGCACCTCCCGGTCATCGCGGGCATCGTGCTCACGAGCGTCGCCGACAAGGAACTGCTCTCGCACCCTCTCGAGCAGAGCCCCTCGACGGTCGTCGCGGTGCTCGGAGGGCCGGCGCTGTTCCTCATCGGCACCCTGCTCTTCCGCCGCGTGTTGCAGCACCGCTGGCTCGTGACGTACCTCGCCGGCATCCTGGCGCTCGGGATACTCGCCGCCGCCTCGCCCACGATGACGCCGATCGCGCTGGGGCTCTCGGCGACGGCCGTGCTCGTCGCGGTGGCTGCGGCCGAGACGATCGTGCGGGTGCGGTCGGGGCATCGATCGGGCGGATGACGCGGGCGGGGGTCTCTCCTCGCGCGGGCGGTTGCTCGAACGCGACTGGCGGCCGTGGGTGCTCGTTCTCCCAGCGCAGATGGTCTCTCGACCGCGTCTCCCGGCGCAGGTACTCCTCTTACCAGCGCGGGTGGATGGCCGCCCGGAAGTCGCGGTCGTAGAGATCGCGCACGGCGTCATCGATGCCGTCGGCGAGCTCGATCGAGCCGGCGGCTGCGTTGGCGGTCGCCTGATCGACGCTGCGGGCACCAGGGATGACGGTCGACACACCGGGCTGGCGCGCGATCCAGGCGAGGGCGACCTGCGACGTCGTTGCGCCGTCGGGGCCGAACTCTCGAGCGATCTCGGCGAACTGCTGCGCGGCGCGCACGCCGGTCTCGAAGTCGACGCCCGAGAACGTCTCGCCGACGTCGAACGCCTCGCCCGATCGGTTGTACGTGCGGTGGTCGTTGGCTGCGAAGGTCGTGTCGACCGAGTAGCGGCCGGAGAGCAGTCCGCTCGCGAGAGGCACACGCGCGATGATGCCGACACCCGCGTCGATCGCGGCGGGCAGCACGGCGTCGAGCGGCTTCAGCCGGAAGGCGTTGAGGATGATCTGCACGCTCGCGACTCCCGGACGAGCGATCGCCGTCAGGGCCTCGTCGACTGTCTCGACGCTCACGCCGTAGGCCGCGATCGACCCGTCGTCGACGAGGGCATCGAGGTCGTCGAAGACACGGTCGTTCGAGTAGACGGAGGTCGGCGGGCAGTGCAACTGCACGAGGTCGACGGTGTCGACGCCGAGGTTCGCGCGCGAGCGATCGATCCAGGCACGGAAGTTCGCCGCCGAGTAGTTCTCGGGAACCTGGTCGAGGCGGCGACCCAGTTTGGTCGCCACGGTCACGCCGGCACCGGGGTTCGACGCCAGCCAGCGACCGATCGTGGTCTCGCTGCGGCCGTCGCCATAGACATCCGCCGTGTCGAAGAAGGTGACGCCCGCTGCAGCGGCCGCGTCGAGCACCGCGAGTGCGTCGGAATCGGCGACGACGCCCCAATCGGCGCCGAGCTGCCACGTGCCGAGACCGATGACGGATACCGAGCGGCCGGTGCGGCCGAGAGTGCGTGTCTGCATGGGATGCAGCCTACGGGGAGCGTCTGACACGGTGCCTGATCGCGTCGCCTCTAAGCCCCGCTCCTGTTCTTCGCTGACGACGTTCGACGACTCACTTCTCCGCGGGTCCTCATACGACGTCGGCTTCGTCTCCCGCCGCGACCCTTTCTCCGACTCCTCTCTTCTGGCTCCTCTCTCCTCCTCCCCATCGTGTCGTTCGGGGGTGTTCTCCTCAGCGCTTTCGCTGGTGTCGGTGGTGTCGGGGTGAGTGTCGGTGGTCACTTCTATGTTGGGTGTTGTGGATGATGTACTCGATCTGACGGACTCGATCGCCGATGCGGTGACCGGGCTGCTGCGTGGGGTCGATTCGTCTGCGGCGATGGTGTCGGATGACGCCCTGCTCGGGTTGCTCGGTCGTGCCGAGACTCTCGGGCGCGCGGTCGATGCGTTGCGGGTGTTGGTGGCGGCCGAGGTCGGTGACCGGGCACGCCCTGAACTGGGCACGGAATCGCTCGCGCATCGCCGGGGGTGTGGGAGTGCGGCGGAGTTGGTCGAGCGGGTGACGCGGGTGTCGTCGGTGACGGCGCGGGCCCGGTTGCGGCTCGGAGCCCGGGTGCACCGCTGCACCGGGTTCACGGGGGCGCCGTTGCCGGCCGCGTTCGACGCGGTTCGTGAGGGACTGGTGTCGGGCCGGTTGGGGTGGGATGCGGCGCAGACGATCACGACCGCGTTGACGGTCGCGGGTCGGGGCACGCCGACGGACATGCTCGGCGGGTTGCGGGCGGCCGAGCACGAACTCGTCTGCGCGGCGACCGGAACGGCGCCCGCCCCGGATGTGGCGGCGTTGCCCCCGGTGATGCATGCGGAGACGAAACTGCAGGCCGCGACGTGGGTCGAGGTGTTGAACCCTGACGGGGCCGAACCGTCCGAGCGGGACTTCGAAGCCCGCCACGTCCGCCTGCTGCCGGCACGGGGCGGGTGGGTGCCGATCGCCGGGCTCCTCGCCCCCGAAGTCGCCGGACAGGTACAACGCGTGTTCGACGCACTCTGCAACCCCCGCCAAGCCGGAAACCTCCCCGAAGCCCTGCCCGGACGTGGCTCGGCGGACGCGGACGCGAACTCAGACGGTGGTGTTCACGCGGGCGGCGGTGCCGGTGCGAGTGCGGGTGATTCGGCGAGTGCGGGTGCGGGTGCAGACATGGATGCACGGTTCGGTGTCAGCGTCGATACCGACGGTATCCGTGACCCGCGTACCCGGGCGCAACGCCAACACGACGCCCTCGCCACCGTGTTCGACATCGCCGGGCGTGCCGACGAACTCCCCACGCTGGGCGGGGCGTCCGCGACGATCCTCGTCACAACCCTCACCGACGACTTCCTCACCGGTACCGGGGTCGGACACATCGACGGTGTGGACGTGCCGATCCCGATGTCTGCGATCCGGCAACACGCCTGCGCCAACGGTGCCCACACCCTGGAACTCACCCCGGCCGGCGGCATTCACCGGCTCGGCACCGAGCAACGCACCTTCACCCGTGCGCAACGCCGCGCCCTCGCCGCACGCGACGGCGGATGCATCATCCCCGGCTGCCCCATCCCCGCCGCCGCAACCGAAGCCCACCACGTCACCCCCTGGTGGGCCGGCGGCCCCACCCACGTCGACAACGGGGTGCTCCTGTGTTGGTTCCACCACCGCACCATCGACACCTCCGGATGGGAGATCCGCATGATCAGCGGAGCACCCCACGTGAAACCCCCACCCTGGCTCGGCGACCCCGTCTGGCGGGCCACCACACACTCACCCACCCGACGCACCGCACAACTCCGCCGACAACACGAATAACCCCGCGCCCTCTGAGACATCCGTCTCGGCGTCACGAAAGTGCCCTCCGCACCCGCCGAACAGCACATTCGTGACGCCGAAACGAGGTGGGCGCGACGGCGGCGGGGAAAAGCGGGCGTGAGATGGCAGATGCGAGAAGGCGGGGATTCCGCGAGGCATGTCAGTCGTGGGCGGCACACTGGGGCGCATGCAGATCGGAATCGTCTCCGCCCCGACGAACCTCGGGTTGCGTCCGCCCGCGCCCGGCACGGTTCCGGGCACCTCGAAGGCTCCCGAGGCACTCCGCGAGGTGGGTCTCCACAGCGTGCTCGCGTCGCGCGGCGCTCGCGAGTTCGGCGTCGTGCTGCCGGGCCGCTACGAACCCGACGTCCTGCCGAACGATGTGCTGCGCAACGAGGCGGCGATCCTGCGGCACACGCGTGCCCTTGCCGAACGCGTCGACCTCGTGCTCGACGCCGGCCACGCACCGCTCGTGCTCGGCGGCGACTGCTCGCTGCTCGTCGGTGCGGCACTCGCTCTCCGCCGCCACGGGCGATTCGGCCTCGTCTACCTCGACGGGCACGGCGACTTCCGTCACGCGGGCAACGACCCCGAGCCGACGACGCTCGGCGGCGAAGCGCTGGCCGCCGTCACCGGCCACCACGATCCGGTGATCAGCGACGTCGACGGGCTCGCGCCGCTCGTCGCGCCCGCCGATGCCGTTCAGGTGGGATGCCGCGACGACGACGTCTTCCTCGACGAGATGCGTCGCGAGATCGCCGCTGTCGTGCCCGCGAGCGACGTGATCTCCGGCGGCGCGGCGACCGTCGCCGAGCGCATCACCGCGATCGTCGACCGCGAGGAGCTCGACGGCTACTGGCTGCACCTCGACATCGACATCCTCGACGCTCGGTGGATGCCGGCCGTCGACAGTCCCGACCCGGGCGGACTCTCACCCGACCAGCTGATCGAACTCCTTGCACTGCTCGCGCCGTGCGCCATCGGGGCCGACGTGACGATCTTCGATCCCGACCTCGACCCCGACGGCGAGCACGCGCGCACCGTCGCGCGCGTCATCGCCGAGGGGTTCGCCCGTCTCGGTGCCGAACGGTGAGTCCCGCCGTGTCGCGTGCCGTGACCGGATGACTCGGCGGAGCGGCACCTGATCAGCGCACGAGTTCTTCGAGGCGGTCGTATCCCTCCGACATCCCGGTCTCCATGCCGGACTGCACCATGCCGTCGCGTGCCTCCTGCGTGGGGTAGACGGCGTGGCCGTGCAGGCGCGTACGACCATCGCCGAGGTCTTCGAAGGTCATCGATTCGATGCTGACGACGTCGGCGAAGCCCGCGTACTCGAAGGTCTGGATGATGAGGTCGTTCTCGCGCACGGAGTGGAAGACGCCGCGGAACGCGTAGGCCTCGTCGCCGACGCGGTGCACGTAGGAGTACCCCCCGCCGTCGACGAGGTTCCACTCCGCGATCTCCATCTCGTATCCGTTCGGCCCGAGCCACTTCTTCACGAGCTCGGGGTCGGCGTGTGCCTGGAAGACGGCGGCGACAGGTGCATCGAAGTCGCGCACGTAGTCGATGAACGGCACGCCTTCCGGTGCCGTGATGGTCAGTGCGTTGCTCATTTCTCTTCTTCTCTCGTGTCGTGATCGGCGCGGGGCCGGTCGGTGTCGTGACCGGCGAGGAGCCGATCGAGTGAGCGGAATTGCCGCTCGTGGATGAGGCGGTAGCGGTCGATCCATTCCGTGAGTCGCTCGAGCGCGACGGCGTCGAGGTGAACGGGGCGGCGTTGGGCGTCGCGCGTGCGAGTGACGAGACCGGCGAGCTCGAGCACCTGGATGTGCTTCGACACCGCCTGCTTGCTCATCTCGAAGGGCTCGGCGAGTTCGTTGACCGTCGCTTCGCCACGACTGAGACGTGCGACGATCGCGCGGCGCGTCGGGTCGGCCAGGGCGAGGAACGCCCGGTCGAGGTGCGCCTCGAGTTCGTCGCTCACCGCGTCACGTCCTTAATCAACCGACTGGTTGATTACAAGCTACGCCCGCCCGCGTCATCCGTCAAGGGTGCGCCCCGCCGCCCGCGGGAGTGCCGCTCGTGCGCCCGAGTGCCGCGCGAGACGCACTCCACCGCACGAACGGCACTCCCCCGGATGGAGCTGGTAAGTCAGCGACCCGACACCAGGCGGTGCACGTACTCGAGCTTCTCGACGACGGGGTCGGCGATCGTGAAGGGGTACAGGTCGCCCTTGCCGAGCGAGCGGTTCACGAGATTGAGCGCGAGGGCGAGGGGCTGCCATTCGGCGAGGATGTCGCGTACCGATGCCGCGCTCTGCGGCGTGAGCGTCGGGTGCGAGGTGAGCGAGCCGCGTGCTCCGAGCTCCTCGCCTGGCCCCGCCATCGACAGGCCGAAGGCCCCGGCCGACTGCAGCGTTCCGCAGATGTGCAGGTAGTGCGCGAAGGTCTCGGCGAAGTCCTCCCACGGGTGAGTCGTCGCATACTGCGAGATGTGGTCGTGCTGCCACGCCGCGACGCCGCCCGAGTAGTGGGCGGTGAGTGCCTGACCGTAGTCCTGCCGCTCGTCGCCGAACCGCTCGCGGAAAGCCTCGAGTCGCGCGGGATCGGAGGCGACGAGCGTCATCCAGTAGTAGTGACCGATCTCGTGGCGGAAGTGCCCGAGCATCGTGCGGTACGCCTCGCCGAGCAGCACGCGAAGCGCCTCGCGATGGGAGTCCTGCGCCTCCGAGAGGTCGATCGTGATGACCCCGTTCATGTGGCCGATCATGACGCGGTGGTCGTCGGTCGTCGCATCGAGGTCGAAGGCCAGGCCGCCGTTCGGCTTGTCGCGATGACTCACGATCGGAAGCCCCAGCTCGTCGAGCTGGAAGATGAGCCAGCGCTTGGCGTGCGATGTCTCCGCGAGCCAGTCGAAGATATTCTGCTCGCCCTCGACGGGGCGCGAGCGGGTGAGCAGGCACGAGAAGCACTCGGATGCCTCGTCGTCGGCGGTCAGCCAATTGCAACCGGCGATCGTGTTCATGCAGCGGCGCCGCACTCCGCCCGCCGCGCGGTAGCGCTCGCCCACGACGGCGACGAGTGCGACGTTCTCGCGGTCGTAGGCGAGTTCGGTTCCGCACGCGAGGCACGAGAGGTTGTCGTAGTAGACGACACGGGAACAGCCGGGACAAGCGAAGATGCGCACGCCTCAGGCTAGTGCGTGGGTCGCGTGTTTCAGCCGATCACGGCAAGATCGCGAGGATCGTCTCCGGGGAGTGCGTCGACCACGGCTCCGACCGAGATGCCGTCGAGCGTGAGCGCGCCGTGGAAGCTCGACAGGAACGCCGTGTCGGCGGCGTCGCGACCCGTCGAGATACGGAGCAGAGACGCACGCGGTGCGAGCAGCGTCGCATCGACGACGTGCCACGCGCCCTCGACGTACGCCTCGGCGACCGCGTGGAAGTCCATGGGGTCGAGCCCCGGCGCGTAGACCGCGACGAGTCGCGCGGGCACGTCGAGCGCACGCAGCAGCGCGATGACGAGGTGGGCGTAATCGCGGCACACGCCCTGTCGGGAGAGCAGCGTGCGCACCGCGCCATCCGTCGGCAGCGACGACCCGGGAACGTAGGCGAGCTTCTGACCGACCCAGGAACTCACGGCGGCGAGGACGTCGGCACCCTTCAGCCCGCCGAACTCGGCGCGCGCGGTCGGCGCGAGGGCGTCCGACTCGCAGTAACGGCTCGGGCGGAGGTACCGCAGCAACTCGACCTCGTCGACGACGGGAGCGGGCGCGCGGCCGGCGAACTCCGCCGAGTAGTCGAGGATGACGCGCCCCGCGGGTACGTCGAGGGTGTGCAGACGGTTGCCCGCGTCATCCCGCTCGATCGACTCGATCGGTGTGCCGTCGAACGTGATCAGCATCGACTCGCGCGCACCCGCCGGCGCGACGGCGACCGAGAACGCGAGGTGAGCGGGCTCGAAGACGGTGAGTTCGAGGTGGGCCGAGACGGTACGCAGCATGAAGTGACCTTCGTCCGGGTGACGTTCGCGAGCGGGGGATGCTCGGAACCTAGCACGCGGGTTCCCCGACCGACGACCGCCGCCCGCGTCATCCGCCCGCTCGCCCGTTCGTCGCGCCGCCGCGACCGCTCACCGCACGACGACTGCCGCGCTCGGCGGCCCGACCCTAGGCTCGGCCGCGCAACGATGCGAACCGGGAGTAGCCATGAGCTCATCACACACAGCGACCAGCCGACCAGGAGCGGGAGGCGACCTCCCACCGGTCGCCGTTCCCGAGGCCGAACTCGAACGCGAGAGGCGCTGGACGCCGCTCAAGGTCGTCATCTGGGTCGCGATCGCGCTGCTCGGCGGCGTCGCGTGGACGATGCTCGCGATCGTCCGCGGTGAGACCATCAACGCGATCTGGTTCGTGTTCGCCGCGGTCTGCACCTACCTCATCGGCTACCGCTTCTACTCGAAGTACATCGAGAAGCACCTCATCCGCCCCGACGACAAGCGGGCGACCCCCGCCGAGTCGAAGTCCGACGGCACCGACTTCGTGCCGACCGACCGTCGCGTCGCCTACGGCCACCACTTCGCCGCGATCGCCGGCGCCGGTCCGCTCGTCGGGCCCGTGCTCGCCGCCCAGATGGGCTACCTGCCGGGCACGATCTGGATCATCGTCGGCGTCATCTTCGCCGGAGCCGTGCAGGACTACCTCGTCCTGTTCTTCTCGATGCGCCGCGGCGGCCGCTCGATCGGCCAGATGGCGCGCGACGAGCTCGGGCGCATCGGCGGGACGGCGGCGATCATCGCGGCCCTCCTCATCATGATCATCATCGTCGCGATCCTCGCGCTCGTCGTGGTCAACGCCCTCGGCGAGAGCCCGTGGGGCGTCTTCAGCGTCTCGATGACGATCCCCATCGCGCTCTTCATGGGTGCGTACCTCCGCTGGATCCGGCCGGGCAAGATCACCGAGATCTCGATCATCGGGTTCATCCTGCTCATCGCGGCGATCGTCGGCGGCGGCATGGTCGCCGACACCGAGTGGGGCTACGCGGCCTTCCACCTCGACCGCACGACGATCGCGTGGGGCATCATCATCTACGGCTTCGTCGCCGCGGTGCTCCCCGTCTGGGTGCTGCTCGCCCCGCGCGACTACCTGTCGACGTTCATGAAGATCGGCGTCATCGCGATGCTCGCCGGTGCGATCGTCATCGTGCAGCCGCAGATCACGGTTCCCGCCTTCAGCGAGTTCGCCGGCGGTGAACTGGGGCCGGTGTTCTCGGGGCCGATCTTCCCCTTCCTCTTCGTCACGATCGCGTGCGGCGCCCTCTCGGGGTTCCATGCGCTCATCGCGTCAGGGACGACACCGAAGATGGTCATGAAGGAGCGCCAGACACGCTTCATCGGCTACGGCGGCATGCTCATGGAGTCGTTCGTCGCGATCATGGCACTCGTCGCCGCGATCTCGCTCGACCGCGGCATCTACTTCGCCATGAACTCGTCGGCCGCCGCGACCGGGGGCACGATCGAGGGCGCCGTCGCCTTCGTCAACGGGCTCGGCCTCGCGGGAGTGAACCTCACGCCCGACATGCTGTCGTCGACCGCGGCCGCCGTCGGCGAGGAGAGCATCATCTCGCGCACGGGCGGCGCGCCGACCCTGGCTCTCGGCCTCGCGAACATCATGCAGGGGCTCTTCGGCGGGGCCGCGATGATGGGCTTCTGGTACCACTTCGCGATCATGTTCGAGGCGCTCTTCATCCTCACCGCCGTCGACGCCGGAACGCGCGTCGCGCGCTTCATGCTGCAGGACTCGATCGGCAACATCGCCCCGAAGTTCAAGGACACGAGCTGGAAGCCCGGAGTGTGGATCTGCACGGCCGTGATGGTCGCGGGCTGGGGCGCGATCCTCATCCTCGGCGTCACCGATCCACTCGGCGGCATCAACACGTTCTTCCCGCTGTTCGGCATCGCGAACCAGCTGCTCGCGGCCATCGCCCTGTCGGTGTGTCTCGCGATCGTCGCGAAGAAGGGCTACTTCCGCTACATCTGGGTCGTCGCCCTGCCGCTCGGCTTCGCCGCCGTCGTCACGATCACCGCGTCGATGTACAAGATCCTCTCGCCGGTACCCGCCGTCGGCTACTGGGCCAACCACGTCGCCTTCCGCGATGCGCTCGCCGCGGGCGAGACGACGTTCGGCACAGCGACATCCGTCGAGGCGATGGAGGCGGTCGTCCGCAACACGATGGTGCAGGGCACTCTGTCGATCATCTTCGTGACGCTCTCGATCGTCGTCATCGTCATGGCCGTCGTCACGACGATCCAGGCGTACCGCGCGGGCGGCGGGAAGGATGCCGAGGAGGCGGCCGTCCCCTCGCGCATCTTCGCACCGTCGGGCATGTTCGCGACGCGCGCCGAGAAGGCGATCGAGAAGCAGTGGGCCGCCGTCCCCGCCGACCGGAAGCCCGCGGAGAGCGCGCTCGACTGATGACGAGGACCCCGATGACGGATGCCGGTGGTGGCGCGATTCGACGCGCCATCGCCGGCATCCGGTGGTACGTCACGAACCTCATGGGCGACACGGCGTACGCGACGTACGTCGCCCACCTCGCCTCGCGGCATCCCGATCGGGAGCCGCTCGGCGAGCGCGAGTTCTGGCGTGAGCGGTACGCGGCGGAGGATCGGAACCCGGGCTCGCGCTGCTGCTGAGCGGTGCCGTAGGCGACCGCGAATCGACTCTTGCGGAGGGCCTCCGACAGGGCACGTTGCCGGTCGAGAGGGCGATTCGTGGGGGTCGCGAGCGCGCCACACCGTGGTGGATTGACCTCTCGGCGAGAGAAGTGTGCGCGAGCGTGAGTGTGCGAGAGCATCTCCGTCGTCGAGCGAGCGATTCGCGGGGGTTGCGGGCGCCTCACACCCGGGTGGATTGACCTCTCGGCGGGAGCGCGAGCGCGCGACGGCTCAGCCCGCGCGAGCGCGGCGGGTCAGCCAGCGAGGGCCGTCGAGCCGCGCGTGACGAGGCGCGTCGCGACGCTGTGCGTGCCGACGCGGTAGTCGCCGTCGATCGCGGTGAAGAGGAGTTCGGCCGCGAGACGCCCGACCTCTTCGAGTCGCATGTCGATCGTCGAGAGCGGCGGGCGCGATTGCGCGGCGATCTGCTCCCAGTTGTCGTGGCCCATGACGGCGATGTCGCCCGGAACGTCGCGGCCCGCCTCGCGGAGCGCGTCGAGTGCGCCGCGAGCGATCTGGTCGCTTCCGCAGAGGATGCCATCGAGGTCGGGGTTCCGCGAGAGGAGCGTGCGCACGGCGCCGCGACCCCATCCCTCGGTCCATGCGCCGTAGAGGGCCTCGCCGCCGACGAGGTTCAGCCCGCGAGCGGCGAGCGCCGCCGTGGCCCCTTCGACGCGGTCGCGAGCGGCGTGATAGCTCACATCGCCCGAGATGTAGGCGATGCGGCTGCGTCCGCAGTCCAGCATGTGGTCGGCGGCGATGCGCCCCGCTCCCACGTTGTCGCTCACGACCGAGATGTCTTCGGGGTCGGTCGAGGGCGCGTACGCGTAGACGACGGGCACGGGCATGTCGCGGCCGAGCGTCTCGCGCGGGTTCGTCGTGTCGCCGACGACGATGAGACCGTCGATACGCCGGCTGAGCAGAGCTCGCAGGTGGTGCTGCTCACGGATGGAGTCGCCGCGCGCGTCGCACAGGAACACCGACGTGCTGCCCGCGCCGAACGCGTCTTCGGCGCCCATCATGACGGGGATCGAGAAACGACCGTCGAGGTCGCTCGCGAGAAGGCCCACGGTTCCCGTGCGCCCGGCGAGGAGCCCCTTGGCGAGCACGTTCGGCTGAAAGCTCAGCTTCTCGGCCGCGGCCTGCACGCGCGCCCGTGTCTCTGCACGCACGTGCTCGCGCCCGTTGAGCGCTTTCGAGACGGTGGCGATCGAGACGCCGGCGAGGGAGGCGACGTCTTTGAGGGTCGCGGGCCTCGCCCGTTCCGCTCCGTGTGAATCTCGCATTCCGCCTCCTGTCCCCCTCGGCATCACTTCGATAACTCGTCACCGATTTGGGCTTGACCCCGAGTGTACGACGGTTCTATGGTTTGTGAAAACCTTTTCGGAAAGTTTCGGCAACACGGACAAACAGCACCGGTTGCTGACCGAAAAGGTTGCAGTGCAGCATCCCGCCATGATACCCATGCGCGGTCGGAAGGGCGGAGAAACCGCCCGCGTCCCACACGTGGGGCGGCTCAAGGAAGAGCAGGAGGACATCCCAGTCATGTTCGCAAACACACAGCGCCGCGGGCGGATCGTCGGCGGACTCGCGATCGCCGCAGTTGCAGCCCTCGCACTCTCGGCATGCAGCGGCGGCGGCGACACCGGTGACGGAGGGGACTCCGGCGACGGAGCCTCGACGCTCACCATGTGGTCGCGTGCGGCCACCCAGATCCAGAGCCAGGCCTTCGTCGACACGTACAACGCCAAGGGCGGAGACCAGATCGAACTCACGATCATCCCGACCGACGACTACCAGGCCAAGGTGGGAGCGGCCGCGGGCTCGAAGAGCCTGCCCGACCTGTTCGCCTCCGACGTCGTCTTCGTCCCGAACTACACGTCGCAGGGCCTCTACCTCGACATCACCGACCGCATCGATGCTCTGCCCTTCGCGGCCGACCTCGCGCAGTCCCACATCGAGACCGGCACGTGGGAAGGCGCGAAGTACGTCGTGCCGCACACCATGGACCTCTCGGTGCTCTTCTACAACAAGGACCTCTACACCCAGGCGGGCCTCGACCCCGAGAAGCCGCCGACAACCCTCGCCGAGTTCGACGAACAGGCCCGCGCGGTCGACGCCCTCGGCGGCGACATCAGCGGCACCTACTTCGGCGGCAACTGCGGTGGATGCATGGTGTTCACCGGATTCCCCTGGATCTGGGGCGCCGGCGGAGAGGTCATGAACGACGAGGGCACCGAGTCGCTCCTCGCGAGCGACGACGCCAAGGAGTTCTACTCGGTCTACCGCGGCCTCGCGGCCGACGGCATCGCCGGCCCCGGCACGCCCGACGAGACCGGTGCGACGTGGGTCGCCCCGTTCCCCGAGGGCACCATCGGCGTCATGCCGATGCCGTCGACGATGCTCGGCTCCATGCCCGAGAACACCGGCGTCGCGCCCATCCCCGGAATCGACGGAGGCGAGTCGACGTTCGTCGGCGGTGACGCCATCGGCATCTCGGCGACGAGCAAGAACGCCGACGCCGCGTGGAAGTTCCTCGAGTGGACGCTCGGCGACGAGGCCCAGATCGACGTGCTCGCGAAGAACAACGACGTCGTCGCTCGTACCGACCTCGCCGTCAACGAGTACTCCGAGAAGGACCCCCGCGTCGTGACCATCAACGAAGTCGCCGGCAAGGGCAAGACGCCCTACTCGCTGAACTTCGGAGCCGCCTTCAACGACCCCAACGGGCCGTGGCTCGTGCTGTTCCGCAACGCCGTGCTCGGTGACGGATCGTCGATCGACGCCGACAACGAGGCACTCACCGCCGTCCTCGGCGGCTAGCACCTCCGGTCGGGCACGGGTCATCGCGACCCGTGCCCGACCACACCCCCTCCGCTGAACCGGCGCACGCCGCCACACCTCGAACTGCGAGCAGAACAATGACAACCGCTCCCGCGATCGACCGCGAGGTCGCCCGCACCCGGCAACGCCGAGCACCGAGCGCCTTCCAACGGCGTCGGAAGCTCGCCGGCTGGGCCTACGCCGCCCCGACCGCGATCTTCGCGCTCCTCCTCTTCGTCATCCCGCTCTTCACGGTCGGCCAGATGTCGCTCAGCGAGTGGAGCCTGCTCGGCGGCGACAAGGGCTTCAACGCCCCCGAGAACTACGTCGGCCTCGCCGACAACCCGCTCCTCTGGCCGAGCATCGTCTTCACCGTGAAGTACACGGTGATCGTGACGGTCATCATGCTCGCCCTCGCGCTCGGCATCGCCCTCATCGTGCAGGAGCAGTCGCGCTGGAACAGCATCGTGCGCACGGCCATCCTCGTTCCGAGTGCGCTCGGACTGGCATCCGCCTCTCTGCTCTTCTGGGGTCTGTACAGCCCCAACATCGGGCCGATCAGCCCCATCCTCGAATGGCTCGGCATCATCGACGAGCCGATCTCGTTCCTCGGCACCCCCGACGCCGCGCTCTGGTCGACGGTGTTCCTCATCATCTGGCGGTACACCGGCTTCTACATGCTCGTGCTCATGGTGGGCCTGCAGGGCATCCCGGGCGACGTCTACGAAGCGGCCCGCATCGACGGTGCGTCGCGGTGGCAGACGTTCCGGTCGATCACCCTGCCGCTCCTCCGCCCGAGCATCGCGCTCACGCTCATCCTCTGCGTCACCGGCTCGCTCCTCGCCTTCGACCAGTTCTTCATCCTCACGAAGGGTGGCCCCGACAACTCGACGATCACCATCGTGCAGCTCATCTACCGCGAGGCCTTCCAGCGCTTCGACCTCGGCGCGGCTGCGGCCCTCTCGGTCGTCGTGCTCCTCGCCCTCGTCGTCATCAACCTCGTGCAGTTCCGCGCTCTGCGAGACAAGGAATAGTCATGCTGAAGTCTCTCTCGCGGACTCCCCGCAACGTCATGCTCGGCGGACTGTCGATCATCTTCCTCTTCCCGCTCGTCTGGGCGGCCGTCGCCTCCGTCTCGCCGCAGGGCGGGACGAACCAGACCGACGGGTTCGGATTCGGCAACTACCTGACGCTCCTCAACTACGGTGCGGGCCTCGGGCAGTTCTTCCTCAACAGCCTCATCGTCTCGACGATCACGGTGCTCCTCACGCTCGTGCTCTCGCTCACCGCCGGATATGCGTTCGCGCGCTTCGACTTCCCGGGCAAGAACGTGCTGTTCCTCACCGTGCTCGCGATCCTCATGGTGCCGTTCGCGAGCGTGCTCGTACCGCTCTACGTGCTGCTCGGCAACCTCGGCCTGACGAACTCGCTCTTCGGCCTCGCTCTCGTGCTCACGATGTACCAGCTGCCGTTCTCGGTGTTCATGATGCGCATCTCGTTCGAGTCGATCCCCGCCGAGCTCGAGGAGTCGGCGCTCGTCGACGGCTGCAACTCGTTCACGGCGCTCCTGCGCATCCTGCTGCCCGGCGTCGTGCCCGGCCTCGTGACGGTCGGCCTCTACGCCTTCCTCGCCGCGTGGAACGACTTCATCGCACCGCTCATCCTCATCAACGACGCCAACCTCGCGCCGCTACCGCTCGCCGTCGCGAACCTCAGGCAGCAGGCCATGGGCGCCGTCGACTACGGCGTCACCGAGGCGGGCGTCGTCGTGCTCGCGGTGCCGTGCATCTTCCTGTTCCTCGTGCTGCAGCGGTACTACATCAAGGGGTTCATGTCGGGAGCGCTGAAGGGATGACGCTCGCACCGGCGCCGCGCGCGCGCACCTCGACCCACCTCTCGACCGACCACGATTTCCCGGGGGACTCCGTGCCGAACACCATCACCGCCGCGCGCGACATCCGCCCGGCCGCACCGAGCGCGGGAGTGCTCACTCCGCTCGGCCTCACCGAATCACGCCTCGCCGACACCGGCTTCTGGGGGCTGCGCGCCCGTGTCAACGCCGACGCGACCCTCACCCACTGCCTCGACTGGCAGGAGCGCGCGGGCTGGCTCGCGAACTTCGACGCCGTCGCCGCGGGCGAGGACGGCGCGACGCGGAACGGCCGCGAGTTCTCCGACTCCGAGGCGTACAAGCTGCTCGAGGCGTACTGCTGGGAGAACGCGACGCACCCGAGCGATGAGCTCGAGGCCGTCATCCGTTCTCTCACCGCCCGCATCGCGGCGGCGCAGGCGAGCGACGGCTACCTCAACACGAACTTCGACCGCCCCGGCGGCGCGGCGCGCTACACCGACCTCGAGTGGGGCCACGAGCTCTACAACTACGGGCACCTCCTGCAGGCGGCGGTCGCGCGCATCCGTACCCACGGGGATGACGATGAGCTCGTCACCCTCGCGCGCCGCGTCGCCGATCACGTGTGCGACACGTTCGGCGACGACGGCATCCGTTCGGTGTGCGGGCACCCCGAGATCGAGGTCGGACTCATGGAGTTCGCCCGCGCGACGGGTGAGGAGCGTTACCGCGAGCAGGCCCGCCTCTTCATCGAGCGGCGCGGGCACGGTGTGCTCGCCGACATCGAGTGGGGCCGTTCCTACTACCAGGACGACATCCCCGTGCGTGAGGCGACCGTGCTGCGCGGGCATGCCGTGCGGGCTCTCTACCTCGCGGCATCCGTCGTCGATCTCGCGGTCGAGACGGATGACGCCGAACTGCTCGCTATCGCCGAGACGCAGTGGGAGAACACCGTCGCACGCCGCACCTACGTCACGGGCGGCATGGGCTCGCACCACCAGGACGAGGCCTTCGGCGACGACTTCGTGCTGCCGAGCGACCGCGCCTACTGCGAGAGCTGCGCGGGCATCGCCTCGGTCATGTTCAGCTGGCGGCTGCTGCTCGCGACGGGCAAGGCTCGCTACGCCGACCTCATCGAGCGCACCCTCTTCAACATCGTCGCGACGGCGCCGTCGGAGGACGGCCGTTCCTTCTTCTACTCGAACACCCTGCACCGGCGCTCGCCGGGCGCCGCGACCGACCCCGACGTGCAGTCGAAGCGCGCCGACTCGAGCCAGCGCGCCGCGTGGTTCGACGTGTCGTGCTGCCCGAACAACCTCGCCCGCACGTTCGCGTCCCTCGGCGGGTACCTCGCCACGGCCGACGCGTCGGGTGTGCAGATCCATCAGTTCGCGGATGCCGTGATCGACGTTCCCCTCGAGGCCGGTCGTCTCGTGGTCGAGCTCGCGACGCGGTACCCGGATGACGGTGAGATCGCTCTCACGGTGCGCTCGGCGCCCGGAGCTGCCGCGACGATCGCCGTGCGCGTGCCCGAGTGGGCCGCCGGGGCGACGCTCGAGGTCGACGGTGTCGCCTCGCCCGTCGAACCGGGATACGCGAGTGTCACGCGCGACTTCGCCGAGGGCGACGTGATCGTGCTGCGCCTGCCCCTCGACGTGCGCATCGTGCGGGCCGACGCACGCATCGACGCCGTCAACGGTCAGGTCGCCGTCGAACGCGGACCCCTCGTCTACGCCCTCGAGTCGGTCGACCTTCCGGCCGGCGCGCACGTCGACGACGTCGTGGTCGACCCGAGCTCGGTGCCCCGGATCGAAGGCGACGTCATCGTGCTCGACGGAGCGCTCGAGACCGCGGCCGACGGCCACTGGCCCTACGGCTCCGACGTCGGCGCCGCCGAACGCGTACCGCTCGCCGTGCCGCTCGTGCCGTATCACCGCTGGGCGGAGCGCGGCCCCGCGACGATGCGCATCTGGTTGCGCACCGCGTAACCGCCGCACGCGTCATCCTGACCCCTCACCGCTCCCCTCCCGGGCAGCTGGTGAGGGGTCAGTTGTGTGGTGAATGGGGCACTCTTTCCCCCATCTACTGCCCCCTCACCGAACGCGGGAACCGTCGACGAGGGGGGATACTCACCCGAACTCGATTCATCCTGTTGACCGCGTGTTTCACGCACTGCTCTGCTCCCTCGAGAGGTCGATATATGGTCGGCTAAGTGCGCCGATGCGACCGGGGAATCCACGATCGATGCGGCACGTGAGTCGCGTGAGAGTGCGTTCTGGCTCTCACTACGGAAGGGAGCGCGATGACCATAGCCACGCTGATCGATCGGAGCATGCCCCATGTCACGTTCAGTGCCACGACGGGCGAATCCACGATCGACCTAGCCTCGAGAGAGCTTGGCGACTACGTGCTGTTCATCTACCCGCGCACGGGCCGGCCCGATCGCCCCGAACCAGCCGAGTGGAGCGCTGTACCTGGAGCAAAGGGATGCACCGCGGAGTCGTGTGAGTTCCGGGATCTCATCGGCGGGTTCCGCGCACTCAACTTTTCAGTCTTCGGCCTATCGAGCCAAGACACGGAGTACCAACGCGAAGCGGCTGCGCGTCTTCATCTGCCGTACCCCCTCCTCTCTGACCCTGATTTCACGCTGGCGGACGAGTTGGGGCTCGGTACGTTCGTCTTCCACGGCGTCAGGCTCTACTCACGAACCACACTCGTCGTACGCGGCGGTCGGATCGCTCAGGCTCATCTCGACATCGCAGATCCGAAGGAGCACCCGCACCAGCTGCTCGACCACCTGAAGCACGGCGCAGAGCACACAGTGGAGCGGTGACACAGTGAAGCGGTGACACAGAGAGGGCCGGTGCGTGTGCACCGGCCCTTCCGCGTTCACCCCCTCCAGGGGAACTACTCGTCGCGCGTGGCGGACTCCTGTCGTGTCGAGACCGTGGCGAGTGCGCGAATGCGGCGCTGCGCGAGCACGAGGCCCGCACCGAGCAGCAGGAGCATCAACGCCGCTCCGCCGAAGCCGGCGTCGAAGCCCGTTCCCGCGAGGCCCGGGGAACCCGGCGCACCCGGCGCACCCGGAGCGGCCGGCGAACCCGGCTGACCCGGTGCGACGGGCGGGGCCACCGCCGTGACGACGATCTCTCCGCGCACGCTCGTCTCGCTCGAGACTCCCGCGAGCTCGATGTGGTGCACGCCGGCGGCCGTGTCGGCGGGGATCCGCACGACCGTCTCGAATGCGCCCGCGCCGTCGGCCGTGACGGTCGCGAGCAGCACGGGCTCCGAGAAGAGCGTGACCGTGACCGACTCGCCGGGCGTGAAGCCCGAGCCGACGACCGCGAGCGAACCGCCCGCCGAGACGGTGCCCGAGCCGAGCACGACCGTCGGAACGGGGTCCACGGGATCGACGGGGTCTACAGGCTTCGCGACGACCGTCACCGTGACCTCGCCCGCCTGTTCGACGTTGCCCGCGACATCCGTCGACCGGAACCCGACAACCGTGTCGCCGACCGTCGACACGGTCAGAGCGCCGTCGACCGGCGTCCACGAGCCGTCGCCCACCCGATACTCGGTCGACGCGACGCCGGAGTGCGCATCGGTCGCGGAGAGTCCGACCGAGACGGGCCCGTACGCGACATCGGCGACCGTCGCCGTCGTCACGGGAGCCACGGTGTCGATCTTCACCGTCACGCTCTCGCGCGTCGACACGTTGCCCGCGGCATCCGTCGCCTCGACCTCGACGAGCGACTCGCCCGACTCCGCGAGCGTGACGGGGCCGGTGAGCGGCGTCCACTCGCCCGCGCCGATGCGGAAGCGCGCGGTCGGGGCCGGGTCGGTCTCGTCGGCGACCGTCGCGGTGACGCGTGCCTCGGCGACGTGCCATCCGCTCGTCGGAGCGACAGGATCGACCGAGAGCGCCACCGTCGGAGCCGTCGTGTCGGGCTCGGGGTCGACGATCGTCTCCGCCGCCCACGCCTCGAACTCAAGGATGCCGCTCGATCCGCCCGCCGACGCGGTGCCCCACGCCTGCATGACGGCGCGGATCTTCGTCGTCGTGATCGCCTCGAACGCGACCTCGTTGAGCACGTCGCGCTCACGCTCGAACGCGTCATCCGTCGATACCGCACGCCACTCCGAGCTCGCGAGGTCGAAGTACTCGAGAGCCCAGGTGCGCGGAGGGATCATGCCGGCGTTCGCCGAGTCGGGCGAGTCGGCGAAGAACTGCACGCCGACCTTCTCGAGCGGCACGCTGCGATCCCATTCGAGCTGCACCCACTGCTCTCCGACCTGCGGCCAGGTACCCCACGAGGCGCCCGTGACCGATCCGTCGTTGACGGCCGTGACCGAGTTCCACCCCGACGTGAACGACGCGGTCGGCGTCGCGATCGGCGCGATGTTGCCCTCGAGCGGGGCGTTCGACGAGCGCGGCACGGTGACCGACGCGAGCGCCGACACGTTGCCGGCGACGTCGAACGAGCGGAGGTACACGACGTGACGCTCGTCGTCGACGACGACCGGCTCGGTGTACTCGGCCCAGCCCGTCGCCGCGTTGATCGCGTACTCGACCCGCGCGACTCCCGAGAGAGCATCGGCGGCCTCGGCCGACACGGCGCGCGCGTCGACGTCGAGCGTTCCCGTCACCGTCGGCTTCGTCGCATCGATGCGCACCTCGATCGAGGATTCGGCGCCGACATTGCCCGCGGCATCCGTCGCCCGAGCGCGCACCGCGTGCGTTCCGTCGCCCGTCACCGTCGTCTCGGCGAAGCGCACGTTGGGGTGCGCCGCCCACTCGCCGTCGCCGACGGCGAGTTCGACGAGAGAACGGATGTCGCGGTCGTCGGCCGCGGTCGCCCGTACCGTCACCGGTGAGAGGAACCAGCCCTCGGCGCCGTCGACTCCGCTCGTGCTGAGCTCGACGGTCGGAGCGATTGTGTCGGGCGTCTCGCCGAACACCTCGAGCTCGCTGAGGCCCACGGCCGCGAACGTCGTGCCGTCGGTCTGGGCGGCCAGCACGGCTCGGATACCCGTCGCGAGCACGGGCTCGAACGAGACGCGGTTGGGCGCGAGGCGCTCGGTCGGGTAGGCGTCGGCACCGGTCACGGCGACCCACTCGCCGTCGACCTTCGCCTCGACGACCCACGACGACGGTACGGCCACGCCGTTGCCCGCTGCGGTGCTCGACTGATCGCTCCAGAAGTGCGCCCCGACGCCGTCGACCCGCACGGGCTCGGTCCACTCGTAGCCGACCCACTGGCTCGCGGGTCGGTCGCCCGACCACGTCGCCCAGACCTCGGTGTTCGCACCTCCCTCATAGAGGCGGGTGCCGTTGTTGATCGCGGCGAGCGAGTTCCACCCGGCCGTGAAGGATGCCGCGGGCGTGCCGCTCAGCGCGAGGTTCGCGCGCCACGGGTTCTCGCCGAGCACCGTCACGGTCGCGTCGACGCGGGCCGCGGCGTAGCCCTCGGCCATGCCGCTCACGGTGAACGTGCCCGCCGCAGCGAGATCGGCGGCGTCGACGGCATCCCAGTGCACGGGGGCCGCGACGATCTCGTCGCCGTACTCGAGAGCCACGGTCTCGGGCAGCTCGGGGTTCACGCCGATGAGGGTCGAGACCTCGACGGGGGTGTACCCCGACGCCTCGGCCTGATGCACTTCGAACTCCTCGACGGCGAGCGCCGAGTACTGGGGCGGGGTGGCCGAGTTCGGCGACGCCTGCAGCACAGCACGCAGGCGCGTCGTCGTCACGGCGTCGAACGACACGGTGTGCACGGCCGTGGTCGAGGTCGGGTATCCGCTCGCACCGCTCACGTCGACCCATGCGCCGTTGCTCCAGTACTGCAGCACCCACGACGCCGGGTCGGAGACACCGTTGCCGGTGCCGGGCGCGACGTCGCGCCAGAACTTGATGCGTGCCTCGTCGACGCGGACGGGCGTCTGCCAGTCGTACTGGAGCCACTGCTCGGCGGGGCGGGTGCCCGTCCAGCTGCCCCACATGTCCGGCGGAAGCGGGTTGGGGCGGATGATCTCGTCGTTGAGCGACTTCATCCAGTACTGCGTCGGGATGGGCTCGTTCGACGCCGAGGCCGTCGCCCACGGCGCGACGTTCGAGCGCGGCGTCAGGTCGAGGCCTCGCTCGGGAGTCGTCTGGACGGGCAGGATGCGCGCGGGGCTCACCGAGTCATCCCATTCGAGCGGGTCGATCGCGACCGAGCGCCGGAAGTGGTTGCCGCCCACGGCGTCGGCCGTGTGGTACGCCATGAACCACTCGCCGTCGAACTCGGTGATGGCGGGATGGCTCGTCGTCGACGAGACGGGAGCGAGGATGCGACCCTGGTACGTCCACGGCCCAAGGGGGCTGGATGCCGTCGAGTACGCGATGCACGCGTGGTAGTTCGCCGGGGTGCACGTACTCGTCGGGCCGGCGTTGTTCGCGGCGTACGCGAGGTAGTAGGTCTCATTGCGCTTGAAGAGCCACGCGGCCTCGAAGAAGCCGGTGACCCCGCTCGAGATCGTCGTCGGCGTGCCGAGGAGCGTCTTCATGTCGGCGTCGATCTCGGTCGCGAGGAGTCGGCTGAAGCTGCCCCAGTACATCCAGACGCGAGCGTCGTCGTCGACGTAGACGGTCGGATCGATGTTGTGGGCGTCGTTGCCGAGGATCGCCTGCGAGATGATCGGGCCGCCCGCGTGATCGGTCCACGGTCCGAGGGGCGAGTCGGAGACGGCGACGCCGATGCCGAACTTGTCGGGCGAGGTCGATGCGGCCTCGTGCACGGGCACGTACCAGTAGAACCGGCCGTCGCCGCCCTCGACGACCTGACCGGCGTACGCGCGGCCCGGCGTCGCCCAGTCGAACACGGCCTCGGGGCGCATGAGCGCGGGGTGGTGCTCCCACGATCCGCCGTCGACGTCGGTCGTCGAGAACGCCTGCCACTCGTTCATGATGAAGTCGTTCGTCGTCGCGCCCGCTTCGTCGCGCCCGGCGAAGATGTAGAGCGTGTCGTCGACGACGAGCGTCGCGGGGTCGGCCGAGTAGACCGAACCGTCGCCGAGGATGGGGTTCTGCGTCTGCGCGATCGCCGCGGTCTGCGCGCCTGCTGTCGCGGTGAAGCCCGTGAGGAGCAGGGCGAACGCGGCGGTGGCGGCGACGAGCGCGGCGGGTCTGCGCCGGGATGAAGCGATCAACGTGTCTCCTTCGACAGGGTGCTGATGCGGTGGTGTGTTGCCACTCGTGGTGGGTGCGAGGCGGGTAGCACCCACCACGGATGGCAACACGGCGGAGGGATGACGGGTGGGGCGGATGACGGGGGCCGGGGTGAGGGGCGGAGCCGTGAGGCCCCGCCCCCTCAGACGTCAGCCGAGGCGGCGACGTCGGGCGCGGTACGCCAGGAGTGACAGCGCCAGCCCGAGGAGCACGGCGAGCGCCGCAGCCCCCATGATCGGGCCGGTGAGCTCAGAGACTCCGGTCTTCGCCATCGAACCGGGGTTCGACGGGTCGGGCGTCGACGCTCCGGGCGTGACGACCGTCACCTGCGCGGTCACCTCGCCGTCGGGCACCACGAGTGCCACGGTGTGCACACCGGCGGTCGCCCAGGCGGGAACCGTGAAGGTGCCCGAGGCGTTTCCATCGGCATCCACCGTCAGGGTTCCGAGCGTCGTCGGCTCGGAGCGGAACTCCACCCGGAACACCGTTCCCGGAGCACCGCCCGTGAGCGACACCGGAAGGCTGCCGCCCGGCGCGACCTGCGTCACACCGATCGTGAGCACCTCGTCACCCGTGATCGAACCCGTGGGCTCGGGGTCGACGGGGTCCACCGGGTCGACGGGGCCCGTAGGCTTCGCCGGCACGGCGACCGATGCGAGCGCCGAGAGGTTGCCCGCGACATCCGTCACTCGAGCCTCCACCGTCGTCGCGGCGTCTCCCGCCGCGACCGCGGTCGCGTAGGCGGTCCAGGCGCCCGATCCGATGCGGTACTCGACGAGCGCGACACCGGATGTCGCGTCAGCCGAGCCGACCGAGACGGTGCGCGTGTCGGCGTCGAAGGCGACCGACGCGGTGGGCGGCGTCGCGTCGCGCTTGACCTCGACGCTCGTCACCTCCGAGACGTTGCCCGCGTCATCCGTGGCGCGCAGTTCGATCGTCGTGATGCCGTCGACCGCGACCTCGATGGGCGCCGTGTAGGCCGTCCACTCGCCGCCGGAGCGGTACTCGAGCGCCGGTTCGGCGTCGAGGTTGTCGAGCGCGGTCGCCGTGACGGTGACCGTTCCGAGGTGCCAGCCGCTCGCGGGCGTCGCCGGGGCGACGGTGTGCGCGACGACGGGTGCGTCGGTGTCGGGCGTCGGCGTCTCGGGAGCCTCGAAGACCTGCCACTCCTTGATGCCGAGGCTTCCGGCACCCGATTCGGTGCCCTGGGCCTCGAGCGCGAGACGCAGCTTCGTCGTCGTGACCTTCTCGAAGTCGACGACGTTGAAGGTGTCGACCTCGACGCCGTACTCGCCGACGGGGGTCACGGCGACCCACTCGCCCGCGTCGCCGGCCTCGGCGTCCCAGTACTCGGCCTTCCACTCCTTCGGCACCGCGATGCCGACACCGGCACCGTCGAGGTTCGAGACGAAGTAGACCCCGAGCTGACCGATCGTGACCGGTTCGCTCCAGTCGTACTGCACCCACTGCGAACCGATCTCGGGCCAGGCGCCCCACACATTGGCGTTGTCGTTCGGCGTGACGTCGCCCGACGAGGTCGGACGGACGTCGTCGTTCAGACCGTCGACCGAGTTCCAGCCGGCGGTGACCGATGCCGTGGGCGTCGCGAGGAGCGCGACGTTCCGACGCTGGTTGCCGTCGCTCGCCGGCACGACCTCACGAGTGATCTCGCTCGTGTTGCCCGCCTTGTCGCGTGCACGCACCTCGACGGTGACCTCCTCGAGCCCGACGAGGATCGAGCCCGTGTAGGCCGTCCACTCCGCGGCGTCGCCCAGGCGGTACTCGATCGCGTCGAGCCCCGAACCCTGGTCGGTCACGGTGAGCTGCACCGTGCGCGACACGGCGTCGGCGACGACGGTCACGGCGGGTGCGGTCGAGTCGATCGAGAAGGATGCCTCGGGGATGCTCGAGACGTTGCCCGCGTCATCCGTCGCCCGCGCCTGCACGGTGTGCACGCCCTCGGTGTCGACGACGACGGGCTCGGTGTACGCCGCCCACGCTCCGCTTCCGACGCGGATCTCGAGGGCGGGGCTCTCGTCACGGTTGTCCGTCGCGGTCGCGGTGACCGTCACGGCGCCCGTGTACCACCCCGATGCCGGAGCCTCGGGAGCGAGCGCGATGCGTGCGACCGGTGCCTGCGTGTCGGGCCCGCTGCCGTCGCCCGTGCCGACGGTGACGGTCGCCTGCGCGTCCTTCACGCCCGGGAGGGCGGACTGCACGAGACCGTCGACCGTGAAGACTCCGTCGGCCGCGTAGTCGGCGGCGTCGACCGCGTCCCACTCGACCGCGAGGTCTTCGCGGGAACCGTCGTTGTAGAGCACGCCGAGGGTCTGCGGCAGCGCCGGAGCGACACCGACCGTCGTCGTGACCGCGACCGGGTCGACCGCGTTGATCTGGCCGGGGGCCGTGGCGCGCACCCACACCGTCGCCTGAGCGGAGACGGGCGAGCCGGGCACGATGCCGGTCACGGTGAAGCTGCCCTCACCGGCGACCTGATCGGGCGAGACGGGTGCCCAGCTGACCGCCATGTCGGCGTGGCTGCCGTCGGCGAAGGTCGCGTCGACCGTCGCGGGGAGCGTCGGCAGCTCGCCGACCGTCGTGCGCACGTCGATCGGTTCGATCGAGGTGGGTGCGACGGCGAAGACCTTCCACTCGCTCACGGCGACGGCGGCGTGGTTCGTGCCACCGGTTCCGACGGCGCTCAGCACGAGGCGGAGGCGCGTCGTCGTCACGGCGTCGAACGTCGCCGTGTTGGGGGCGTTGCGCTCGACCGTGTAATCGCTCGCGCCGGTCACGTCGACCCACGCGGCGCCGTCCCAGTACTGCGCCTTCCAGCCCTTCGGGATGTTGACACCCGCGGTCGACGTCGGCGAGGTCTGGTCGGCCCAGAAACTCACCTCGGTGCTCGCGACACGAACCGGCTCGGCCCACGTGTACTGCAGCCAGCGTGTTGCCGGGTGCGAACCCGACCACGTGCCCCAGATCTCGGTCTGGGCGCCGCCGGAGTGCAGGATCGTGCCGTTGTTGACGGCGTTGACGTTGTTCCAGCCCGCCGTGAACTCGGCGGTCGGCGTGGCCGTCGGGGCAACGTTGACGCCACCCGTCGCGACCTCGCCCGTGACCGTGAGCTCGGCGGAGCTCTCCTCCTCGCCGTCGGACGCGGTGAGGCGCAGCACGTACTCGCCCTCGGCCGAGAAGCGTGCCGTCGTCGATGCCGCAGCGGCGTCGTCGAAGATCACGAGGCCGCCCTCGGGGGCGCTCACGACCGACCACGTCGACGTGATGTCACCACCGGGCAGACCGTCATCCTTCACCGTGCCGACGAGCTTCGCGAGCCCGGCGACCGAACCGGCGGCGTCGTGCCACGCGGTCACGAGCGGTGCCTGGTTGGTGCTCGGCGGTGCCTCGACTCCCGTCTGGAAGACCTGCACCTCCTTGATGCCCGTCTTGACACCGGCCGCGTGCGTCACCGAGACGCGCACGGCGTCGCCGCTCACCTCGGGGAACTGCACGTGGTTCTGGTTGCCGCGCGGGTAGACCGGCGTGCGCGCCTGACCCGGAACGGGCTGCCACTCGCCGCCCGAGCGGTACTCGACGCGGTAGACGGCGGGCTCGGAGTAGCCGGGCACCGTGGCGCTCGACGACGTGTTGTAGAAGAACACGCGCACATCGTCGAAGGCCTTCTCGCCGCCGAGTTCGACAGTGATCGCGTCGCTCGCGTTCGGCGAACCCGCGGTTCCCCAGAAGGGCTCGTTGATCGTCGTGCCGTTGACGGCGCCGGCGGGAGCACGGCCGGTGGCCGAGAACGTCGCGTCGACGGTCGCGCCGACCGCGAGGTTGGCGGAGCCGCCCGAGCTGTCGGAGACATCCGCTCCGGCCTTCGCGAACAGGTCGACGACGCGCGCGTCGTCGCCGAAGCGCACCTCCTCGGGGGCCTGCACCGACGAGGCGACGGATGACGTGACGGTCGCGTCACCCTCGACCTCGACCTCACCCGTGGCGGGGTCGTAGACGACCTTCGTGAGCTCGTCGACCGAGAAGGCGAGTTCGCCGTCGAGGAAGACCGAGTAGCCGTCGGGAACGCTCGGACCGTAGTGGTCGTCGCCGCCCGGCTTGTCCCACGTGACCGTGAGGTCGCGGTCGCGGTAGCGGATGTTGTTGGCGGTGAAGTGGTCCCACCCGATGTCGATCGGGTCGAGCTCGATCTTCGCGTCGTCGCGCGGGCGGAGGCCCATCGCGTCTTCGATCATCGTGAAGTTCGTCGTGCCGAGGATCGTGTGGTGGATCCACGAGCGGTAGCCGATCGACTGCGGGTCGGCCGAGCCGTTCGACCAGAACTCGTTCTGATCGGGCAGACGGTTGTCGCCGCCGTTCTGGTAGTGCGACCAGGCGTTCCAGTAGAGGAGCTTCTTGTACCACTCGTTGTCGATCGCGTCGGTCGGGTAGTCGCGCAGCACCTTCGAGAGCATGCGGAACGTCACGGTCGAGTTGATGATCGAGAAGTTGTTCGACCCCGGTCCGCCGTACTCGGCCTGGTCGGCCTGGTTCGCGGTGTAGAAGGGGAAGATCGGGTATTCCTTGTCGTCGGCGAACAGACGCAGGGCCTCGACGTAGTCGTCGTCGTAGTCGGCGTCGCCCGGCTTCGGCACGAGGCCGACCGAGAACGGGTAGTAGTTGTTGATCTCCTTCCACGGAACGTGCTCGCCACCCGTGTGGAGGTGCTCGAGCAGCTTGCGGTCGGGGTTCCAGAGCAGGTCCATGACCTGCTTCTTGATGTTCTCGGCGAACGCGTCCATCTCGTCGGCCTTCGCGTCCTCGCCCGCGACGCGGTAGGCGGATGCCGCGGCCTTCGCGTTCGAGTAGAGGTAGGCGTTCTCGGTGCGGTCCATGTTGCCGGGCTTCCAGTGGAACGACACCGCGTCGGCGTCGTTACCCGTCATCGCGCCCCAGCTGTACTCGATGAGGCCGTTGTCGTTGAAGTCGTAGGCGTCGACGAGGCCCTTGACGTCGTACTCGGCGTAGGTCGCGAGGTTCTTCGCGATCTCGGTCGGTCCGCCGTGCAGCTGGTAGGAGCGCCAGGCGGCCTCCGAGATGTACTGCGTGTAGCTGTTCGACCAGTTGGCCGGGTCGCCGGGGTTGTCGACGAACTTGTAGCTCTTCGACGTCTCGCCCGCCGACACCCAGGGGCCGTACGAGTAGATCGGGTCGCGGAAGTACTTGAGGTCGTCGATGAACATGCCGGTCGTCAGCACGATCGCGTTGTTGTACCCGAGCACGCCCTCCATGGAGGTGGGGAACTGGTAGTCGTTGCCGGGGATGTCGGCGTCGAGGAAGTTGTACCGCATGAGCCACCAGCGGTAGTACAACGTCTTGTCGATGTTGTCCTCGGGGGTGTCGAGGTAGGGGATGTTGTCGGCCCACCACTGGTTGTAGGCGGTCACGTGACCGCGGTACGCGTCGGCGGGGCCCTCGGCGCGGATGGCGTCGTAGTCGGTGCGCGACTCGGCGATCTCGTCGGTCACGAGGCCGAGCTGCACCTTCGTCGAGACGGTGCCGCCCGCGGGTACGGAGAGGTTCGCGACGAGGGCGCCGTCGGCGGGCGCGAAGCCGTCGCCCGAGAGGCGCGGGTGGATCGTCGTGAGGTTGTTGAGAGCGGTGACGGTTCCCGTGAGCTCGTCGCCGACGGGGGTGGGGGCGTACGGCGAGACGGCCCGGAGCGCGACGTCGAGCGCTCCGCCCGTCGAGCGCACGTCGAGGTTCGTCACGAGCACGTTCGCGTCGGTGATGAACTTCGTCTGCACGATCTCGAGACCGGCGCCCGCGTTGCGGTGCACGCTCCGCCAGTAGCTCGGGGTCTGCTTGCGCTCGCTCGTCGCCTCGGTGAGGGCGACGTCGGCGCCGCCGATGCGCGCGGTGATCGTGTAGCCGCCGCGGTTGTCGATCGACTCCCAGTAGGCGAGCTGGCCGCCGAAGCCGAGGGTGCCGGGCGTGTGCTCCTTCATGAAGGCCGCGCGGCCGCGGGTGAAGAGCCACTGGTTGTTGTCGCCGTGGCTGCCCGTCGTGCCGTAGCGCGCGAGCATCTCGTCGACCCAGAAGTCGTTCGTCGCCGTGCCGGCGCCCGCAGCGACATCCGCGTCGAAGATCGCCTGCAGTTGGTTGCCGGGGGTATACGTGACACCGGTCGCGGGGACCGGCTCACTGCTGCCCGTGAATGTCGGATATCCGATGTCGTCGTTGGCCGCGAATGCGGGGGTCGCCATGAGGGCGCTTCCCACCACGGCGACTGTTGCGACGGATGCTGCGATGCGTCGCGCTCGGCGACCGCTCCTTCTCGTTGCCCAGACCACTCTGTCCATTCCTCTTCCTCGACCCGCTCGACGTCGAACGGGACATGTTCTCGGCACGCTATCGAGGCGACAGAGCAGTCCGCAAGGCTTTTCGGAAAGTTTCGGAAAGTCTCCTCATTTTCGGCTGCGTGGCCATCGTGACTTGAATTTCCGGCCCTGGTGGGGTGCAAGCGTTTCCTCACCACTTTCCTGGCGCGCCTGGTGCCACCCTCGGATGAGTGACAGGATGTGTTCATGCGAATCGCGGTCACCGGCGGCAACGGAAAACTCGGAAGAACGGTCGTGCGCGAGCTCACGGCCGCAGGGCACTCGGTCGTGAACCTCGACCGCGACGGGCCCCGCGAGGCGCTCACGCGGGTCGACCTCACCGACTACGGGCAGGTCATCGACGCCCTCGGCGGCATCGACGACCGACACGACGGCGTCGACGCTCTCGTGCACCTCGCCGCGATCCCCGCACCCGGCATCATGAGCGACGTCGCGACGTTCCAGAACAACATCCTGTCGACGTTCAACGCCTTCCATGCCGCGATCCGCCTCGGCATCGACCGCATCGTCTACGCGTCGAGCGAGACCGTGCTGGGGCTGCCGTTCGACACCCCTCCTCCCTACATCCCCGTCGACGAGGAGTACGCGGCGCGCCCCGAGAGCGTCTACTCCCTCGTCAAGCACCTCGAGGAGCAGCTCGCGATCGAGCTCGTGCGCTGGCACCCCGAGCTCTCGATCACGGCGCTCCGCTTCTCGAACGTCATGAACCCCGAGGACTACGCGGAGTTCCCCTCGTTCGACGCCGACGCGACGGCCCGCAAGTGGAACCTGTGGGGCTACATCGACGGTCGCGACGGTGCCCAGGCGATCGAGCGCGCGCTCGAGCACGCCTCCCCCGGCTTCGACCGCTTCATCATCGCCGCGGCCGACACCGTCATGACGCGCCCGAACGCCGAACTCGTCGCGGAAGTCTTCCCCGGCGTTCCCGTGAACGGAGACCTCGGCGTCAACGACACCCTGCTCTCGATCGACAAGGCCCGCCGCGTGCTCGGCTTCGACCCGCAGCACTCCTGGCGCGACGCGTAGGCCCGCCCCCGGCATCCTCTAACCACCCTCGACTCTTCACTCGAAAGGTCAATCCCCCGGGGTGTTCGCGCGAGCACACCCCCACGAATCGACCTCTCGGCGCGAAAGCGGGCGTGTCGCGCGGGTAGAGCAACGCCCCCGGACACAGCGAATGCCGCGGACCTCTCGGTCCGCGGCATCCGCCGTTCTTCTCGGTGCGCCGTTTCGGGTACTAGCGTCCGAGGATTCCGCCCAGGCCGAGGCCCGAGGTCACGTCGTCGACGAGGTCGATGGTCGAGTCGACGACATCGTTCACGTCGGAGCTGACGTCGCCGCCGATGTCGGTGCCCACGTCGGTGCCGTTGCCGACATCACCCGTGCCCACGTCGTTGCCGTTGCCGCTGCCGTTACCCACGGGGGCTTCGACGGGCACGTCGATGCCCAGGTCGTTGCCGCTGCCGACGGGGGCGTCGATGTCGTTGCCCGATCCGACCTCGTTGCCGTTGCCGAGCTCGGTGCCGTTGCCGACCTCGTTGCCGGATCCGATGTCGCCGGTCTGGTTGCCCGATCCGATGTCACCGACGAGCGGTCCGTTGACGACGCCGCCGTTCAGGACGCCGCCCGCGAGCACGCCCTCGCCCACGCCGATCGGGATGTTGTTCTCGAGGTAGTCGAGGAAGTTGAAGGTGGTGGTGTCGGCCGACACCGAGTCGATGCTGCGGTCGTCCGTCGCCGCGCTCGCCGGCATGGCGATTCCTGCGACTGCGAGAGCTGCTGCTGCAACTCCGGCCGATCCGATGATTCCTGCTCGCTTCGTGAACGTGTTCATGAGCCGAAGCTCCTTCCGTCATTTCTGCATGCTCGGGTCGTTCCCTGCACGAGGGGTGGTTCGGGAGCACTCCGGAATCGGTTTGGACGGAATCCCCGAACACCCCCCGATCGAGGGCGGATGACGCGTGCGAATGCCGACGCGCCCCCGCGTTTCCGGGGCGGTTCGCCGAGACTGAGAGAAGTCTGGCAATGAGCCATCCAGCTCTCTCGACCGGTGTCGGTCGGCCGGAGTAGCGTGCGTGCATGCGCTTCGAATTCACGGCACCGCTCTGGGAATGGCCGTCGCGTGCCAGCTGGTACTTCGTGACCGTGCCTGACGAGGCCTCGGCCGATATCCGCGAGGTTCCGCGTCCGCCGCGTGGGTTCGGGTCGGCCCGGGTGCGCGTCACGGTCGGCGGGTCGCGGTGGACGACGTCGATCTTCCCCGACTCCAACGTCGGGTGCTACGTGCTGCCGATCAAGAAGAGCGTGCGCGACGCCGAGGGGCTCGGCGACGAGGGCGACGTGCGAGTCGCGCTCGAACTGCTCGACGTGTGACCGGCGGGTGCGGCCGATGACACGTGCGCGGGTGGGCAGCGTGCGCGTGGTGCGGCACGATGGAACGATGACCGACGAGCTCTCCCTGCCTCTCGACGACGGCGCCGTGACGGCGACCCTCACCCACGCGACCGACCCCGTCGCCTTCGTGATCGTCGCGCACGGCGCGGGTGCGGGCAAGGACCACCCGTTCCTCGTCGGGTTCACCGAGGCGCTCGCGACCGAGGGCATCTCGAGCCTCCGCTTCAACTTCCCCTACATGGATGCCGGCCGGAAGTTCCCCGACCGGGCACCGGCCGCCGTCGCGGTGTGGCACGCGGTGACCCGCGCGGGGCGCGAACTCGCCGATGGTCTGCCCGTCTGGGCGGCGGGCAAGTCGTTCGGCGGGCGCATGGCGTCGATGGCCGTCGCCGAGGGCATGGATGTCGCGGGCCTCGTCTTCCTCGGGTACCCGCTGCACGCTCCGGGCAAGCCCGAGAAGCTGCGCGACGAGCACCTCTACGGCATCGACGTGCCCATGCTCTTCGTCGAGGGAACGAACGACCCCTTCGCCGAGCGCCCGCTGCTCGAGGGCGTGCTCGCGAAGCTCCCGACCGCGACCGTCGACTGGATCGAAGGCGGCGGGCACTCGTTCGAGGTGAAGGGCAACAAGCGCACACCCGACGTGATCGGCGCCTCGCTCGCGTCATCCGTCGCCGCCGTCATCCGCCCCTGAGCCCTGCCCGCCCCCGCTCACCCCGCCCGGCGGGGACGCATGTTGCCGGTTTCGGCCGGTGCGGGGCGCCCCACACCGGCCGAAAGTGGCAACACACGAAGCCCTGCCCCAGTCAGTCGCCCTTGACGTTCACGATCTGGCGCAGCGTGTGCCGGATCGTGACGAGCTCGGCCGCGTCATCCATCACGCGATCGATCGGCTTGTACGCCTGCGGGATCTCGTCGATGAAGGCATCCGTGTCGCGGTACTCGATGCCCGCCATCGCCTCCCGCAACTGCTCGTGCGTGAACGTGCGCCGCGCGGCCGACCGCGAGTACTCGCGCCCCGCGCCGTGCGGCGAGGAGTTGAGCGAGACCGGGTTGCCCCGGCCCTCGACGACGTACGACGCGGTTCCCATCGAGCCCGGGATGAGGCCGAGTCGGCCGGCATCCGCCTGGATCGCACCCTTTCTCGACACCCACACCCGCTTGCCGAAGTGCATCTCGCTCTCGGTGAAGTTGTGATGGCAGTTGATCCGCTCGACCTCGTCGACCGGCTCGCCCACCCACTCGCTCACCTGACGGATGACGCGGTCCATCATCTCCTCGCGGTTGAGGAGGGCGAAGTGCTGGGCCCACCGCAACTCGGCGATGTACCGCGTGAACTCCGGCGTTCCCTCGACGAGGTAGGCGAGGTCGGGGTCGGGCAGCGCGATCCACCACTGCTTCGCGAGCCGCTGCGCGACACCGATGTGGTGCCCCGCGATGCGGTTGCCGACGCCGCGGCTGCCCGAGTGCAGGAACAGCCATACCGCGTCATCCTCGTCGAGCGAGATCTCGATGAAGTGGTTGCCGCTGCCGAGCGTGCCGAGCTGCTCGCGCCAGTTGCCCGCGTAGGTCGCCGGGTCGAAGCCCTTCTGCTCGGCGAGCTCCTCGAGCTCGGCGATGCGCGGCTCGGCCGTCTGCACGACCTTCCGGTTGTAGCGGCCGGCCGAGAGCGGGATGGCGCGCTCGATCTGCTCGCGGACGGCGCGGCGATCGCTCGGCAGGTCGGTCGCGGTGAACGCCGTCTTCACGGCGATCATGCCGCAGCCGATGTCGACGCCGACGGCCGCCGGGATGATTGCCCCGAGCGTCGGGATGACCGAGCCGACCGTCGCGCCCCGACCGAGGTGTGCGTCGGGCATGAGCGCGAGGTGCGGGTAGATGAACGGCATCGTCGATGCGGTGCGGGCCTGCTCGACGGTCTTCTCGTCGAGGATGCTCGCCCACGAGACGAGTCGTGAGGAGAGTTTCTCCATGATCCTTTCCTGTCTGGTGCGGTGATGACCGGCGGCCCGAGGGTCCGGTCTCGCGAAGACAGGAAGAACCCCGAGCCTCGACGGCACGGGGTGACGGATGTCAGTGTGCGGAGTCGAGTGGCGGAAGACGATTGAGCTGTTCACGCTCGATCAGGAACGACGGATCGGTCTGCAGATACATCACGTCGTCCTTCCTTCACTCCGGGGTGCCGCGCGGAAGTGCGCAGCCTGGCCACACTAGGGGCGGTCGCGTCGGGCCGTCAAGTACCGGTGTCGGCGCGAGCACATAGTCTCGACGAGGAGCGGAAGGGGCGGAATGTTCATCCTCGAGAACGGCGATGGGTCGGGCGATCGGGTCATCCTGAGTGCGAGCGACCTCACGAACGCCTCGAAGTGCGAGTTCGCGTTCCTGCGGAAGCTCGATGCGAGGCGTCGCCGCGGCGAGGCCGTTCCCGACCCCGTCGACGACATGCTCGCGCGCACCGCCGCCCTCGGCGACGAGCACGAGGCACGCGTCCTCGACCAGTACCGACGCGAGGCGAACGTCGTCGAGTTCGAGCGCGCGACGCTCACCGACGAGGGGCTGCGCGCGGCGGCCGAGACGACGCGTGAGGCGTTCGAGGCGCGCACGCCCGTCGTGTTCCAGGCGACGTTCTTCGACGGCGGCTTCCTCGGCTACGCCGACTTCATCGTGCTCGGCGACGACGGCCGCTACCTCGTGCAAGACACGAAGCTCGCCCGTCGCGCGCGCGTCACCGCGCTGCTGCAGCTCGCCGCGTACGTCGATCAGCTCGAGAAGCTCGGCATCCCCGTGGCCGACGAGGTCGAGCTGCTGCTCGGCGACGGCAGCGTGAGCCGGCACGCGGTGGATGACATCATGCCCGTCTTCCGCAAGCGGTGGCGTCGCTTGCGGGCGATCGTCGACGAGCGCGACGGCGAGGGTGGTGTGAGCGGCGCGGCGGTCGCGTGGGGTGACGATCGCTACACCGTGTGCGGCCAGTGTGCGACGTGCTCGAGCGAGATCGAAACGCACCGCGACGTGCTGCTCGTCGCCGGAATGCGTGTGCTGCAGCGCGAGCGACTGATCGCCGCCGGCATCCGTTCGATCGACGATCTCGCCGAGCTCGACGGCAGCGTCTCGGTCGCCGGAATCGGCGGCTCGACGCTCGCCGGTCTCGCGGCACAGGCGCGCCTGCAGGTCGAGGCCAGCGCGCTGCCCGCGGGTTCTCCCCCGCCCGTCGAGGTGTTCTCGCCGAGCGCCCTCGCCGTGCTTCCACAGCCCGACCCGGGCGACGTCTTCTTCGATTTCGAGGGCGATCCGCTCTACACCGAGGGCGACGGAATGCGGTGGGGTCTCGATTACCTCTTCGGCCTCATCGAATCCGATGGAACCTTCCGTGCGTGGTGGGCGCACGACTTCGCCGAGGAGCGCGTCGCGCTCGAGCAGTTCCTCGCTTACATCGCCGCGCGCCGGGCCATATTCCCCGGAATGCATATCTACCACTACGCGAGCTACGAACGCACTCACCTGCTGTCGATCGCCGCGCGTCATGGCGTCGGCGAGCACGAGGTCGATGAGCTCCTGCGCGAGCATGCACTCGTCGACCTCTACCCCCTCGTGCGTAAGGCGCTGCGCGTCGGCAGCGCCTCGTACTCGATCAAGAAGCTCGAGCCGCTCTACATGCCCGCCGCTCGCGCGGGCGAGGTGACGAACGCCGGCGACTCGATCACGGAGTACGTGCTCGCACGGTCGCTCACCGCGAGCGGCGACGCGGTCGGCGGCCAGCGCGTGCTCGACGAGATCGCCGACTACAACCGCTACGACTGCGAGTCGACGCTCGGCCTCCGCGACTGGTTGCTCGAGCAGGCGTCGTCGCGCGGAGTCGCTCTACGTGGGGCGCCCGACGACGATCCGCGTGACCCTGTCGAGCCGTCGCCGCTCGCCCGCGAACTCGCGCGCTACGCGGGCGACCCGCTCGACCCGGAGCGCACCGACGACCAGACGGCCGCAGCCCTCGCCGCCGCCGCGATCGACTACCACCAGCGCGAGCACAAGTCGTTCTGGTGGGGTCACTTCTCGCGACTCGTCGAACCCCTCGACGAGTGGACCGACACCCGTGACGTCTTCCGCGTCGAGTCGGCCCGGGTCATGCGCGATTGGTACCGCGAGGGCCGGCAGCGCACCGATCGCCGCGAGCTCCTCCTGACGGGTGAGTGGGCTCCCGGGTCGAAGCCTGCTCCGTCCGACCGCACCGGGCCGTTCCTCGTCTACGAGTTCCCCGGGCCGTACGCCGATCTCCGCGCTGACGCGGGCTCGCGATCGGCACGGGCCATCCGCATCGTGAGTGTCGGCGATGACGGCTCGGTCATCGTCGAAGAGACTCTGCCTTCCGATGCCGCGCCGCACCGGCTCGTTCCGAGTGCCATCACGCCGTCACCGCCTCCCCCGCCGGGCGAGCAGAAGCCCGCCATCGAGGCCTGGGCGCGCGCGATCGTCGACGGCTGGGTGGGCGAGGAGTTGCTTCTGCCCGATTCCGAGGGGCGACCCGCGCCGCGCTCGTGGCCCGCCGACCCGATGGTCGATCTGCTGCGGCGCCGACCGCCGCGCGGCACCGGTCTCGTGCCCGCTGTCGACGGCGACGTGCAGGCTGCTGTCGTCGAGAGCCTGCGCGGCCTCGACGGTTCGTACCTCGCCGTGCAAGGGCCTCCCGGCACCGGCAAGACCTATCTCGGATCGCATGTCATCGCGCGTCTCGTCACCGAATTCGGCTGGCGCATCGGCGTCGTCGCGCAGTCGCACGCCGTCGTCGAGAACCTGCTCTCCGCCGTCGTCTCCGCGGGTCTTCCCGCACGCCTCGTCGGCAAGGTGCCGAAAGACGCGGCAGCCGTCGAGACGCCGTTCACCCCGCTGCCGCGCAACGGTCACTTGGCCTTCGCGGCCGAGAATCCGTCGGGTTTCGTCATCGGCGGCACCGCGTGGGACTTCGCGAACCCCGCTCGCGTGCGACGGCGTTCGCTCGACCTGCTCGTGATCGATGAGGCGGGGCAGTTCTCGCTCGCGTCGACGATCGCCGCGAGCGTTTCGGCCCGCAATCTGCTCCTCCTCGGCGATCCGCAGCAGCTTCCGCAGGTCAGCCAGGGCACGCACCCCGAGCCCGTCGACACCTCGGCTCTCGGCTGGATCGCGCACGGCCACGACGTGCTGCCGCCCGAGCTCGGCTACTTCCTCGCCGAGAGCCGTCGCATGCACCCCGCCGTCGCGCAGGCCGTGTCGAAGCTGTCGTACGAGGGGCAGCTGCACTCGCACGCCACAGCGTCGGGTCGCTCACTCGACGGTGTCGCCGCGGGCGTGTACGCCGTGCCCGTCGAGCACGCCGGCAACGCGACCGAGTCGCCCGAGGAGGCGCACGCCGTGCTCGGGCTCGTCGAGTCGCTGCTCGGCCGAGAGTGGGTGAGCGCCGAAGGCGAAGCGCCGCGCCCGCTCGAAGCGAGCGACATCATCGTCGTCACGCCGTACAACGCGCAGCTCGCACTCGTGCGCGACGTCGTCGACTCGGCCGGCCACGACGGAGTACGCGTCGGCACGGTCGACAAGTTCCAGGGCCAGGAAGCGGCGATCGCGATCGTCTCGCTCGCGGCATCCTCGTCGTCCGACGTGCCCCGCGGCATGGAGTTCCTGCTCATGAAGAACCGCCTCAACGTCGCCGTCTCCCGCGCCAAGTGGGCGGCCTACCTCGTCTACTCGCCCGCTCTCACCGAGTACCTCCCGGCCACACCGCGCGGCGTCGCCGAACTGAGCGCCTTCATCCACCTCGTCGAGCGCGACTGACTCCGTCGCGCTCGACGCGTGTGCAGGATCAGTCGCAGGCGATCCCGTCGCCATCGCGGTCGAGGTCGTACTCGTCGTAGCCGACGACCCGCAGCGGGCCCGATACATACGACGGACCATTGCCGCTGCCGCCGGCGCAATCGACATCAGAGTCGATGGGCACGCAGACGTCGGCGTAGCTCGAGTGGCAGCCGGAGTCGGCGGGCGCGGCTTCGACAGGGGGCGGCGGGGGCGGCGGTACCCGCGAACCGTGAGCGATGACCTCGGCGACCGGCTGGACGGTGACCGTCGTCGTGACGATCTCCCGGGAGATCTCGGCACCGGCGCGGGTCGTGATCTTGTAGCGGTGCGTCTGCGATCCCGCAGCTCCGGCCGTGTGCACGAAGACGACTCCGACGTCGGAGTTCGGATCCTCGATCGTCGATGACGTGAACGGCAGGGCCTCGACGACGTCTTCGTAGGTGACCACATCGCGCGGCGTCGGACTCGGCTTCGGCGTCTTCGACGGCGTCGGCTTGGCTGAGCTCGTCGCCCGGGGTGACGAACTCGACCCGGCATCCACGAAGCCGACCACACCCGACGCCGCGTCGACGGGTGGCGGCGAGGGGATCACAGCCCCGACCGAGAAGACCACGACGCCGCCGGCGAGAGCCAACAGGGCGACCTTCTGAGTGACGGTTCCGATCAGCGGCATGCGCCCGCTGCGCGACAGGGCGATCGCGGAGAGAACCACAGCGGCTCCGCCGCCGAGAACGAGAAGTGACTTCCAGCTTCCCGACGCAGCAAGGATCACCGCGACGAGACCGATGACGGCGAGCACGATCGGTCGCAGGCCGGGGCGGAGCGGCCGAGCAGCCGGTGGCGCCTCGGCGGCGGTGCCGAGCGGGATCGATGCCGCTGACGGCTGACCGCTCGGCGGCTCCGGGAACGCACCGCTCGGAAGCCATTCAGAGCCGGTCCACCAGCGCCAGGCCAGAGGAACGTCGGGATCGGTGTACCAACCGGGTGGTGGCGTCGCCATGGAGTACTCCATTGTTCGGGTATGCCGATGAGATGGGCTCCCGACCGGCATCCACACGCTATGAGAGCGCTCTACCGGCCACCAGCCCGACTTCGGGGGTCGCAGACCCCGCACCGGAGTGCCGTCCGCGCGCACGAGTGCCGTTCGAGAGGCACTCCGCCACGCGAACGGCACTCCACCGGCGCGGGCCCACATGCGCACGCCGCGGTCAGGTGGGAGGCGTATGCTCGATTCGCCTCGTACCAGTGCACGAAATCATCCCGCCGATGCCGCCGGGCCTCACGATTTCGGCACGGAGTCCGCGCTCCACGCACGATCGCTGCTGTCAAGCCCCCTCGCGCGCTTGCCCCGCACCCCCGAGCGGCACACAATGAATCATCCCCTTCTCTCACCCCAGGAGCACCCGCTGAGCACAACCCCGTTCACCGCCCCCATCACCCCCGAGCTCGTCGTCGTCTCGGGAGGTCGCGCTCGGTTCGATCGCGACGACGTCGTTCTGCATGGAGGCGAGTACGCACTGCGTAGCGGGCATCTCATGCCGCAGGAGTCGATGGTCGCCGACCTGCTGGCGATTCGCGCGGTGCTCGATGCGGCGGAGATCGGTTACATCCTGGTTCGCTCGATGGACGACCGCCCGGTGCTCGCGGTCGATCGCGCAGATCGTAAGCGCCTCGCCGCGGCGTTCGCCGAAGCGTTCGCCGATGAGCCCTTCTACTCCGTGCCGATCGAGCCGACGAAGGCTCGTGCGACCGCTCCCGTGCTCCTCGCCGACGGCGAGCTCTCGGCTCACCGCAAGGCCACCGTCTTCCGTCTCTACCGTCCGCGACTCGAGCCGCTCGGGCGTCTGCGCTACGGCAAGCGCACGGGTGTGCAGCTCGAACTGTGGCGTTTCGGCGAGGAGAACATCACGACTCCGCTGCCGAATGCGCTCATGCGCACGACGCTGCCGCGGCACGAGGCCGTCGAAGACGAGATCGAGCTCTTCGGCACGACGTGGCGCACCCTCGTGCACATGTTCGAGCCGCACGCGAGCGACGTCGACTTCGACATCGACCTCGTCTTCTCGTGGGTCGACGGCTCGAGCGACGACTTCGTGCGCGAGCGCGCGAAGCGCATGCAGAGCTACGTCGTCGGCGACGGCGACGACTCCGAGGCGCGCTACCGCCAGATCGACGAGCTCAAGTACGCGCTGCGCAGCGTGTACCTCTTCGCCCCGTGGATCCGTCGCGTCTTCATCGCGACCGACTCGCCCGCACCGCACTGGCTCGCCGACCACCCGCGCGTCACGATCGTGAGGAGCGAGGAGTTCTTCGCCGACACGAGCACGCTGCCGACCCACAACTCGCACGCCGTCGAGAGCCAGCTGCACAACATCGAGGGCCTCAGCGAGCACTTCCTCTACTCGAACGACGACATGTTCTTCGGTCGTCCGGTGCGCCCCGAGCTGTTCTTCTCACCGGGCGGCATCACGCGCTTCATCGAGTCGCACACGCGCATCGGCCTCGGCGACTCGCACCCGGGCCGCAGCGGATTCGAGAACGCCGCTCGCGTCAACCGTGCACTGCTGCGCGAGCGCTTCGGCAAGGTGACGACGCGCAACCTCGAGCACTGCGCGACGCCGCTCCGCCGGTCGGTCATGAAGAAGCTCGAAGCCGAGTTCCCCGAGGAGTTCCGCCGCACGGCGGCGAGCCCGTTCCGCTCGGCGACCGACATCTCGGTGACGAACTCGCTGTACCACTACTACGGCCTCATGACCGGCTCGGCCGTCACCCAGACGGATGCCCGCGTGCAGTACGTCGAGACGACCCTGCGCCGCGCGCTCCCCGCGATGGACAAGCTCCTCAGCCGCCGCGACTACGACATGTTCTGTTTGAACGACGGCTCGGTTCCCGAGATCTCGGTCGAGCGGCGCACCGCCGCGGTCACCGACTTCCTCGAGCAGTACTTCCCCTTCCCCGCTCCGTGGGAGAAGGGGGCGGATGTCGGTGTCGACGCTCCCTCGACGGGCGAGGCGCAACCGGCCTCCTGAGTTCCGAGCCGGCCGCGAGCGAATGTCTCGGGAGGCGCGGTTCACGTCACGGGCGTGAGAAACGACCCGACGTACACCGCACCGACGCCGTAGGTCTCGTCGAGCCGCTGCTGCAGCTCACCACCCTCGTCGTAGACCACGCCCACGGTGACGTAGCCGTCACCCTGACCAGACATCGGCGGAGAGACGTCGACGGTGATCTCCTGCTGGATTCGCGCCAACTCAGCAGGCTCGAGCGGCCCCGCCGGGTACTCGACCACGTCGGCCGACGTGTACTCGGCGGGCGCCCCCGGCTGCTCGGTGAGCGAAATCCGCTCGCCGTCGAACGTACCCACCAGGGTGACCTCAGCCCAGCGCACGACTCCGCCCTCGGCGAGCGAGACTTCAGCGTCATCGACCTCGTCCCAGTGGAGGCCTGCAACTTCGACGCCACTGCCGCATTGAGGCGGGTAGGACTGCATAACGAACCAGCAGATCCGTGCCCCTGCAGGTCGATCGTCGAGCCCCGTCGCCGTTCGCGGATCGTCGATCAGGGTGCCGCTGACGGTGAAGAGCTGTTCGGCGGGAGCCGGGTCCGTCGGAGCAGGAGGTTGAGGAGACGGCCCGGCCGAGCACCCCGCAAGCACGAGTGACGCGGCGGCGACGGCGATGACGAGAGCTCGCTTCATCCCCTCATCGTCGCGGAGCCAGCGCACGCACTCAAGCCCCGCTTCGAGGCTCGCGCCCGACGATCGCCGGGCCGCGCCTCAGACGCTCGCGCCGGTGAGCGGTGCGAGCAGAGGCGTTTCGGGCACGCGAGGCCGGCGCGCGGCATCCGTGATGGTGAATCCGGCGTTCGCGAGGCGGCGGGCGCTCTCGGACGGGTCGATGTACTCGAGCGCGGGGAACTCGCCGAGCGGCACGACCGAGTGCAGCACCGTCGACGGGTACACGTGGATGAGGTTGAAGGCGCGGGCTCCGTCGCGACCACGCGTGCCTCCGACCGGCACGTTGAGGTCTTGCGTGTAGCACGTGGCGCTAGCGACCGACACGGGCACGCCCGCGAACGTCGCGGTCGACGAGTAGTGCAGGTGACCGGCGATGATCGAGCGGATGTCGCTGCCTTCGACGACCTCGGCGAGGCCGGCCTGGTCGCGCAGTTCGACGCTCACCGCGAGGTCGAGCACGCTCGGCACGGGTGGGTGGTGCATCGCGAGGATCGTGCCGTGCTCGGCATCCGTCGACAGCTCTTCGGCGAGCCAGTCGAGCTGGTCGCTCGAGATCTCGCCGTAGTGGTGGCCGGGAACGGTCGAGTCGAGGGTGATGACGCGGAGACCGGCGACGTCGTAGACGCGATCGACGGAGCGATCCGACGGAACGACCTCACCGAAGAGCTCGGTGCGGAACGACCGGCGGTCGTCGTGATTGCCCATGACCCAGATGACCTGCGCGCCGAGGTTCTCGGCGACGGGTTCGACGATGCGGCGGATTCGCGCGTAGGCGTCGGCCTCACCCTTGTCGGCGAGATCGCCCGTGAAGACGATCGCGTCGGGGCGAGCGCCCGAGGCCTCGAACTCATCGAAAAGCGTGCGCAGGTGGGTCTCGCTCGAGACCCGGTCGTAGAGTCCGCGGCCGCCGGCGAGCAGGTGGGTGTCACTGATGTGGAGCAGGAAGTGGCCGGGTCGCGGGTACTCGGCCGTGCGGCTGTTCACGATTCATCCCATCGTCATGGATGACGCGCTTCGTTGGGCGTCGCGGTGAATCTATCGCAGCACGCGTGTCTGAACGGTCGGTGAATACGGCGCTTCGCCAATGGATATCGAGCCGTGATCCACCCCTCCCCGAACGGGTGACACGGCGCCGGGGATCAGTAGTTGTACGACGGATTGGTCGCGGCGACGCCGAGGAGCACCGCGAAGATGCTTCCGCCGATGATGACGAAGAGGATGACGACGAAGAGCCAGCTGACGAGTGCGACGGCGTTCACGACGATGCCCGTGATGGAGAAGGCCTTGGCGGCCGGCTCTTTCTTCAGGCCGACGATCGAGAAGATGAGGCCGGCGATCGGCATCAGGAACGTGAATCCGAAGAAGAGCGACACGATGCCGAGCACGAAGCCCGTGATGCTGAGGCCCTTGGGCTCGACGGGCGGGGCCGGCTGAGCGTAGTAGTAGGGCTGTGGGTTGGTCATGGCGAGGCTCCCCCGTCTCGCGCGGGCCGGCGCACCGCGATCGATCGTTACGCTAGCAGCCGCTCCCAGCAAACCCACAGCCCCGAGGCGTTGTCTCACGGAACAGGCCGCCGCGCCGGGGCGTTCTCTCTCCTGTAGCCGCGAAACCCCCTCGAGAGGTTTCGGGCTCGGGCGTCGAAGCCGTCGGCGTCCGGAAGGAGGATCATCGTGGAGAAGCTCTACCGCACGACCCCCGAGGCGCTCAGCCGCCTCACCCCTCTGCAGCGCAAGGTCACGCAAGACGACGCGACCGAACCGGCGTTCCGTAACGCCTACTGGGACAACAAGGAGCCCGGCCTCTACGTCGACGTCGTCTCGGGCCAGCCGCTCTTCGCCTCGGTGCACAAGTACGACAGCCGCTCGGGCTGGCCGAGCTTCACGCGCCCCGTCGACGACGCGGCCGTGACGGAAAAGGTCGATCGCACCCTCTGGATGAAGCGCGTCGAGGTACGGTCGGCGGGAGCCGACAGCCACCTGGGTCACGTCTTCGACGACGGGCCGACGGATACCGGAGGCCTCCGCTACTGCATCAATTCCGCCGCCCTGCGGTTCGTACCCCTCGCCGACCTCGAAGATGCGGGTTACGGCGACTATCGTTCATTGTTCGAGAAGGAGACATCATGACGAATCAGACCGAGACCGCCATCCTCGCGGGCGGATGCTTCTGGGGCATGCAGGACCTGATCCGCAAGCGCCCGGGAGTGTTGTCGACCCGCGTGGGCTACACGGGCGGCGACGTGCCGAACGCGACGTACCGCAACCACGGCTCGCACGCCGAGGCGATCGAGATCGTCTTCGACCCGAGCCAGACGAGATACCGCGACGTGCTGGAGTTCTTCTTCCAGGTGCACGACCCGTCGACGAAGAACCGTCAGGGGAACGACATCGGCACGAGCTACCGCTCGGCGATCTTCCCGCAGTCGCCCGAGCAGGAGTCGATCGCACGCGACACCATCGCCGACGTCGACGCGTCGGGCATCTGGCCCGGCCCGGTCGCCACCGAGATCGAGCCCGCCGGTCCGTTCTGGGAGGCCGAGCCCGAGCACCAGGACTACCTCGAGAAGTACCCGAACGGCTACACGTGCCACTTCGTGCGTCCCGGCTGGGTGCTGCCGAAGCGCGCGGCGGCAACCGCCTAGTCTCACCCACGAACGCCCGGTCGATCCGTCGGCCGGGCGTTCGTCGTGCGGCGGGCACGGTGACGGATGACACCCGATCGCGTGTCGTGACATGCAAACGCTTACAGTTATGATCGTGCGCATGCCCCTGTTGCGCGATGACGTCGTCGAGCCACCGCCGCGCGTCGACGACCGCGGTCTCCGCCGCCGCGCGCTCCTCACCAACATCGTCGTGCGCACCGTGCCCGTCACGCTGCTCGGAGTCCTGGTCGGGCTGCTCCTCTTCGCCGTCGCTTCGCGATAGACGGGCATGAGCCGAGTGCCAGCCGCCCCGGCTAGCGTGGGATGAGCCGCGCACGAGCCGGCGGAGATGGGGAGATCATGACCGAGCGATTCACCTGGGACACCGCGAACGACGTCCACGCGCGTTCACTCGCACGCCTCGAGAGCGAGCAGATCATCTGGATCACGACGATCGGGCGCAACGGATTTCCGCACGCCGTGCCCGTCTGGTTCCTGTGGCACGACGGCGCCGTCGTGATCTTCTCCGAGCCGGCGACCGCGAAGGTCAAGAACCTGCGCGAGAACGAGCACGCGCTCGCCCACCTCGAGGCCGGCGACGACCACGAGCAGCTGACGGTGCTGCAGGGTGTGGCCCGCATCTCAGAGCGCTCGGCGAGCGAGTGGCTCGCCGAGATCGGCGACCGGTACGGCGCGAAGTACGAGCACGGTCTCGCCGAACTGAAGCTCACCGCCGAGACCATGTCGGAGAAGTACTCGAGCGTCATCGTGCTCGAGCCGACGCACCTCATCGCCTGGTGACTCCCCTGGTGAGTCGCCCGTGACCCGGCCGGTCGTGCTCGGTCGCACGGTCGACGACGAGACGCGGTGCGCCCACTACGCGACACCGCTCGACGTCGTCGCGATCAAGTTCGTGTGCTGCGACACGTACTACCCGTGCTTCGAGTGCCACGACGAGAGCGCCGGCCATGCCGTCATCGTGCGGCCGCGCGATCGCCGCGACGAGCCGGGCATCCTCTGCGGAGCGTGCGGTTCAGAGCTCAGCACCGACGTCTACCAGCGCGCCCTCGCCGACGACGCGGCCTGCCCGCGGTGCGGCGCGGGCTGGAATCCCGCGTGCTCCCTGCACGCGCACCTCTACTTCGCTGACTGACCCGACTGGCTAGACTCGCCACGAGTGACACGGGGTGCCGCACTGCGCGGCTGAGATCACACCCGTCGAACCTGATCTAGTTCGGACTAGCGAAGGGATGTCGCGTGCGCGCACGTCTATCGATCGACCCTGCCCACCATGCCGATGCACAGACGGATGCATCGCCGACAGCACCACCACCCGCCCGAGAACCCCGACGGGCGCTCGCCGCGGCGACGCTCGGCACGATGCTCGAGTGGTACGACTTCTTCCTCTACGGACTCGCCGCGGCGCTCGTCTTCCCGACGCTGTTCTTCCCCGGCGACGATCCGGTCGCGGGCATGCTCCTGTCGTTCGCAGTCTTCGCAACGGGCTTCATCGCGCGCCCGATCGGCGGACTGATCTGCGCCTACGTCGGCGATCGGTACGGTCGACAGCGCACCCTCGTGGCGACGCTCATCGTCATGGGTGGCGCGACAGCCCTCATCGGTCTGCTGCCGACGCACGATCAGGTCGGCCCCGTCGCCCCGGTCCTCCTCGTCATCCTCCGCCTCGCCCAGGGTGCGGCGACGGGCGGCGAGTGGAGCGGCGCGGTGATCCTGACGCTCGAGCATTCGCCCGACCGCCGCGGCTTCCGCGGCGCGTTCATCTCGAGTTCGGTCTACATCGGCCTGCTGCTCGGCAACCTCGCCTTCGTCGTACTCGCGGCGACGCTCGACGATGATGCGCTCCTCTCGTGGGGGTGGCGACTGCCGTTCCTCGCGAGCATCGCCCTCGTCGCCGTCGGGCTCTACCTCCGACGTCGGGTGAGCGAGTCGCCCGAGTTCCTCGCGGTGCGCGACCGCGACGAACGCGCACGGCAACCACTCACGACCGTGCTGCGTCGGCCGCGCAACGTCATCGCGGTCTTCCTCGTGCGCGTCGGCCAGAACACGAGCTTTTACGTCATCTCGGTGTTCTGCCTGAGCTACGCGGTCACGACGGTCGGTCTCGACTCGGGAGTCACGCTCACCGCACTCCTCGTCGGGTCGACGGTCGCCGCGGTGCTCTGCCCGGTGTGGGGTGCGATCGGCGACCGCATCGGTGCAATCCGGCTCGTCGTCGGCGGCCTCCTCGCTCTCGGTCTGCTCGCGGCCCCGCTCTTCCTCGTGCTCGACTCGGGCGACGCGGCGCTCATCGTCGGAGTCGTCGTGCTCGCGATCGGCGTCGCCAACACGGCCGCCGACGGCATCCAGCCGAGCTGGTTCGCCTCGCTCTTCCCGGCGCGCGTGCGCTACTCGGGCATCACGATCGGTCGCGAGGCCGGCGCGATCGTCGGCGGCGGACTCGCACCTCTTGCCGCGACGGCGCTGCTCGCGGCGACCGGGCACTGGTGGCCCATCGCCGCGCTCATGATCGTCGGGGCGGGGGCGGGCATCGTCGGTGCATTCCTCGCACGACCCGTCGGCGAGACCGCCGCCGATGAAACGCGCACCGGCGAGACGCCCGTCAGAGAGTCGAGGCCGGCCACCACCGCGGCATGAGTGCGCCGATGCGTTCGCTCGCGACATCCGTCTCGGTCTCGTCGCCGAGCGCCCACGCCTCGAGCGCGCCGACGAGCCCGCCCGCGATGAAGGCCGCCGCTTCCTCGCGGTCGGCGGATGACGCGGGCGCACCGGTCACGCCGAGTTCGTGCCACACCTCGAGCGCGAGTCGGGCGCGGTGGCGGAGGCGCTCGTCGAGAGCGAGCCGGAAGACGCCGCGGCTCGTCGAGGTGAACAGCGCCCGATAGCCCGCCCGCTCGGCGACGACGAGTTCGAGCAGGTCGACGAGCGACGCGGCGTAGCGGGAGGCGACACCCTCGACCGACTCGGCCGAGAGCTCGACGTCGACCGTGCTGGCCGCGTCGAGCTGTCGGCTGAACGTCGCGAGGGCGAACGCGTGCACTCCGCCCGCGTGGGCGTAGAACGTCGTGCGGTGCACGCCGGCTTCTCGGCAGAGCTCGGCGACCGAGATGGTGTCGAGCGGATGCCGCTCGAGGAGCGTCGCGAGGGCGGCCTCGAGAGCGTCGCGCGTACGGCGCACCCGCGGGTCGTCGCGACGCAGGATCCCGTCGGGCGCGGGGCGAGCGGCATCCGTCACCATCGGTCTCCTAGCTGTCGTAGTGCGAGAGTCCCGCGGTCTCGCCTCCGTCGGCGACGAACTCGGCGCCGGTCGAGAAGCTCGATTCGTCGCTCGCGAGGAAGAGGATGAGGTTCGACAGCTCGATCGGCTCACCCACGCGGTGCAGGGCGACGTGGTTCTGCGGGGTCTCGAGGCTATCGGTCATCGGGGTGCGGATGACACCCGGGTGCACGGAGTTGACGCGGATGTTGTACTTGCCGAGGTCGAGGGCCGCGTTCTTCGAGAGTCCGCGCACGCCGAACTTGGCCGCGTTGTAGCCGGGCAGCGCCTCATAGCCCTGGAGTCCCGCGGTCGACGAGATGTTGATGATCGAGCCGGCGCCCGACTCCTTGAGCGCGGGAACGGCCGACTTGATGCCGTAGAAGACGCCCGTGAGGTTGATCGCGATGATCTGGTCCCACGCCTCGAGCGTGTAGTCCTCGATCGGGGCGAAGTTCGCGATGCCCGCGTTGTTCACGACGATGTCGAGGCGACCGAAGGCGTCGACAGCCGTGGCGACCGCGGCCTCCCACTGCGCGTAGTCGGTCACGTCGAGGTGCACGTAACGCACGGCGTCGCCGAGTTCGGCGGCGAGCGCTTCACCGTCGGCGTCGAGGATGTCGCCGATGACGACCTTCGCGCCTTCCTCGACGAGGAGGCGTGCGTGCGAGGCGCCCATTCCGCGGGCTCCTCCGCTGATGAGAGCAACTTTTCCGCTGACTCGTGCCATGATTTCGACCCTTCCGTAGACGATTCCCGAAGGGGATGCGCTTCGGGGACGCGGAGGTCGGCATCTGATGAGGTGTCGACCCCGTCGTCGTTCTAAATCTACACCTGTCGATTAGTTCCGTGGGGGCTTTCTGAGGCGTTGCTCAGCTACCCGGAGCGACCGCCGCGCACGCGAGTAGCCTGGAGGACGTGCGCATCCCCCGCCGCCTTCCCACGATCGACCGCATCCAGGCCGCGCAGCGCGTGCCCCTCGTGCAGGTCGCCAAGACCGCCGTCGCGACCGTCGGCGCGTGGCTCGTCGCGGGCTGGCTGATCCCGGGCCCTCTCCCCGTCTTCGCGGCCATCGCCGCGCTCCTCGTCGTGCAGCCGAGCGTCAACCAGTCGTTCGGCAAGGCACTCGAGCGCAGCTTCGGCGTGACGATCGGCGTCATCATCGCGTCGATCATCGCGATCGTGTTCGGCGACTTCGCGTGGGTCATCCTCGTGACGATCGTCATCGCGATCTTCGCCGCGTGGGCGCTCAAGATGACGGCGACGACGAGCAACCAGGTCGCGATCAGCGCGATGCTCGTGCTCGCGCTCGGCGCCTCGTCACCCGAGTACGCCGTCGACCGCGTGCTCGAGACGCTCATCGGCGCCGCGATCGGCCTCATCATCAACGCCGCGATCGTTCCGCCCGTGCTCGTGAAGCCCGCCCGGCGCGACGTCGGGCTCCTCGGCGAAGAGATCGCGGCGTGCCTCGACCGGCTCGCCGACGCGCTCGTCACACCGCAGTCCGCGGCCGACCTCAACGCCCTCCTCATCGAGGCCCGGCTGCTACGGCCGATGGCGGATGCCGCGGGCCGATCGATCGACGAGGGCTACGACTCGCTCACGTTCAACCCGCGCCGGTCGGCGCACCGCTCCGAGCTCGACTCGTACCGCGCGTTGCTCGCCCGCTTCTACCCGATGCTCACGCAGATCGCCGGCATGACCCGAGCGGTCACCGACCACTGGAACGACTCGCTCATCGTCGAGCCCCAGGTGCACGCGATCGGCGAGCAGTTGCGGCGCGCGGCGCACGATACGCGCCTCCTCATCCGCCCGGCGGTCGACGAGCCCGAGCCGATGACGTCCGAGATCCCCGCGCTCACCTCGCCGCTCGTCGTGAGCGCACCGAAGGGCGGCAACTGGGTCGTCATCGGCGCGCTCATCGAAGACCTCCGCCGCATCCACGAGAACCTCACCGACGATCCGGCCATGTGACGACGGTTCACTCGGGTGACGCTCGCACCGTCATCCGCTCGCCGCCCTCGCACGCGCGGCTGGCAGACTGAGCGGATGACCGGCACCACCGCCATCCGTCGCCTCGGCGCACTCGCCGTGCTGCTCGCGCTCGGCCTCGCCGCATGCTCGACGCCGACCGAGCCCGCACCGGCGCCGATCGCGACGCCGACCGCCGATACCGACGGACCGAATGCGCCGTTCGTCGACGCGGGCGCGACAGGGGTGAACGTCGCCCCCGGCGACGACTGGACCCTGCCCGCGAGCGCACGCCCCGCCGCGAACTCGGGCTTCTTCTCCGAAGAGGCCGACCCCGACGAACGGGTGTTCACGCGCTCGATCGACCTGAGCTGGCGGCAGATCCAGCCGCAGCCGGGCGCCCTCGATCGCACGTCGACCGGAGCGGCTCAGGGCCTCGAGTTCGAGAGCCTCGACGACCAGCTCGCCGATCCCAGCCCCTACTGGGTGCGCCTGTTCGCGAGCGGTGAGACGTGGGCTCCCGAGTGGGTCGCCGACGACTGCGGCGTCGATTCGTACGGCCCCGACTACGACGGCGAGCGCCACCTGCCGATCTGGAACGACTGCGTCTGGGGCCACCTGCTCGACACCTACCGCGCCCTGCTCGTCGACTCCGGTCTGCTCGACGATCCGCGGCTGAGACTCGTCTTCGTCCCGGGCGCCTTCACGTGGGCCGAGTTCGACTACGACATCGTGAACGACGCGGTCGAGGCCGGCGACCTCACCGAGAGCGAGTACCTCGCGTGGTACTCGCACTCGTGGAGCGACCTCGCCGAGCTCGCGGGCGACCGGGCCGGGCTCCTCGTCTTCACGGGAGAGGACTACCCGTTCGGACCCTTCGGCGCGGCCGACGACCTGCTCGCGCAGGGCGCCGTCGATGCGGGGCTCGGCATCCGCAACGGCGTCACCGAGCTCTCGAACTTCCATCTGAGCGAGGCGCCCGCCTACGGCTCGTCGATCACGGATGACGGACACCTCGTCGTCGACGAGAGCCTGCCGATCCACGACGGATCGCGCATCGTCGCGGCCGAGAACGAGTGCTACACCGACTGCGGGTACGACACCGACGACCCGTACTACGCCGTGCGGCAGTCGAACCTCAAGGTGCTGCAGCTGCGCGTGAACTGGCTCTACGTCGTGCCCGAGCCCTCGTACATGACCGAGTACCCCGAGCACTGGGACTGGGTGCGCCTCTCGATCGGTCAGACCGCGGCGACGTCGCCCGACGCGTGGGCCGCACTGCGCGACGCGTCCGACGAGTTCTGGCGCGACACCCCTCCCCCGTCTCTCGCGAGCGATGCCTGGCCGACGCGGCCGTTCGTGCGCAACCTCGAGCGCTGGCTCGTGCAGGTCGACCGGCCCGGATCGGTCGCGCACCGGAGCGACGCCGACGTGCACGAAGCTCCGATCGAGCCCGACAACGGCACCGCCTACGAGGGACTGTCGACGGATGTCACGGGCGGCGACACCGGCTTCGTCTTCAGCGTCGACCCGGCGTGGGCGGCAGCGGCCGGTGACGAGTCGCTCGTCGTGAAGGTCACGTATCTCGACGAGGGTCAGGGCGCGTTCCACATCGACACGGCCGCGGGGCCGTCGGCGAGCGTCGAGCGCTCGGGCTCGGGCTCGGGCTCGGGCTCGGGCTCGGGCTCGGGCGAGTGGATGACGGCGACGATCGCTCTGCCCGTCGGCGCTCTCGGGTCTGACCTCAAGGCCGCGGAGTTCCGGCTCTCACTCGCCGAGGGCGCCTCCGACCTCGATGTGCGTTTCGTCCGCGTCATCCGTCTCGCCGACTGACATCCCTAGCCCCACCTGCCCGCCCGTCGGTGAGTGGTCAGTAGATGGCACTAACCCGACCCCATAAGCCGTACTGCTGCCCTCTCACGGCCAGTGGGAGGCGATGATTCAGGCGCCGGGCTGGGCGAGGTCGTCGTCGGCGGGGGTGCGACCGTCGTGACGGCGGGCGCCGAGGTCGAGCACCGCGACGAGGAGGGCGATGGCGACCATGCCCGCGACGGCGAGCATGCCGAAGCCGTAGGCGTGGTGGTACACCGTGAGGTTGTCGCCGCCCTTCTCGTTGTAGAGCGTCGAGTAGAAGAGCGAGAGCGCGATGGCCGTGCCGATCGCGGTGCCGATGCGCTGGCCGAGTTGGCCCACGGAGCCCGCGACGCCGCCGTCGCGCACGGGGATGTCGGCGAGCGTGAGCGTCTGGTTCGGCGAGATGACGATGCCGCCGCCGAACCCGGCGAACACCATCGCGGCGGCCATGGCCCACGGGGTCAGTTCGGGCGGAGTCAGCACGGCCGCGGCGACGAGCAGCCCGGCGCCCGCGAGCACGATCACGAGGCCGACGACGACGAGCGAGCGGCCGTACTTCGCCACGAGGATGCCGCCGCGCCACGAGGCCACGGCGCTCACGAGGGCGAACCCGATGCCCACCATGCCGGCGAACACGGGCTCGAGCCCGAGGCCCTGCTGTAGGTACAGGGTCGTCAGCAGGAACGTCGACGGCAGGGCCGCGAAGTAGACGGCGGCGAGCACGGTGCCGTTGCGGAACGACGAGATGCGGAACAGTTCGAGGGGCACGAGCGCTTGACGACCGGATGCCGCGTAGCGCCTCTCCCACAGGATGAAGCCCGCGACGCCGATGACGAACACGCCGAGGAGCCACCAGCGCGTGGGGTCGTCGGTCGGGGCGCCCGTCGTGAAGAGGAACGGCCACATGAGCGCGAGCACCGTCACACCGAAGATGAGCACGCCGACGCCGTCGAGGCTGACCTTCGCGGTCGAGCGCGTGCTCGTCTGCGGGAGCAGCCAGATGGCGAGGGCCAGGGCGATGAGCCCGAGCGGGATGTTGATCCAGAAGATGCCCCGCCACCCGTCATCCGGCCCGCCGATCGCGATGAGGAGACCGCCGAGGGTCGGGCCGAAGGCCGTCGAGATGCCGATCATCGCGCCGAAGAGACCGAACGCCTTGCCGCGCTCGGCACCCTGGAACAGCTGCTGGATGAGGCCGATGACCTGCGGCATCTGGATGCCGGCGGCGATGCCCTGCACGAGGCGGGCGATCAAGAGGAACGTGCCGCTCGGCGCGAGAGCACACGCGATGCTCGCGAGGGTGAAGAGGCTGAGGCCGACGATGAAGAACGTCTTGCGCGAGCGCTGGTCGCCGAGGCGGCCCGCCGGGACGAGGGTGAGCCCGAAGGTGAGCACGTAGCCCGACACGATGAGCTGGAGCTCGGTCGAACTCGCGCCGAACGCGGCCTCGATCGAGGGGAGCGCGACGTTGACCTTCGAGAGGTCGAGGATCGTGAGCGAGGCGACGGCGACGCAGACCCAGTACGCGCGCCACTTCTTCTGCGACGTGAGGGGAATGCTGCGTGTCGCCGGGGGCGGTGTGGTCGCGTCACTCATCGACGTCAGCATATGCCCGAACACCGACGCCGACCCCCGTCCGGGTTACGCTGGACGGGCAGCGCGCGACGAGGGGAGCACAGCATGGCAACGTCGAGAGGGTCCGACACGGCCCGCCAGATCACGGTCGCGGTCAGCGCCGTCCTCGCGATCATCGGATCGTTCATCGGTTCCGGTGCGGCAGGCGGTGAAGCCGTGCAGAACGCCTCGAACGGCGCACTCGCGGCCGATGCCACACTCATCGCCCCCGGCGGACCCGCGTTCTCGATCTGGTCGGTCATCTACCTGGGGCTCGTCGCGTACGCGGTCTGGCAGTTCTTCCCCGCGCAGCGGAGCGCGGAGCGACACCGGGCGCTCGGCTACTGGGTCGCGGCCTCGCTGCTGCTGAACGCGGCGTGGATCCTCAGCATCCAGGCCGATCTCCTGTGGCTCAGCGTGCCCATCATCGCCGTGCTGCTCTTCGTGCTCGTGCGCGCGTTCATGATCGCGCGCGCCAACCCGCCCTCGGGCATCGTCGACACGGTCATCACCGACGGCACGATCGGCCTCTACCTCGGGTGGGTCACCATCGCGACCGCCGCCAACATCACGGCCGTGCTCGTCGCCGCGGGCTTCGACGGCTTCGGCATCGCTCCCGAGGTGTGGTCGGTCATCGTCATCGCGGTCGCCGGACTCGTGGGCGTGCTGCTCGCGATCCGCTTCGGCGGGCGCATCGCCCCCACGCTGTCGCTCTGCTGGGGTCTCGCCTGGGTCGCGGTCGCCCGACTGACCGATGCGCCCGAGTCGATCGCGACCGCCGTCGCGGCCATCGTCGCCGTCGCCGCGATCGTCATCGTGACCATCGCCGCTCGCGTCGTCGCGGAGAAGCGCTCGGCGTGAGCCTCTACTCGGCCGGGCTCTCGGGGCTCGACTTCTCGAAGTAGCTGTCGAGCCGCCAGATGCCGTCGTAGTCCGCCGCTGCACCGTAGACGGCGACCACGGTTCCGAAGCCCTCATAGTCCTCTTCGACGGTGATCTCCGGCCACGGTCCGGTGCCGACGGCGATGATCGTCGCCCTGAACCCGGGGTCGGAGATGGCCCCGCCCGTCTGTTCGAGCAGGTCGTCGCACGTCTCGATCCAGCCGCCGCGGAACGCATCGCTCGACGCATCGAAGAGCGCGTCGCATTCGGCACCGTAGAGCGCCGAGTTGAAGCGGTCGTAGGCGTCGGCGACGAGGAGCGCGTCACCCGTGAGCTCGACCTCGCTCGCGTATCCGATGCGGGAGGAGGGCTGGACGGGATCCCCGGGCGACGTGATCGGCTCGCCCGTCGCGCTCGGCGCCGGATCGGCCGTCGCACTGGAGATCGGAGCGTCGCTCGGCAGCCCCAGCCCGTCGGCGACGACGGTGCCGCGCTCGACCACGGTCATGGCGACGACGACCGCGCCCACCATTCCGCCGCCGATGACGAGGACCGCGGCGACTCCGCCGACGACCCACGGCCAGACCCGTCGACGACGCGGTGCGGGCGGGGTGAGTCTCGTTGCGGCGTCGGGAGCCGGGTACACCGGCGTGGCGGGCGCGAGCGCGGGAGCGGGCGCGACGGGTTCGGAGATCGGAGCCCACCCCGACTCCGCCGGGGTCGTGGATGTCTCGGCGGCAACAGTCGCCTCGGCGGCCACGGTCGCCTCGGCGGGGCCGACGGATGTCTCGTCGGGCGCCACCTCGGGCGCGACAGGCTGCTCGGGAGCGACGTGCTCGGTCCAGGCATCCCCGTTCCAGTAGCGGACCGCCCCGTGTCCGTCGTCGTACCAGCCCGCGGCAATCCCGCTCATCACGCCCCCTGAGATCTCGGCGCCTGCTGCAACACCGTCGGTTCATTGTGCCGCACCGTCGAGCGGCCGATTCCGCGGTGGTGGCGGATGTCGGTGGCCGGTCGTACCCTCTCGGCATGGACATCATCCTCATTCCCGGCTTCTGGCTCGATGCGTCCTCGTGGAGCGCCGTCACTCCCCCTCTCGTCGCCGCCGGTCACCGTGTTCACCCGCTGACGCTTCCCGGGCTCGAATCGGTGGATGCCGATCGCTCGGGCATCACCCTGCGCGATCACATCGATGCGGTCGTCGCACTCATCGATACGTTCGACGAGCCCGTCGTACTCGTCGGCCACAGCGGCGGCGGCGCGATCGCGCACGGTGCCGTCGACGCTCGCCCCGACAGCGTCGCGCGGGTCGTCTACGTCGACAGCGGACCGCTCGCCGATGGCGGAGTCATCAACGACGAACTGCCCGTCGTCGACGGCGAGATCCCGCTGCCCGAGTGGTCGATCTTCCCCGATGAAGATCTCGTCGATCTCACCGACGAGCTGCGAGCCGAGCTGCGAGCCGCGTCGATCCCGCAGCCTGCCCGCGTCGCCTCCGACGCGCAGGCCCTCTCCGACGAGCGACGATTCGACGTTCCGGTCACGGTGATCGCGTGCGAGTTCCCGAGTTCCCTGCTCACCGAATGGATGGCGGGCGGACACCCGTACGTCGCCGAGCTCGCGCGCATCAGCGACGTCGAGTTGCTCGACCTGCCGACGGGCCACTGGCCGCAGTTCACCCGGCCGGCCGAGCTCGGCGACCTCATCCTGAGCATCGTCAGCCGCGACTGAGCACCGCTCACGGTCAGCGCGCGTACGCTGTGCGCATGGTCCGCCCCCGAACACGCAGCAGCCTGTGGGCAATGCTCGCCGGCATCGCCGCCGTCGCCTTCGCTGCGGGCGTCGGTGAGCTGGCTGCGGCGATCGTCGCACCGGGGTCGAGTCCGTTCGTCGTCGTCGGTTCCGCGCTCATCGATCTCGCCCCCGCCTGGGCGAAAGAGACCGCGATCGCCCTGTTCGGCACGGCCGACAAGATCGCCCTGCTCGTCGGAATCGGGCTCGTCCTGCTTCTCATCGCCGGGCTCGCCGGTGTGCTCGAGGTACGTCGCCCTCCCCTCGGCCGCGTCGTCATCGCCGTCATCGGTCTCGCGGGTGTCGCCGCGGCGATGACGCGGGCGAACGCCGGCACGCTGTCGCTCGTGCCCTCCGGGCTCGCGGCGATCGCCGGAATCACGGCGCTCCTGCTGCTCGTGCGGCGTCTTCCCGTCGAGCTTGCCCCGGAGCCGAGCGCGCCCGCGCGGGTCGAGGAGCCCGCGCTTCCGGCAGTGCCCGCGTCCGCGCCTGCGCAGGCCGCTCCCGCACCCGCAGCGAATGCCCCTGCCCCCACCTCTCCCGCCGCAGCGGGCCAACTCGACCGCCGCCGCTTCCTCGGGTGGGCCGGAGCCGCTACCGCGATCGGCGTGCTCGCCGCGCTCGGCGGGTCGGCCATGCAGGCCGGAGCCCGCGCCGCGACGGCGGTGCGCGATGCCCTGAAGCTCCCCGCTCCGCGATCGCGCGCCGTCGTTCCCGCCGGTGCCGACTTCGGCATCGACGGTGTCGCTCCCGTCATCACACCGAACGCCGACTTCTACCGCATCGACACGGCGCTCGCCGTTCCCGCGATCGACCCCGCCGACTGGAGCCTCCGCATCCACGGACTCGTCGAGCGCGAGGTCACGATCACGTGGGACGAGCTACTCGCCCTCCCCCTCGACGAGAGCATCACGACGCTCACGTGCGTGTCGAACGAGGTCGGCGGCAGTCTCATCGGCAACGCGGTGTGGCTCGGCTATCCGATCCGCGAACTGCTCGCTCGGGCAGCGCCGACGGCGGGAGCCGACATGGTGCTCTCGACGAGCATCGACGGATTCACGGCGAGCACGCCGATCGAAGCCCTCACCGACGATCGCAACTCCATCCTCGCGGTCGGCATGAACGGCGAGCCGCTGCCCGCCGAGCACGGCTTCCCCGTGCGGATGGTCGTTCCCGGTCTCTACGGCTACGTCTCGGCCACGAAGTGGGTCGTCGACCTCGAGGTCACCCGGTTCAGCGACACAACCGCGTACTGGACCGATCGCGGCTGGGGCGAGCTCGGCCCGGTGAAGATCTCGTCGCGCATCGACGTGCCGCGACGCGGTCAACCCGTCACCGCGGGCACCGTGACCGTCGCGGGCGTCGCGTGGCACCAGCACGTCGGCATCGCGGCGGTCGACGTACAGGTCGACGACGGCGAGTGGCAGCCCGCCGAGCTCGCGAACCCGATCTCGGCCGACACGTGGGTGCAGTGGCGCTTCGACTGGGCCGCCGACGCCGGCGAGCATCGCCTCCGGGTGCGGGCGACGGGCACCGATGGCGAGGTGCAGACCTCGAAGCGAGCGGCGGTCGTTCCCGACGGGGCGACCGGACTCGACGAGCGCTCGATCACCGTCGGATGACGCGAGCTCGCGACATCCGGCCATCACCCAGCGATACCCGCCTAGGGTATTCGTATGAGCACTGAGACCTCCTTCGACCGCATCACGATGTTCGGCGCCGACTGGTGCGGCGACTGCCGCCGCTCGAAGGCGCTGCTCGACGCCCGCGGCGTCGACTACGACTACATCGACCTCATCGAGGTCGAAGACGGAGCCGACCGTGCCAAGGCGATCAGCGGCCGCACGAACATCCCCGTCGTCGTGTTCCCCGATGGCACGCACTTCACCGAGCCCTCGAACGCCGAACTCACGGCGAAGCTCGACGCCGTCGGCGCCTGATCCGCGCCACCTGCTTCCCGCCGACCGGCGTCGCCTAGGCTGACCAGATGCTGGTCACGTCCGTACTGACGACGCTCGTCATCGTGTTCGCCGTCGTGCCCGCGATCGCACTCCTCGCGGGTGCGATCGCCGCCCGCCGGGCCTCGCACCAGCGCGTGCGCTCGCTCGTCGTGCAGTACCTGCCCGAGCGCGGAGCGACCGTGCTGCACGACGCACTCCTCGCCGACCGCCGTGCCGCCGCGATCCCCGCGGTGATCATCTCGCTCGCGGTGTCGCGCCGCATCCGCATCCTCGCCGAGCCGTCGAAGTCATCACCCGTCGCCGTCGAGGTCGAACCGGGCGCGACCTTCTCGGCCGCCGAGCTCGCCGTGCTCGAGGCGCTCTTCGGCCCGGATCACACTCCGAGCCGGGTGCGCCGCTTCTCAAGCGACCGCCGTGCGCTCGGCCGTCGCGTGCGTCACGTGCTCGACATCACCGACGACATCCTCGTCGACGACGGTTTCCTGGCGCGGCGTCCGACGGCGTGGCCCGTGCGACTCGTGGGCACCTTGGGCGTGCTCGGCATCATCGCGTGCGTGGTGTTCGCCATCATCAGTTGGGGCTCCTGGCTGGCTTTCGGCCTCTCGCTGGCATCCCTCGCGCTCGTCGTCGCGGCGCTCATCGTCAATCCGAAGCCGTGGCGGCGGTTCACCGAGGCCGCGAAACCCCACCGCGAGCACCTCGACGGTCTGCGTCAGTACATGACCCTCGCCGAGGCCGACCGTCTGAAGATGCTGCAGAGCCCGAGCGGAGCCGAACGGATCGCGCCGTCGACGGCGTCGACCACGTCGACCGGGTCGACCGCGGGGGATGCCGCCCTCGAACGCCTCGTGCTCACCGAGCGTTTACTGCCCTATGCCCTCATCTTCGGGCTGAGCGCCGAGTGGATGGCCGAACTGCGCGTGCGCCACGACGAGCTCGCCTCGCTCGATCTCGACATCCCTCTCGCCGCGCTCGACATCGCGGGCGATCTGATCGTGCTCACCGCCGCGGTGTCGAACCTCGCCGACCTCGCGGGCGCGCTCGGCGACCTCGTGGATGTCGGCGGAGGAGTCATCGAGGTCGTCGGCGACGCGCTCGGCGGCATCGGCGACCTGCTGCCCTGATCTCTTCCCCCGAGCCCGCTCCCTGTTCGCAATTCAGGTGCGCACACGGCGCGTCGCTCTCGCCATAGGGCGCGGGGCACCTCGACACGGTCGCCGACCTGAATTGCGAACAGGGTGGAGGGTCGCTGCGCAGCCCGACAGCGTCGAGATCAGGTGCGCTGGCGATCGACCTGCAGCCACAGCAGGTCGACCATGCGCACCTGACGCATGCGCTCGTCACGCTCGGCCTCGTAGTCGGGGTCACGGCGCGAGGCCGCGACCTCACGGTCGAGGGTCGATTCGATCTCGACGGCGACGTCGGCCCACGCCGCCGCGCGAGCGCGCTCGATGAGTTCGTCAAGCGCCTCGTCATCGCTGCACTTCTCTTCGAGTCGGCTCGCGACGAGGCGGCCGATCTCCTCACGCAGCTCGAGGTTCGTCGCGTCACCCGATCGGTAGTCGTGCTGGTGCGTGCCGCGACCGTGGAGCATCATCGCGGCTTCGCGCTCGGCGACGAGCCGGTCGGACGCACGACGTGATTCGTCGGCGAGCGCACGCAGCACCTCGCGCGCGTCCTCGCGGTGGGCATCGGGCGAGAAGTCGCCTCCCGCACCCAGGGTCGCGACGATGATGCGGTTCTTGAGCCTCATGACCCCGGCGTACTCGGCGAGCATCACACCCTCCGCGGCCGACTCGAGCGGGTCGATCTCCGGCTGTTTCAGGGCGCGGAGGAAGGCGGGGATACGCGGCGGACGCGACGCAGCGCGTCGGCGAAACCATGCCATCCGTGCTCCTTCATCGACCCCTGTACGAGCCTAACCGAGTGCTCGCGGGCGTTGCCCAGTCTCAGCCGAGATGCCTCAGAGGAATCGCATAGCGACCGCATAGCGGGCCTCGGCTGAATGGGGAACGTCATCATTCGGCCAGGAGGTCACCATGGATATCGCGCTCATCATCGGCGCCGATCTGCTCGCCATCGGCGTGCTCGTTTTCGGCATCTACTTTCCCCGTCACCGCCGACGAGACCTCGTCGTCGCGTTCCTCGGGGTCAACGTAGGCGTCCTCGCCGTGGCCCTCGTGCTCGGCTCCACCGCGGTCGGCGCGGGCCTCGGCCTCGGCCTCTTCGGCGTGCTCTCGATCATCCGTCTCCGGTCGCGCGAGATCGAGCAGGGCGAGGTCGCGTACTACTTCGCGGCCCTCGCGCTCGGGCTCATCGGCGGGCTCGGCGGCTTCACTTGGCTCGGTGCCGGACTCATGGCGCTCATCGTGGCGGTGCTCTTCGTCGCCGACCACCCCTCGCTCTTCCGCCGCTACCGCCAGCAGACGATCGTCGTCGATCACGCGGTGCTCGACGAAGAGGAGCTGCGCGGCCAGGTCGAGCGGCTCCTCGGCGCCCGCGTGCACGCCCTCACCGTCGTCTCGCTCGACCTCGTCAACGACACTACGACGGTCGATGCACGTTTCGAACTGACTCGCCCGGGCCGGCCCGGTGCGCGCGCGGCCGGCATCCGTTCGGCCCACACCGCCCCCGTGACCCTGGAGCCGGCGCGATGAGCGCGGCCGCGATGGAGAAGCGGATGACGGCGCCGGCCGCTCTTCTCGACCGGTTCGACGGTCTCTCGCTCGACGAGCTGAACGCCCGCGCCGAACTGCAGACCCGCGTCGACCGGAAGTACATCCTGCCGGCGGGCGATCTCGCGGCGGTGCTCGCGGAGCTCGGCGACGATGCCCTCGTGCTCGAGATCGACGGTGTGCGCGGAACCCCCTACGAGTCGGTGTACTTCGACACCCCCGAGCTCGCGAGCTACCACCTCGCGGCGCGCGGGCGTCGGCGCCGCTTCAAGATCCGCACGCGCCATTACCTCGACTCGGGAGCGAGCTTCCTCGAGGTGAAGACGCGCGGCGGGCGGAGCCTCACCGTCAAGGATCGCCTCCCTTACACGGTGGATGCCGCGGGCGAGGCGCTCCGGCCCGAGGGCGTCGCGTACGCCGACGACCTGCTGCGCGACTGCGGGGTGCTGCGAGACGGCGGGGCGCTCGATCCGGCCGTGACCGGACGGCTGTACCCGACGCTCATCACCCGCTACCGGCGCACGACGCTCCTGCTTCCCGCCGAGTCGGGTCGGGACGAGTCGCGCGCGACGATCGACGACCGGCTCGAATGGGTCGACGTCGGGGCGCAGGACTTCGCCCGCGACCTGCACCTGCCGCGCTCGGTCATCGTCGAGACGAAGTCGGGCAGTTCGGCCGGTGCCCTCGACCGGGCCCTGTGGCGCCACGGTCACCGACCGGCCACCCTCTCGAAGTTCGGCACGGGCCTCGCGGCGCTGCGCCCCGGACTTCCCTCGAACAAATGGCGTCGTGTCCTCGACCGCCACTTCAGCACCCGATAGGAGAACCACCATGAAGACACCCCGCCCCCTCTGGCTACTGCCGCTCGTGCTCGCCCTCGCGGGCTGCAGCACCACGGCCGCCGTCGCCGGCACGGCCACCACCACGACCGACACGAGCGCGACCGCCGAGGCCGCCGCGGTCGCCGCCGACCCGAGTGCGAGCGCCGCCGAGGTGCTCGCCGAGAACCAGGAGCCCCACACGACCGAGTCGACGTGGGACGACGCCGACGTGATCGACGTCGACCTCTCCGACCCCGCGGCATCGGGGCTCACGGTCGACGGCGACACCGTCACGATCACCGAGGCGGGCACCTACCGCCTGACCGGCGAGCTCGACGGCGGCGTCGTCGTCTCGAGCTCGGGCTTCGTGCGGCTCATCCTCGACGGCGCGACGATCTCGAACACCGACGGTGCGGCGATCGACATCGCGGAGGCCGACACGGCCGCCGTCGTGCTCGCCGACGGTTCGGAGAACGCCCTCTCGGATGCCTCGTCATATGCGGATGACGCGACGGCGAACGCCGCGCTCTACAGCGCCACCGACCTCACGATCCTCGGTTCGGGCTCGCTCACCGTGACGGGCAACGGCAACGACGGCATCGCGTCGAGCGACGGCCTCGTGATCGCCGCGGGCGACATCTCGGTGACGGCGGTCGACGACGGCATTCGTGGCAAGGACTACGTGTGGATCGCGGGCGGAGCCGTCGCGGTGACCGCGGGCGGCGACGGCATCAAGTCCGACAACGCCGAGGAGGCGGAGCGCGGCTACGTCGCGATCGAGGGCGGCGACGTCACAATCGAGGCGGGCGGCGACGGCATCGATGCGGCGACGGATGTCGTCGTCTTCGGCGGCACCCTCGACGTGACGACCGAGGCGGCGAGCGCCGACGCCTCGGCGAAGGGCATCAAGGGCGGAGTGATCGTCGTGGTCGACGGCGGCGACACGAACGTCGCGTCGAGCGATGACGCCCTGCATTCGAACGGCGTCGTGCACGTGGCATCCGGTGCACTCGAGCTCTCCTCGGGAGACGACGCCATCCACGCCGACAGCGCCCTCTCGATCTCGGGCGGAACCGTCGACATCACGGCGTCGTACGAGGGCCTCGAGTCGATGGCGATCGACATCTCGGGCGGCGAGACGACTCTCGTGTCGAGCGACGACGGCGTCAACGCGTCGGACGGCTCGGGCGAGACGATGGGCGGCGGAGGCGGCGGTGATTCCGCGACGGCCGGCGTGACGTTCACGATGTCGGGCGGAACCCTCGTGATGGATGCCGGCGGCGACGGCCTCGACTCGAACGGAACGGCGACCGTGACGGGCGGAACGATGGTCGTCAACGGTCCGACCAACGACGGCAACGGCGCGCTCGACGTCAACGGCGAGTTCACCGTCGACGGCGGAGTGGTGCTCGCCGCGGGCAGCGCGGGCATGGCCGTGGCCCCGTCGACCGGCTCGGCGCAGGGATTCGTCGCCTTCTCGGGCTCGGTCGCCGCGGGCGAGAGCGTGCAGATCGTGGCCTCCGACGGCACGGTGCTCGCGTCGTTCACCGCCGAGAAGGCGTTCGCGTCGCTCGTCTACTCGTCGGCGGACATCGCGAACGGGTCGACGTACACGCTCGTCTCGGGCGGGAGCGCCGGCGAGACGCTCGCAGGAACGCTCTCGACGGGCGGCACGGCGGGCTCGACGACGGTCGCGACGGCGACGGCGGGCGAAGCGCCGGCCGGCGGAATGGGCGGCATGGGCGGCGGCCCCGGCGGCGGTCGCTGACGTCGCACCTCGCTCACCTCGCAGGAGTGCCGTTTCCGCGCTGGAGTTCACCGATATCGGTACTCCCCCGCAGCAACGGCACTCCTGCGCGGGGTGAAGCGTGAGTGTGTACGCGGGGTGAGGGCGTGAGGTGCGTGCGGGGGGGGGGATGACGCGGGCGGGCGATCAGGGCGCGGGCGGCGCCGCGAGGTACGCCCACGCGAGGCGGCCCGAGGCGCGGATGACGCGCTCGCGGGCGTAGTCGTCGACCTCGTACGAGTCGGCGGCGAGGAGTTCGGCCTCGGTGAGTTCGAGCACTCCACCGGCGACGTGGTCGGCCGGGTCATCCGTTCGCTCGAGCATCGGGTGCTCGTCGGAACCGCTCAGGGCGATGACGTGCGGGTCGAGGATGCGCACGGTCGTCAGCCGGAAACCGGGCAGCGCGTCATCCGTCGTCTCGATGCGCCGACCGAACGTGCCGTGCTGCACGTCGGGCAGACGCAGCGTGCCGTAGGAGAAGAGCAGCTCGCTCACGACAGCTTCGCGATGATGCCCTCGACGCGTCGGGCTCGGGTCGCGGCGGGCGAGGCGGCGAGGGCCTCCGCGAGGTCGGCGGGCACCTCGATACCGGTGTTGTTGCCCTGCTGGAAGAGGGTCGTGGAGAAGCGCATGAGCACATTCTGCACCCGGCCGGTCGCGCGCGACCAGAGCGGGGTGCATCGCTAGCAGGGAACGGATGACGGCCGCCCGCCGAGCGGAATAGCCCGATCGCGGTCGACGTTGGCGCAAGGGATGTCCGACTCACTGCACCTCTCCGTCCTCGATCTCATTCCCGTGCGCACGAACCAGTCGAGCGCCGACGCCGTCGCCGGTGCTCTCGCGCTCGCGCAGCTCGCCGATCGACTGGGATACGAGCGCTACTGGTTCGCCGAGCACCACAACATGGCCTCGGTCGCATCGACGACGCCGCCGGTGCTCATCGCCGCCGTCGCCGCGACGACCGAGCGCATCCGGGTCGGATCGGGCGGCGTCATGCTGCCGAACCACTCGCCCCTCGTCGTCGCCGAGCAGTTCGCCGCACTCGAGGCGATCGCCCCGGGGCGCATCGACCTCGGCATCGGGCGCGCGCCGGGAAGCGACCCCGTCATCACCCAGCTCCTGCGGCTCTCGGGCACGACGAGCGACGTCGACCGGTTCCCCGACAACATCGCCGACATCCTGTCGCTCCTCAGCACCGACGGCGCGACGCTGCGCCTCACGAGCGGACGCGAGTACGACATCCGCGCGACGCCCGCCGCCGCGGCCGTGCCGACCCTCTGGCTGCTCGGATCGAGCGACTACTCGGCGAAGCTCGCGGCATCGCTCGGCCTTCCCTACGTCTTCGCGAACCACTTCTCGGGCGACGGCATCGAGGCGGCACTGCACCATTACCGCACGGGCTACCAGCCGAGCGAGGCGCACCCCGAACCGCGCACGTTCCTCACGGTCAACGCCTCCGTCGCGCCGACGAAGGAGGAGGCGTACGACCGCGCCCTCCCGCAGCTGCGCACGATGGCACGTCTGCGCCTCGGTCGCCCGATGCACGCTCTCGAAACGGTCGACGAAGCCCTCGCGGCCGAGCCCGACGCGATGAGCGACGAGGTCATCGCCGCCATGGCCGGCCGCTGGATCATCGGCGATGCCGCCCAGGCGATCGACGCAGTGCGCCGCCTCTCGAGCCAGTACGGCGTCGACGAGGTCATGATCTCCCCGATCGCCGGCGCCCGCACGGCCGAGCCCGCCGGAGCCGGTCGCACCCAGACGCTCGAGCTGTTGGCCGGCGCGCTGTAACGCTCCCCGCGGGGATGCCGCCCGCCCGCGTCATCCCCACCCCGCGCGGCGGCCGCGCCCCCGCGCGCCCGCCGCGCACGGCCCCGAGTTGCCGCAAATGGCCGGTGTGAATCGCTTCACACCGGCCATTAGTGGCAATTCATCGTCATCGGCGGGCGCTCGGCGGCGCGGCGGATGACGGTCGCTGCGTTCTACGCGGCGAGGTCGTGGGCGCGTCGGCCCGTGCCGAGCCCCGAGTCGACGATTCCGCCGGGCGGCACCGTGACGTCCTGTTCGACGCGAGCGCCGGGCGCGATGCGTGCGTCGACTCCGATCGCGGCGCGGATGCCGATGCGTGCGCCGCGCGAGACGATGGCTCCGCGGCCGACGTGCGCGTTGGCGTCGATGATCGCACCCTCGCCGATGATGGCGTCGCGGTCGATCCACGCTCCCGACTCGATGCGGGCTCCGCGGCCGACCTCCGCCCCCGGATCGACGTACGCCGAAGCGTGAACGAATGCGGTCGCATCGGCCTTGGCCTTCGCCGAGACCAGGCCGCGGCCGTTCGCGTGGCGACGATAGCGCTGCAGAACGCCGGCGTCGTCTTCGAACTCCACGTAACTGACTCCCATGGCTGGGTCCTCCTCTGTCGGGCTCGTAAACCCCGACATCGATACAACACACAGGGCCGCTGTCGCATTCCCCCGCTCAAGGTTAGGCTGTCCTAAGCCACTTCGTCGAAACGAACCCATGACCTCCCCCTCTCTCCTGCAGCTCGATCGCGTGAGCATTCGCCACGACGGCGCTGTTCGAGCGACCCCGAACGAGGTCTCGTTCGACGTCGCAGCGGGCGAGGTCGTGCTGCTCCTCGGGCCGAGCGGCTGCGGCAAGTCGACCCTGGCCCTCTCGATCAACGGGCTCGTGCCGCACGACGTGCCCGCCGAGCTCGACGGAACGGTGATCCTCGCCGGGCTCGACACGGCGAACGCGCGGGTCGGCGAGCTGAGCGCCCACGCCTCGATGGTCTTCCAAGACCCCGACGCCCAGATCGTCACCGGAACCCTCTTCGACGAGGTGTGCTTCGCCCCCGAGAACCAGCTGCAGCCGAAGGCCGTCGTGCTCGAGCGCGCCGAGCAGGCCCTCCGCGACGTCGGCCTCTGGGAGCGCCGCAGCGAGAACCCCGACAAGCTCTCGGGCGGTGGGCGTCAGCGCCTGGCGATCGCCTGCGCCCTCGCGATGAACGCCCCCTTGCTCGTCCTCGACGAACCGACCGCGAACCTCGACCCCGCCGGAATCGAGGAGGTCTACGCGGTGCTGCGTTCGCTCGCGGCCGAGGGCGGTCACGCGATCGTGCTCGTCGAGCACAACCTCGATGCGGCGATCGACATCGTCGACCGCGTCGTCGTGCTGGGTGCCGACGGGCGCCTCGTGCTCGACGGCCCGACCGACGAGATCATGCGCGGGCACGCGCGCGAGCTGCTCGCGCTCGGCGTCTGGCTCCCGGTCTCGACGCTCGCGGCCCTCGCACTGGCGGATGCCGGCATCGACCTCGACCCGCTGCCGCTGACCCCGCACGAGCTCGCGGTCGCCCTCGACGCCGTGGCCGAACTGCCCGAACCCACGGCACGCGTCGCTGCAGCGACCGAGGCCCGCCCCCCGATCGTGCGAGTCCGCGACCTCGCCGTGCGGCGCGGCGGCAAGCGCGGGCCGATCGTCGTCGACGGCGTCTCGCTCGACATCGCCGCGGGTGACTTCGTCGCGATCGTCGGCACGAACGGCGCGGGTAAGACCACGCTGCTGCAGGCGATCGCGGGTGTCATCCCCCCGCCCGTCGGCGCCGTCGAGATCGACGGCCTCGACCCGTCACGCACCGACCCGCGCACCCTCGCCCGCCACGTCGGCTTCGTCTTCCAGAACCCTGAGCACCAGTTCATCACCCACTCGGTCGCCGACGAGCTCGAGCACGGACTCCGCATCCAGGGGGTGGATGACGCCGAGCGCGCGCACCGGGTCGACGAGATGCTTCGCCGGTTCGGGCTCGACGAGCTGCGCGAGCAGCACCCCTTCCTGCTGTCGGGCGGGCAGAAGCGACGACTCTCGGTCGGCACGGCGCTCATCGCCGGGGCGCCCGTCCTCGCCCTCGACGAACCGACGTTCGGTCAGGATCGCGAGCGCGCGGCCGAACTGCTCGACATGCTCTCGACACTCAACCGATCGGGCACGACGGTGCTCGTCGTCACCCACGACCTGCAGCTCGTCGCCGAGCACGCGAGTCACATCGTCGTCATGCAGGACGGCGGGGTCGTCGCCGCGGGCGAGACCGAGGCGGTTCTCGCCGGCCCCGCGATCGAGGCCGCCGGGCTGCGGGTACCGCCCCTCGCTCGCGCGATGCGTTCGCTCGTGCGTCATCCGTCGTGGAACTCGCTGTCGCGACTCACGGACCTGCCCGTTCCCGTGCCGGTGCCGGTCGTCCCTGCTCCTGCTCCTGTCGAGGACGTCGCATGACGACCGCCGCCGTGCAGTCGCCCGCGGCCGCCCTCGACCCCTACGCGACGACCGCTCCGCGCAGTCGCGCCGCGTTCCTCTACGGCCTCAACCCGCTCGCCAAGGTGCTCGCGCCCGTGCCGATCATGGTGCTGCTCGTCTTCTCACGCGGCATCCCGATCCCCCTGGCGTTCTCGCTGTTCTCGCTGCTGCTCCTGCTCGTCGGCGCACGCCTGCGGCCGCGTACCCTCGCCATCCTGCTCCTCGGGCTGCCCCTCGCGGTCGCCGTGCTCGGCGTGAGCTTCGGCGTCTGGATCGATCCGTCGCGCCTCGACGCCGCCGCCGGGTCGGACACGGTTCTCCTCGCGATCGGCGACTGGCGCTTCACCGTCGCGGCCTACCTCGCGGGCCTCGCGACGGCGCTCCGCATCACGAGCCTGCTGCTGCTCTCGCTGCTCGCCGGCGCGACCTCGACCGGCCCCGACCTCGTGCGCGCGCTCGTGCAGAACCTGCGCGTGCCGTATCGCATCGGCTACACCGCCCTCGCCGCGTACCGCTTCGTGCCGCGTTTCGGCCACGAGCTCGAGGTGATCCGCGCGGCGCACCGCGTGCGCGGCACCGACTCCGGGCGCGGGCCGATCAACGCCGTGCGCCGCATCCTGGGGTATGCGATCCCGCTGCTCGCGAGCGCCATCCGCCACGCCGAGCGCGTCGCCCTCGCGATGGATGCCCGCGCGTTCGGCGCCCACGCCACCCGCACCGAGCGTCACCTCGTGCCGTGGCGCACGCGTGACACCGTGTTCGTCGTGCTCTTCTGGGCCGCGAGCGCGGGCCTCTACGTGTGGGCGCTCAGCGCGGGGCTCACAGCACTCACCCCCGACCGCACCGACATCGGAGCCTGAGCCTCGCGCTCGGCCGACCAAGGAGACGACATGGCGAAGACCCACAGCATGGCGAAGAAGGCCGAGCGCACGGCGCCCCTCGAGCTCGAAGTGCTGCGCACCGAGCGCGTGAGCCCCGGCTTCGCCCGCGTGACGCTCGGCGGCGGAGAGATCGCGGCGTTCGCGCACCGCGGCTTCGACCAGTGGTTCCGCCTCTTCCTTCCGCCCGAGGGGGTGGATGACGTGCGCCTGCCCCGCACGGATGGCTTGGCCGGATACGCGCAACTGCTCCGCACCCCCAAGGATGTGCGCCCGACGATGCGCAACTACACGGTGCGCGCGTTCCGCCCCGCGACGGCCGAACACGGTGCCGAGCTCGACATCGACTTCGTGCTGCACGAGGGCGCGAGCGGTGAACTCGAGGGCGTCGCGGCGCAGTGGTCGCTCTCGTGCACGCCCGGCGACCGTGTCGGCGTGCTCGACGAGGGCATCGGCTACGACCCCGCCGTCGGCACCGACTGGCATCTGCTCGTCGCCGACGAGACCGGGCTTCCCGCCGTCGCGGGCATCTGCGGCTCGCTCCCCTCGTACGCGCGCGGCCTCGCGATCGTCGAGATCACGGATGCCGCGGACGCCCAGGAGTTCGCGAGACCCGACGGAGTCGAGATCCGCTGGATCGTGCGCGGCCACGAGGAACGTGTCGGCTCGCTCGCCTACGCCGCGGCGCGTGAGGCGCTGCCGGCCGGCCCCGAGCGCGCGCACGCCTTCGCCGTCGGCGAGAGCGGCCTCGCCACAGGCATCCGTCGTCTGCTCGTGACCGAGAACGGATGGCCGAAGACGGCCGTCAGCTTCTGCGGATACTGGCGCCTGCCGAAGGGCGCACCCGCGATCGACGCGGCGCTCACGAGCGCCTGAGTTCTCGCCGCGCCGCAGCACCCGCACGACCGACCCCGCACGACCCTGCACGACCTCGCACGACCGACCCTCGGAGACGACATGAAGACCACGACACGGATGCTGCTCACGTGCGCCGCGATCGGCGCCGCCGGTGGCGTGCTGCTCATTCCGGCGAACAACATCGCCGCGGCGATCTCGGTCGTCATGCCGCTCGCGTACGCGGCGATGACCGGCATCTGGCTCATCCCGTTCGTGTTCGTGCTCGCGCTGCTGCGCCGCCCCGGCGTCGCGATCCTCGCCGCGCTCTTCGCGAGCGTCATCACGTCGTTCACGACCGTGTACGGGGCGAGCTCGCTGCTCACGAACCTCATGATCGCGATCGCGCTCGAGATTCCGTTTGCGATCAGCCTGTACCGGTACTGGCGCGCGTGGGTCTTCTACGTCGGCGCCGCGGTCTTCGGACTGCTCTACTCGTTCACCGCGATGGCAGCCCTCGGAGTCGACGCGTGGTCGGTGCCGATGCAGGCCACGTTCGTGCTCGTCATCATCGCGAGCGAGATCGCCGCGACGTGGCTCGGCCTGCTGCTCGCCCGCCGCGTCGAACGCACGGGCGTCGTGCGCGGCCTCGCGCGGCCGCGGGCGGCTCGACCCGCTCGGCCCGCGAAGGTTCCCGCGGCGTAGGGGCTGCTGCCGGTTCGCCGGAACTCCGCGGATGCGCCGGAACCATCCAGCGAACTGCACCGCCACATCGCAGAACCTCCGGCACACGCGATCCGCTCGCCGCGTCATCCGCTCGCCCGCGCCATCCGCCCGCACCCGCTCGCTTCGTAGGGGATCCGGCGCAACGTAGGGCCGGATCGCGCGCCCGCACCTACACACCGCGCGATCCCCTACATTCCGGGCGGCGAAGGGGTCGGCAGGAGCCGGGACCCGGGCCGGGGCCGGGGCCGGGGCCGGGGCCTGCAGGATGACGGTGCGCGACGCACCCCGGATACGACGAATCCCGCCCGCGCCAGCCGAAGCCGGTCGCGAGCGGGATTCAGGTCGATCAGCCGGCTGCGGGAGCCGTTTCGAGGATCTCGATGTAGAAGACGAGCGTCTGGCCGCCGAGGGCGTGACCGGATGCCTCGTCGCCGTAGGCCTCAGCGGGCGGCATCGTCGCGATGAGCTTCGAGCCGACCTTCTGGCCGACGAGCGCCTTGCCGAAGCCCGTGATGACCTGGTCGGTCGCGAAGGTCGCCGGCTGGCCCGACTTGAAGCTCGAGTCGAAGACGAGGCCCGAGTCCCAGCTGACGCCGAGGTAGTTGAGCGTGACCGAGTCACCCTCGGCGACGGCGGTGCCGGTGCCCTCTTCGAGCACGTCGAGAACGAACTCGGTCGGTGCGTCGGCGTCGGGGAGCGTCATCGTGGGCACGTCGCCCTCGAAGGTCACGGCCGGGGCGTCACCCGTGCGCTCGACGGGCTCGGCGACCGAGACGACGTCGGTGATGACGACGACCGCGTCATCCGCGCCGACCTTGTAGTCGGGGTTGCCCTCGGTGCCGAAGAGCTCGCCCGCGGGGCTGAGGGTCACGACGCGCGAGCCGACGGGCACGCACGAGAAGCCGCCGGCGAGAGCCTCGGGCAGCGTGGCGTCACCGACGGTGAGCTCGTTCGGCTGCGTGAGGATCTGCTCGCCGGTCGTGGCGTTGTAGAGGGTCCAGGAGACGGTGACCTGGTCGCCGTCGACGGTCTCGCGGCCATCGCCCTCGTCGACGATGGTGCGCTCGGGGCCGTCGATGTCGGCGAGCGGAGCGTCGAACGTCGCGGTGACCGCTTCGCCGAAGGTTCCGTCGGTCTTCACGGCGTCGCTCGCGGCGCCCGACTCGAGAGCGACGCACGCGTCACCCGAGGTTCCGGTGGCGTCGGTTGCTTCGGGCTCGGGGCTGCTGCCGGCGCATCCGGCGAGGAGGAGCGCGCTCGCGGCGAGCAGCGCGGCGGGCGCGAAACGGCGCACGGAGGAAGAGCGGTTCATCGTGTGGATTCTCGATTCGATCGGATCGGTGACGTCTCAGTCTGCCGCAGATCGCTATCAATCGCCTGAACGTCAACCGTCAGGCAGAGTTGACCCATGGCGATCGAACTCGAACGACGGCGATTCGCGGGGCCGGCGGAGTTTCGCACGTGGCTCGTCGAGCACCAGCATGACTCCCCCGGTCTCATCCTCGTGCTCGCGAAGAAGGGGTCGCCGGGGCTGACCTATGCCGAGGCGCTCGACGTCGCGCTCGCGTTCGGCTGGATCGACGGGCAGGTGTCGCGTCTCGACGACGAGGCGTTCCTGCAGCGGTTCACCCCGCGCCGCCCGAAGAGCCTGTGGTCGGCCCGCAACGTGCGCTTCGCCGAAGAGATGATCGCCGCCGGACGCATGGAGCCGCGCGGACTCGCCGAGGTCGAGAAGGCTCGGGCCGACGGTCGCTGGGAACGCGCCTACGAGGGATCGAAGAACGCCGAACCGCACCCCGACTTCCTCGCGGCCCTCGCCGCGAACGACCGGGCGCGCGCGTTCTACGACACCCTCACGAGTCAGAACCGGTACGCGATCTACTTCCGCATCCACGAAGCGAAGCGCGACGAGACCCGTGCGCGCCGCATCGCGCAGTTCATCGAGATGCTCGAGCGCGGCGAGAAGTTGTACTGATCGGGCGCGCCGGCCCGCCGGATGCCGCTCGAAAGGTCAATACATCGGGGTGTGGGGCATCCAACACCGGGGTGGATTGACCTCTCGGGGAGGGGCTGATTCGCGCGTGGGCGGGGCGACCCGCGCGGGCGGGGCAACGCACCGGATGACGGTCGAAAGGTCAATACATCGGGGTGCGGGCCACCGCACACCGGGGTGGATTGACCTCTCGGGGAGGGGGAATCGCGCGCGCGGGCGGGGCGACCCGCGCGGGCGGGGCAACGCGCCGGATGACGGTCGAAAGGTCAATACATCGGGGTGTGGGGCATCCAACACCGGGGTGGATTGACCTCTCGGGGAGGGTGAATCGCGCACGCGGGCGGAGCAACGCGCCGGATGACGGTCGAAAGGTCAATACACCGGGGTACGGGCCACCGCACACCGGGGTGGATTGACCTTTCGGCGTGAGGTTGCATCTCGAGAGGTCGATCGCTCGGGGTGCGGGGTGCCGTGCACCGGGGTGGATTGACCTCTCGCGGGAAGCGGGACGTGCGGGCGAAAAGTGAGAAGCGGGACGCGGGAAGCGGGAAGCGGGCCGTGGGAAGCGGGCCGTGCGCAACCCTCAGCGCCCGACAAAACGCGGCGGGCGCTTCTCTTGGAATGCGGCGAAACCGTCGCGATAGTCATCCGTCGCGGCGAGCGCGGCCTGCGCGCGGCTCTCGTGCTGCATCGAATCCCAGAGCCCGAGGCGGGCGTCGCGCAGCTCGGCGACGAGACGCTTCGACGCGAGGAACGCCTGCGTGGGTCCGGTCGCTGCGACCCGGGCGGCGTCGCGCGCGGCATCCGTCACCTCGTCGGCCGGGAACGCGCGGGAGAAGAGCCCCGCACGCACGGCCTCGGCTCCCGTGAGCATGCGCCCCGTGTAGATGAGGTCGAGGGTCGCGTGCGCGCCGAGTCGCTCGACGAAGAGCGCGTGACCGCCCGAGTCGAGGGTCGCGCCGAGAGCGCCGAACGGCGATCCGATGCGGGCGTCATCGGCGACGTAGACGACGTCGGTCGCGATGAGCAGGCCGAGCCCGACACCGAGGCACGCGCCGTGCGCGACGGCGAACGTCGGGGCCGGGAACGCGCTCATGCGTTCGAGCAGCGGCCTGACGCCCCCGTCGAGGTACCCGAGCACGTCATCGGTGCGCGGGTCGACGCCCGAGATGTCGCGTCCCGCGCAGAACGCCCGTCCCGAGCCGCGCAGCAGCAGCGCACGCACCCCGGCACGTTCGGCCTCTGCATAGGCGGCGTCGAGTTCGGCGAGGTCGGCGAGGCCCAGTGCGTTCCGCCGCTCGGGGGCGTCGAGCACGATCTCGGCGAGACCGTCGTCGATGGCGAGCTGGATCATCGCTCCTCCGTCATCCGTCGTAGTCGATCGTGACGACATCGCTCGTCGGTCGGCTCTGACACGTGAGCACGTAGCCGCGTTCGAGCTCGTCGGGTTCGAGGGCGTAGTTCTGGCTCATCTGCACGCTTCCCGCGACGACGCGTGCGCGGCACGTTCCGCACACGCCGCCCGCGCACGCGAACGGCACGTCGGGGCGCACGCGGAGCGCCGCGTTGAGGATCGATTCGTGTGCGGTGACGGGGCTCTCGATGACGGATGACTGCCCGTCGAGCGTGATCTCGATGCGTCGCACCTCGTCGCCCGCGCGCACGACGACCGGTCGCCCGGCGTCACCCGTCGCCGACCGCGGCTCGCCCGTCGTGAAGAGCTCGAAGCGCACGCGATCGGCCGGAACCCCGGCGTCGGCGAGCGCCGCGCGGCACAGTTCGACGAGGTCGAACGGTCCGCAGAGGAACCATTCGTCGACCCCGGCGGGCGCGATGAGCGAGTCGAAGATGCGACCGAGGCGTTCGGCGTCGAGCCGACCCGACAAGAGCGGCGCGGCACGCTGTTCGCGCGAGAGCACGTGGTGCAGCGCGAGCCGGGCGGGGTAGCGGTCCTTCAGCTCGGCGAGCTCCTCGAGGAACATCACGTCGGTCGTCGACCGGTTCGTATAGAGCAGGGTGAAGCGGGATGTCGGCGACGACGCCAGCACGGAGTGCGCGAGCGCCATGACGGGAGTGATGCCCGAGCCCGCGGCGATCGCGCACACGTGGGCGTGATCGAGGTCGGCGAGCGCGCTCGTGAACGAGCCCTGCGGCACCATGACGTCGATGCGGTCGCCGACGCGCAGGTCGCTGTGGGCCCACGTCGAGAACCGCCCGCCGAGGTCGCGCTTGATCGCGACGCTGATGCTGCCCGGCTGCGGGGCCCGGCAGAGCGAGTAGCTGCGGCGGTACTCGCGCCCGTCGAGGTGCGCCCGCATCGCGACGTGCTGACCGGGAACGTAGTCGTACTCGCCCGCGAGCTCGTCGGGCACCGCGAACGACACCTCGACGCTCTCGGGGGTCAGCGGCCGGATGCCCGACACCTCGAGCTCGTGGAATCGCGCGCGCCGCGTGCGCACCGGGGCCGTCATCACAGCACCTTGAAGTAGTCGAAGGGCTCGAGGCACGCGCGGCACTCGTAGAGGGCCTTGCACGACGTCGATCCGAAGCGCGTGACCTCGCGGGTGTCGAGCGAGTCGCAGCGCGGGCACTTGACGCCGAGCGACACCGAGACGGGGCCGGCCGCGCGACGCCCGCTCGGCGGTGCGATGCCGTACTCCGCGAGCTTCTCCCGCCCCGCGTCGCTCATCCAGTCGGTCGTCCACGCGGGCGAGAGCGTCACGCGCACGTCGACGGGCGCATACCCCGCTGCGGCGAGCGCGGTCGTCACGTCGGCGCGGATCGCATCGACGGCCGGGCATCCGCTGTAGGTCGGCGTGAGGATGACGCGCACTCCGCCATCCGGCAGGGCGGCGACACCGCGCAGCACGCCGAGATCCTCGATCGTCAGCACGGGAACCTCGGGATCGACGACCGTCGCCGCGACATCCCAGGCACGTCGGCTCGCGGCATCCGTCGGCATGGGGCGGGCGAGCGTCGCGGTCACCACGATGCCCCCGGGTGCGCGCGGGCGAGCACCTGCATCTCGGCGAGCAGCGGGCCGAGGGTGGGGAAGTGCCGGCCCTGGCGCCCGCCGCCCGCGGCGATCGGTCCGTTCGGAACCTCGAGCCCGGCCTCGCCGAGCGTCGCCGTGAGCTCGGCCATCGTCGCGGCGTAGAGCGTCGACGGCCGCACGGCGATGCCGTCGAGCCGGTCGATGAGCGGGTGATCGACGAACAGTTCGTCGAGGTACGGCCAGAGGTCCGTGACGGCCGTGACCGTACGCCGCCGCGACTCCTCGGTGCCGCCCGCGAGCCTCAGCACCCACTGGGTCGCGTGGTCGACGTGGTACTCGATCTCGCGTCGGCTCTTCTCCGCGATCGCCGCGAGGGTGGGGTCGGATGACTGACGGAGGCGGTCGTAGAGGTGGGCGAAGTAGACGGATGCCAGCAGCTGACGCACGATCGTGACCGCGAAGTCACCGTTCGGCTGCTCGACGAGCCAGACGGAACGAAACTCGGATTCGTCGCGGAAGTAGGCGAGGTCGTCCTCCGACCGGCCGGACGCCGTGCCCGCGTAGTGCAGCAGCGAGCGGGCGTGACCGAGCAGGTCGAGAGCGATGTTGCCGAGAGCGACGTCCTCTTCGAGTTCGGGGGCGCGGGAGATCCACCAGCCGAGCTGCTGCGCGAGGATGAGCGCGTCGTCGCCGAGGCCGAGGGCGTACTCCGCGACATCCGGGGTCGCGACGGCGTCGGCCGCCCCGCTCAGTTCGGCGGCGAGACGCAGTTCGTCGACGCTGACGCTGCCGTGCGACTCGGTCACAGGTGCTTCACCCCCTCCGATTGCGTGTAGTAGACGGCGTGCCGGTAGTTCTTGCCGACGGGGCTCTCGAAGTAGGCGCCCTTGGCGTCGGGATCGCTCGTCGTGATCGCCGCGGCGGGCACGACCCAGATCGAGACGCCTTCGCCGCGACGCGTGTAGAGGTCGCGGGCGTTGCGGACGGCCATCGGCGCATCGGGGGCATGCAGCGAGCCGACGTGCACGTGGCTGAGGCCACGCCCGGCTCGCACGAAGACCTCCCACAGGGGCCAGGTCTCGTTCGGGGACTCTCCGGGCGTCGACATCACGCGGCCTCCCGCGTCGCCGTCGCCTGCTTCGCGGCGTAGGCCGTGGCAGCCTCCCGCACCCACGCGCCGTTCTCGTGCGCCTCGCGGCGTCGACGCAGCCGTTCGGCGTTCATCGGGCCGCGGCCGGCGAGCACCTCGTGGAACTCGGTCCAGTCGATGGGGCTCATCGCGTAGCATCCGTTCGCCTCGTCGTATCGGAGCTCGGGGTCGGGCAGAGTGACGCCGAGCGCCTCGGCCTGCGGCACGAGCATGCCGACGAAGCGCTGTCGGAGTTCGTCGTTCGAGAAGCGCTTGATGTTCCAGGCCATCGACTGCGCCGAGTTCGGCGACTCGTCGTCGGGCGGCCCGAACATCTGGAGCGCGGGCCAGTACCAGCGGTCGACGGCGTCCTGCGCCATCCGTTGCTGGGCAGGGGTGCCGCGCATGAGCTCGAGCAGGATCTCGAAGCCCTGGCGCTGGTGGAACGACTCCTCCTTGCAGATGCGCACCATCGCGCGGGCGTATGGACCGTACGAGGCGCGGCAGAGCGGCACCTGGTTGCAGATCGCGGCGCCGTCGACGAGCCAGCCGATGGCCCCCATGTCGGCCCACGTCGGAGTCGGGTAGTTGAAGATCGACGAGTAGCGGGCACGCCCGGCGATGAGCGCCTCGGTCATGTCGTCGCGCGTCGCGCCGAGGGTCTGCGCGGCGCTGTAGAGGTAGAGGCCGTGGCCGGCTTCGTCCTGCACCTTGGCCATGAGGATCGCCTTGCGCTTGAGGCTCGGAGCACGCGTGATCCAGTTCGCCTCGGGCTGCATGCCGATGATCTCGGAGTGTGCGTGCTGCGAGATCTGGCGCACGAGGGTGCGGCGGTAGGCGTCGGGCATCCAGTCGCGCGGCTCGATGCGCTCGTCGCGGGCGATGAGGTCGTCGAACTGGGCCTCGTCGGGGGTGGTCTCGTTGTGCGCCACGCTGCGCCTCCTCTTTACTGACCGCTCGTTCAGTTATTCTATGACGATCGCGGGGTGGGCTCAACCCGGCAGGGGCGCGGGCTGGCGTGCCGACCCCACGTGTTCGGTATGTAGGGGATGTGCGCCTGTGTAGGCGGGGCGGGCCGCACGGCGCCTACGAAGAGCCCGATCCCCTACAAACCCGGCACGGCGCGGGGGCGGGGCGGCGCGGGTGCAAGGATGTGAGGGATGTCAGAGAGCGACGTACGACGCGGCCGACCGGGCTACGACCGGGGCGGCGTACTCGCTGTCGCCGTGGCCGCGTTCAACGAGTTCGGCTACGACGCGACATCCATGGGGGTCATCGCCGAGCGCCTCGGACTCGCGAAGTCGGCGGTCTACCACCACTTCGGGTCGAAGTCCGAGATCCTCGAGAGCGCGCTCCACGACGCCCTCAGCGGCCTCGAGGGCGTGCTCGCCACGGCGCCCGACGCTCCTGCGGCCGATCGGCTCGAGTTCGTCGTGCGCGGGGCCGTGCACGTGCTCGTCGAGCGCCTGCCCTCGGTCACGCTGCTGCTGCGCGTGCGCGGCAACACCGAGGTCGAACGGTCCGCGCTCGCCCGGCGTCGCGAGTTCGATCGCGCCGTCACCGAGCTCGTCGCCGAGGCCCAGACCTCCGGCACCCTGCGCGCCGACGTCGAGGCGCGGGTCGCCGAGCGACTCGTGTTCGGCATGATCAACTCCCTCGTCGAGTGGTACCGCCCGGGCGGCCCCGAAGACGCCGATCGGCTCGCCGACGACGTCGTCCGACTGACGCTCGACGGGCTCCGTACGCGACCCCGCGCCTAGGCGACCCCGAGCGGATGTCGGCGGCACGCACCAGACTGGTCGAATGACCTCCACACGAGCCGACGCCCTCACGATCCTGCGCCGACTCGTCGGCCGCGACGACGCCGACTTCCACGACGGGCAGTTCGAGGCGATCGAGACGCTCGTCGACGACCACCGCCGGGCCCTCGTCGTGCAGCGCACCGGGTGGGGCAAGTCGGCCGTCTACTTCGTCGCGACGCTGCTGCTGCGCGCTCGCGGCGCGGGCCCGACCGTGCTCGTCTCGCCGCTGCTCGCGCTCATGCGCGACCAGATCGCCGCCGCCGAACGTGCGGGGGTGCGCGCCGTCGCCATCAACTCGACGAACGCCCACGAGTGGGGCGACGTTCTCGGCGCCCTCGACCGCGACGAGGTCGACGTGCTGCTCGTGTCGCCCGAGCGACTCAACAACCCGTCGTTCCGCGAGAACCAGCTGCCGTCGCTCGTGGCCCGCATCGGCCTCCTCGTCGTCGACGAGGCGCACTGCATCAGCGACTGGGGCCACGACTTCCGACCCGACTACCGACGACTGCGCGAGCTCATCGAGCGCATGCCCGAGGGTGTGCCGATCCTCGCGACGACGGCGACGGCCAACAGCCGCGTCGTGGCCGACGTCGAGGAGCAACTCACCGGGTCGGGCGCCGAGGTCGTCACGATCCGCGGGCCGCTCGCTCGCGCGTCGCTCCGCCTCGGCGTGCTGCGACTGCCCGAGTCGAAAGACCGGCTCGCGTGGTTGCTCTCGCACCTCGACGAGCTCCCGGGCTCGGGCATCATCTACACGCTCACCGTCTCGGCGGCCGCCGACACGGCGCGACTCCTCCGCGAGGCGGGCCACGAGGTGCGCGCCTACACGGGGCAGACCGACCCCGACGAACGTCTCGAATCCGAGGCGCTTCTCAAGGCCAACGGCGTGAAGGCCCTCGTGGCGACGAGCGCCCTCGGCATGGGCTTCGACAAGCCCGACCTCGGCTTCGTGCTGCACCTCGGCGCACCGTCATCCCCCGTCGCCTACTACCAGCAGGTCGGCCGCGCGGGTCGAGCGACCGACAACGCCGACGTGCTCCTGCTGCCCGGCAGCGAAGATCGCGACATCTGGCGGTACTTCGCGACGGCGTCGATGCCCGACGCCGAGCGTGCGGCACGCGTCATCGATGCGCTCGAACGCGAGCGGCCGACGTCGACGCCGGCACTCGAGGCCCTCGTCGACATCCGCCGCACTCCCCTCGAACTCCTGCTCAAGGTGCTCGACGTCGACGGCGCGGTGCGACGCGTGCAGGGTGGCTGGGTGTCGACGGGCGAACCGTGGGTCTACGACGCCGAGCGCTACGAACGCATCGCCGCCGAACGCGTCGCCGAGCAGCAGCACATGATCGACTACGAGACGACGACCGGGTGCCGCATGGAGTTCCTGCAGCAGACCCTCGACGATCCGTCGGCTGCGCCCTGCGGACGGTGCGACTCGTGCGCCGGCGTGTGGTTCCCGACCGATCTCGACAGCTCTGCCGGGGCGACCGCGACGAAGGCCCTCGACCGCGTCGGTGTGCCGATCGAGCCGCGCGCCCAGTGGCCGACCGGCGCCGACCGGCTCGGCGTTCCCGCGAAGGGCCGCATCCCCGTCGAGGCGCGCGTCGACGAAGGCCGAGCACTCGCCCGGTTGAGCGATCTCGGTTGGGGCGGCCCCGTGCGCCGCGTGCTCGAGGGCGGTGCGCCTGACGCCGCGATCCCGCGCTCGTTGCTCGACGCGTGCGTGCGCGTGCTCGCCGAGTGGAACTGGAGCGAGCGCCCCGCAGCCGTCGTCGCGATGCCGTCGCGGTCGCACCCGCTGCTCGTCGACTCGCTCGCACGCGGGCTCGCCGAGATCGGGCGACTTCCCTACATCGGTGCTCTCGACCTCGTCGACGGCGGGCCGACCGGAGGGCCGGGCGGCAATAGCGCGTTCAGGCTCGCCGGTCTGTGGGGTCGCCTCTCGGCGTCATCCCTCGACGTGCCGAGCGGCCCTGTGCTGCTCGTCGACGACCTCATCGACAGCCGCTGGACGATGACCATCGCCGGACGCGAGCTGCGGTCAGCCGGCGCGACATCCGTGCTGCCCTTCGCGCTCGGCCTGCGCGGCTGAGCGGTTCCGGCTTCCGGACCCCCGGCCCCAACTTCCGACCCCGGCCCCAATTTGCGGCCCCCGGCCCCCGGCCCCACAGTCAGCGATCACGGATGCTGCCGATCGGCACTCGCCCTGGCGTGTCTCATGCCCGCGGCGGCGTGTCGGGTGCATCCGCAGCATCCGTGAACGCCCCGCGCGCGGTGAACGCCCGCAGCTTCCCCGAACGCAGGCCAGTTAGACGACCTGGCGGAGGGTACGGCGCCACGGCTGGAGACGCTCACTCCACGAGCTCGACGTGCGCACGATCGCATCGGCCTTCTCGGGCTTCGTCGAGTCGGGGTCGGAGCCTGCACCGAGCTCCCGCGATGGCGCGAGTTCGACGCCGCCCTCGCTCGCGCGGGCAGAAGCATCCGCCGTCACCTCAGCCGACGCGCCGAGCGCGACGTGACGCCCGCGGATGGCGGCGGCCGCCGCTCGCAACCGCGGCGCGATCTCTCGAGCAGACGGTCGATCAGCGGCATCCCGGGCCGTCATCGCGATGATGATCTCGCGCACGTCGGCGGGCAGGGTCGTCGGCACCTCGGGGTCGCGCGAGAGACGCGCGAGCGCGGATTCGAGGAGGGTCCCGCGGAACTCCCGCACCCCGGTGAGCGTCTCGAGCAGCACGAGTCCGAGCGCGTAGACATCGCTCGCGGCAACGGCGCCCGTGCCCGAGACCTGTTCGGGGGCGATATACGCGGCGGTTCCCATGATCCTCGAGGTCTGCGTGACCGACTTCTCGCCGGCCGACTGTGCGACACCGAAGTCGATGAGCTTCGCGATGAGCGGTCGACTCGGCGCCGTCGAGTCGCTCACGACGATGTTCTCCGGCTTGATGTCGCGGTGCACCACTCCACGCTCGTGCACGAAAGCGAGGGCGGAGGCGATGTGCGCGGCGACGACAAGCGACTCGCGCACGCGCGGCGTCTTGCCGCGCCGCACCTCGATCCGGTCGGCGAGGTTCGTGCCGCGGGCGAGTTCCATGACGACGAACCGGTAGCGAGTAGAACCACGCTCGACCCAGCCGGCGTCGAGGACGGCGATGACATGCGGATGACTCATCGAGGCGAGCACCGCGATCTCGCGTTCCTGCCGGACCGCCTCGATCTCGTCAGTGGTCGGCGCACGGTAGATCTTGACGGCGACGGGTCGATCGAGCTTGGTGTCGCGGGCCGAGAAGACCCGCGCCATGCCACCCTCTCCGATCTGCTCTCCGAGGACGTACCGGCCATGGGCCAGCGACACGAACGGAACAGGTGAGGTGGTGGGCGCCCCGGCGCTCACGCGCGCACCGCGTCGGTATGACGCGCGGCATCGCCGGCGTCATCCGCCTGCTCGGCGAGCTCGGCCATGACCTCGGCCTCACTCGCGTCGACGGCCTTCCGCATCTCGCGGAGGAAGCCGAGGATGACCGCGGCCTCCTGCTCGCCGAGCGATTCGACGACGCTCATCATGCGGCGGTGCATCGATCCGAGCGTGGCTCGCACCTCGCCGTCGGTGTGACCTGTGGGCACGACGATGATCGAGCGGCGATCGGAGGGATTCGGCTGGCGCTCGACATGGCCCGAAGCGACGAGTCGGTCGATGAGGACCGTCGTCGATGCGCTCGAGATGTCGAGTCGCGCCGCGAGCTCTTTAGGCGTGACGTCGTTGCCGCGCTTCTGCTCCTGGAGCAGGAAGCGGATGGCGAGGAGGTCGGTCTCGCCCATCTTCATCGACGACCGAGTGCGTCGACGCATGTCGGATTCCGCGTCGCGATAGTCGCGCAGGGCGTTCAGGATCTCGACTCCGCGCTGAACACGGTCGGGGTACCAGTATCCCGTCGACGAGTGTTCAGAAGTTGTCATGTGATAAGCCTAGACTATCTAACTAGTAGATGATCTAGTTATTCACGAAGTCATCGAGCAATCACCTCAGCACCGATTGGACAACACCATGGGCCACCTCGTTTACGGACCCGATGCACACAGCTACACGATCGACGACCGCACGATCGCGCACCTGAAGGCAGCCGTGTTCTCGAAGCTGCGTCGCGGCGAGACCTTCACCCTCACCCTCGGCTCGAGCGTCACGGGCCGTGGTCGCGAGACGATCTGGATCACCCAGTCGATCCCGCTGCGCTTCGTGAGCGACGAAGACGCTCCTGTCATGCTCAACCGCCAGTGGGTCGAAGACCTCGTCGCGGCCGCCAACACCAACAGCGGCATGCGCATCGTCGCCGAACCGGTGCTCGCACTCGCGAGCTGACATCACGGTGCGGGTGGCGCGCTCCGCGTCATCCGTTCACCGTCGCCGGACCGCGCCGGGCCCGCTCAGCCGACGAGCTGCGTGTTGATCGAACCCTCGGGTTCCGGCACGAGCTGTAGGCCCTCGGTGCTGTTCGCCGCGACCATGAGCAGCTCGATCCACGCCCGGTTGAGGACGGGCGGGCGGCTGCCGTCGAAGTCGAACCGCAGAGGAATCGACTGGTGCAACCAGATCGTCGAGCGGCCGCCGCCGCGGGCCTTGCCGTGATCCCACGACAGGGTGAAGCTCTCGGAGCGTCGAAGTTTGCTGATGATCGCGACCTTGAGGTGCGCGAGCGGTCGGTCGTCGATCTCGATCTCTCGAGGCGACGCGCCATAGATAAGTCGTCCCACCCGGTCAGAATATTCGATAGTTCGGGCGAACTGCTTCAGCGAACCCCCATTCGATGAACAATCGCGGGGGGCTTGACTTTGGGTCGGATGACACGTGTCGATCATCCGGGAATGCCCGCGTCGCGCGGAGCGCTGTACCCGACGTGAAGAAGATCGGTTTCCTGTCGTTCGGCCACTGGCATCCCTCGCCGCAATCCGGCACGAGATCGGGGCGCGACGCCCTCGTGCAGTCGATCGAACTCGCCGTCGCCGGCGAGGAGATCGGGCTCGACGGCGCCTACTTCCGCGTGCACCACTTCGCCCGTCAGCTCGCCTCGCCGTTCCCGCTGCTCGCGGCGATTGGCGCGCGTACGAGTCGCATCGAGATCGGCACGGGCGTCATCGACATGCGCTACGAGAACCCCCTGTACATGGCCGAGGATGCCGCGGCTGCCGACCTCATCAGTGCGCACGCCGGCGGTGAAGGCCGACTGCAGCTCGGCCTCAGCCGCGGGTCACCCGAGACGGCGCTGAACGGCGCGCACGCCTTCGGGTTCGTGCCGCCCGAGGGTCGCACCGACGCCGATATGGCCCGTGCGAAGACGCAGCTGTTCCGCAACGCGATCGCGGGAGCGGGAGCGGCGCCCGCCGACCCGAAGATGACGGGGTCGAGCGGCCTGCTGCCGATCCAGCCGCAGGCGCCCGGCCTCGCCGACCGCATCTGGTGGGGTGCGGGCACGCGCGCGACGGCCGTGTGGGCTGCCGAGCAGGGCATGAACCTCATGAGCTCGACGCTCCTGACCGAAGACACGGGCGTTCCCTTTGACGAGCTGCAGGCCGAGCAGATCGCGCTCTATCGCGAGGCGTGGGCGAAGGCCGGCTGGGAGCGCGAACCACGCGTCTCGGTCAGCCGCAGCGTGCTGCCCATCACGACCGACGAAGACCGCGGCTACTTCGGCGAGCGCTCGGAGGAGGACCAGGTCGGCATCCTCGACGGCGCGCGCTCGCGCTTCGGGCGCAGCTACGTCGGCGAACCCGACCGGATCGCCGCCGAGCTCGCGCAGGACGCCGCCGTGCAGGCCGCCGACACGGTGCTCGTCACCGTGCCGAACCAGCTCGGCGTCGCGTTCAACACGCGCATGCTGGAGACGATCGTGCGCGACATCCGCCCGGCGCTTTCCTAGCCAGGCAGCCCGCCCCGCGCCTCGTCTCGCCGCTCGTCTCGTCTCGTCTCGGCGTCACGACACGCTGGCCATCACGCCGATGACCAGCGTGTCGTGACGCCGAAAGCGGGCTGCGCGGTATGAGCGAGGTCGATTCCGAAGGACAGTCGGCTTCGCGTCGTCGTGTCCGGCTCCCCCGCTCGACCTGTCGTAGATTGGAAGCCTGCTCGAAGTCACACCATGGGGGGGACCATGTCTACGACGCCACCGGGAGCCGGTTGGTATCCCGACGCTTCAACGCCGGGTCAGTTGCGCTATTGGGACGGTTCGCAGTGGACCGAGAACGTCCATCGTGTCGCGCCGACGCCGGAACCTGCGGGGGCTCCTGAACCCGCGGGGGCTCCTGACGGTCCGCAACGCCCGCGCCGCACCGGTCTCATCGCGACCCTGATCTCGGTCGGAGTCGTCGTCGTTCTCGGCGTCGTGACCGCTGTCGCGTGGGGCCCGGTGTCGGCTCTGCTCTTCCCGAAGTACACGCTCGCCGAGACGAGCGACTACAAGCGGTCGGTCGAGTACCTGCGCGACACCTTCTCCGACCGCGCCGAGAGCCCGCTCGACTATCCGGGGAACGACATGTCCTGGCGTCAATCGGTCGCGTACACGACTGCCGCCCTGGAGTACATCGAGGAGTACATCGACGAGTACGGCGCCGAAGAGATGGTGTTCGACTCGAAGTCGGAGGCAGACACGTACGCCTACGAGAACACGACGTGGGAGTTCATGGATCTCACCTCTCGGCTCCGCGCGGGCGGCATCGGTACGCCGCTCGCGACCCAGTCGTTCCCTCTTGCGCCTGAACTCGTCGCGATCGAAGAGCAGATCGCCGCGATGCCCATCGAGCCCGGAGCGGATGGCACGTACTGGGATGCCGGACAGGCCATCGCCGATCTCGTCGGTGCCGAGCTGACGACCGATCTCTCGCTGAAGGAGTGCTTCGGACTCGACCGAGGAGCGGCGTACTTCTGTTCCATGGAACCGAACTGGGGGCAGATCTTCATCGACACCGCCATGGAGTACGTCGACCAGCCACGCTTCGTCCAGACGGTGAAACACGAGATCGCCCACAAGCTCATGCACACCCAGTGCCAGGGCTCGTGGAACTCGCCCTACAACGGCGCAGCATGGACGGTGGAGTATGGCGAGGGCGCGACGAACTCGTACGCCGTACTGTTCCTCGGGGCCGACCGGGAGGAGCTCTCGTCACGCGGCGAGTACGCGATGAGTGAGCGCACCGACGCGAAGGCGCAGGCGATTCACGACGGCGACCTGGCGTGCTTCGACGACGAGACGCCGCCTCCGCCGATCGAGAACTGACCCACTTCCACGCGGAGGCGAGCGAATCCCGTCGTGACGTCAGGCGGGATACAGCAGTCTCAGCCGTTCGCAGACGACGGGCATGTCAGGCGCGAAGCCCTTCGGGCTGTCGGAGTGCTCGCGCCAGTACCGCTCGTGCACCGCGCGCCAGTGTGCGAGGCTCTGGTCTCCCTCACCCTCGGCGAACGCGTGAGCGGCGGAGACCTCGTCGAAGGGCACGACCTCGACATGAGTCGTCTCGAGCAGGGCCCGGGGCACGCCGGCCCCGTCGAGGATGATGTTCAACCAGCCGACCTCGGGCATCGCCTCGCCGGTGTGCTCGAAGTCCCACAGCGACGACGACGTTCCCGTCTTCGTTCCGGCGAGCACGAGGGCGAGGAGACCGTCGGCGTGAGCCGGTGTCGCGCCGAACGCCCAGGCCTCGGGTGCATCCGCGGGCAGGTCGGGCAGGGCCTTTCGACACTCAGCCCAGAACTCGTCGATCGTCGTCTCTGCGCTCACCTCCCCAGCCTACGAGCAGCCCCACCAACCCCGTCTCGGCGTCACGACACGCTGGTCATCGGCGGTATGGCCAGCGTGTCGTGACGCCGAAACTCACGGGAGGCGCGGCCAGGCCGCCCAGCGCCCCGCGGGGAGGAGCGCCCGCGCCGACTCGAGACGCTCGGCGCTGACTCCGTCGGGCCGACCTCGACCCGACCTGCCGCTGCCGTCGGGCAGAGCGATGGCGTACTCCATCCACGGGTCGGGTCCGCTCTCGATGCTCTCGCTGTAGTACCCGTTCACCACCGCGAACACGTGCATTTCGAGGTCGCCGGCTTCGGCCTCCCAGTGCGAGTCGCACGCGTCGCAGCCGCACGTGGGGAAGAAGAACTCGTGCAGCTCGCCCGCGTGGATGACGATGCCGGGGTAGGCCGTGAAGACGACGGTGAGCGCGGCAGAGGTCGGATCGTTCGGGCGGATGCGCACCGCCCGAGCGACGTCTCCCGCCTGCCGGATGACGTCGCTCGCGACATCCGCCCCCTCATCGATCTCGACGTCGTAGGTCTCGCGCAGGTGCGCGACGATCGCGTCGGCGACGGTGTGCAGCGGAGCGAACCGCTCGGGGTGCGTGTCGACCGAGTACGTGTCGTCGGGCGGCGAGCCCGGCCAGCGGTTTCCGTAGTCGATGACCTGACCGTCGGCGTCGCGAAAGACGGGCGCATCGATCACCGGTCGCACGTAAGAAGTCACCCCTCCATCCTCCCCCGCCACCCGTCTCGGCGTCACAAATGTGCTCTTAAGACGTCCTGAACAGCACATTCGTGACGCCGAGACGGAAGGGCGGCGAGAGGGGCGCGCGGGTCAGGGGGCGGATGACGCGTGCTTCGCCACGAGGGTGAGCACGTCGTAGCTCGCGACGAGGTCGTCGTGCTGGTTGCGGATGACAGCATCCCAGCGCACCTCGCCGTAGTCGTCCGTCTCGCGCGGGGTGATCTGCTTCGCCGTGAGCTCGACGCGCACCGCGTCGCCCGGCGACACGGGCGTCACGAAGCGCAGGTTCTCGAGACCCGAGTTCGCGAGCACGGGGCCCGGCGCGGGATCGACGAAGAGCCCGGCGGCCCACGACACGAGCAGGTACCCGTGCGCGACGCGACCGGGGAAGAACGGGTTGGCCTCGGCTGCGGCCTCGTCCATGTGCGCGTAGAACGTGTCGCCCGTGAACGCGGCGAACGTCTCGATGTCGTCGAGGCCGACGGTGCGGGGCGGCGAGAGCACCTGATCGCCGATGCGCAGTTCGTCGAGGCTCTTCCGGAACGGGTGCGTGCCGCCGGGCCGCGACTCCGCACCCGCGTGCCAGATGCCCGTGATCGCCGTGAGCATCTCGGGCGAGCCCTGCACGGCGGTCCGCTGCATGTGGTGCAGCACGGCGCGGATGCCGCCGAGCTCTTCGCCTCCGCCCGCGCGCCCCGGGCCGCCGTGCACGAGGTTCGGCAACGGCGAGCCGTGGCCCGTCGACGAGCGCGCATCGTCGCGATCGAGGAGCAGCACGCGGCCGTTGAACGCCGAGATGCCCGTCATGAGCTCGACCGCGACGACCGGGTCGTGCGTCGCGATGCTCGTCACGAGCGAGCCACCGCCGCGCGCGACGAGGTCGACTGCGTCCTGCAGCGAGTCGTATCCGACGATGCTCGACACGGGTCCGAAGGCCTCGATGTCGTGGAGGGCGTCGCTCGCGGCATCCGCGAAGGAGAAGAGCAGCGGCTCGATGAAGGCGCCGTCGGGCACGACCCCGCGCGAGCCGTCGGCGAGTACGACCTCGGGGTCGGCGAGCGAACCGACGACGAGGTCGCCGCCGCCCGCCGCGAGCTCGGCGCAACGTCGACGCACCTCGTCACGCTGCGCGAGCGAGGCGAGCGGCCCCATCGTCACTCCGTCGGCACGCGGGTCGCCGAGGACGACGCGTTCGACCCGATCCTGCACGGCACGGATGACGGCATCGACCGCCGCGCTCGGCACGATCGCACGGCGGATGGCCGTGCACTTCTGACCCGCCTTCGACGTCATCTCGACGACGAGCTGGCGCACGTAGGCGTCGAACTCGGGCGTGCCCTCTGCGGCATCGGGGCCGAGGATCGACGCGTTGATCGAGTCGGTCTCGCTCGTGAAGCGCACTCCGCCCGTCTGCACGGCGGCGTGCGCTCGCAGCGTCTCGGCCGTCGACGCCGATCCGGTGAACGCGACGAGGTCACCCAGGCGAAGCCCGTCGAGCAGGCCGGGCACCGACCCGGAGACGAGCTGCAGGGAGCCCTCGGGCAGGTCGCCCGACTCGACGAGCATGCGCACGAAGGCTTCGGCGAGGTAACCCGTCGGCGTCGCGGGCTTCACGAGAGTCGGCACGCCTGCGAGAAAGGCAGGCGCGAACTTCTCGAGCGCGCCCCAGACGGGGAAGTTGAAGGCGTTGATCTGAACGGCGACGCCCGGCAGTCGAGTGAACACATGCCGGCCGAGGAATGTGCCGTCCTTCGAGAGCAGCTCGACGGGGCCGTCGACGTAGACGCGGGCGTTCGGCAGCTCACGCCGACCCTTCGACGAGTACGAGAAGAGCACGCCGATGCCGCCGTCGATGTCGACCCACGAGTCGCGCTGCGTCGCACCCGTCTGCGCCGAGATCTCGTACAGCTCGCTCTTCCGCTCGGTCAGGGTGAGCGCGAATCGCTTGAGCAGCACGGCGCGCTCATGGAATGTCAGCCCCCCGAGACTCGCCTGCCCCGTCGTGCGCGCGTACTCGAGCGCCGCGCCCAGATCGAGCCCGTCCGTCGAGACCCGCGCGACGATCTCGCCCGTCGACGCGTCGCGCACGTCGGTCGCTCCGGCGTCGGACTCCGGTTCCCACCATGCGCCCACGACGTAGCTCGGCAGCACCCCGGTCATGCGTTCTCCTCGGTCCAGTCGTAGAAGCCGGCGCCGCTCTTGCGGCCCAGCCGTCCCTCCGCGACGAGCTGGCGCAACAGCGCCGGCGGCTCGAACCGCGGCCCCAGCCGTTCGGCGAGGTACTCGGCGATGTCGAGGCGCACGTCGAGACCGATGAGATCGGTGAGGCGCAGAGGCCCGACGGGATGGCGGTAGCCGAGCGTCATCGCCGCGTCGATGTCGGCCGCGCTCGCGACGCCGTCCTCGAGCAGCCGGATCGCCTCGAGCCCGAGGGCGACCCCGAGCCGCGACGAGGCGAACCCGGGCGAATCGCGCACGAGGATCGGCACCTTGCCGAGCGCGCGCACCCACCCGGCGGCGGCTGCCGACACGAACGACCCCGTCGCCGCGCCCGACACGATCTCGACGAGTTGCGACACGGGCACCGGGTTGAAGAAATGCATGCCGAGGAAGCGGTCGGGGTGCTCGAGCGCATCCGCGAGCTCGGCGACCGAGATCGACGACGTGTTGGTCGCGATCGTCGCGTCGCGGGCGACGACGCTCTCGACGCGGCTCAGCGTCTCGCGCTTCAGCTCGGAGATCTCGGGCACCGCTTCGATGACGAGCGAGCATCCCGCGAGCGCGTCCACCCCGACGACGACGCTCACGCGCTCGAACACATCGGACGATCCGTTCGCTCCGGCCGCCGGGTCGAGCGCCGACCCGAACCGTGGCGCTGCGCCACCGGCCGCCCGCCGCGCCGACTCGTCGACGATCCGGCGGAGACGCTCGCTCGCGACATCCGCCGCCCGCGCGCTCTGCTCGACGATCGTGACGCGCGCGCCGGCGGTGAGGAACGCGTGGGCGATGCCCGCGCCCATGCGACCGCCGCCGACCACGCCGACCTCGTCGGGAACCTTCTCGGTCATCGTGATCTCCTCTCGAGGAAGGCCGTCATGCGTCGGTGCTTCTCGGCGCTCTCGAAGAGCACCGCCTGCTCGCGGATGTCGATCGCCGGGTGTTCCTGCCGCGGCGCGCGCAGCACGCGCTTCGTGGCCGCCGTCGCGGCAGAGTCGTTCCGCACGATCGAATCGACGATCTGGTGGGCCGCGGCCATCAGTTCGCCGACCGGGTGGAGCGACGTGACGAGACCGATGGCGAGCGCCTCATCGGCCTCGATGATGCGGCCGGTGAGGAGCAGTTCGGAGGCTCGCCCCCGCCCGACGATCTCGCCGAGTCTCCACGAAGCGCCCGCCCCCGCGATGATGCCGAGCGCCGGTTCGGGGTTGCCGAAGCGGGCGGTCGTCGATGCGAGACGGATGTCGGCGGCGTACGCCAACTCGGCTCCGCCGCCGAGCGCGACACCGTCGATCGCCGCGATGACCGGCTGCGGAAGCGCACTCATGCGCTCGAAGGCATACACGTTGATGCCCTCCTCGGCGTCGACCGCGCGTCGGTCGCGGAGCTCTCCGATGTCGGCGCCGGCCGCGAAGACTCCGCCCGCACCCGTGATGATGAGGGGCCGCGGCTCGGCTTCGAGCTCGGCGCAGAGCGCGTGCAGCGCATCGATCGTGGCTCGGTCGATCGCATTGCGTGACGCCGGGCGATCGAGGGTCGCGACGACCCGATCAGGGAGCCGTTCGATACGCAGGGCCTCGGTCATCACACACGCTCCACGATCAGGGCGACGCCCTGGCCGACGCCGACGCACATCGTCGCGAGGCCGATCGAGCCGCCCTCACGCTCGAGGCGGCCGAGCAGCGTGACGACGATGCGGGCTCCGCTCGATCCGAGCGGGTGACCGAGCGCGATCGCTCCGCCGTCGGCGTTCACCCGTGCCGGGTCGAGCCCCAGTCGGCGGATGCTCGCGAGCGACTGCGTCGCGAAGGCCTCGTTGAGCTCGACGGCGTCGAGGTCGGCGACCCTGAGGCCCGCACGAGCGAGTGCCTTCTCGGTCGCGGGCACGGGGCCGAGCCCCATGATCTCGGGGGCGAGAGCCGCGGTCGCACCGCCGATGACGCGCGCACGTGCAGAGAGGCCGTACCGCTCGATCGCCGCTCCACTCGCGACGACGACCGCCGCGGCCCCGTCGTTCAGCCCGCTCGAGTTGCCCGCCGTGACGACGGAACCGCCCGGCACGACGGGCCGCAGGTCGCGGAGCGACGCGAGCGACGTGTCGCGTCGGGGAGCCTCGTCTGCCGAGACGTCGCCGCGGTCGGTCGCGACGGCGATGATCTCGTCGTCGAAGCGCCCCGCGTCGATCGCAGCGATCGCGCGGCGGTGACTCTCGAGGGCGAAGGCATCGGCGTCGGCGCGGGTGATGCCGTCGATGCGCGCGACCTCCTCGGCGGTCTCGGGCATCGAGTACGTGGTCTTCTCACGCGCGGCGAGGCGCGGGTTCGTGAAGCGCCAGCCGATCGTCGAGTCGAACTGCGGCGCGGGCTTCGCGAAGGCCTTCACGGGTTTGCCCTGCACCCACGGGGCTCGGCTCATCGATTCGACGCCACCCGCGACGACGACGTCGGCGTCGCCCGCACGGATCATCTGAGCGGCGATCGCGATCGCCGAGAGGCCCGACGCGCAGAGCCTGTTGACGGTGATGCCGGGCACCGTGTCGGGCAGTCCCGCGAGCAGCACGGCGAGGCGCGCGACGTTGCGGTTGTCCTCGCCTGCCTGGTTCGCGGCGCCGAGCACGACCTCGTCGATCGCTTCGGGCGGCACTCCGGACCGCCGCACGGCCTCGCCGACGACGAGTGCCGCGAGGTCGTCAGGGCGCACGCGCGAGAGCGACCCGCCGTATCGCCCGATCGGGGTGCGCACACCGCCGACGAGGTACGCCTCGGCCATGCCGCCTCCCGACGTCGTCGTCTGGTGGGTGCGCACGAGTCATCCGCCGCACCCCGATCGGAATTAGTGAACGATCGTTCAGTAAGTATGGCAAACGGATGACTCTGCGGCAACGCCGCGCACGCAGACCTTTCCCACCCCACCCGTTTGTGACTCGTTCATGCCGCTATCGGCCGCTCAGAACGACATCAACGAGTCACAAACCGGGGTGGTGGGGGGAGGGAATGGCGAGAGGGCGATCCGCAGGGGTGCCGACGGGCGGCTACCGATGCGAATCGCCCTCTCGGCGACACAGGGTGTGACTAGGCGTTCTGGAGCTTCTGCAGAACCTCGTCACCGGGGGTGACGCGCTCGAACTCGGCCTCGATCTCGGCGCGCTCGAGCAGCTCGTCCATGCGGCGCTGACGGTTGCGCGGGATGAGCGTCACGACGGTACCGAGCTTGCCCGCGCGGCCCGTGCGGCCGGCGCGGTGCAGGTACGTCTTGTATTCGTCGGGCGCATCGGCCTGGATGACGAGGTCGATGTCATCCACGTGGATTCCGCGAGCCGCGACGTCGGTCGCGACGAGCACGTTGACCTTGCCGCTCGTGAGCTGGTGGAGGTTGCGCGTGCGGCGGGCCTGGTTGAGGTCGCCGTGCAGCGAGACAGCGCGGATGCCGCGGTCTTCGAGGAAGTCCGTGAGGTCTTCGGCGAAGGCACGGGTACGCGAGAACACGAGGGTCTTGCCCTCGCGGTCGGAGAGCTGGGCGACGATCTGGCGCTTGTCGGAGTTCTCGATGAGGAGCACGCGGTGCTCGATCGTCGACGACGCCTGGTCTTCGCCGGCGACCTCGTGCACGGCCGGGTTCACGAGGAACTCGTCGACGAGCGTCGCGACGCCCTTGTCGAGGGTCGCCGAGAAGAGCAGCTTCTGGCCCTGGTCGGCGGTGTGGCGCAGGATGCGCTGCACGGGCTCGAGGAAGCCGAGGTCGCACATGTGGTCGGCCTCGTCGAGCACGGTGATGACGACCTCGCTGAGGTCGAGCTTGCCCTGGTCGATGAGGTCTTCGATGCGACCCGGCGTGCCGATGATGATGTCGACGCCGCGCTGCAGCGCGCTCACCTGACGGAACTGGGGAACACCGCCGTAGATCTGCGTCGTGAAGAGTCCCACCGAGCGAGCGATGGGCTGCACCGTGCGGTCGATCTGCAGGGCGAGCTCACGCGTCGGCGCGAGGATGAGAGCGCGGGGCTTCCGGCCCATCTTGCGGTTCTTGCCGCCGTTGTTCTCCATGAGCCGCTCGACCGTCGGAGCACCGAAGGCGATCGTCTTACCGGAGCCCGTGCGTCCACGGCCGAGCACGTCGCGGCCCTCGAGCACGACGGGGATCGTCGCGGCCTGGATGGGGAAGGGGGATGCCGCGCCGAGTTCGCCGAGCGTGCGCACGATGTTGCCACCGAGGCCGAGGTCGCCGAAGGTCACACCGTCGACGTCCTGCGCCTGGATGGCCTGCGCTTCGAGACGCTCGAGCACGACGTCATCCTGCGGGGTGAAGTTCTTCTCTTCGCGCGTCGGGTAGAACTTCGACTCGCCACGGGCGGGGGCGCCGCCGTGAGCGGCACGGGGTGCACGCTCGTCGCGACGGGGGCCGCGGTCGTCGCGGTCGAAACGGGGGCGGTCGCTGCGGTCGTCGCGGCGGGGCGCACGGTCGAAGCGCGGGCGCTCGGCGCGGTCGTCACGGCGGGGCGCGCGGTCATCGCGGTCGAACGAGCGAGGAGCACGGTCGCTCCCACGGTCGTCGCGACGCGGGGCGCGATCGTTGCGATCGAACGAACGGGGCGCACGGTCATCACGACGGGGCGCGCGGTCGTCACGGTCGAACGACCGAGGAGCACGGTCGCTCCCACGGTCGTCACGACGCGGGGCGCGATCGTTGCGATCGAACGAACGGGGCGCACGGTCATCGCGACGGGGCGCACGGTCGTCACGGTCGAACGAACGCGGGGCACGGTCGCCGCCACGGTCATCACGACGAGGCGCGCGATCGTTGCGGTCGAACGAGCGCGGTGCACGGTCGTCACGACGCGGGGCACGGTCGCTCCGGTCGTCGCGGCGCGGTGCGCGGTCATCACGGTCGAATGAACGCGGGGCGCGGTCGCCGCCACGGTCATCGCGACGCGGTGCGCGGTCGTCACGGTCGTAGCGGGGGCGCTCGCCGGAACGCTCTTCGCGGCCCGGGCGCTCGGCACGGTGCGGCGAACGGCCCTGGGCGACGCGCTCGTCGCGGCTCCAGCGCTCCTTGCGGGGCGCTTCGGTCTCTTCCTTGTAGCCGCGGTGGCCGGGGCTCCGCGAGCCCGACTTGGGCGCAGCCTTCTTCGGGGCGAACTTACGGCTGCCCTTCGCGTAGGACGGGTCGAAGTTCGGGCGGTTGTCGCTCGAGGTGTTCTTGGGCATAACAGTGTCTTCCTGGGTTCATTCGTGCACATGGCAGACGAAACTCGCGCGTATTCGCGCAGCTCTCTCTGAGAACCCGGGCACTCATCGACCGGGGCCGTTCACATACGGTGACTATCCGTCGCTGACTGCGACGAAACCGGCCCTCAGACTCACAAACCCATCCGCGCACAACTGCGCGGTGCCTAAGACCGACTCGGCTACTGTACACGTCGACCCTGAGAATCGCCCGCTGATCGGCTCGCACGCGTCATCCGCTCACCCCCGACAAGCAATGTCGGCGAAACACGCGCACCGTAAACTCGCGCCGTGCCACCCCTCACCATCGCCATCGAACCGCCTCGTCAGGCGGAGATCGAACGCCTCCTCGACGGCAGCACCGCGTACGCCGAGAGCCTCTATCCGCCCGAGTCGAACTTCCTGCTCGACATCGCGACGCTCGAGGCGCCCGCCGTCTCGTTCTACGTCGTGCGCGACGAGGGTCGCGCCGTCGGCATCGCCGCATTGGTGAAGGATGCCGGCGAGGGCGAACTCAAGCGCATGTTCGTCGACCCCGCCTCGCGCGGTCTCGGCGTCGCCTCGCTCCTCCTCGAGACCATCGAATCGGATGCCGCGATCCGAGGCATCCGTCGCATCGTGCTCGAGACCGGTGATCTGCACGATGCCGCCCAAGCGCTCTACCGCCGGCACGGCTACGTCGAGATCCCGCAGTTCGGTCAGTACGTCGGTGAGGCGCATTCGGTCTGTTTCGCGAAATCTCTCGCCGCCTCCGCGCTAGCCTGATTCTGTGCAGAGCCCCCTCGACCTCGTGGCGATCATCGCCGAGTCGTTGTCGTGGCTCGGCCTCGGCACCGGACTCGTCTGCCTCGTGATCTGGGCGTCCATGCGCACGGTCGACGGACGCTGGCTTCCGACGCAGGCCGTCATCGTCGACGGCGTCGCCCGCTGGTTCGTGGGCGGCGACTTCCACGAACGCACCCTGTCGCACCACGAACGCGCCGAGGTCACCGACCCCGACGACCAGCGCGTGTACTACAGCGACCGCGACGCGTCGCGCATGATCCTCGAACCGGGGCGCCCGTCGACGCGGGTCCTGAAACTCCTGACCGTCATCCTTTTGAGCGTCGGAGCGGTCTCGCTCGTCGTCTCGATCGCGGCTCCGCTCGCCGCGGGATGACGCGCAGAGACGCGACCTCGTGAGAGCGCTTGCTCCCTGTCATTCGGCGGGTTAGCATCACTGCACCCCTGAATCCGGAGCGCACGTGACCCCGACCCGACACCGGGGCGGCCACGGCGCCCGCAGACTGCGAGCGGCGGGAATCGCCGCCGCCGCACTCACCGCGGCCCTTGGCGTGTTCGCGCTGTCGGCGTTCCACGTTCCGGTGAACGAGATCGACCCCGAACCGGCCCTCGCCGAGAGCGAGGTCGTGTCGCCCGAGATCATCGGAATCCGCACGTTCATCCCGCCGTCGACGATCGACGTCGAGGCCGACATCCCCTACGGAACGCGTGACGACGGCACCCTCCTGACGCTGGATGTCTGCTCGCCCGCCGCGGTCGACGGAGCCGATCCGACCGCCCTGCCCGCGGTCGTCTCGATCCACGGCGGAAGCTGGGCGCGCGGCGACAAGGCGAACGACGACTGGCGACGCGTGTGCCTCTGGCTCGCGAGCGAAGGCTTCGTCGCGGCATCCGTCAACTACCGGCTCGTTCCCGACGCGACGTTCCCCGCCGCGATCGACGACGTGTCGCTCGCGGTCGACTTCCTCCGCACGAACGCCGCCGACTACGGCATCGACCCGGCCCGCATCGGCGCGTTCGGCGGCTCGGCCGGCGGCAACCTCGCGGCGCTCCTCGGCGCACGCGGCGAAGGCCCGCTCGACACCGGGTCGCGCGTCGCGGCCGTCGTCGAGCTCTCGGGTCCCATCGAGCTCACGACCGAGGCCCTCGAGGCCGACGCGAGCAGCATGTGGCTCCACGGAATCGTCGGCGCCTACCTCGGCTGCGACGGCGGCGAGTGCCCCGCGGCATCCGAGGCCTCGGCGATCAGCCACCTCGACGCGAGCGATCCGCCGTTCTTCGTCGGTCACGCCGAGGCCGAGGTCGTGCCCGTGGGCCAGGCCGAGCGCTTCGCCGCAGCCCTGCTGACCGCCGGGGTGCCGCTCGACCTCGCGATCGTTCCGGGTGACGACCACTCGATCGGCATCCTCGACGACGCCCTCCGCACGCGCGTCTCGGCGTTCCTGCACACGCACCTCGCGGCCTCCTGAAACCTGCCCGCCATGCGCGGGTGCGACGCTGGATGCATGACAGATCAGACCGTGACGGTCGCCATCGAACGCCAGGTCGATCCCCGGCGCATCGGTGAAGCGACACGTTGGGTGCAAGCGGGAGTGAACCTCGCGAACACCTATCCGGGCTTCCTCGGTTCGGGGTGGGTGCGCGACGGCGCCACCTCGACGACGTGGCACATGCTCTACCGCTTCGAGGACGAGGAGCGACTCATCGAGTGGGAGCACTCCGACGACCGCACCTCGTGGCTCGCGCAGGCGAGCGACTTCGTGCGCGAATCGCGCGTGCAACGCCGCACCGGCATCGAGGGGTGGTTCGACGACCCCACACCGACGCGCGGCATCGAGGTCGTCACGTCGCCCCCGCGATGGAAGCAGGCGATCAGCATCTGGCTCATCTTCTTCCCCGCGAACCTCGTCGTGAGCGCGCTGCTCGGGCTGCTGCCGTTCTGGAACGAGACGCATCTCGCCCTGCGGCTGCTCGTCAGCACCGTCATCCTCACGCCGATCATGACGTACTGGGGGCTGCCGTTCATCACACGCCTGCTCGCGCCCTGGTTGCATCGGGCGCGGTAGGTTTCGCCGGAGTTCTGGCGCTGTGCCGGAGGGTCGCGGCCGAATCGCTCCGGCGCATCGGCGGAGTTCCGGCGGACGGTGGGCGGATGACGCGGGCGGATGTTTCGTTCGGGGGCGCGCGGCGGCCGGATGACGCGGGCCGCGGTTCCGGGCGGGCGGGCCTCAGCGGCCGATGCCTCGGATTCGACGAGAGAGCTCGCTCGCGGCATCCGTCGTCGATGAGGTGAGGGCGGCGAGACGCTCGTCGTCGATGTCGTTCGCGAAGGTCACGGCGATCGCGGCGGCGGGCCATCCGAGGTGGTCGAGGGCGGCGACGCCGACCGAGGAGAGCCCCGTCGAGACCTCGCCGTGCTCGCGCGCGAAGCCGTCGGCGCGCACGTCGGCGAGCAGGCGCTTGAGGCGGCCGTAAGTCCAGCCGTCGTCGCCCGCGAACGCCGCGGCGTCGGGGTAGAGCGCACGAAGCTGCGCGGGAGGCAGTGCCGCGAGCATCGCGCGACCCGTCGCGGTGAGGTGAGCGGGAAGGCGCACGCCGACATCGGTGATGAGCGAGGGGCGGCGGGGGGCGCGCTCCTCGACGAGATAGAGCACGTCGCGCCCGTGCAGCACGGCGAGGTGACCGCTCTCGCCGAGCCGGTCGACGAGGCTCGCGACGAGGGGGCGGCCGAGGCGCGCGAGGGGTTGCTGCCGCGAGAATCCGCTCGAGAGCTCGAACGCGGCGACGCCGAGTCCGTAGCGACGCTCTTCGGGAAGGTGCACGACGAACCCACGATGCTGCAGCGTCGCGAGCAGGTGGTAGACGGTCGAGCGGGGCAGGTCGAGGGCCGTCGCGATCGCCGTCGCGGGCTGCGGACCGCGCTGCGCGGCGAGGTGCGACAGGATGCGCAGGGCCTGATCGGCCGCCGGAACCTTCGGTTCGACCACGTGCACCTCCGGCGCCAGTCTAGGGTTCGGGGTTCGGCTGATCCCGTCCGCGATCGCGACCGGTACCGCCACCGCGGCCGCCTGCCGCCAACATCACCGCCACGACCGCCACCGCGACACCGGCCGCCCGCCACATCGGATTGTAGGCTTTCGCGCCCTTCGTAGGCGGACGCGAGGCGCCCGGGCCTACACACGCGCGTTTCCCCTACGCACCGCACCGTCATCCCGGCCAGCCGCCGTGCCGCCACGCCGTAGGACCGCCGTGCCGCAACGCCGTAGGCGCCGTGCCGCCGTGCCGCCACCGCCCCTCGGTTTGTAGGCTTTCGCGCCCTTCGTAGGCGGACGCGAGGCGCCCGGGCCTACACACGCGCGTCTCCCCTACACACCACACCGTCATCCGACCGACTGCGACAATGAGGCGACGATCGTCAGGAGGCCCGTGTTCCGCTTCGAACTCACGACGCACTCCACGGCACCGCGCGAGGCCCTCTTCGATCTCTCCCTCGACGTCGACGCCCACGTCGCCTCGATGCACGGCACGAACGAACGCGCCGTCGCCGGAGTCACCTCGGGCGCGATCGGACTCGGCGAGTCGGTGACGTGGCGCGCACGCCACTTCGGCATCGTCTGGAACATGACGTCGTCCGTGACCGCACTCGACCGCCCGTCGCGCTTCGTCGACGAGCAGACCCGCGGACCGTTCCGGAGCTTCCGCCACGAACATCTCTTCATCGAGCGCGGCACCGGCTCGACGATGATCGATCGCATCGAGGCATCCGCCCCGCTCGGCCCCCTCGGCACGCTCGCCGAACGCCTCGCGCTCGGGGGTCACCTCCGCCGCCTCATCGCCGAGCGCAACCGAGTGCTCGTCGCCCGCGCCGAGCGCCCCGGCGCCTGAACCACGCCGGCGAGTTGCCACTTTCGGCCCGTGCGGAGGGCCCGACACGGGCCGAAAGTGGCAACTCACGGCCGCCGCGGGGCGCGGCCGCGCTTCCCCGCGCGGCGCCGCGTCATGTTGCCACTCGTGGCGGGTTGCGGCCGCCTCGCACCCACCACGAGCGGCAACACACCCCGCGATGGGCGAGGTGAGCGGATGACGCACCGCGAGCGACACGAACGGCGGGGCGCATGACGGAGCGCGTTCATAGAGTGGATGCATGAACCGCCCGACGCACATCCGTCTCATGTGGGAGCACTCGGTCGACCTGCCGCTCTGGGATCGCTCTCCCGACGGCGAACCGGGGCCGATCGCGCGCGGAGCCCTCGGCATCACGGCCGACCTCGAGCAGCGGCTCTCCGAATGGAACGCTGCGATCGAGGCGTACCTCGGCGACGACTTCGAGTGGCCGTCTCCGGAGGCATCGCTCGAGTCATCCGTCGCCGAGTTCCTCCTCGCCGCCGAACTGCAGGCCGAGCTCGGCACCGGCACCACTGTGTTCGTCGGGGATGACGAGGACCGCGATGCCGTGACGCCGACCGGAGACGCTCACTTCGAGGCGGTCGGCCCCGAGGGAAGACGTTTCACGCCCCGGCGGCCGACCGTCGTCGAGCAGATGCAGGCGATGCCCGAGAGCGAGTTCTGCGCCATGACGCGCGGAGTCGACCTCGATGCGCTCGTGTGGACGCCCGGCCGGCGGCCCGAACGCGTGCTTCTCGCACCCACCGAGAGCGGGATGCCGCTCGCCGATCGCACTCCGCTCGTCGATCGCCCCGATGAACCCCTCGCCGCCGGCACCCTCCGGTTCGACGAAACACTCGTCGCGCGCCTCCGCGACTGGAACGATCGCTGGCTCGGCGCCGAACGCACGGTCGAGTATCTCGTGAGCGGCTTCCGGTTGGCGGCCGACCTCCAGCATGCGGTGGGTCCGCACACGAGTGTGCTCTTCCCTGCGTCATCCACGTGGCGTTCGACGCCCGCGCCCGAGACTGTCGCCCTCGTCGCACGGCTGCGCTCCCTGACCTAGGGCCCCGCCCCGGGGCATGTTGCCACTCGTGGCGGGTTGCGGCGTCCGCGCACCCACCACGAATGGCAACACACCCCTGCGAGTTGCCGCGAATGCACCGTGCGGGGCGCTGCGGACGGGGCGTTTGCGGCAACTCGCGGGGGCGGGAGGCCGGGCGTCTGGCATCCCGGACTGCAGGCGCGCACAGAGCGCACCGTAGCCGCCACTCGCGCGGTGGAATCGGAGCATGCGAGAAGATCAGCACGCGTCATCCGTCATCGTCGGCAGCGGAGCCCTGTCGATCGCCGAGGTCGTCGCCGTCGCGCGGCACGACGCGCGCGTCGAGCTCGATCCCGCGGCACTCGACTCCGTCGCCGCGAGCCGCCTCGTCGTCGAGGGCCTCGCGGCCGATCCCGAGCCGCACTACGGGATCTCGACGGGCTTCGGCGCCCTCGCGACGACGTTCATCGATCCGACCCGGCGCACCCAGCTGCAGGCGAGCCTCGTGCGGTCGCACGCCGCGGGCTCGGGCGACGAGGTCGAGCGCGAGGTGATCCGGGCCCTGCAGCTGCTGCGCCTCTCTACGCTCATGACGGCACGCACGGGCGCGCGCCGCGAGGTCGCCGAGACGTACGCCGCCATGCTCAACGCCGACATCACGCCGCGCGTCTTCGAGTACGGATCGCTCGGCTGCTCGGGCGATCTCGCCCCGCTCGCGCACGTCGCCCTCGCGGCGATGGGTGAGGGAGAGGTGCGCGTCGGCGGGTCGCTGACACCGGCATCCGCGGCCCTCGACGACGCCGGCATCGCGCCCCTCGTGCTCGCCGAGAAGGAGGGCCTCGCGCTCATCAACGGCACCGACGGCATGCTCGGCATGCTCGCCCTCGCGATCGACGACCTGCACGCGCTGCTCACGACGGCCGACATCGCGGCCGCGATGAGCGTCGAAGGGCTGCTCGGAACGGATGCCGTCTTCGCCGCAGACCTGCACCGACTGCGACCTCAGGCGGGTCAGGCCGTGTCGGCCGCGAACCTCCGCGCCCTGCTCGCCGGTTCGCCCGTCGTCGCGAGCCACCGCGGCCCGGAGTGCACCCGCGTGCAGGACGCCTACTCGCTGCGGTGCGCACCGCAGGTGCACGGTGCTGCCCGCGACACGCTCGCGCACGCGTCATCCGTCGCCGATGCCGAGCTCGCGAGCGCCGTCGACAACCCCGTGCTGACCCTCGACGGGCGCGTCGAATCGAACGGCAACTTCCACGGAGCGCCCGTCGGCTACGTGCTCGACTTCCTCGCGATCGCCGTCGCCGACGTCGCGAGCATGTCGGAGCGACGCACCGACCGGTTCCTCGACCGCGCGCGCAACCAGGGGCTGCCGCCGTTCCTCGCGCACGAGGTCGGCGTCGACTCGGGCCTCATGATCGCGCAGTACACGGCCGCGGGCATCGTGTCGGAGCTGAAGCGCCTCGCGGCTCCCGCGTCCGTCGACTCGATCCCGTCGTCGGCCATGCAGGAGGACCACGTGTCGATGGGCTGGGCCGCGGCACGGAAGCTCCGCCGCGCGATCGACGGCCTCACGCGCGTGCTCGCGATCGAGGTCATGACCGCGGCGCGCGGGTTGCAGCTGCGCGCTCCGCTCGCGCCGGCCGCGGCGACGGGTGCGGTCGTCGCGCTCGTCGCGGAGACGGGCGCGGTGCCCGGGCCCGACCGGTTCCTTGCGCCCGAGATCGAGGCCGTGACGGGTCTCGTGCGCTCGCGCGCGGTGCGGGATGTCGCGGAGCAGGCCGCGGGCGCGCTGGGGTGACGTCGCCGGAACCGTCCGTTGCCGGCCGAAAGGCGTCGGATTCGTGCCGAGACCTGCGCGGATCGTCAGCCGGCAACCGTTGTGCACCCCGAGGCCGGATGGCAGACTAAACGGGTCGGCCCTGGCCGACGGAACGGTCACAGATGACGCCCAACGACGGTAGCGACACTCGACGAGGCCGAGCCCCGAGTGCTCGGCGGATGCCCTCCGCCCTGACCGCCCTCACTCTCGCGGCGCTCCTGTCGACCGGACTCGGAGCCCCCGCGCACGCCGACGAGGTCGAGCCGACGCCGACCTCGTCCCCGATGACGAGCACGCCGACGCCCGACCCGGTGACGCCGTCGCCCAGCGAGCCGGCGCCTTCGCCATCACCCTCGCCCTCGCCCTCGCCCGAGACTCCGACGCCCACGCCGACCCCCGAGCCGCCCGTCGAGTGCCCCGAGCCGACGGATGCCGCGAGCGATGCGACGACGGATGCCGCGACTCCCCCACCGACCGTACCCGCCGAGGATGCGACACCCGACCCGTGCGCCGTCCCGGAGACACCCACGCCGACGCCCACGCCCACGCCGACGGCCCCGCCCGCGCCCCCGGCCCAGGTCGCACCGCCCGCCGCCGTGCCGCAGACGATCCGCCCGACGCGACCGTCGACGGTGAACGCCGCAGCGGTCGCCGCGCGCACCCGACTCACGACGGCCCTCGCGTCTCTCGACACCGCGAAGCGCGAGTACGAGATCGCCGTCGTCACGTCGAGCCGCGCGCAGCAGCTCCTCGACACGCTCGAAGGCCAGCGCGCCCGCGCACGAGCCGACGCCGATGACGCCGCCGCGGTCTACATCACCGCTCTGCGCGGCGGATCTCAGCTCGCCGGGCTCAGCGACATCGACGTCGTGTTCCGCACGGGCGGCGACCTGCTCGGCGGCCTCGGTTCACTCGATCGCCTGACAGGTCTCGCCGAAGACATCGACGTTCTCGCGGAACGCGCCGAGCGCACGGCCGCGCGAGCCGACGAACTCGACGACCGCGCGGCGGCCGCACAACGCACGGTCGACGAGGCCGGCCTCGCTGCAGCGACCCGGGCCGTCGATGCCGCCGAGAAGGCCGTCGAAGCCGCGCGATCGAGCCTCGCGCAAGCCGCGTCGACGGCAGCGGTCGAGGTCTCCGCTCTCATCGACCTGCCCCTCGATTCGGGTCAGCTGAGCGAACTCGGCTGGACGGCCCCTGTCGTCGGTCGCGTCACCGACGGATTCGGCTGGCGCCTCGACAAGCCGCTCGCGAACGTCAACGACTTCCACGCGGGCACCGACATCGCCGCCCCCTGCGGCACCCCGATCTTCGCGGCGACCGGCGGCACCGTCGTCGAGGCCCGCAGCTTCGGAACCTACGGCAACTGGGTGCTCATCGACCACGGCGCAGGCGTCTCGACGGGGTACGCGCACATCCTCGACGGCGGAACCCTCGTGAGCGTGGGCGACCGCGTCGCCGCGGGGCAGACCATCGCCGTCGTCGGCAACACGGGCGCCTCGACCGGATGCCACCTGCACCTCGAACTCCGCCTCGACGGCATCGCGATCGACGCCCTCCCCTTCTTCGCCGCCCGCGGCGTCACCCTCGGCTGACCCCGCGCCCGCGCCGCGCGCCCGCCCGCGCCGCTCTCGCGCGCGCCAACGCTCCCGCCGAAAGGTCAATCGCTCGGGGTGCAAGGCCCTCACCACCCCGACAAATCTCCCACTCGGCCAGGACTCAACGACGGATGACACACGCCCACGTCATCCGCTCGCCCAATGCTCACTCAACGACGGATGACACGCACGAGTCATCCGCTCGCCCAAGGCCCCCCCGCACCCCGCCCCTCGGTCTCCGACGCCCTTTCCCGAAAGGTCAATCGCTCACGGTGCGGGCCACCCACCATCCCCACAAATCGCCCACTCGGTCATCGCGCGCGCCAACGCTCCCGCCGAAAGGTCAATCGCTCGGGGTGCAAGGCCCTCACCACCCCGACAAATCGCCCACTCGGCGAGGACCGAACGACGGATGACACACGCCCGCGTCATCCGCTCGCCCAATGCCTCATCCCGCACCCCGACTTCCCACTCCGCTTCTCGAGAGGTCAATCGCTCACGGTGCGGGCCACCCACCACCCCGACAAATCGCTCACTCGGCCCACACCCCGGTCTGGGATACCGGACGGCGTGCGACCGGCATCCGTTGTCGGGGCGCGGGCGCTCCGCGAGCATCGACTCATGACCGGACCCCGACCCGTGCGTGCCGCCCGCGGCACGACCCTCACCGCGAAGAACTGGCAGACCGAAGCGGCCGTGCGCATGCTCATGAACAACCTCGATGCCGAGGTCGCCGAGCGCCCCGATGAGCTCGTCGTCTACGGCGGAACCGGCCGCGCGGCCCGCAGCTGGGAGGCTTTCGACGCGATCGTGCGCACCCTCAACGACCTCGAATCCGACGAGACCCTGCTCGTGCAGTCGGGCAAGCCGGTCGGCGTCTTCCGCACGCACGAGTGGGCGCCGCGCGTGCTCATCGCCAACTCGAACCTCGTCGGCGACTGGGCGACGTGGCCGGAGTTCCGCCGCCTCGAAGCGCTCGGCCTCACGATGTACGGCCAGATGACCGCCGGTTCGTGGATCTACATCGGCACGCAGGGCATCCTGCAGGGAACCTACGAGACCTTCGCCGCCGTCGCCACCGCGCTCGGCCGCGACTCGCTCGCGGGAACACTCACCCTCACCGGCGGATGCGGCGGCATGGGCGGCGCGCAGCCCCTCGCAGTCACGATGAACGGCGGCGCTGCACTCGTCGTCGACGTCGACGAAACCCGCCTCGCACGACGCGTCGACCACGGCTACCTCGACGAGTACACGACCGACCTCGACGCCGCCGTCGCCCGCGCCCTCGCCGCGAAGGACGCCGGCGAGGCTCGCAGCATCGGCATCGTCGGCAACGCCGCGACGGTCTTCGCCGACCTGCTCGAGCGCGGCATCGCGATCGACATCGTCACCGATCAGACGAGCGCCCACGATCCGCTCTCGTACTTGCCCGAAGGCGTCTCCGTCGACGAATGGCGCGAGCTCGCGGCATCCGACCCCGACGCGTTCACTGAGCGCGCCCGGGCGAGCATGGCGAAGCAGGTGCGGGCGATGGTGGGGTTCCAGGATGTCGGTGCGGAGGTCTTCGACTACGGAAACTCGATCCGTCGCGAGGCCGAGCTCGGCGGATTCGAGAACGCCTTCGCCTTTCCGGGGTTCGTGCCGGCGTACATCCGGCCGCTCTTCGCCGAGGGCAAGGGTCCGTTCCGGTGGGCGGCGCTCTCGGGCGATCCGGCCGACATCGTGGCGACCGACCGGGCGATCGTCGAGCTGTTCCCGCACGACGCGCACCTGCGCCGGTGGATCGAGCAGGCCGGCGAGAAGGTGCACTTCGAGGGTCTGCCCGCACGCATCTGCTGGCTCGGCTACCAGGAACGTCACCTCGCCGGCCTGAAGTTCAACGAGATGGTCGCCTCGGGCGAACTCTCGGCACCGATCGTGATCGGACGCGACCACCTCGACTCGGGGTCGGTCGCGAGCCCCTACCGCGAGACCGAATCGATGAAGGACGGCTCCGACGCGATCGCCGACTGGCCCCTGCTGAACGCACTGCTCAACACGGCGTCGGGCGCGACCTGGGTGTCGATCCACCACGGCGGCGGCGTCGGAATCGGGCGCTCGATCCACGCCGGGCAGGTCATCGTCGCCGACGGCACTCCGCTCGCGGCCGAGAAGATCGCGCGCGTGCTCGTCAACGACCCCGGCACGGGAGTCATGCGCCACGTCGACGCCGGCTACGAACGCGCGATCGACGTCGCCGCCGAGCGCGGCCTCCGCGTACCCATGCATGAGGCGCCGTGACCCGCACCCTCCTCACGAACATCGGCGAGCTCGTCACGAACGACCGCGCGCCCGGCCGCGAGCGCGGCGCCCTCGGCGTCATCCGCTCGGCTGCCGTGCTCGTCGAGGACGGCCGTATCGCGTGGGTCGGGTCGAGCGCCGAGCTCCCGGCCGACCTGCTCGCCGCGGCGACCGCGCCGACCCGCCCGCATGTTGCCGACTCTGGCGGGTCCGGAGGCCTCGACACCCACCAGAAGTGGCAACACACCGGCGGCGGGGCGGGGTCGGGCGGCGGTGCGGCGACGGATGACAGCAGCGAGGCCATCACCGTCGTGGATGCCGCCGGCCGGGCCGTCCTCCCCGGATTCGTCGACTCGCACACGCATCTCGTCTTCGCGGGCGATCGTTCGGCGGAGTTCGAGGCGCGCATGGCCGGGCGCCGCTACGAGGCCGGGGGCATCCGCTCGACAGTCGCTGCGACGCGTGCCGCGAGCGATGACGAGTTGCGCGCACGCCTCGCGGGCTTCGTCGACGAGTTGCTCGCGCAGGGCACGACGACGTTCGAGGTGAAGAGCGGGTACGGGCTGACCGTCGCCGACGAGGAGCGCGCCGTGCGGCTCGCGCGCGAGGTGACGCCCGAGGTGACGTTCCTCGGAGCGCACGTCGTGCCCGCGGAGTACGCCGAGGATCCCGATGCCTACGTCGACCTCGTCGTCGGACCGATGCTCGAGGCGTGCGCGCCGCACGCGCGCTGGATCGACGTGTTCTGCGAGACGGGCGCCTTCACTCCCGAGCAGTCGCGCCGCGTGCTCGAGGCGGGCGCGGCCCGAGGTCTCGGCGTCCGCGTGCACGGCAACCAGCTCGGGCCGGGTGGCGGTGTGCGCCTCGCGGTGGCTCTCGATGCGGCATCCGTCGACCACTGCACCCACCTCGACGACGCCGACGTCGCCGCCCTCGCAGGCTCGTCGACCGTCGCGACCCTGCTCCCCGGGGTCGAGTTCTCGACGCGCGAGCCCTACCCCGACGCGCGGCGACTGCTCGATGCGGGAGTCACCGTCGCCCTCGCGAGCGACTGCAACCCGGGCTCGAGCTTCACGAGTTCGCTGCCGTTATGCATCGCGGTCGCCGTGCGCGACATGGGCATGACGGTCGACGAGGCCGTGTGGGCGGCGACCGCGGGTGGCGCGGCGGCCCTGCGGAGAACGGATGTCGGCGTCATCCGCCCCGGAGCGCGCGCCGATCTCGTGCTGCTCGACGCCCCGAGCGTCACGCACCTCGCCTACCGCCCCGGAGTTCCGCTCATCGCGGGCGTCTGGAAGGACGGCACGCGCCGAGCCTGACCGGCCCGCCTCTGCGAGTTGCCGCGAATGCCCCGTCCGAGTCGCCTCAGACGGGGCATTCGCGGCAACTCACGTCGTTGTGTTGCCACTTTCGGCCGGTGCGGAGGGCACCCGACCGGCCGAAAGTGGCAACATGGGGCGCACGACGGGCCCCGCGACGCCTACGCGGCGGCGCGCACCCAGGCGGCCGATTCAGGCGCGAGGATGCCGGCGCCCTGCGCCACACTCGAGACGAGCACGTCTCCCGTAGGGAGCTCGAACGGCTCGGCGCCGAAGTTCAGCAGCACGTGCCATCCGTTCGGGCGCACGTAGTGCAGCACGTCGGCGCGGCCGGTCTCGACCCACTCGAGCGTCTCGGCGCCCTGCAGCTCGCGGCGCAGTGCGAACGCACGGCGGTAGAGCGAGAGCGTCGAGTCGGGGTCGCCCTCCTCGGCCTCGACCGATGAGGCGCCGAACCACGACGGCTGCGGCAGGTGGGCGTCGCCCGCACCGAACCCGAACGACGAGCCGGCTCGCGTCCAGGGGATCGGCACGCGGCATCCGTCACGACCGATGTCGACGCCGGGGTTGCGGAAGAACGACGGGTCCTGGCGCTCGGAGTCGGGGATGTCGGCGACCTCGTGCAGGCCGAGTTCTTCGCCCTGGTAGATGTACGCCGAGCCCGGCAGACCGAGCATGAAGAGCGACGCGGCGCGTGCGCGGCGGAGGCCCAGCTCGCGGTCGAGCTCGGGCTCGGTGCCGCCCGAGAGAAGCCACTCGGCGCCGTGCTTGATCGTCTTCGACGAGCGACGCGGCAGTCCGTAGCGCGAGGGATGACGCACGACGTCGTGGTTCGAGAGCACCCACGTCGTCGACGATCCCGAGGCCTCGGCGAGCGCGAGGTTGTCGGCGACGATCGTGCGGAACTCGTCGGCGTCGAACTCGGCCTCGAGGAGGTCGAAGTTGAACGCCTGACCGAGACCCTCGGGGCTCGCGTAACGCGGGCGGCGGGCGGCGTCGACCCAGGCCTCGGCGACGGCCGTGCGCGGCGGGTCGTAGCTGTTGAACACGGCACGCCACTCGGCGTAGATGTCGTGCACCTCGTCGCGGTCCCACAGCGGGTGACCGCCGTCCTTCGGCAGCGCGTCGAGCTCGGCCTGGCTCGGCAGCGTGTCGCCGAACTTCTTGGCGAGGCCGTGCGCGACATCGATGCGGAAGCCGTCGACGCCCCGGTCGGACCAGAAGCGCAGCGTCTTCACGAAGTCGGCGCGCACCTCGGGGTTGTCCCAGTTGAAGTCGGGCTGCTCGGTCGCGAAGTAGTGCATGTACCACTGGCCGTCGCCGACGGCCTGCCACGCGGGGCCGCCGAACGCGCTCGTCCAGTCGGCGGGTGCGATCTCGCCGTTCTCGCCGAGTCCGTCGCGGAAGATGTAGCGGTTGCGCGCCGCCGAGCCCTTCGGCGAGGCGAGCGCCTCGACGAACCACTCGTGGCGGTCGGAGCTGTGGTTCGGAACGATGTCGACGATGATCCGGATGCCGGCGGCGTGCAGCGCGGCGGCCATCTCGTCGAAGTCCTCGAGCGTGCCGAGGCGCGGGTCGACGTTGCGGTAGTCGTCGACGTCGTAGCCGCCGTCGGCGAGCGCGGAGGGGTAGAACGGGCTGAGCCAGACGGCGTCGATGCCGAGCTCGCGGAGGTAGGGAACACGCGAGGTGATGCCGGGCAGATCGCCGAGTCCGTCACCGTTGGCGTCGGCGAAGCTGCGCGGATAGATCTGATAGACGGCGGCCTGTCGCCACCACGTCGGATCGACGCCGAGCACCTCCGCCCGCTCGTCGGTGCCAGTCGTCCTGCCCTGCAGATCGGTCACGAGTCGCCATTCCTTTCTGTGCCGAGATACTCCCGCGCACACTTTATCTAGGGTATAAATCTATTCTGTCCCCACGATCGTGGAGCACCGAGCGCGAAAGGTCAAGACCGTGTCAGAGAACTCTGCGGCAACGTCGCCCCACGTGCTGCGGCGGCTCAACGCCGAGCTCGTGCTGCGCTTCGCCTGGTCGACGACGGGCACGATCACGGCCAACGACCTCATCGCCCACACGGGCCTCACCCGCTCGACCGTCATCGGGGTGTGCGATGAGCTCGTGCGCCGCGGCTGGTTGGCCGAGACGGATGACGCGGGCGCCGACGAACCCCGTCGCGGCCGCCCTGCTCGTCGCTACGCCGTGCGTGCCGAAGCGGCCGCAGTGGTCGGCGTCGACGCCGGACGTCACCGCGTCAGCGCAGCCCTCGCCGATCTGCGCGGCACCGTCGTCGCGCGCGTCGAACGCCTCACCGACGGGGATGACTCGGGCGACGAGCGCCGCCGCACAGTACGCGCCGTCATCGACGACGTCGTCGCGGCAGCGGGCGTCGACCCGTCGACCGTGCGCGCTCTCTGCATCGGCGTGCCCGCTCCGACAGATGCCCACGGACATTCCCCTCTCGCCGACCATGGATTCTGGGCGACATCGAACCCCGGCTTCGTCGACGATCTCGCTGCGCCCGGCCGGCTCGTCGTCGTCGACAACGACGCGAACCTCGCGGCGATCGCCGAGGGTTCCGAGCCCGGCGGCAGCGGGGCGGATGCCGCGTCGTCGATCACCCTGCTCTCGGGCGAACGGCTCGGAGCCGGCCTCGTCATCGACGGGCGGCTGCTGCGCGGCGTGCGCGGCGGTGCGGGCGAGCTGCGCGCGCTCGAACACGTCGAGGGCGTCGGGTCGACCGCGGGCTTCGCGGCGCTCATCCGCGAGTGGGCTCGGGAGGCGGTGGCTGGTGCCGCTCAACCGACGTCGCCCGTCGCGGCCGGGGTACCCGGCGACACCGTCGCGCCGTCGAGCGTGCTGCACCGCGTCGACCTCGACGCCTCCGACGTGCTGCTCGCCGACCCGGCGACCGACCCCGCGGCAGCGGTACTCGTCGAGCGTCTCGCCGCGCGTCTCGCACGCATCTGCATCGTGCTCGGCGACCTGCTCGACGTCGATCGCGTGATCATCGCGGGAGCTCTCGCCGCGTCATCCGCTCGCCTCGTCGACTTGACGCGCGCGGCGATCGCCGCCTATGACGACCCGACGGCACCCGTCATCCTCGCCTCGACGCTCGGAGCCGATGTCGTGACGACGGGCGCGGTCCATCACGCCCTCGCAGCCGTGCGCGAGAGCGCCCTCGACCTCGATGCGGCTAGATCGACCGGAGCTTGAGGTAGGCACCGCCCGGGTCGGTGATGCCCGCGAGCGTGCCGTACGGCGTGACCTCGGGAGCCTCGACGACCGTCGCCCCCTTCTCGAGCGCACGCGCGACGGTCGCATCGACATCGCTCGAACCGATGTAGAGCTGCCACGCCGAGGGCGTCGACTCGGTCAGCCACGCAGAGCCGTCCATGACTCCGGCGAGGAGCTGTTCGCCGTGCTGGAAGTTGCTGTAGCGGAACTCGTCGGTGTCGCCCGCGACCGTGAAGGTCCAATCGAACGCGCGCTGGTAGAAGTCGGTCGCCGCGCGGAAGTCGGTCGTGTGGAGTTCGTTCCAGGCGACCGCGTTGGGTACCGCATAGGCATCCCACCCCTCGTGCCCGCCAGGCTGCCAGTATCCGATCGCCGCGCCGCTCGGGTCGATCGCGAAGCCCATGACGCCCATCGACGGAACATCCATCGGCTCGAACACGACCGTGCCGCCCGCCTCGGCGATCGCGGCCGTCGTCGCCGCCGCGTTGAGGGTCAGCAGGTACGTCGTCCATGCGGAGGGGGTGACGTCGTCGGGCTGTCGCTGCATGACACCCGCGACCTTCTCGCCGTCGCGGAAGAACGTCGTGTAGCCGCCGTAGGTCGCTTCGTCGCCGCGCTCGGCCGTCCAGTCGAAGACCGAGGTGTAGAAGTCGATCGCCTGATCGATGTCAGGCGTCATGAGGTCGGCCCAGCACGGGGCACCGACGACGCGGTCGTCCATCGAGATCATGTGAAGCTCCCTTCGCGCGGCGACTGCCGCTCCTCGCGCAACGCTACGCCGGGCGTCCGACACGGGCAATGGCCGGGGGTTCAGCCGCCCGTGGTGACGCGCTCGACCGGCTGCCTGAGGATCGTCGTGAGCTTCTCGGGCGCCGTGCGGCGCGGATCGCTCAGATAGATCTCGTGGTGGATGCCGGCCATCGCGAGGCCCTCCGACGGGATGAACTCGTCGTGCATCGCCGCGAGCACGGGGGCCTCGTCGTCGTACGACCCGATGTGCAGGGTCTGCACGCAGAGCCCTTCGTCGAGCGTGTCGACGCGCAGCCGCTCGATCGCCGGAGCCTTGCCCGCCCGTGCGACACCGTCGCGCGCGTCATCCACCTGCTCGGCGCTCAACCACTCGGGGACGAGCAGCATGGCCGTCCACCGCCAGCGCGATTTGTCGCGGGCGCTCGTGAAGTCGGCGTAGTCGTCCGACCACCACAGCGCCTCGAGCGGCGGCACGACGTAGTCGCGGTCGAGCTCGCGCTTGCTGAAGAACTTGAGCGCGTAGGCGACGGGGTACAGCGTCGCGAGGGCATCGGCGTACTCGACCGAGGTGTTCGGGTCGCCCGCGCCGTCGACCATGAGGTAGGTGCGCGGCGGCACCGTGATGACCTCGAAGCGGCCGCGCGGGGCGGTGTAGCTCGGGAGTTCTCGCTTCAGGTCGGTTTTCATGCGTCATCCCTGAGGGCCAGGCCCGCCGCGAACTCGAGCACGGTGAGGGCGGCGAGGCGGACGGTGCGGCCGTCGGCGGCATCCGTCGTCGCATCGATCTCGACGATGTCGGCCGAGCGCACCCGCGGGTCGCGGGCGGCGGCGCGCACGAACGCGCGCAGCTCCCACGCCGCGATGCCGCCGGGCACCGAGGCCGGGCAAGCGGGCGCGATCGAGCGGTCGCACACGTCGACGTCGACATCGAGGTGGATGGGGCCGCCCGCCGCTCCCGCGATCGCGAGCGCGTCGGCCATCACCTCGGCGGGGCGCCGATCGTGCAATTCATCGCGGTGGATGACGGTGATGCCGAGGACGGCGGCGCGACGGGCGTAGGCCGCGGAGTTCGCGAAGTCGGCGATGCCGATCTGCACGATGCGCGTCGGGTCGAGCCCGGCCTCGATGAGGCGCCGCACGGGCGACCCGTTCGAGATGCCGTCGCGCAGGTCGTAGTGCGCATCGAGCGTGATCAGGCCGGCCGTCGAAAGGTCGTCGCCCCACGCGCCGAGCGCCGTCGCGACCGTGACGGAATTGTCGCCGCCGAGGGCGAGGAGGGCGGTCGCGCTCTGCAACGCTTCATTGACGGCGGCTCGGGTGCGCGCCTCGCCTTCCTCGCCGTCAGGGTCGCGGATGTCGCCGAGATCGATGATGCTCTCGCCGATCTCGGCGATCGGGTCGATCAGCGCCGGGCTGTAACGGCGCAGCGCCTCGCGCACGGCGGCCGGCGTCTCGTCCGCGCGCGTCGGCGAGAGCGAGGTGCGGAAGGCAGGTACGCCGAGGAGGGCGAGGGCGGCGTGGCCTGATCGCGCGGTGTCGGGCCAGTCGCCGGCGCGCGGCCAGAGGGGATCCTGCGACAACGTGGTCATGCGTCGAGGGTATGACGGCGGGCAGGGTGGGCGCAGTGGGTGGGGAAGGTGCGGGTGTCTGGGATGCCGGATCAGGTCGGCGCACGATCAGTGAGGGTCACGGGATACCCGAGCTCATCGTTACTCCGAGCAGCGCCTCTCGCTATGCTGCCGCTATCCCGAGAGGAACTCGATGGCAGACATAGCAGGTCGCACACCGCTCTCGAAACGCCCCGTCTTCTGGGTCGCTCTTGTCGCGGCGATCGTACTCGTAGCGATCGCGTCGGTTGCGGTGACATTATCGGTGACGTCGGGCGGCGGTGCGAGCGCGGAGGCGCCGATCTCCGATCAAGCTACGAGTCCCGCATCCCCCGCGCCTGCCGAACCGACCGCCACAGACAGCGCCGAGCCGACGGCATCCCGGGTCGATATCCCGAGCAGTTGTGACGAGATCTACACGCGCGACCTCACCCCAGAGTTCGACGGGCTCGTTCTAAACCCCGAGTGGACGAACGATCCTGAGAAAGGGACAGGCCGGTACTTCGACGACGACATCACTGGCGTGGCCACATCGCAAACTGCTCTCACTTGCAAGTGGGGCGCGACGGGCGGAGGATCTGACCGCGGCCTGTTGACGAACGTCGTGAACATTGAATCGGATCAGATGACCGACCTACCCGCTCGACTGCAGGAGCTGGGGCAAACCTGTTACGACGAGTTGGACGGCATCCGTTGCGTGTTCGAGACGCCGAAGACGGATGACGGCAATGCTGGTGAATCCCACTTCTTCCGGGAAAACATCTGGATCGCAACTCATTGGGTCAACACTGGCCCCGACGGATACACGCACGACATCGTTGCGGCCTTGTTCGGCTGAAGTCATCGCGGACTCGAGGCACGGTTCCGACGATCGCTCGAGCTCACGATGTTGAGTGGGCTTGGGCCGTCGTCAATCAGTCCTTGGTGAAGTGAGATCGGACTGATCGGCGACTGTTAGAAGAGATCCAAGTCGGCTGTCCCGGATCTCATGGCACATCTCAGGCACAGGATGGAGCCGAATGCTAGGCGCCAGCCCAGCGATTCGGGTCGAAGAGATCAAGACGGACGTAGTGCTGCGGAGGAGGACAACGGTAAGGAATCTGCGATCAGCTTGAAAGTCTCGCTGGACGGGATGAACGGCGACGACCTAGCAGCTTACGAACAGCGGAATCACCAACGGCCTCCTTCTGACGCACAACGACCTTCCAAGTGTGGAGCTTCGAACCGGCCTCGACGATCACATCGAGACTCGTATTAGGAGGGCCCTCTCACGGCAGTCGCGGACTTGTATTCCATCTGCCGGATCGGGATGGATCGGTTGATGGCGGCGTGCTGAACCTTTTATGCCACCCGAGAAACCACATCGACCTTTGCGAGCTTGACCCAGCCGATGGGCTTTACTTCGCGTTCCAATTGATGATCGGCATCCGGGCACGCGCTTGCCTGGCCCCATCTTCCGGCTTGTGGGCCAACGAGATCGCCAGTTTCAGTCGCGTGGCGGCTTCGGATTAATCTTGTCTGCGAGGTTTCGAAGGTCGGCGAGCGAGCCGTCGGAGTGGTTCGCAAGCATGGCCGCCATCAGATAGTCCTTGCCGCGTTCGTCCAGCCAGCCGTGCTCGTAGAGTTCATCGAGGTCACCCTTGACCGTGTAGCTACCGGGCGGGCTCGTGTAACCGTTGTAGCCGGAGAAGTCGAGGTGCTCGTGAATCTCTCGAACTTCGTCTGGACGTTCATCCTCGAGATACCGACCCTCCCGCAGGTCGTAGGCGCCATGTATTTCGGCCCACCCGCGCGACGGGTTGCCCGCCCAGTCAATGACCATGAACTGCAGATCGTCAGCGAAGAAGCGAGTCATATCGCGCACATCCGGATATAGCGCGGCTACGAACCGACCATGCAGTGGGCCACCGGACCGGGTGGTGACGACGTCGATGCCTTTGAAAATGGGCTCGAGGTGATTCTTGCTCGCTCGAATCACAGTGAGTTGTCGCTCGTGACGACCTGCGAGAGATTTCGCGAGCTTCAATCCCTCGTCGTGGTTGTGCTCGCCTTCGATCCAACTGAGGTAGTAGTAGCGAGGCAACGGCGACGGAAGGTCTGGCATACGCACGAATGTACCGGTCGCCTACGACACGCGTCCTCCGACCTTCGGGCGTCGGGCTCTGCGCGAGCGCACGCGGCACGGCCCTTCGGTCAAACGTCTGAGTCCGTCCGTCTCCCGGTCGGGCGAATAGGTCGTGCGTTCGCAAACACGTGAACAGGGTCATCGCATTGAGACCCTGGGGCCTCGTGCGTAAGTTCGGGACGTAGAAACGAGTCGAGGTTCACGGTAGCGTTCCACCATGAGTCCCGAAGCGGGTAACGACATCTCCGGCCCGTCGGACTCCGGCCCGGGCGAGGCGGGCCTGCGCGCCGGCGAAGAGCCAGAAGACCTAACGGCAGAAGCCGATGACATTCCCACGGACCTTGCCGCCATTGGCAACCTGCCGGGAACCGAAGATGTACTGCGCAAGTTTGCCACTCTCGGTGCGCAGCAGGCTTTCCAGATAGATCCAGCCATCCTCAAGCAGGTTCTGGTTCCGATGCGGGGCCTTGAGGTGGGCATCAATTCTCCCGCGCAGGAGGTGTTCAAGTGGCTCAGCCCCGCGCTGCTCGAATCCCTAAGACTGGCACCACTCGAAGGTCCCGATTCATTTTGGAAGTCGATCACCCTTACGAGTCGCTTCCTGCGGGATTCTGCGTCCGTCGAGTCGCTCTATTCGGCCGCGCAACTGGCAGCTGCCGCCGGATCGGAGCCGACATCCAAGCCGAGGGCATCGCGCACACCGGAGGTCTTCTTTAGCGAGCATGTTGTTGAAATTTGCGATGTCCGCTCACTACTGAAGGCTCTCAGCGCGGTGCAGACAAAGCATCATCTGCATCGACCTGTGTGGCGAGGACAACAAGATGCAGCATGGGCCGTCCATAGTTCCCTACACCGGCAATTAGAGCAGAGCGCGAAGGTGGACGAGGACCGCCTGATTGCCGCTGAGATCGCCACGTTAGATTCCGGACGAGAGTGGGGGAAACGCGTTCGCCGACCTGTCGAGTTCTTCGCAAAGCTTCAACATCATGGGGCACCCACGCGACTTCTGGATGCGACAGTCGACCCAGAGATCGCGACGTGGTTCGCAGTTGAAGCTCATCCCACGCTCGATGAAGTCGATGGATTAGTCCTTGGCTGGGGACGGGCACCGCGCAGACAATCGGGCATCTCCGAATCCGATGCCTCTGTGCCAGACGGAGATGGCGTGCCATTTTGGCACGCCTGGACGGACAATGAGCAACGACGGCGTGTCGATTGGGGCACAGGCACGAAGACGTGGGCTTGGTTCCCTCCGGCCTTAAGTGACCGAATGCGCGCTCAACGTGCTGGATTCCTCCTCGAAGCGGGGCCGATTCTCACGAAAGATGTCGAGTCCATATTCTCAAACGCGCTCTCCCAGGACTGGCGCGCTTCAGAGATCGTCAGAGCAACATCCATCGTTGGATTGCCATCGCGTCACGATGTCCTGACGAAGCCAAACGACGCGAACCTCGTGCCGCTGTTTGCGTTCCGGATTCTCGCCCGCGCGAAACGTGATATTCGCGAGTACCTCAAGCTCAAAGGGCTCACCTACTCCTCCGTCTATCCCGACATTGGCGGACTGGTACAGCACCTCCGCGGCCCCTATGGCCCGCGATAGTTCCAGTGCAAGAATTTGTAGGTGAACCTGAGCGGTTCTCGTTCAGCTCCAATCGAAGACAGACCCGCGTGCCAACACCCGATGCAGTTATCTGGTGTTGAGGATTCACAACCGGCTCGTTCAAGCTGCGGGCGTCAGCGCCCGACATCACCCACATTCCGCCCCCGCCCACGCCCCCGAACCAACCACGGCCCACACCCCACCAGCACAACCCCAGCCCCGACAACCGTCCACACCAGCGCCACACCCGGCCCGGTGGCATCCGTCAGCGCCCCGAACACGAGCGCACCGATCGCCGCGCCGAAGTTCACGGCGGTGTTGATCCAGCTGCTCGCCTCGGTGCGCGAACGCGGGTCGGTGCGCGCGTCGGCGGCGAGGTAGCCGACGATGAGCACAGGCGCGAGGAAGAGCCCCGCGAGCGCGAAGCCGATGAGTGCGGCGAGCGGGCCTCCGATCAGACCGGTCGCAGCCGATACGACGAGTAGCACCGCGACGATCACGAGCAGCTGACGCTCGAACGTCGCGCGCACGCGCAGCCGCCCGTAGACGAGCCCGCCGATCGCGCTGGCTCCCGCGAAGAGCGCGAGCAGCACTCCGGAGAGCACGGTCGACGAGGCACCGGCGGCGATGGCGGGCGCCGCGATCTCAATGCAGCCGAGGATGATGCCGGGCGCGATCATCGCGATGACGATGAGGGGGAAGCCGCGCGAGCGCATCGGCGTCACGGCCGCGGGCCCGTCATGCGACACGCGATGCGACCCGACCTGCTGCCGAGACAACCGGCTCGTCACGAACGCCGCGGTGCCGAGAGCGACGAACGCGGCCGATGCGAGCAGCGACGCGACGGGGTCGAGCACCGCGGCGAGCACGGCAGCGAGCAACGGGCCGACGGCGAACGTCACCTCCTCCGCGACGGCGTCGAGGCTGAACCCGCGTGTGCGCGAGCCACCGGCATCCAGCGCGGTCGCCCAGACGACGCGCATCGTCGCACCGAACGGCGGCGCACTCACGCCCGCGATGACGCCGAGTACGAGAAGTGCGGGCAGTGCGGCATCCGTCAGCACCGCGAACGCGACGAGCGACGCGGCGTGGACCGCGCCGAGCAGCGAGAGCACGAGGGCTTGGCCGCGACGATCGATGAGCCGCGCGCGCCACGGCGTCGCGACGACGTTGGCGATGCCGAGCGCGGCGGTGACGGCGCCCGCGACGGCGAACGATCCGGTCGAGCGTTCGAGCAGCAGCACGAGCGCGAGGCCGGATGTCGCGAGCGAGAGTCGCCCGATGATGCTGGGCACGAAAGCGCGGGCGATACCCGGCGCGCGTAGAACAGAGGAGTAGCTGGGGGTGGTCATGTCGGTCTCCGGTGCGGACCGGGAGTCGAGGTCATGCCGACAAAGAGCACGCCGAAATCGGCGCGCCACAACCCACCCAGGGTCGGCGCGAGGAGCTGCGAGGGGCGGGTCGCAGGACCGTCAGTTGAACGCGACGATGAAACCGAAGAACATCGTCCGCGAGTTTACGTGTCGTTACCGAGGCCGCGCGAGTCAACATCGTCGATTGACATCTTTCATCATATATCTTACGTTAACGCTCGGGCTCGACATCGAGTCCGCCATGAACTCAATGAGGAGTCCACGTGCCACAGAGAAGATCCGCGCTCGTGACCGCGACATCCGTCGCCGTCGCCATGCTCGCAGCCTTCATCACCACACCCGCCGCCCATGCAGCCGAGAGCGGAGCCACGTTCTACGTAGCCCCCGACGGCGACGACTCCGCCGCAGGCACATCGAGTTCGTCGGCATTCGGCACTCTCGCACGCGCGCAGGAAGCGGTGCGCGGTGCGAATACTGACGCCGACGTCACAGTCATCCTGGGCGATGGCACCTATCGACTCGACTCGCCTCTCGTTTTCGGCGTGGCGGACGGCGGCCAGGGCGACCACACCGTCACCTGGCGAGCAGCACCCGATGCGCAACCCGAGATCTCCGGCGGCCGCACCGTCGAGAACTGGACGAACCCGGGAACCGGGATCTGGCAGGCCGAACTCGACTCCGACTTCGACTTCCGTCAGCTCTATGTCGACGGAAAGCAGGCGACGAGATCGAACGCCGTCGTCGACGCGAACAAATTCACATGGAGCCGCACCGGCTTCTCGATCGACCCCGCGTACCTCTCCTCCTCACTCGGAAGCACCTGGTCGAAGCTCTCAGCACTCTCGTCGGCGGATCAGCGCCGGGTCGAATTGCGCAGCCGGGGCTCCTTCACCGACCGGGTGTCCCCCGTGCTCTCCTTCGGGAACAACTCGGCGTCGATGCAGCAGCCCGGCTGGGACAACAACACCTGGGGCTGGGACACGATCGACAAGCCCCTACCCGACAACAGCCACCGAACGCTGCGCATCCAGAACGCACTCGCCCTCGTCGACACGGCGGGCGAATGGTTCTACGACATTCACGCCGAGACCCTGCACTACAAGCCGGCCAACGGAGTGGATCCCAACACGCTCGACATCGTCGCGCCCACTCAGCACACACTCCTGAGCGTCAGCGGCGACGGCCCTGACAGCCCCGTCACCAACCTGGCATTCGAGGGCTTGTCGTTCCAGCACGCGAGCGACATTCGACCGAACTCGAACGAGGGGCTTGCCAACCAGCAGAACGGCACCTACATCTCGGGGCGCATCTACGCGCTCGTCGACCCGCAGACCCGAGATCTCCCCACGTCCGATCAGCGCACCTTCGACGGCGCGACGCAAGCTCCCTCCGTGCGCGTCATCCGCATGAATGACGACATGAGCTACGCCTATGCCGATACAGGTGAGCCCGTGGCCGCCGCCGATGTCTCGCGTTTGATCAACGTGCGCGACTACCCCAATCTACCGCTCAACTCCTCGCAGCTGGCCGCATGGAACTCGGCGAACCCGAACGCCAGGAAGACCAACTGCGCCGTGCCCACCTACCCGTCGGACTGCATCGCGTTCGAGGCCTACCGGAGCTTCTTCGACCAGACCCCCGCTGCCGTTCAGGTATCGGCTGCGCACCACATCTCGTTCACGGGCAACACGTTCGCTCACATCGGCTCGAACGCGGTCGGAATCGGGAACGACGCGGCCGCAAACCTCAGCGGCATCGGTCTCGCCACCCAGGACATCACGATGACCGACAACACCTTCACCGATATCGCGGGAACTGCGGTGACCGCCGGCGGAGTGAACGCCGAAGCCCACCACCCCTCCATCGAGGGCAACCGCAACGCGCGACTCACGCTAAGTGACAACCGCATCAGCAACATCGGACTGGACTACTTCGACCGATCGGCGATCCTCGTCACCTATTTCGACGGGGCAGAGATCGTGCACAACGAACTCTCCAACGGTGCGTACGACGCGATCGACACCGGCTGGGGCTGGGGAATTCCGGACGCCGGCGGAAACCCGGCGTACCAGGGAAGAGGCGCCTATCTGTTCAGTACGCGCTATGGCAACGATCTCCCGACCGCGAACCGCAACATCCGCATCGCCAACAACGTCATGTGGAACTTCAAGCAGCAGGGCTCCGACGGCGGAATCCTCTACAACCTCGGCTCCACCCCGGGCAGCTCATGGGATAGCAACTACGTCATGGGCTCGCAGGGATACAAGCTCTACTTCGACGAGGGGACGCGGTACATGACCGCGAAGAACAATGTGCTCTCCGCGGGCGGTACGTGGACGTTCGCGAACGCGTTCACCGATGGCTCCCCGACGCCGGCCAACGGACAACCGAACACGACGATGGACAACACAGTCGACGGCACATGGGTACTCGGACGGGGCTTCAACCAAGGTCCGTGGTGCTATGACTCAGGCGCCTGTGACCCGAACGGTGACGGTCGGTGGAAGAACCGCATCACGACCTCGAGCCAGATCGGCATCACCGAGTATCCGCTCGATGCCCAGCGCGTCATCGCCGCTGCCGGCATCCGCCCCGAACACCGCCGCTCGGGCGACTGGGTGGGACAGCCGCGCGGACTCGACCTGGGGATCTCACGCGACACCTCGGGCGCACAGATCATCACTGCCACGATGGTCAACCTCGGCACGGTACCGCTCGCATCCCTTGCGATCACGGCGACAGCATCGAACGGGATGACGCTCAGTCCGCTGACGACCGCGCCCACCACGCTCGCGCCGGGAGCCACCGGAACGGCGACATGGCGTGTCACCGGCGGGGCTGCGATCACCGATGGGACCGTGACCGCGTCCTCGGCCAGCCGCATCGGTACCGCCGCACTCGAGACCGTCAAGCGCACCTTGCCCGTCGTGCTCGGCGGCCCCGTCGACAGCGCGCTGCGGGTCGCAGGATTCGACACGTACCTCGCACCGCAGGCTGTCCAGAGCGGCAGCACTCTCGCTCTCCAGTCATCAGGCCGCGACATCGGCAATGCAGGAGACGAGTTCACCACGGTGTACTCGCCCGACGGGCTCGGCGTCAACGGCTCGGTGACCACGAAGCTCGATGCCGTCGAAGGCTCCTACTACCGCACCGGGCTCTCAGTGCGCAACGACCTCAGTCGCTTCGCCGACGCTGCCGTCACCGAGAAATCACTCGGCTATGCCACGCTCGTCGCCGAGCCCGGATGGATCGCTTTCCGCACGGACGAGAACGGTGATGGCGTCATCGACAAGCAGGTCGATCAGGCCGGAGTGCCGAACCGACCGCTCTGGCTGCGCATCGCGCGGAGTGGCAACATCCTCACCGCGTCCTACTCGGTGAACGGGACCGCGTTCACCGCCCTCGGCGGAACGGTCGAACTCACGGGCGCGGATGCAGGCGCACTCGACGCGGGCGTCGTGCACTCGAGCGCGAGCAGGACTTCGGTCGGCGCCACAGCGGAACTGACCGCGTCGACGGCGACCTTCTCTGACATGACGTTCGTCGACGATGCGCGCACGCCCGTCATCAGCAGCGGTCGTCAGCCGGCCGGAGCCGTCGGACAGCCATACACCTTCGCCATCACAGCCACCAACGATCCGACGTTCTCGGTCATCGATGGCGCACTCCCGGATGGGCTGGCGATCGACGCTGCAGGAACCATCAGCGGAACACCGACCCGGCCCGGAACATTTTCCGCGACCGTGGAGGCGCGAGGTGCAGCCGGCACAGCCACCGCGCCGGTGCGCATTACGATCCGTGAGAGCGCTCCGACGGCTCCGGAGATCTCGATCACCGGGACGGAGCCGACGGCACCCGGATTGACTACAGGTCGCGCAGAGATTCAGGTGAAGAACACGACACCCGATGCTGCGACCTACGCGGTCGCCGTGAGGGATGCGGCCGACACCGTCGTGCATTCGAGCGACATCACCGCGGAATCGGAGGCGATCGCCCTGACGACTGCAGAGCGGCTACCGGCCGGCGACTACACGGTATCCGTGACGGGCGATGACGGCTCTCCGTCGGCGATCGAGCAGTTCACGATCACCGATGGCGCCTTCGCCGGCGTTGCCGCCCCGTGGAAGTCGACGAGCCAGGGCGGTGCCGTGGCGGAGACGATGGGAGTCGAGGGAGATCAGCTCGCCATCCTGCGCCAGCGGAGCAGCGACGTGAGCGGCGAGAACGCCGTCAAGTCCGATTCGTACAGCAGCCTCTACCAGTCCGACGTCCTGGGCGCGAACGACTCGATCCAGGTCACCGTGACGGGGCAGCAGCGAGTCGGCGACTTCACGAAGTCCGGACTGATCATCCGCGATGACCTCGCCGTCTCGACGGGCGGATCGACGGGAGCCTCCAACGGGTCGGGAAGTTCGAGCGGTGAAGCGATCCTCGTCCTCACCCCCACCCGCGGCATCCGTTTCACCGTGGAGAACCAGAACGCCAACTGGTACCCGATCGAAGTCGCGGCGACCACCCCGTGGAACGTCACCCAGACGCTCGACGCTCCCGTCACGCTGAAGCTGACGCGCGAGAACGGCACGAAGCTCATCGCCTCGTACTCGCTCGACGGGGGTGCGACGTTCCAGACCCTCGCTACGCGGACTGGCTTCTTCGGCGCCAAGCCTGGCGCGGCACTCGACGCCGGTGTCACGCACTCGGCCAACGGCGGGGTCACCGGCGGCGCCTCGACGGCGACGTTCAGGGACTTCCTCTCGGCCGATCAGGTTGCAGATCCTCTGGTGCAGGCGACCGCGTCGAAGCCCGACGTTGACAATGCGGCAACCGGCGCGGCAGAGATCGTGGTGACGAACCCGACCGACCGCCGGATGACCGTCGATATCGCAACGACCAATCTGACGACGGGAGCGACGGTCTTCCAGTCCGGAGCTGCCGTCCCGGCTGGCGACGGCACGACCGTGACGGCACCGCGTCTCGCGGCAGGAGAGCATCTCGTGACAGTGCGAGATCGGGCGACCGGCCGCACCTCGTCGGCCTCGGTCTCGATAGAGGCGGCAGCCGGATTGCGGATCGAACCGACGGTAGCATCGCGCTGCGTCGCTCGAAAGGTCACGCTCACCGTGTCGCTGACGAACCCGTCGGAGGAGCCGCTGGCCGTCTCCGTCGAGACCGCGTACGGCACGAAGGCCATCGCCGCACTCCAGCCCGGTGCAACAGGCACACTCGCCCTGTCCACCCGCTCGGCATCGATGCCCGCGGGAACGGTGTCGGTGACCGCATCGGCTCCGTCGGGCGACAGCGCGACCGTCCCGGTCGACTACCCGTCCCTGTCGTGCCGATGACCCGCGACACACACGATCGAGACTTCGCGAGTCCCGACGACCGGATCGACCGGTCGCTCGCAGTTCGGACGGCAGAGACGCCGCCGAGGAATGGAGAGTCAGAATGAAGACGAAGGAACTTCTCGCCCGCACCGCCCTCGGCGCGCTGGGCGGGGCGATGCTCGTCGGGATGGCCGGCGTGGCCGTCGCCGCCGAGCTCGAAGCGGATGACGTCGCCGTCAACGTCACGATCGATCCGGTCGCGCCGGTCGGCGCGCTGACGATGACCGTCGACGCGGCGTCGACGACGCTCACTGAGGCCGAGTCGGATGACGCGGCATATCGGGTCTTCGCGGGAGCGCTTCCCACGGTGACGGTGTCGGATGACCGCGCGGAGGTTCCCGCTAGCGTGTACTGGTACGTGACCGGCCAGTCCTCGGCGTTTACGTCGGGGTCGACGAGCGACACCATCGGGGCCGATCGTCTGGGCTGGACCCCCGCGCTCATCACTCCCGGCAATGGCGAAGTCGCCGAGGGCGACCCGACGGTGCCATCGGTCGATGAGGCCACGCAGGGCGCGGGCACTCCCGGAGCGAACAACGTCGGCCTCGCCGGCGAGGAGCTGCTCGCCCTCGCCCTGGATTCCGCCGATGCGCGCCCCACCGGGTCATGGTCGGCGAATGCGGCGCTGACCCTCAAGGCCGATGCCGATGTCTCGCCGGGCGCCTATGCGGCGACGATCACCCTCACTCTGTGGGAGGACGAGCAGTAGGTCTCGCTCGAAGGCGACCTCGTGAATCGGGTCGGGGTCGCAACTCTGCGACCCCGACCCTCGACGTTGGGATACACATGTTCTTGCTCCATAGCCGCCGCGGGCACGCGTTCGCGGCCTTCCTCGGAGGGCTCGTGCTCACGGCGGCCCTGGCTTCTCCCGCGCTGGCCGCTGGTTCGGACGAACCGGCTGGTGTCCGCTGGTCGGTCACACCCGCTGACGCCTCGGCCTCTGACGCGAGGACGACGATCGAGCACACTCTCGATCCGGGCGAGAGTAGGGACGACTACATCGCCGTGCGCAACGTGAGCGACCAGCCCGTGGTCTTCGAGCTGACGGCTGCCGATGGCTTCTCCACTCGCACGGGACGCTTCGATATCCTTCCCGCAGGCGAGGAATCCGTCGATGCGGGAACGTGGATCACTCTTCCCGATACCGTCACCGTAGAGGGCGGCGCGACGGCAATCGTGCCTTTCACGATTGCGGTGCCCCGGCTCGCGCAGCCCGGTGATCATGCCGCCGGGATCACAGCGTCAGTGTTCTCGGTTCAGTCTGCAGAGGACGGCACTGCGATCGGTGTCGATAGCCGTGTAGGCGTTCGAGTGCTGACGCGCGTGTCGGGCGAGGTGCGCCCTGAGGTCGCCATCGAGGCTCTCCGCGGGGAGTACATCACGGCGTGGAACCCCCTCCGGCCGGGCACGGTGAACGTCACATTCGACGTCGTAAATCTCGGCAACACCATCGTTCGCGCGTCAGGCGCCGTCGACGTCGGCGGACAGAGCATGACGTACCCTCAGCCGGGCAGTGATGTTCCGGAGCTTCTTCCCGGCGAAACCCGCACGATGACTGTCGCTGTGAATGACGTCTGGCCGCTGTTCGTCGTCGCTGCGCATGCGACGGTCGGTGCGACCGCCGTCACCCTCGACGGAACCCGATCCGATCTCTCTCCGGTCACGGCCGAGGCGTCCGTCGCCGCGGTGCCGTGGCCGCAGCTGATCGTCCTTCTCGGTGCCGCGCTGCTTCTCGGTGCCGTCATCAGCGCTCGTCGGCGGTCTCGACGACGCGTCGCACAGCTCGTGGAGGAGGCGCGCGAGCACGGTCGCCAAGATGCGCTTTCTCTCCCTACGAACACGCATTGAGCATTAGGTACGATGTATGATGTACTAGCTTCACACCACCATGAGGTGGACCTTTCACGACAATGACGCCGATACACAAAGGGACGCACTATGACACAGCAACGACGCTCTCGCCGTCGCCTCACCCGAACTCTCACTATCACGACATCCGCACTGGCCGCTGTCGCACTGCTCACCGCCTGCAGCGCAGGATCGGCGGGCACGAGCGACGAGTTCGGCTTCGCATCGGTCGAACAAGACCCCGCAGCTCCCCTGACGATCTGGGTCGATGCAGCACGCGAACCGATCGCGAAGGCCTTCCAGGCCGACAACCCTGACCTCACGGTCAACATCGAGACCTACGACGGCAGCGCGGGAGGTAGCGACTCGTTCAAGACCAAGGTCGCCCTCTTCGACCAGTCGGGTGAAGGATGGCCTGACGCCGTCTTCTCGACGCAGCAGAACGACACCGCGTGGGCGAGCGTCGGCCAGAACGGCGCGGAACCCTTCGCCGCAGTCCTCAACGAGGGCCTGATGTCCGACGAGTTCCTCGACGGCTTCACTCCCGGCGCCCTAGACCCCATGACGGTCGACGGCAAGGTCTACGGCGTGCGGAATGACCTGGCTCCCGTCGTCTACTGGTACAACGAGCCGCTCATGTCCGAGTTCGGCTACGAGATCCCCACGACGTGGGAGGAGTACCAGGAGCTGAGCGACAAGGTGGCTGCCGAGCACCCGGGCTACATCCTCGGATCGGTCGGCGACTCGTTCGCTGGTCCGTACACGTACTACTGGAGCGGCGAAGCGCCGATCTTCCAGGTCGAGGGCGACACGTTCTCGAGCGACTTCGATGACGAGAACTCGAAGAAGGTCACCGAACTCATCGATCACATGCTCGCGAACGGCACGCTCGTTCAGGACAGCGTCTTCGGAGCGGACTTCGTCAGCACGTACGGCGACAAGCTGCTCGGAACCCCCGGCCCGGCGTGGTTCGCCGGTGCGATCTTCCAGAACCCCGACAGTGTGAACGCTCCGGCGGGTGCCATCGGCGCTTCCGCGCCGTTGCACTGGGAGGGCCAGAACGAAGTGACCGGCAATGTCGGCGGCGGCGTCTGGTACGGCTCCAGCCACTCCAAGAACCTCGACGGTGTGGCGAAGTTTCTCGAGTACGTGAGCAGCTCCGACACGGCGGCCGAGCTCGCCACAGGACTGCCCGCTTACGCCTCGACAGCAGACACATGGCTGGCGACCCAGGAAGCCTCCGGATACTTTGCCGGCGAGTTCCAGTCTGCGATCACGAAGGCCGCCGGAAGCGTGTGGAGCGGGTGGGGCTTCCCCTCGTTCAGCCCTGAGACGGCGTATTCCTCCGTCGTCATCCCCGGACTGGCAGCAGGCAAGACTCTGAGCGAACTCGTTCCGGACCTGCAGGCGGAGTACGAGAATTCAGCACAGGTCCAGGGCTACACCGTCAAGTAGTCGTCATCCACCGCGGCAGCATTGTCCGCGTGAGCAAAGGAGCTCTCATCTCCACACCATCGAACGTGTCCGTCGTCGCTCCCTCTGCGGAGCGGCGGCGGACACGCCGACCGCATTCGCGGAGGCCCGACCGCTCGCAAGCACGCGTCGGATACATCTTCGTCTCGGGCTACGCGATCCTGCTGCTGTTCTTCGGCATCGTGCCCACGCTCTACACGGTGTACCTGGCGTTCACTGAGGACGGCTCGTTCGCCGGCGTCGCCAACTTCGCCACTGTCTTCGGCGACTACCGCTTTCTGCCCGCTGTGGGTCACGTCGCGATCTATCTCCTGATCTACCTGGCGTGCCTGCTCGTTTTCGTCGTGCTTCTCGCACTCGTCGTTCACTCCATCGGGCGGCGCTGGCTCTCGAGCAGTTTCCGATTCGTCTACTACATCCCGGGCGCCCTCGCCGGAGCATCGAGCGTGATGCTGTGGCTCTTCCTCCTCGACCCCTCGGTCAGCCCCGTGGCCTTCATCCTCCGGTCGTTCGGCTTCGAGAACTTCGTGCAGACCGTCTCGATCGACAATCTGCCGATCATCTTCACGGTCATCGCATTCTGGACCGGCGCAGGCGGATGGATCGTCATCATGTACGGAGCGCTCAACAACATCTCTGGCGAGATCATGGAAGCGGCACGTATCGATGGCGCCGGCCCTGTGCAGACGGCCTGGCAGATCCAGATCCCGCTCCTTCGCAAGTGGATCTCCTACATGGCAGTGATGTCTCTCGCGGCGGGAACTCAGTTGTTCGTCGAGCCCCGCGTCCTCTCGCAGGCTTCGAAGGGCGTTGTCCCGCCTGATTACTCCATCAACCAACTCGCCTACCTGTACGCCTTCCGCCAGGGCGACTTCAACGGCTCCGCCGCAATCTCGCTCCTGCTGCTCATCGTGGCGGCGGCCCTGTCGGCGATGTTCGTCTTCCGAGGAGGACTCTTTGAGCGCGACTGATCTCGATTCCACACGGAGCGCGCAGAAGCGCACCCCTCGCCGAGACACCCCCCATTCGATGACACCCTCACGATGGGTGAGCCGAGCGCTCGTCATCGTCGTGCTCGGCTTCTTTGTCCTGTTCTTCGCCGTTCCGATCGTCTGGCTGCTCCTTGCTCCCACGAAGACTTCAGGAGAGCTGCTGCTCAGCGCACCGTTCAGCATGGGCACCGTCGACACGCTTGCCTCGAACTGGCAGGCATTGACGGCCTTCCAGGGCGGCATCATCTGGACGTGGCTCGGCAACTCAGTGCTCTACAGCGGCGCCGCGCTCGTAATCACGCTCGCGGTGAGCATCCCGGCAGGCTACGCGCTCGCACTCACCGAGTTCCGCTTCCGCAAAGCGCTCCTCATGCTGACGCTCGTCGTCATGCTCATCCCCAATACAGCACTCGTACTTCCGATCTTCCTCGAGCTATCGGCCGTACGACTGATCGGAAACCCGCTCGCCGTCATCCTCCCCTTCTCGTTCTTCCCCTTCGGCGTGTACCTCGCGTACATCTACTTCTCGACGAGCGTGTCGAAGGATCTCCTGAACGCGGCCAGGATCGACGGGGCTGGGGAGCTCCGGGTGTTCCTGAAGATAGCCATGCCGCTCGCGACACCCGTGATCGCTCTGGTCGGGTTCTTTAACCTCGTCGGCAACTGGAACAACTACTTCCTCCCCTTCGTCACGGCTCCCGGCCGCAAGTCTCCGATCCAAGTCGGTCTCGTCGAGCTGCTCTCCAACGTTCCGCTGTTCAACCCCACGAGTTCCGCGTCCGTGACGATCAGTCTGCCCGTGCTCGCTCTTGCGACGATCGTGTCCGTCGCGCCCGTTTTGGTGATTTTCCTCTTCTCGCAGCGCTTCCTGGTGAGCGGCATGACGGCGGGCGGTACCAAGGAGTGAGCGGCGACAGCGTGCGGCGTTTCGGCATGGCGGCACGCCTCGTGCCCGAGAAGCGTGACGAGTACCTCGCGCTGCACCGTATGGTCTGGCCACAAGTCGAGAAGACGATCAGCGAAAGCGGCATCCGTAACTTCACGATCTTCTCGCTCGATGACGTGATCATCGCCTACTACGAGTATGTCGGTGACGATTTCGACGCAGACCAGCAGAGGATGGCCTCCGATCCGATCACTCAGGAGTGGTGGACTCACACCGCCCCCTGCCAGCGGCCGCTCCGCGAGGATTCGACGGCACCGAACTGGGAGATCTTCGACGAAGTCTGGCACCTCGACTGACCATGCCGGCACCTCCGCGGGGATCTTCTCGATTCCCGAATACAGCCCATGTCTACCGACACCGCACTCGCTAGGAGGCGACCATGACGCCCACGCGCCCACTTCGAGGGGCCGTCGCCACCGGACTCGGATTCGGTGCCGCGCAGATCGGAAACCTCTACCGCGCCACTTCCGACGATGAAGCACGCAGCGCAGTCGATGAGGCATGGCGGAGCGGCATACGATACTTCGACACTGCGCCGCACTATGGCCTCGGGCTGTCGGAACGACGTCTCGGCGAAGCATTGAAGGGTCGAGTTCGCGACAAATTCGTCGTGTCCACCAAGGTCGGCCGGTTGCTCACCCCCACACCTGACCTCGCCGCGGCCGGACAGCAGGACTCGGACGGGTTCGCCGTTCCGGCGACGCACCGGCGCGAGTGGGACTTCAGCCGCGACGGTATCCTTCGCTCGATCGAAGAGAGTCTGAACCGACTGCAGCTGGATCGCCTCGACATCGTGTACCTCCACGATCCCGACGAGCACTGGCATGAGGCATCCACGACCGGGGTCGACACTCTCGTCGAGCTGCGCGACGAGAGCGTGATCGGTGCGATCGGGGCCGGCATGAACCAGACAGCGATGCTCACGCGCTTCGTTCGCGAGTGCGACGTCGATGTCGTGATGGTGGCGGGTCGATTCACGCTCCTCGACCGCACTGCGCTGGATGATCTGCTTCCCGCCGCTCTCGAGCGCGGAGTCGCGGTCGTCGCCGCAGCGGTCTATAACTCGGGCCTGCTTAGTTCATCGTCGATTTCCGACGACGCGGTCTTCGACTATGAGCAGGCCTCTCCCGACGTGATCGCCGCGGCTCGTTCGCTCGCGACGACCTGCAGGAGCGTGGGCGTCGATCTCCCCGCCGCCGCCGTGCAGTTCCCGCTTCGTCACCCTGCTGTCGAGTCGGTCGTCGTCGGTATGCGCTCCGCCGCCCAGGTTCGCAGCACGGCCGCGCGCTT